>NZ_JBFUDU010000014.1:0-148647 GCF_056404555.1 Asticcacaulis sp. P2_C5
CAAACTTATCGTGCCCGAAAATATCACCCTGATGAAATTGCCACCCTATTCGCCAGAGCTAAATCCTCAGGAAAATGTCTGGCAGTATCTACGACAGAACTATCTCGCCAATCGGGTCTATGAAAATTACGAAGCCATTGTCGAAGCTTGTTGCAACGCATGGAAGGCTCTCATGGAACAGCCAGAACGCATTCGATCAATCGGAACAAGGGAATATGCACAGGTCAGAGTTTAACGCCGTTGGTATTATACCTATTTTCAACGCGGAAAGCGCGGAAAAGTCGGAAAGACGCCGAAATTCAGGATGCTAATCCGTCCGCGCGAAGCGCATTTTTGGCGCTTGTTGCACCAACTCTCCGAAATGATAGCCCGTCGGGCGATAGTAGAGCAACCCACTTACTATTTCCGCGTCTTTCCGACTTTTCCGCGCTTTCCGCGTTGAAAACAGCTGTAGATTCAAAATATTACACTTCTACGAATGCCGCCCACAAACGGCTTGGCGTAAACGTCAAAGGGCGAAGTCGAACATCGTCAGCGTAGCGGCCACGTTCATGCCGGCCAGGATGATCGCCAGTTCGACGTGACCATCGGCGTCATTGACCGTATTGGCCTCGATCACAGTGTTTGTGCCGTCGAACCACGCCCTGAGCTGTCCCGCTGCCGTGAAAGCGCCTGAACCGACGAAGGTAAAGGCATCGTCTGCCCCGCCGGTGATGGCATCGACACCTCGCAGGTCGATCCGGTCCAGTTCAACCGCCGGATTAAGCCGGACATGGAAGCCGATAATCTGGTCGGCCGCAGCCCTGGCATCGCCCGTCGCAACGACATCCGACGCAGAATAGGTGAAGGTGTCATTGCCTATACCGCCGTTCAACGTGTCGCTGCCCGTGCCCCCGACCAGACGGTCGTCGCCGTCGCCGCCGTACATCCGGTCATTGTCGGCGCCGCCTTCCAGCCAGTCGCGTCCACCATAGCCGTAGAGCACGTCGGCGCCCGCCTGGCCTAGCAAACGGTTATCGGCGTCGTCGCCGTTAAGCGAATCCCCGGCGCTGCCGCCGCTGACGTTTTCAAAGCCGCTGATCACGTCGCCGCGCGCATCGCCACCGGCGGCACTTTGCAAGCCGGTCGCAGGCGTGATCATCAAGCGCACGCCCACACCCTCGGTCGATCCCGCGTAGCTCAGCATGTCGATGCCGTCGCCGCCGTACATGTGGTCGAAGCCGGCGCCGCCGGTGATGAAATCGTCGCCTGCACCACCGTTGATGCCATCGTTGCCGGCGCCGCCATCCAGGGTGTCATTGCCGTCATTGCCAATCAGGGCATCTGCGCCGTCACCCGCGCTGAGACGGTTGTTCACTGTGTCACCGGTCAGGAGATCGGCAAACTGGCTCCCCGTGACGTTCTCGAAGTTGTAGAGCAAGTCGCCCTGCGCATCGCCGCCGGAGGCCTTCTGGGTGTCCATGTAGTAATAGACATTGAGGTCGATCGTGACACCGGCGAAAGAGGCCGCATAGGACACAGTGTCGGTCCCCACATCGCCGTCCAGGGTGTCGGCCCCGGCGCTGCTCAGCACCGTGTCGTCGCCCTCGCCACCATTGACGACGTCATCGCCGTCCTGGCCATTGATGACATCCTTGCCGGCGCCGCCATTGAGCGTGTCGTTGCCACCGTCGGCGGTCATCTGGTCATCACCGGCGTCGCCTTCCAGCCGGTCATTGCCGTCGCCGCCCGCGATCGTGTCCTTACCGGCATAGCCATGGATCAGGTCGTCGCCGCTGCGGCCCCACAAGACATTGCCGGCGTCCGTCCCGCCGAGCCGGTCGTTGAAGTTGGAGCCCTCAAGGTTTTCGATGCTGTACAGCATGTCGATCCCGGAACCGCCGGTGTCCTGGCGGGCGATCGCCAGGGCTATCACGACGCCGGCCGCAGCATCGGCATAGGTAACACGATCCGTGCCGTCACCGCCATCGATCCGGTCACTGCCGGCGCCGCCGTTGAGTACGTCGTTGCCGGAGCCGCCGTTCAGTGTATCGTCACCCTCGCGGCCGCTGAGCTGGTCATTGCCGCGCTGGCCTTCCAGATCATTGGCCACCGCATTGCCGGTGATCCGATCCGCGCCGTCGCCGCCCCACGCGTTTTCGATCATCGTTCCCGCCGTTATGGTGACGGTCTGACCATTGATGGTGCTGGTCTTGCCGGCGCGCAGGTCGAGGACGGAACCCAGGGTCACGGCCGACGTATTGAGCGTGTCGTTGCCGTTTGTATCCGTGAGGGTGTAGCCGAAGGTCATCCCGGCCAGGGCGCCGAATTCATTGGTGTAGATGAAGTCGTTGTCGTCGGTGGGGGCGTCGCCATAGACCGACAGGGTGGCGGAGTGGAACACGCCGTTGTCATAATAGCTGCCCTGATTGTCGATGACTTTCAGCCGCCAGGTGCCGGTTGCGTCCTCACCCATGAAATGGTTGCTGTTGAAGGTCCACGGTGACCACTGCGTGCCACCGCCACCGTAAATGTTGCTCGGCGATCCCTGGTGCAGGTAGATGATACTGTCCGTGCCGGACGGAGAGATCAAGTGGACCTCCAGGTTGCGCGCCATGCCGTGGGTCAGGTCGAGAAAGAGCGTAATGTTTTGTGCCGTGACGCCGGCCGAGATATCGAAGGTGAACTCTAGCCACGACCCGTCTTCCGGAATAGGTTGGTCGCCGCTGACGCTGGCCTGGCGTGACACCTCGTTGGCCGAGGTGCGCGTATGCGTCCAGGTTTCCGCCAGGCGCACGGCCGCCAGGGCATCGGCCAGGCCGAAGCCGTAATTGTTGCTGAAATGCAGGCCCGCGCCGTTGATATAGCTGTCGTGATTGACGTTCCACGGCAGCTTCTTTTCGAGATAGCCGGTTTCCGCGCCGATGGCGTTTCCGACATGGCGCGCCGTTATGGCCAGGATATCGCGTATGTCGCGCCAGCCCAATTCCGGATTGGCCTCCAGCATCAGGGCGACGATACCGGTGATCATCGGCGCCGCTGCCGATGTCCCGCCGAAGCGTGTCGTATATTCCAGGGGGACCGGGTCCCAGACATTGTTGTAGCCATCATTGTAGCCATCGATCCCCAGCCGGTCGGTCGTGGCGACCCACGGCCCGTAAAATGGGCCATTCGACGGGGCACAGACCAGGACATTGGCGCCTTCGGAGGAATAGTCGGCGACCATGCCGTGGGAATCAACCGCCGAGACGACCAGGTTGTAGCGCTGGCTCTGGAAGTTGCTCATATTGGCGTCCAGCCAGGCATCGCGGTTATTGCCGGCCGCCTGCACCAGGACCGTGCCCAGGCCGCCTCGGCCGTTTTCGGCGGCGTCACGATAATACTGGCCGTACACACTGAACCACTGGCGCACATCGTAGACATCGAACGGGATGACGCCGCCGAAGCTCATATTGATGACGTCGAAATCGCGCGCGTGCTGGATGGCTTTGGCGTAGTCGGTCAGCGAGACCGAACTCGAAAAGATGATCGGCATCGAGGTCAGGGAGGCGCCATAGGCGATGCCGGTCATGCCGACGCCATTGCGCGCGGCGGCGATGATTCCGGCGACCGCCGTACCGTGACCGCTGCTCGAATAGCCGTAGTTGAGGTCGTCCAGTTGCAGGCTGGCGTCGTAATTGCTTTCCAGGTCGGGGTGGTTACGGTCGATGCGGCTGTCGAAAACACCGACATGGACGCCGGCGCCGGTATAGCCGCGACCGCCGCCGCCGTCCCACACCGGGCGCACATTGAGATCGATGTCGACATCGGGATTGTCGCCTTGATCGATATACCATTGCAGGTACAACAGGGGATCATCAGTGGAATTGGTCATGGCGGTGCTCCCTATAGTGCAAAGTCGAGCACGCTCAGCGTGTTGACCACATTCATTCCGGCCAGGATGATTGCAAGTTCGACATAGCCGTCGGCGTCATCGATGGTATTGGCCTCGATCACGGTGTTGGCGCCGTCAAACCACACCCGGATCTGGCCCGCGGCTGAAAACGCCGCCGATCCGATAAGGCTGAAGGCGTCGTCGGTACCGCCGGCAATGGCGTCGATTCCACGCAGATCGATACGGTCCAACTCGACCGCCGGGTCCAGCCGGACATGGAAGCCTTGAATAAGGTCGGCCATGGCCACGGCGTCACCGGTCGTCACGACATCCGATGCAGAGTAGATAAATACGTCGTTGCCCGCATTGCCGTTCATCGTGTCGGCTCCGGCGCCTCCGGTAATGCGGTCATCACCGTCACCACCATAGATCCGGTCATTGGCGTTGCCGCCTTCCAGTCCGTCACGGCCACCATTGCCGTAGAGCACGTCATCGCCGGCCTGGCCCTGCAGACGGTTGTCGCCGTCATCGCCGTGCAGCGCATCGCCGGCGTTGCCGCCGATGACGTTTTCAAAGCCGCCGATAAAATCGCCGCGTGCCTCTCCGCCGGCAGCACTTTGCATGCCGGTCGCCGGATTGATCATCAACCTGACACCGACGGTTTCAGTCGCTGCGGCGTAGCTCAGCGTGTCGAGGCCTTCGCCGCCGAACATCCGGTCGCCACCGGCGCCGCCGATGACGGTATCATTGCCATCACCGCCATTCAGCACGTCATTGCCGGCGCCGCCATCCAGGCTGTCATGGCCTTCGTTGCCAGCCAGATTGTCGACACCGTCCTGGCCGATCAGGCGGTTGGCGCCACTGTCACCCCAAATCAGGTCGTTAAACCGGGTGCCAAAAACGTTTTCGAAGCCGTAAATCTTGTCGCCTTCGGCATCGCCGCCCGAGGCGGCCTGCAATCCGTCGATTGTATAGACGGTCAGATCGACTGTAATGCCTGCCAGCGAGGCACCGTAATTGACGGTGTCATTGCCTTCGCCACCGTCCATGGCATCGGCCCCGGTGTTCCCGAAAACCAGATCGTCGCCCGCGCCCGCCCCCAGGGTATCGTCGCCGGCGTCGCCATTGAGCTGGTCTTTACCGGCATCGCCCTCCAGACGGTCATGGCCATCCCCGCCATGAATCGTGTCATTGCCGGCATTACCGTGCACAAAGTCGTTGCCGCCGCGGCCCCATATGGCGTTGGCCCCGCCCGTACCGCCGAGGCGATCGGCAAACTCGGAGCCCTCGATATTTTCGATGCTGTAGAGATAGTCTGTTCCGGAGCCAGCCGTGACCTGACGCGCCAGGTTGAGATTGATCACAACGCCGCCCATGGCGTCGATATAGGAGAGCTTGTCGATCCCGTCGCCGCCGTCGATGCGGTCATTGCCTGCGCCGCCGTTGAGAATATCGTTGCCGGCCCCGCCATTGACCGTGTCGTCGCCTTCGCGGCTGTTGATTTGGTCGTCGCCACGCATGCCTTCCAGTCGGTTGGCCACGGTATTGCCGCTGATGCGGTCACCGCCATCGCCGCCCCAGGCGTTTTCCAGCACGGTCCCGGCCGTGACAGTGACGGCCTGGCCGTTGATCCTGCTGACGCGGCCGGGGCGCAGGTCGATCACCGAGGCTGAGGTCACCGCCGACAGGTTCAGGGTGTCCGTGCCCACAACGTCGTCGATCGTGTGGCTGAACGTCATGCCCGACAGGATGCCGAATTCGTTTGTGTAGATGTAGTCGGTATCGTCGCTGACTGGGTCGCCATGGACGGTGAGGGTGGCGGAATGAAACACGCCGCCACTCGGGAAATCGCTGACATATTCGCTGATCAGCAGATGCCAGGTGCCGGTCGCGTTTTCGCCGGTGAACTGGTTGGTGTTGAAGGTCCAAGGCGTCCATCTTGTGCCGCCCGTGCCGTAGATGTCGCGGGGTTCGCCATAACGCGAGAACAGCAGGCTTTGCGTCCCCGATGGCGAGACCAGCACGATTGTCAGCTTCCGCGTGAGGCCGTGGGTCATGTCGAGATACAGGGTGACGTTCTGCGCCACGACACCGGCTTCAATAGTAAAGTCGAGATCCAGAGACGGGCCGGTATATTGCTCCACTATGGTCCTGTCGCCGCTGACGCTGGCCTGGCGTGACACCTCGTTGTCGGAAGTTCGGGTCTTGGTCCAGCTTTCGGCCAGCCTGACGGCGGCCAGGGCGTCGGCCAGGCCGAAACCGTAATTGTTGTCGAAGTGCAGCCCAGCGCCGTTGATATTGCCGGCGTTGTTGATCGTCCACGGAAAGTGCTTTTCCAGGTAGGTCTGCTCGACATCGATCGCCGAGCCGGTATGGCGCGCCGTGATCGCCAGGATATCGCGGACGTCGCGCCATCCCAGATCCGGATTGGCTTCCAGCATCAGGGCGACAGTGCCGGTGATCATCGGCGCCGCGCCGGAGGTGCCGCCAAAGCGCGTCGTATATTCCAGCGGCACCGGATCCCAGTCGGGATTGATACCGGTGTTGTAGCCGTCGGTGCCTACCTGGTCGGTCGTGGCGACGCCCGGCCCGTAATAGCCGCCGCTGGACGGAGCGCTGACCAGGACATTGGCGCCTTCGGACGAGTAGTCCGACACCATGCCGTGGGAATCGACGGCAGCGACGACCAGGTTGTAGCGCTGGGCCTGGAAACTGCTGAGATTGGCGTCGAGGAACAACATGCGGTTATTGCCGGCGGCCTGGACCAGGACGGTGCCCAATCCGGCCCGGCCATTGTCGGCAGCATCCTTGTACAGTAGGCTGAAGGTCGTGAAATAGCTGCGCAAATAGGAGATATCGAAGGGAACGTTGCCGCCGAAACTCATATTGATAACATCGAAATCGCGGGCATGTGCCAGGGCTCGGCCCAGGTCAGGCATGGACACCGAGTTCGAATAAAGCACCGGCATGGAGGTGATATGGGCGCCGTAGGCGATGCCGGTCATGCCGACGCCATTGCGCGCCGCGGCTATAATGCCGGCGACGGAGGTACCGTGACCGCTTCCGGTCGACTGGTAGTACAACGTGTCGAGTTCCAGGCTGGCGTCGTAATTGCTTTCGAGATCGGGGTGATTGCGATCGACACGGCTGTCGAATATGCCGACATGGACGCCGGCGCCGGTGTAGCCGCGGCCGCCACCCCCGTCCCAAACGGGGCGGACATTGAGGTCGACATCGGCATCCGGATTGGCGCTATGGTCTATGTACCACTGCAGATACAGCAGTGGATCGTCACCGGAATTGGACGTTCTACTGGACACGGCGGGCCTCCCGGCTATCTCATTTTTTGTATAAAATAGATATGGTTACGCGCACGCTACCGCCCCCGGCGGGGCGAATGTCCACCGCTTGGCAGGCTTTGTCCAGCCCAATTCAGGGGTGGTGCTATGTCAGAATACGCGCAAGGCGCAGGAAACCGTCCGGACCCACCTGTTCCGCGCGCAGGGTCGGTTCAATACCCGCCTTGTCCAGCAAGGTTTCGCCGCCGAGCGACTTCAACGACGAACGCAGCATCTTGCGGCGCTGGCCAAATGCTGCCTGGGTCACTTTTTCGAGAGTCCGGATGGTCGCAGCGTCGGGGCGATCGGCTTTCGGACGAAGTTTCACCACGGCGCTGTCGACCCGTGGCGGCGGCGTAAAAGCGCGAGCGGGCAGGTCCATCAGCTTCTCACAGTCGCAGACGATCTGGGCAATGACGCTGAGCCGGCCATAATCGTCGTCACCGACCGGCGCCACCACACGCAGGGCGACCTCGAGCTGAAACATCAGCGTCATGGACAGTGGCATCCACGGTCCGGTCAGCCATTTGATCAGCAGGGGCGTGCCGACATTATAGGGCAGGTTGGACACGATATGCGCCCCCGTCGGCAGATGTCGTTGCGCCAGCAAGGCGGCTTCGTCGGCCTTGAGTGCGTCACCCTGTATCACTTCAAACCGCTCGCCGTACGGCAGCTGCAGCTCATTCAGCAAATCCAGAAATCTCGCGTCCATTTCGATGGCGATAACCCTGGCGGCTTCTGACTCGAGCAGGGCGCGGGTCAGCCCGCCGGGGCCCGGGCCGACCTCAATCACGGTGTCGCCACTAAATGGGCCACCTAGCCGGACAATCTTGCGCGTGATGTTGAGGTCGAGCAGGAAGTGCTGTCCGAACGATTTTTTGGCCATCAGGCCATGCTGCTCGAGGCTTTCACGCAGGGTGGGCAGGTCGCTCATGCGGCGGCCGCTTGGTAGGCCTGACGGTTACGGCTGAGCTGGTCGGCCGTGCGTATGGCGGCGATCAGGCTGTCCGGGCGCGCCATGCCACGTCCTGCGATATCGAAGCCGGTGCCATGGTCAGGTGAGGTGCGTACAATCGGCAAGCCCAGGGTAATATTCACCCCGCCCCAGAAGTCGAGCGTCTTGAGCGGGATCAGTCCCTGGTCGTGATACATGCACAGGGCCGCGTCATAGGTCACCCTGGCGTCGTCGTGGAACAGGCTGTCGGCCGGGATAGGGCCTTGGATGCTTACGCTTTCATTTTGCAAGCGGGTAATGGCTGGACTCAAGGTGTCGATTTCTTCGCGGCCGATGCTGCCATCCTCGCCTGCGTGCGGGTTAAGACCGGCCATGACCAGCCGGGGTTGCGCCACTGCGAAATCCTGCTTTAGCGCCGTATGAGTGATATGGGCGATTTCGGCCAGGCCATCGATCGACAGGCTGGCGGGAACATCGCGCAGAGGGATATGAATAGTCGCCAGCACGACGCGCAGGTCGCGGGCGGTCAGCATCATCACCGGGCGCGGCACAAACCCGTTGGCGTCGCGGCACAGGTCCGCCAGATATTCGGTGTGACCGGGAAAGGCAAACCCCGCGCCATACAGCACGGACTTGGCGATTGGCGCCGTCACCAGGCCCCGTGCCGCACCTGCACGGCAAAGTTCGACCCCGGTACGTATCCAGCTGATGATGTGGGGTGCGTGTATGGAATCGGGCTCGCCGGCGACAGGACGGGCCGTCAACGGCGCGTCGAGTACAGGCAGTGCGGTGGCAAAGATGGCGGTGGCCTGCGACGCGTCGCTAACGACAGCGACATCCGCCCCCAGATCGCGCAGGACCTGGGCATCGCCAATAACGCAAAAAGCGAGGGCAGGGTCACCTCTGAGAGCCTGCCAGGCACGGATCACCAGTTCCGGGCCGATCCCGCAGGGATCACCCAGGCTGATCACCAGACCCGGCACGTCTCTAATGGTTCTCGATGGTCGCAACCGAGCGCAGTTCGCGCAGATAGCGCTTACCTAGCATCGACAGGCGCTGATTGACCAGTTGGCTCTCGATCTGTTCACGCGTCAGGGCGTTTTCACCGGCCAGACGCCGTTCGCAGACATAGACGACCGTCATGCTTTGGCTGTTGCGCAGGGCAGGACTGGACTGATCGTCCTTCAGCGGGCGCAGCGCATCGGCATAGGTCGGAAGCAAGGTCGACAATTCGGTCTCGCCCAAATCGGTCACACGTATGGACGATGAGGCCTTCACTTCGTCGAGCGCTTCACAGGTGGGGTTCCTGGAGCGGAAGTTGAGCAGAGATGTCTGGGCATTACTGACATCGGCTGCCGATGCATTGGCGGGCAGGGTAATGGCTGCCTGTTTCAGATGCATGACCATATCGGCATTGCCATCGCTTTTCTGGCGAACCAGATAGATGTAAACGCCGTCCTTGGTTGTGATCGGCGCGGTCATTTCGCCAGCCTTGACGCGTTGGAGCGCGGCTTCGATCGCCGGGTCTATGTTGCCGGACACCAGCCAGCCGGCATCACCGCCCTGGGCCGCCGACGCTGAATTGGAAAACTGACGGGCAACCGCCTGGAAGGGCGCGACGCCCTGGGCGATCTGCGTATAGAGCTGCTGGGCGCCCTTCTGGGCATTGGCCATGCTGCCGGCAGTCGCCGCATCCAGGAAGATTTCAGCCACCAGATACTGTGGCTTCTGACCGTCGGCGATCACCTTGTCCATGGTCGCTTCGACCTGCGCCTTGCCGACATTGGCATTGGCGTGGTAGCGGCCGCCAACCAACTGGCTCCAGCCGGTTTCGGCACGGATCTGGGCGCGCAGGGTTGCCGGCTCGATGCCTGCCTTTTTCAGCTCGCCCAGTAACTGGTCGGCTGTCAGATTGCTCTGCTGCGCCATGCGGGCGACTTCCTCGTCGACCTCGGCATCGGACACCTTGACCTTCCAGTGCTCAAGTTCCTGGTTCTGCAGACGCTCATCGACCAGGCTGTTGATCGCCTGCTGCTGGAAGGCTTGATAATTGTCCTGGGTCACCTGCACACCTGAGGTGACGATCAAAAGCAGCATACGCTGTTTCAGGTCGTAGGAGGTGATCATGTCGTTATTGACCGACACCAGCATGCCTTCGCCCAACTGAGGCAGTTGGGGCGCCTCGGTCGACTGGTCGATTGCCGGCGCCGACGCCATGGCCGCCGAACCGGTGTCGGGGGTCTGGGTAAAGTCCTGAGCCATGGCCTGGGGCGCCATGACGGCGCAAGCGCACATCAGGGCTGCGGCAGCGGCCGTAGAAAGGAGCGCCCTGGGCATGAAGGAGCGAAGGGTGGAGGACATGGTGTGCATATGCATTCTTAATGGGCGCGCGTGCGGCGATTAGCGGACATCTGTAAACTCTGCACCAGATGACCCCAATGTGGCAAGGTTAAGGCGGAACAGTATCGCCGATGACGGCTTGCCGTTCAACCGGTAAAGGTTCGAGTCGTTACGCTGATATACCAACTCGTACCAGATGCAATCGTTGCGATAGATGACGCTGACCGTCGACCGGCGCCAGCTGTCCTTGACCAGGTCACGATCCAGCCGGGCGGACACGCCCCAGTTCTGCGTGAAGAAGTGACGGGCATAGACCTGGGCATTGCGATAGTTATCGCCGAAAACCTTGAGCTTTCCGTTTTCTACCTGGGGTGACAGCAGCACGTCATTGAAAATATAGCGAATGGTTGCAACCGTATTCGGACGGTTGGCGCTGAGGCCGAACTCGCCCTGGCTGATATGCATGGTCTCGCTGTCGAGGCGCAGACGGGTGTAGCCGTAGAAACCCTTGGCTGTATCGAAATTGGCATTGACGATCCAGTCGGAGTTCTGACGCCCCAGACCCGACGGGTCGTAGGTGTAGTCGACACCGCCGCTCGTCACCGTTTTCAGGAACTGTGTCTCCGGTTTGTCACGCAAAACGCGTCCAACCAAGCCTTCGACCTTCAGTCCGGAATTGAAGGTCAACTGGGTCCGCAGGCCCAGATTAAGCCGGCTGCCGGCCTCGTAGATGTCAAAACCCGGCGACTTGTTGACGGCGAACAGGGTGGTGTCGTCGAACTCGACCGACAGGCTGTCCTCGTTGGGCTGCAGCGGGTTCTTTTGCTTGCGTGGCGACACCGCCAATTGGGCGATCGGCTCGACGATGGCGGTAAAATGGTTGTACTTCTTTACCAGCGGGTAGCTGATATTGAGACCGGCGGTGCCCAGATCGCGTGAGAAACTGCCTTCGAGCCCGGCTGTCGTCAGGTCGGTCAGCTTGTAATAGTCGTGGCGGACGTCGACAAACGGTCCCCATTTGATGCCGCCCTTGGTGGTCATGTCGCCGTAATAGCTGGCGCCGGCGCTGGCGCGTACGCTGTCGAAGCCGGAATTGCCGTCGGCGGCGACGGGCGGTTCGGCAAAGGTCGGAAAACGTTTGTGCTGCAACGCCATGGCATTGAATGACACGGTCATGGTTCCGCCCAGGATGCGCGACCTCGGCGACCAGTAGGCCTCGACCATCGGTGCGATGACCGGATAGACGCCGGAATCGGCGGCAAACGGCTCGACCTCCGTCAACTGCTTGCCGGTTGCCGTGTCGATCGGGTCGGCATAGCCGGCGATCAACAGGTTCTGGAAGCTGGCCATGTTGATGGCGAAATAGCTGTTCGAGGTCTGGCGCGTCACATTGACCTGGTTGATCAACTGGCGTGAATCCACCGTCAGCTCGCCAATCTGGTTCGCTTCACGGAAGGTGTCTTCGATATTGTAGCGTTCGAAGAAGTTGGCATAGCTGCCATAGGGCTTGCCGGTGCCGGGATTGATACGGCTTTCCTCGACATCGTCCTTGACGTGCTGGGCCGTGAAGCTCCAGCGCCAGTCTTCATTGATCTTGAAGCTGCCGTCGGCCAGGACGTATTCGCGCGTATCCGAAGGCCCGTAGCGCTTGGCGTCGTTGTCGAAAAAGCTTTCGTTGGTGAAGCCGAAGCGGGCGTGCAGCAGACCGGAGTAGAAATGGCGGTCATATTCCAGGTTCAGCAGCGGATTGACGCTGGCATTGAACTGCGGGCTGATGATGATTTGCTGATAGGGCGAAATCGACCAGACATAGGGTTGTTCGTACGAAAAGCCGCGCTTGCGCGTGAAGCCGACCTTGGGCTGGAGGAAACCCGATGCGCGTTCCAGTTCCGGGTCCGGCGTCCACATATAGGGCGCGTAGAAGACCGGAACGCCGTTCAAGCGGAACATGGCGTTCTTGTAGTACACCATCTTCTTGTCTTTGCGCTGCGTGATCTCGCTGGCCTGGATCGACCAGGACGGCTCCTGGGTCTCGCCCTTCTTCACGCAGAGCTGGCAGGGGGTGTAGATGACGTCGGTCAGCCGGTTGGTGTCGGGATTGAGGGCCTCGACACGGCGGGCAAAGACCTTGGAATTGTCCTTGCCAAGCGACGCCAGATTGTCGCTGACGCCCGACTGCATATTGTCGTCGTAGGAAATGTAATCGGCGAACTGGACGCTGCCGTCCTCATTGATCGTTTGGGTGTGGCCGCTGGCCACTGTGACGCCGCTATTGGCGTTGTAGCTCACCGTGTCGGCGCGGATGATCTTGCCTTTGTGGCGCATCTCGACGCTGCCATAGGCGATGATCAGGTCGTCCTTGGTGTGCTCGATCTGGTCGGCTTCGATATAGGCGCCGCCGTCGACTAGGCCGTCCGGCCCGACCACATCGCTGCCCAAGGTCGTGCTGGCGCGTTTGGGGGCAGGCGTGGAAGCTGCCTGGCTTGCGGCGGCCTGGTTGGCGGCAAACTGCGCCATAGCCAGTTCGAAGGACAGTTGCGTGCCCGTCATGCCTTCGGCGCTGCCCGCGGCAGCCGACGCCTGGGCCTGAGCTGCACCACTGCCGCCGATGGCCATGAGGGACATCAGTCCCACACCCAGCTTGAGAGAGTAATGCTTCATCATGGCCTACAGTTAGAATCCCGACTCTTGTGATACCACAAAATTTCAGCGGAAAAGGATAATCTCCGCTTCAGATATTCCCTTTTTAGCGGCCCCCGCGCACAGATCATCGTCCTAACCATCTTCGGTATAGACCAGCAATGTCATGGCCGCCAGCATGGCGAGGACCGCAGGCGACCATCCCGCCAGGCTGGCCGGGATGACATCGGCCTTGCCCATCGATGCGAACAACTGATTGACGAAGAAAATGACAAAACCAAGGCTAATGCCCGAAACAACCAAGCCCGTCATGCCGCCCAGGCGCAACAGGCGCAGCGAGAAGACCGCCCCGAGCGCCGTCATGGCGGCAAACATCAGGGGCGTTGACAACAGCTGGTGCAGCTTCAGCTCATAGGTGGTGGTTGAAAAACCCGAGATATGGTTTTGCCGGATCAGGCCCGGCAGACGCCAGAAGGGTACGGACTGGGTCGAGGCATATTTCTTGAATGCCTTTTGCGGATCCAGGTTCGAGTCGAGATTGAGCGTGTTGTAAAACTGTTCTGGCTTGTCGAGCGTATAGACGTGGGCGTCGGTCAACATCCAGCCGCCGGGCCCCAACACGGCTTCTTTGGCGTCATCGCGCTCGCGAAACTGCGGAACGTCCTTCTTGTCGATATCGTAGACCCAGAAGGTGACGTTGAACAAATGCCCGATGCGCATGTTGTCCTGACGGTCGGCGCGGATCACCACCTGTTGACCACCCTTGCCCTGACGCAGGTAGACAACCTTCGACGTATCCACCTTGTTCTGGTCGCCCAGGTTCTGCACGGTTTTCTCATAATTGTCCTGCAGATGCGACGCCAGGGGATTGAGCACCATGATGGTGGCGACGCCGAAGGCAAAGGCCAGAAGCGTTGCCGGCAACACAAAACGCCAGGCCGAAACACCGGCAGCCCGCATGGCGATCAGTTCACTGCGCCGGTTCAGATTGACGAAGGCAAATAGCGAACCGAACAGAAATGCGAACGGCAACAAGATCAGGACGGCGCTGGGCGAACGCTGGATCAGCAGCAGGAGGATTTGAATACCCGACAAATCTGCGCGTGCACCGACCTGGCGCGAAATCTCGACATAGTTGATCAGCAGGATCAGGGCGACCACGATCAGCAAAGCGGCCGCGAACGTGGTGATACAGGTTTGCAGGATATAGCTTTCCAGCCGGCTGCGCCGCCAGGGGTTCAGATAGTTCAGGTTATGCAGGATGCCAGCGCGGTTCATGCCTGCCTCCGGGCGCGGGGTGAACCGAAGTCGCTCATCGAACTGCGCATGGCGCGCCGGCCGGAAATCTCGAAGACCGTGCTGCGGTCGCGTTTGCGGATCATGTTGAGGCAAACAATTATCGGTATCATCGGCAACAGATATTGCAGGATGTTGAGTATGACGGCCTCATTGGCCACGGACTGCATGACAACGCCCAGCATGCGGATCATCAAAGCCGCGCCGGCGGCCACGGCAATACGGGCCACATAGCCGTTGCGGCTGAACCGGCCGCCCAATATGGCGACGATGGCGAGCAGGGCAAAGGCGATATTGTACAGCGGCCCTGCCAGGCGCGCATGGGCTTCGGCGATCAGCTTGAGGCCGTTCATCCGCTCGTAATTTCCGCCCGACCCGGGAAGAGCGCGGTTGGGGAAGAACAACTCGTGCATATAGCGGTCGCCTTCCTTCAACTGCATATAGTCCTCGCTGGAAAAGAAGGGCGAAATATCCATGCTGTATTCATCGAAGGTCGTGTGATCCAGCACGCCGCTGGCCGAAATCTGCTGGGTCGAGCCGTTACGCATGATCAGGATCGAAGCGCCGTCCACCGTATGGATCTTACCTTCCTTGGCGGCATAGGTGCGATCCTGGCCGCCGACCAGTGACGGTGCGCGGATATAGATCTGGCGCAGCAAGCCGTTCTGGTCGACACGCTGGACGTAGATGGTCAGGCCCGACGGCGAGGTCGAGAAATCGCCTTCCTTGACCATGGTCGAGATCAGGTCATTCTTGATATGAAACAGCTCGCTGCGCATCTCGCGCGCTGCCATGGGCTGTAGATACAGGTTCGATGCCAGGCTGATCAGGGTCAGATAGACGGAGATGCGGATAATAGGCGAGGCGGCCTGCATCAGCGGTACGCCGCTGGCAAACGCCGCGGTGAATTCATGCTCGCCCTGCAGGCGCGTCAGCGCGACCAGCGAACCGACGAACAGGCCGATGGGGAAGATCAGGCCGGTCAGCAACGGCATGGACAGCAGCGTCACCTTGATAAAGGTCCACGCACTTTGCCCGCGCTCGACGACCAGATCGAACTGCGTCAGCGACTGGCTGATCAGGGCGATGGCCGTAAGCGCGGCAACCGCACCGGCGATCGGCACGATCAACTGACGAAAAATATAACGATCCAGCGTCCGCATGCAGTCCAGATTCACCTCGGCCTTGGGTGATTTCCTTTTGACCGCTTACGGCGTTAATTACAAGGTTGTATTCGGCACTTCGCGGGCAGCGCACAATATTTTCCCAACGAAGGTTTGGTTTTTCCTCCAAAAGGATTTGGTTTTTCCAAAAAATGGCTTCAGTCTGGCGTCCGAAAAGGTTTAAGAGCGTTGCAAAATATGCCGCATCTCTCGGAGTTATTCATGGCCATTCAGCTCAGCGCCGCCCCCGCGGCCCAATCCGCGCTCGCCTATATACTGGGTGAAAACGATGCCCAAAGTCCGGGCTTTGCCGCGCTTGATTCGGCGCGTCGCGAAGCGGTGGCCGCGGCGCTTGCGGCCACAGGCTACAAGGCGGCACGCGGCAAGGCGCAGTTGGTGGCGACCGCGGACGGCCTTGTAGCCGTTGTCGGCGCGGGTGATCTGGCCAAGCTGGACGCGGCTGCCATGGAAACGGTCGCCGCCAGTCTCTACCACGCGGTCAAGGCCGCAGGGTTTGAGTCGCTCAGTCTGGACGTGACGGGCTATGACGCGGACCTCGTCGCCCACGCCACACTGGCCCTGCATCTGGCGTCCTACCGCTTCGACAAATATTTCGGCCCGGCCAAGCAGGAAAAGGCGCCGACGCTTAAGTCCATCACCGTGGTTTGCGACGATGTCGCCTCGGCCGAAGCAGCGTTTGCACCTCTGGCGGCCCTGCGCGACGGCATACTGTTCGCCCGCGACCTGGTTTCGGAACCGGCCAATGTCCTCTATCCCCAATCCTATGCCGATCGCGTGAAGGGCCTGGAAGGCCTGGGCCTGAAGGTCGAGGTTCTGGGTATTGCCGAGATGGAGAAGCTCGGCATGCATTCGCTGCTGGGTGTTGGCCTGGGGTCGTCGCGCGAATCGAAGCTGGTCGTCATGCAATGGACCGGCGCCGCCGACGTCAAGGCCGCCCCGGTGGCCTTTGTCGGCAAGGGCGTGACCTTCGATACCGGCGGCATTTCGATCAAGCCCGCCGAGGGCATGGAAGACATGAAGTGGGACATGGGCGGATCGGCAGCCGTTGTCGGCACCATGATGGCCCTGGCAGGCCGCAAGGCGAAGGTCAATGCCATAGGCATTATCGGCCTGGTCGAAAACATGCCGGACGGCAATGCCCAGCGCCCGGGCGACGTTGTCAGGGCGATGTCCGGCACGACGATCGAGGTTATCAATACCGACGCCGAAGGCCGTCTCGTTCTGGCGGACGCCCTCTGGTACTGCCAGGATCGTTTCAAGCCACAGTTCATGATAGACTTGGCCACCCTGACCGGCGCCATGATCATCGCGCTCGGCATGGATTACGCCGGCGTTTTCAGCAACAACGATGAATTGGCCGAACGTATCGGCGAGGCTTCGAAATCGGTGTCGGAAAATACGTGGCGCATGCCACTGCCGGCGCAGTATGAAAAGCAGATCGATTCGAAGATCGCCGACATCCGCAACATCGGCGGCCGTCCGGCGGGTTCGATCACGGCGGCCCTGTTCCTGCAACGCTTCGTCAATGGCGTTCCGTGGGCCCATATGGATATCGCACCGACCGCCTGGACCAACGAACAACGCATACCGACCGTCCCCGAAGGCGCCACGGGTTTCGGCGTGCGCACGCTCGACGCCCTGGTCGCGAAGTTTTACGAAGCGTAGGATATTATCCGCAGATTGCGCAGATTACGCAGATTTTTCAGTTCCTTAACTTCACGATTATATGAACGGAAGGAGAGGGCTTTCGGCGCGAAGCGCCTTTAAGACATCTGCGCAATCTGTGTAATCTGCGGATAACTTCACTCTTGCGTACATCATGCCCGAAATCTGGTTCTACCATCTCGAAACCACCTCCGTCGAACAGGCCCTGCCGGACCTGCTGGAAAAGATCGTGCAGAAAGGCTGGCGGGCCTATGTCCACGGCCATGACGATGACAAGATTTCAGCGTTGAATGACCATCTGTGGTCCTACCGGGCCGATTCCTTTCTGGCCCATGGCCGCGAAGGGGACGATCTGGACGGACATCAACCCATTCTGCTGGGCGCGTCCGGCAATATGGGTAACAAATGTCAGGTTTATCTGTCGGTTAGCCCTGTTGATTTACCCGATATTAGCGGCCTGGAGCGCTGTCTAGTTGTTTTTGACGGTGGCGACCAGGATCATCTCGGCTGGGCCCGGACACAATGGAAACGCCTGAAAGCGCAAGGCGGTGACCTGGCCTACTGGAAGCAGAATGAGCGCGGGCGCTGGGAGAAGGTGCAGTGAAGACAAGATCGGTTACAGCCTTTGTCGCCATAGGCCTCCTGGCAGGCCTCAGCGCCTGTTCATCGACGCCTGATGACGACCAGCCCATCCCGACGCCACGGCCGCCGGTTTATCAGACACCTGTGCCTTCCAACCCGTCTGTCCAGCCCGCGCAGCCTGCGCCCGGTGCTTCACAGGCCAGGCCGACCACCAACGACCAGTGTGGCGCCGCACAATTGCAGTATCTCGTCGGCAAACCGCGCACGGACATTCCGGTGCCGCTCAATCCGGGCAAGCGGCGCGTGGTCTGTTCGACCTGCGTCATCACCATGGACTATGCGGCGGACCGCCAGACCATCGTATTCGATACGGACAGCGGTTTGATACAATCGGTAAAATGTGGGTGACCGTAGTTTACCGGACGTTGATCCGGGACTAGGCTGCCCTCAACTACAAGTCGCTGCGATTCCGGGCAATTCCGGGATTACAGACAAAAGGGTCAGAGATGACGAAACGTCTTATCGACACCGGCCGACCAGCGGAAATTCTGTTGATCGATGATAATCGTGGCGATGCCCTGCTGGCGCGCCATGCGTTGCGTGAGGCCAGTTTCGCCACCAACCTGACCGTCGCCCAGACCGGTGAAATCGCATTGGCAATTTTGCAGGGTAGCGGGGAACACGCCGGCAAGCGGTTGCCGGATCTGGTTCTTCTTGACCTGCAGTTGCCCCAGATGAGCGGTCTTGATGTTCTGGCGGCGATCAAGCGCGAGGAGCGGACACGGCACATTCCGGTGATCGTCATGTCCAACTCCGGCGACGGCCAGAATGTCATGAATAGCTACCGGCTGCACGCGTCTGCCTATGTGCTCAAGCCGATCGATATTGCCAAGTACCGCGAGGCGATTGCCTTGATGGAACAGTTCTTTTTCGTCCTGGCCACCCTGGCCGAGGGCGAGGCGTAGGTACCTCCAGTGAGCAAAACAGAATCGGAGGGCGACATGGAAGACGGAGACAGGTCGATGCAAGGATGCCGAGAAATACAGGCGCCGGTCCAGATTGACATCGCCGAGGAGTTCAAGGATTTCGCCTATATCGTGTCCCACGATCTGGCAGGCCCTGTCAGGTCGGTCGTCGGCTTTTCGCAACTGTTGACCGAGCGGGTCAACACGGCGCCCAGCGAAGAGGATCGACTGCATCTCGAACTGATCATCGAAAGCGGCCAGAAACTGAATGACATGATTCAGGGACTGCTGGCCTATTCGCGGCTCAATACCGTGGCGCGCGCTCCGGAAAAGGTCGATCTCGAAATTATCCTGGCGCGGTGCCACATGGAGTTGCAGGCCAAGCTCGACGCCACCGGCGGCCAATTGGTCTATCCCCCCATGCCGACCGTCATGGCCGATCCGGCGCGCATGTACACCCTGTTTCTGTCGGTTCTCGACAACGCCATCAAGTTCCGCAAATACGGTATTGCGCCGGATATCCGCGTCTCGGTTACGGAATGTCCCAACCGCTGGGATTTTGCCGTTGAGGACAATGGTATCGGGATCGATCCGATGTTCTATGACGACGTCTTCCGGCCCTTGCGCAAGCTGCATACGGACGACGCCTATCCCGGCGTGGGCATGGGCCTGACCCTGGCGCGCAAGATCGTGTTGCAGCAGGGCGGCCAGATCTGGCTGGAACCATCTCCGCTGGGTGGGACGGCTGTCTGTTTCAGTTTGAGCAAGAGCTAGACTCTGCATCAGTGTATCTTGAGCGGTAGAAGGGTTTTATCCACAGATTACACAGATTTTTTCTAACCTAGACCGTATAGGTTTGTGCAACATCTCATAAAATCGCGCGCATGGCGCGCATAAGTATTTGAGATTGCGGCAGGGCTCGGCCGGTAACTGATTATAATCTGTGTAATCTGTGTAATCTGTGGATCAAAGACTCGTTCGAAGCCGCAAAATTGACGCCTCTGAACAAAGTCCGGAGGCGTCGCGTTTTCTTACTCAGCCTTTTCCGTCTCAACCGGCTTGGCAAACACTCCGCCAAGGCCGGTCTTGTCGGCCAGGATCAGCGCCATCAGCGCCTGGATCGGGCCATTGCCGCCGCTATCCGAACCCTGACCGCCTAACGAGATCTTCGGGACGATATCGACGCCAGACTTTTCCAGCGCCTCGGCAAAGCGGTCGGCGATCTGGCGTGCCAGCTGATACTGGGCACCGCCCGACGCTTCGGCCTGTTTGGCAATCGCCTCAGCCTGGGCCAGGCCGACCTTGGTCACCCGTTCGGCTTCGGCGCTGGCCAGGGCAATGATCTTCTTGGCTTCGCCTTCGCCCAGCAATTGCGTCCGGTCGGCCTCGGCCTGGGCCAGGGTACGCGTCTGATTGGCTTCCTGCTGTGAGCGGGCCAGGTTAGCGCGGCCGGCGTTTTCCTGCACCTGGATCGACAGGGCCGACTCGGTGATGGCCGTTTGCTGTTTGGCCTCAGCCTCGGCTTCACGCAATCCCCGTTCCTTCTGGGCGGCTATAACCTGGCGCTCATAGGTCCCGACCTTTTCGTCGGCCAGCTGGCGTTGTCGCAACTGATTCAGGATCTGCTCGATCTGGTCGTTGCCGGCGGCGGCGCGCGGTGTCCCGATCAGCACCTCCTGCAGTTCCAGAGAATAGGTGGCGAACTTGTCCTTCATCTCGACCGCCGACGCCATCTGGATTTCACTGCGTTGCTGCAGCAGCTGGATCAGGGTTCGCGTCTGGGCGATATTCTTGAAATAGGCCGAGACCATGGGATCGAGGGTCTGTTCGACCAATTTCTTGATATCGCCGAACCTCTGCACGACCAACGGCGCCTTGCGATAATCAATATGGACGACGACCGATAGCGGCAGGATGGGCTCGAAGGCGTCCTTGGTGATCAGCGACACTTCCGACAGGTTTTCATCGAACTTGTGCGGCCCGACATTCGACTGGTCCCACTTCAGGATGAAGTTGGTCGTCGGCACCATCAGGATTTTACCGGCATAAGGGTTGAAGGCGTATTTGCCGGGCAGCAAAGGTTCACTCCACACGCCACGGGTGCCGCGTGCCACCAGTTCGCCGTGGCGGTATTCGGCGCCGGATGTGTCGACGCCGATCTCACCGGTATAGGACACAACGACGCCAACATGACCAACCTCGATAATGGTTTTCGGTACCTTCTCGACGGTGGCGAATAAACGATTGATGAAATAGCTGCCTTCGACCAGGACCTGCAACTGACGGCCTCTCAGGCCGCCGGCCGCCAGAAACGCTTCCGGGTCCTGGAAGTTGTTGTGAAACGTCTTCGTATCCGACTGATCCTTGCCGACGGTAGGCGCGATAATCTGGTCGGCGGGCAGGGAAGGGCCGTCATGGACGGTCACGACCCCAATGGAGTCCTCGCCATCCTTGATCACGACGGCATCAAAGCCTGAACGCTGCAGGATGACCTTGCTCATTTCTTCGAACAGGCCTGCGTCGGACGCTTCCAGCTTGACGCCATAGATGCGGTCCGAGGTAAGGATAACGAACTGCGCCAGGTTGATGGCATAGGTGCCTTCGCGCAGGATCTTGCGTTGCGGGCCCTTTTGACCGCCAGCCTGCAGGAAGCCGCGCGCGTCTTCGAAATCCGACGCATTGATGTTCGTGGCCAGGGTCTGGATGGGTTTTAACGCTGTGCCGTCACGGGCGAAGACATAGCCGACCTGGCCCTGAGGAATGGTAACCAGCGGCTGGACATGCAGCTTGTATTGAAACGGAACGAAGAAATGGAAGCCGCCGCGCAGGACGGTCGGCTGGAAACCGGCCTCGCCCTTCAGCGCGATCAGGCCGCCGGTGATGGAGCCGCGTCCGCTCCACAGTTTTTCGACAATGGCGGCGTGGTTGTTGCCGACATAGCGGATCATGCCGGACACAGCCAGCAACAGGACAAGCGCCAGCACGCCCAAACCGGACGCTGCCAACGGCAGATAATCTAAGGTCATGTAAGCCCCCGAGAACATGTGCATACGGCCATAACCGTTGTTTGCATCATGCATGTTTTCAAAAGCTTAGGCGGGCCTGTTTACGCAGATCCGCAGCTTCTGACAGCGTTGATATAATCCTGTTGCGGTGCAAGATAAAGTGGTTTCAAGAAGATGTGATATTTCGCCTGGATGGGGTTTGACATCGTCACCGCCGTTTGCCATCCAAGGAACGAGGAGACGGCCAATGACACCAGGCTACAAGATTATTCTCGACCGCTTCAGGGACTGCATCCGCACCAGCGCCCGTATCGAGCGCCTGTACGACGGGTGCCGCTGGGCCGAAGGGCCGGCGTATTTCCCGGCACACCGTTGCCTGATCTGGAGCGACATACCCAACGACCGCATGCTGCGCTGGGACGAAACGAATGGCCAGGTCAGTGTTTTCCGCAGTCCTGCCAACTATTCCAATGGCAATACCGTTGATCGCCAAGGCCGCCTGATCACCTGCGAGCATGGCGGCCGGCGTGTCACCCGGACCGAGCACGACGGTACGATCACGGTCATGACCGCGCACTACGATGGCAAGCGCTACAACAGCCCCAATGACGTTGTCGTCACCTCGGACGGCGCAGTGTGGTTCACCGATCCGACCTACGGCATCGATACCGACTACGAAGGCCATAAGGCGCCGGCCGAGCAGGACGGCAGCCACGTCTATCGCGTCGACCCGCTGGGCAATGTCACACGTGTGCTCGATGACTTTATCCGGCCGAACGGCCTGGCCTTTTCACCCGACGAATCCCGCCTCTATGTCGTCGACAGTGGACGTACCCACGTCCCCGATGGTCCGCGCCATATCCGCGTATTCAATATTGATTCTGCAGGCGGCTTGTCTGGAGGAGAGGTCTTTGCCGATGGTGGCAACCATGACGGCCTGCGCATCGACACCGAAGGCCGGGTATGGACCAGCGCGACCGACTGCGTGCAATGTTATGAGCCGGATGGTACCTTGCTGGGGGAAATTACCATCGGCGAGCCTGTCTCCAATGTCTGTTTCGGTGGCCCCAAGCGCAACCGCCTCTTCATCACGGCGACCACCAGCGTCTATTCGGTTATGCTCGCGGTGAACGGCGTGAAGACCTTTTAGACCGGTAAATTATTGCCTTCAAACCGACGGCAACAGCGTTCGACGAGCGCTTACCCATTACATGGAGTTACCCAACATGTCGAAGACGACGATCTTCACCGACCGCGCGCCCAAAACCCCGGCGACTCACAGCCAGGCCGTCGTGGCCGGCGGTCTCGTCTTCGTTTCAGGGACATTCCCGGTCGATCCCGCGACGGGCCAGATCGTCGGTACGACTATTGGGGAACAGGCCGCGCAATGCCTGCGCAATATTTCAGAAATCCTGACGGCCGCGGGCACGTCGCTGGACAAGGCGGTTAGCGCGACCGTCATTCTGGCCGATGATGTCGATTTCGCCGCCCTGAACGCGGAATGGATCAAGTGGTTCCCAGTCGATCCACCGGCGCGTCAGGGCGCCAAGCTGCCCATCCGCGTGCCGGGCATGCTCATTTCGGTGGCCATGGTTGCGGCGATGTAAATTCGCCGATTATGGCGCCATGCTGAACAGTTGCTCATCCGGAATGGCAATCGGCAAATGTGCCAGCGGGTCGCTTTTCGCAGGTGGCAGATAAGTCAGGCTGAGATAGGGATCGCCCGTCCTGTGGACATAGTCGAGCCGCAGAGCATGGAAACCGGCTTTCAGGGGGACAACAAAGGACGTGCTGCACATCTTGTCGCGCGCCATATCAGCGTCGATAAGCGTCGTTCCGTCAATGACCAGCCGCGCTGCGGCGTCACAGTCGACGAAGAAGGTATAGTAACCTTCCGAAGTAGCGCTGAAAGCACCGTCAAAACGAACGGCGAAGGCGTCATGTCCGCCCAGCCCATTGACATCGACCCCGCCGCCGGAGCGACCGGACGCCTGAGGCACGCCGGCAAATTCCGAGGTTGAGTACAGATCATAACGCAGCCCACCGGCTGCGTAACCGCTCGGTAAGGTCATTGTCGCAAAAGCCTTGCCGACGGTGAAACTGCCGGTGACGGTCTTATCCGGGCCCCAGTTCGAAAACTGCTTTACCGTCAGCCGAGCCGGCGCAGAGACCTTGACGCCGTACTCATACCGTGGCGATTTCGGCGTCGGGTCGGAACCATCGGTCGTATAGCGGATGCCGGGCGTTTCTTTGAGATAAGTGCTGTAGTTCAGGATGGCGACCGGCTTACCCTTCAGCAGGATACCGTTGCGCGGAAAGACGTCGATCATCGAACCGCTGTGGCCGAAATAGCTGAATTTCAGGCCGTCATAGATATTTTTCAGGCGCACGGTGCCGTGGTCCTCGTCGTCATAGGCCATCTGTTTCCAGCGCAGGGACTCAGGAGCTTCGGCCTGCAGGTCCGACACCATCTGACGGATGCCGAAAGCTTCATACATGCCGCCCGCTCGGCCACCTATGAACAGCGTCTTCCTGTTATGGGGAAAGGTTTTGAGCTTGGTGGACGCAATGCGGTTGACGTAACCGTCGTTCCACCACAGGGCGGGATCGGAGGCTATATAGTGGTCGAACATTTCCGGGTGGGTCAGAAAGGCATACATCGTAAACATGCCGCCGTAGGAATGACCGAACAGCGTCGCGCTACCCGTCGACGCGTAAGTCCTGTTGATGTACGGGATGAGCTCGGTCGACAGAAAGGTCGCGAAGGCGTCGGCGCCGCCGGACAAGGGGGACCCACTCACCTTTGCCGGCAGCAGGTCGCGATCGCGCGAATTTAAGCCCTTGTCGTACCAATAAACATTGTTGATGCCGACGATAATGACCGGCGGAATAAGGTCATTTTCCTCATCGAAGGCGCGCACCGGCGGGAAAAAGCGAACAAGCATCTCGCCGTCAAGGACGTAAACAACGTCGTATTTTTCGGTCGGCTTGTAACCGGCAGGCAGGTAAATCTGCACAACCCTGTCTTCGTTCAAGACCGTCGAATGGAGGGTTTGATTTATCACCTTGTCCAATGCGACGGCGTCCTGCGCCCGTACGGAGGTCGTCAGGCAAAGTGCGATAGCCAGGCCCGCAGCCGCCGCCCACGAAGACAACAGAATCGATCGCTTCGCAGTCATTTGGCCACTCCGGTTGCGGCCATGTGAAGAGCCGTGTCTAAGGATAGAGCCTTATCGCAGGCCCCACGGATGCATATGGCGATGTTAAATTTTGTTAAGGGAGTGCCCTGCCGGCTGATTCCGGGCCCGCCGCCTTAGCCGATCTTCTAAACCAGCCTGATATGGGCCCGTCGTGCGACGAAATGGTTGAAACCGCGCTGGTCGGCGACTGCCAGCCCTCCGGAGTAATGCCCGGACCTCCGGCGAGCCTGTGTCATTGGCTTCTGGTTTCGACATCTGGTTGTCGCCCAGCCGCTACTGGTTGCCCCGCTTGCAATCGAAGGCGGAACGGACCGGTTGCTCGAGTCCCTTCCGCCTTCCTGATAGTAGCAGACCTTATCAGAACATGTTCGCGACACTGGCCGGACGACGCAGCGGGTCTTCACCGTACCTGTTCGGCCCAATTGTGCCCGCCAGGCAATAAAATACCAGAAGCACGATGCCGCCGAACGGGACGAAGGCCAGCAGGATAAACCAGCCGCTCTTGTCCGAGTCGTGCAGGCGACGAACAATCAGGGAGAGTGTCGGGAAAAATGTAGCGATGAAGTACAAGATAAACAGCATACCGAATATGCCGCCAGCAACCGAAGAGCCGCCTTGCGATGAGCCGTTGCTCGTCACCCCGATTACAATGGCGCCAAGGACAAACAGACCGATCAGGGCCAGGATACTAAAGAGATAAAACCACCAGAATTCCGAGCGCGATGCCCGACCTTCATACTTAAAACTATTTTTGAAGCCGCTTTTTATAGCTGGTACGAAATCCATGAAACAGTTCCCTGACTAGCCGGCCCGCAGTCGAATCCGCGGATGCCTGAGGCTACCTTGCCAAATGTGGCCTGATTTACAAGCCTGTTGTTGTCCAGGCAGCGAAGCGTCCTTGTTCAAAAGGCAATGGTTCAGATGTATCCTGAACTGATACCATCATCTCGCGGCTCACCGGTGATAGAGCCTTAAACTGGACCACAATCATGAAACCTGTCGGCAAACGGCTATGGTGTCTGGGACTGGCAGCACTCCTGTGGAATGGCGGCACGGCCCACTCAACGCCCCTCGAAATCAGTTCCGCCATGCGCAGCGAAATCCCTGACGCGACGTTTGTTGCGCGTTACACACCTGCGGAGCGCGCTCTGGCCATGCAGGCGCAGTGGCATTTGGCGAGGAGTCCGCGGCTTGGTCCAGCCATCTCCCTGAGTCCCAACCATCCCTATGCTGACACCGATCAGGCCGCGTTGAATATCTGGAAGCCGTCTTTTGTGCTCGGCACCCGGGATGGTGGTGAGGCTGGCATAAACTTCTGGGGCCTGCATAACGAGGGCCATATAAATCTGGCCTTCACGCCTCATACGACGCGGACACGCGTCCTCGATTGCCGATTTCTGTCGGCGGGAAAGATAACTTACAAGATATATAAAGCAGGCGCCGACAAGTCAGCTGTTGAAGGGCAGGTTGAGCTGTCTGACCATCATTTCCTATTGGCGGTTCCCGTGGAAGCCGCGAATACGCCTATCCTCGTCGAAATGTGGCCGACGCCAACCCCACAAGTCGTTGGGTTTTTCGGCTGTGATCTCAGCGAGATGCGTTAGGCAATCTACGGGTTGCGTGCTACCCATATGAGATCAAACGCGCTGAGTGTCTTGCATTCCAAGCCCTTCATTTCCGCCAAAGCCGCCCACGCCTGAAGAGGGCGGGGCGGTTTGGCGGAACGGAAGACTTGCGGGGCCGCAGGCCCCACACCCCATTAGACGCCGGCTTCCACCTTCGCCGTCTCATACGCTTCCGCCGCGTCCATCCACTCGGCTTCCAACGCCACCATGGTTTCTTCCAGCTTGGCCTTGTCCTTGCCAAGGCTTATAGCCTTGGCCTGGTCCCGGGCGTAGAGGCCGGGATCGCTGAGCTTTAAATCCAACAGCTTGATCTGGTTGCTCGTCGCCTCGATCTTGCGTTCCAGATCGTCGGCCTTCTTCTTCAACGGGGCAATGGCGTTGCGCGCGGCCGCAGCCGCCTTACGCGCTTCCTTGGAATTGACGTTCGACGACTTCTTCTCGCCGTCGGCCGCTGCCGCTTCCTCGCGCGTCGCCGTCTTGGTCCGCTCGATAACCAGCTTGGCGTAATCTTCCAGGCTGCCGGAATAGGGCTTTACCGTTCCATCATTGACCAGCCACAGCTTGTCCGCCACCAGTTCGATCAGCGAACGGTCGTGGGTGATGATCAGCACGGCGCCTTCGTAATCGTTCAGCGCGTCCAGCAGGGCCCGCCGGCTGTCGATATCCAGATGGTTCGTGGGTTCGTCGAGGATCAGCAGATGCGGCCGTTCCATGGCGACCATGTTGAGCAACAAGCGCGCCCGTTCTCCACCCGACAGGTCCTTGCACTTGGTTTCAACCTTGGCCACCGTCATGCCGAACGAACCCAGGCGCGCCCGCCGCTTTGATTCCGTGTCGTCGGGCCGCGCCCGACGCATCATCTCCAGCGGCGTGTCCTCCGGGTCCAAAGCCTCGATCTGATGCTGATGGAACCAGCCCACGGTCATCCGCCGGTCGCGCCACTGCGTCCCGTGGCTTTCGGTCAGGACTCCGGCCAGCATCTTGGCAAAGGTCGATTTACCGGCGCCATTGACGCCCAGAACGCCGATACGGTCATCGGGATCGAGGCGGACATTGATGTGCCGCAAGATCACCTTGTCGCCATAACCGACGCTGGCGTCGTCCAGTCGCACGATCGGCGGCGCCAACTGCTTTTCGGGCGAGGGGAGGATAAAGGGGGCTACCCGGTCCTGGATATTGTCGGCGATCGGCGGCAGCTTCTCCAGCCGTTTCATCCGCGACTGGGCTTGGGCCGCTTTCGACGCCTTGGCGCGGAAGCGGTCGACGAAGCTCTGCAGGTGAGCGCGTTCGGCTTCCTGCTTGACGCGGTTAGCAGCGTTCAGGCGCGCCTTTTCGGCGCGCATGCGTTCGAAATTATCGTAGCCGCCGGTATAGTAGTCCAGCCCCTGGCCGACGACGTGGACGATGGCGTCGACCGATTGGTTGAGCAGGTCGCGATCGTGCGAAATCATCAAGGCGGCGTTGGGGTAGCGCTGCAGCCTGGCTTCGAGCCACAGGGCGCCTTCAAGATCGAGATAGTTGGTCGGTTCGTCGAGCAGCAGCAGGTCGGGCTCGGCGAGCAGGGCGCCCGCCAGCGCCGCCCGCATCCGCCAGCCGCCTGAAAAATCGGAGATCGGGCGTGTCAGGTCGGCGGTCGAGAAGCCGAGACCCGACAGAATTTCCGCGGCGCGGGATGGGGCACGGTCGGCGCCGATGGCATAGAGGTCGTGATGGATCTCGGCCTGATGGATCGGATCGGCGGTTTCAAGCTCGGCCAACAGCCCGGCGCGGCGCGTGTCGATGGCCAGGACGGCGTCGATCAGATGCTGCGGAGATGCGGCGATTTCTTGGTCGACCGAGGCGACGCGCCAGTTCTTCGGCGTGGTGATTTCGCCACCGCCGGCCTGGTATTCGCCCAGGATCAGCTTGAACAGAGTCGATTTGCCGACGCCGTTAAGCCCCACCAGACCGGCCTTGGTGCCGGGGGTGAGGGTGAGATTGGCGCCGTCAAAAAAGCGGCGGCCGTAGGCATCAAAGGTCAGATTGGTAATCTGCAACATAGCAAAGATACTGTCTTAAAAGATTGGGAATTTAAGGGTTGGCGAAACGGATCGCCCTCGTTATAAGCCCCACAACGCAAACGCAACATAAAACGGATTGTCTATGTCCCGCACCTTCTCGATCATCAAGCCTGACGCTACCCGCCGCAACCTGACCGGCGCCATCAACGCCGTCATCGAAGCCGCCGGCCTGCGCATCGTCGCGCAACGCCGCGTCAAGCTGAGCCAGGCCCAGGCTGAAGAATTCTACGGCGTCCACAAGGAACGTCCGTTCTTCGGCGAACTGGTTGGCCAGATGACCGCCGAGCCGGTCGTCGTCCAGGTCCTGGAAGCCGACAACGCCGTGCCGAAGTACCGCGAAGTCATGGGCGCCACCAACCCGGCCAATGCCGATGAGGGCACGATCCGCAAGCTGTTCGCCCTGTCGATCGGCGAAAATTCGGTCCACGGTTCGGACTCGGACGAGAACGCTGCGATCGAAATCGCGCAGTTCTTCACCGAAGACCAGATCGTCGGCTAACGAACAAGGCCGGGTGCAGACCTTATCTCGCGCCCTGGTTCTTCCTATTCGATAGAAAAGCCCTCGCTTCCAATACAGCGAGGGCTTTTCTATGTGCGCCATTGGGAGTTACACATTGTCAAATTTGGGCCAAATTCCCTCGAAACCTCTAAATTTTAAGAGACTGTTGGCCTTAGCGGTTGCGGCATTAGGTCAGCTGAAATTGTTATAACATCTTGTATTTATGACGCATAGTCATTGTGTGCGCTGCGGTAATATTCATCATGCCGGATGCGCTTGTAACTATAATGACAACGGGCGCTTTCTTGCCTTGAAACTACGGGTGACTTTTGGCACTCTCCGCGCCAATCAAAAAGCAAGGTCCTGATTTCTTTTCCGATTTCGCATGCTTTTTTGGTCCTGAAAAAAACCCAGGGGCGGGCATGGCCCGACCCCCTCATAAAGACACAGGGGTACATTATGAATTATGCTTTGGTGCTGGCTATCGTAGCCGGCATAGTGGGGCTGTTGTACGGCATCGTACAGACCATGACCCTCATGAAGGCCAATGCCGGCAATGAGCGCATGCGCGAAATTGCCGCCGCTATCCAGGAAGGCGCTGCCGCCTATCTGAAGCGCCAATATACGACGATCGCCATGGTCGGCGTCGTCATCCTCGTCCTGGCCTATATCTTCCTCGGCGTCTATTCCGCGATCGGCTTTGCTATCGGCGCTATCCTGTCGGGTGCGGCCGGTTATGCCGGCATGCTGGTTTCGGTTCGCGCCAATGTGCGCACCGCCCAGGCAGCGTCGGAAAGCCTGGCCAAGGGCCTCAACATGGCCTTTAGCGCCGGCGCGGTTACCGGCATGTATGTCGCCGGCGGCGCCCTGCTGGGCGTGGCAGGCTACTACTATGTCCTGACCGATGTCCTGGGCATGGCGTCGACCAATCGTGACGTCGTCAACGCCCTGGTCTCGCTCGGCTTCGGCGCGTCGCTAATCTCGATCTTCGCGCGTCTCGGCGGCGGCATCTTCACCAAGGGTGCTGACGTCGGCGGCGATATGGTGGGCAAGGTCGAAGCCGGCATTCCGGAAGACGACCCCCGCAACCCGGCGACCATCGCCGACAACGTGGGCGACAATGTCGGCGACTGCGCCGGCATGGCGGCCGACCTGTTTGAAACCTACGCGGTGACCACGGTCGCCACCATGGTTTTGGCCACCATCTTCTTCGGCGACAATGCCGAACTGCTGAACAAGATGATGATGCTGCCGCTGGCTATCGGCGGCGCCTGTATCTTCACCTCGATCATCGGCACCTTCTTCGTCACCCTGGGCAAGTCCCAGGATATCATGGGCGCGCTGTATAAGGGCCTGATCGTCACCGGCGTCCTGTCGGTCGTCGCGGTCGCCGCCGTCTTCTACTACTTCGTCGGTTTCGACACGACCATCACCTATACCGGTGCTCCGCATCCGTTTACCGGCATGAGCCTGTTCATCTGCGGCATCATCGGTCTGCTGGTCACGGCCGGCTTCATTGTCGTGACGGAATACTATACCGGCACGGGCAAGCGCCCGGTCGTCTCGATTGCCCAGGCTTCGGTCACCGGTCACGGCACCAACGTCATCCAGGGTCTGGCTGTCTCAATGGAATCGACCGCCATTCCGGCCCTGATCATCGTGGCCGGTATCGTCGCCTGCTACCTGCAGGCCGGCCTGTTCGGTATCGCCATCGCTACCGCAACCATGCTGGCCCTCGCCGGGATGATTGTCGCCCTCGATGCCTTCGGTCCTGTTACCGACAATGCCGGCGGCATTGCCGAAATGGCCGGACTGGACAAGGAAGTCCGTCATACCACCGACGCGCTCGACGCCGTCGGCAACACGACCAAGGCCGTCACCAAGGGCTACGCCATCGGCTCCGCCGGTCTCGGCGCCCTGGTGCTGTTCGCGGCCTACACGTCCGACCTGAAGCACTACGCCGCTGACGCGACGTCGGGCATCTTCGTCGGTATGGGCGACCTGACCTTCTCGCTGTCGTCACCCTGGGTCGTGGTCGGTCTGCTGATCGGCGGCCTGCTGCCGTACCTGTTCGGCGGCATGGGCATGACCGCTGTCGGCAAGGCGGCGCAAGCCGTCGTCGAAGAGGTCCGCCGTCAGTTCCGCGAAGACAAAGGTATCATGGCCGGCACGTCCAAGCCGGACTATGCCCGCGCTGTCGACATGCTGACCAAGGCGGCGATTCGCGAAATGATCGTTCCGTCGCTTCTGCCGGTCCTGTCACCGGTCGTCCTGTTCGCCGCGGTCTACTTCCTCGGCGGAACGGCTGCGGCCTTTGAATCGCTGGGCGCCATGTTGCTGGGCGTTATCGTGACCGGCATCTTCGTCGCCATCTCGATGACCTCGGGCGGCGGCGCCTGGGACAATGCCAAGAAGTCGTTCGAAGACGGTTTTACCGACAAGGACGGCGTCAAGCACATGAAGGGCTCCGAGGCCCATAAGGCTTCGGTGACCGGCGACACGGTCGGCGATCCGTACAAGGACACGGCCGGTCCGGCTGTCAATCCGATGATCAAGATCACCAACATCGTCGCTCTGCTCATGCTGGCCGTTTTGGCGGGCCACAGCTAAATCCTGGCTACAATTAACAGGAAAGCCCCCGTCGGTTCACACCGGCGGGGGCTTTTTTTCTGAGTCAGAGGCCAATTAGCAGCATAAAATCGTCACACCTAAGTGAGGCATCTCGCGCGAGTAACCGCCAGTCTTGAAAAAAGTTTTGAAACACGAATGGGCACGAATAAGACGCTTGCTAACGCTACGCGGGCTGGCAAACGCGACTGTTCCTGGCCGTCGGCCTCCAGTCTTGCCCTCACGCTCGAGGATAGCGTGCGCTATCGCGCGCAGCGCATTCTTTGACCGGTCGAAACACTGAAAAACGACGGTAGTGTGCCGGATGGTCAGGTGCTCCCGCGCAGCGTTAGCAAGCGTCTTATTCGTGCCTATTCGTGTTCATTCGTGTTTCAAACCTTGCCAAGGGGTCCGCCGCACATCGAAAGTCGCAAAAAAAGCCCCCGATCCGGAGGCCTTTTTTCGTATCGATAGAAAGGTGAAACTATTCGCGGCGGCGGCGGCTGCTGCCCGGGGCGGCGTTTTCGTCATTGCTGAGGCGCTGATGGCCGACCGTACCCAGGATCTGTTCCAGGGCGGTCAGCGAACGGCCGCGAGTCGGCGTCTTGTTCGGATTGGGGGTCAGCAGCCGGCCGTCGGCCAGGCTGAGCGTCTCGACCTTGGTGACGGTCTGGCCGGTCGTGTCGAAATTGATCACCGTCACGCCGCGGGCAACGACGGTGGGCATCTTGTAGGTCATTTTTGTCGAGGTCTGGTCGATATAGTACCATTCCGTCGGGCTGTAGACCGCTGTCTGGGATGGCGCCCCAAGCTTGTCCAGCACGGTCGCCTGGGTGTCGCCGACCTTGATGTCGGTCGAGGGTTTGGCATCATAAGCGAGATAACCATGGTGCGTCACGGTCGGCGCGCAGGCACTGGCCAGCACGGCAACAGTGCTCAGCATGGCTACGGTCTTGAAAGAGGGCAGGCGCATGGATATCCTGTAGATGGGCGAAACGCATTTGACCTATAAGAAAATAAGGCTTAGGGCAAGCTTAAGGCTGAATGAAGGCCGAGACCAGCGAAATTTTAACCCGAACCGTGACCGCGCTGCCGCGTCGGAAGCCGGTGAGACCCTCTCCATGGCGAGCCTTCTCGACTCACTGAAAAACCTGTTCAAACCCCGGCCAGGCAAGGTTGTGGGCGACGCGCTGTATGCGGCCTGCGTCACCCAGGCGCGCCTGCCACGGTTCTATATCGACTATGGCATAGAGGACGCCATCGGCGCGCGGTTCGAACTGTTGACCCTGCATGTCATCCTGGTTGTGACAAGGCTGAAATCCGTAAAGACCGAACAGGCGTCGGAGATTGCCCAGGCGCTTTTCGACGCCTTCCTCCTGGCGCTCGATACGACCTTGCGTGAACAGGGAACCGGCGATCTGACCGTGCCCAAAAAGATGAAGACGATTGGCACCGTCGTCTATACGCGACTGCGGCGCTGGGACGACCTGTGGCAGGCACCGGCCGGCGCCGACTCGGCCGAATATATTGCCCGCACCTTGTATGCCGTGGGCCACGAGGACGAATCCGAAGCCGTCGTAACGCCGCGGGTCCGTGCCCTGGCGGACTATGTCGAAACGGCCCGCCAGGCCTTGCGTGTCGAAGACCTGCTCGTGGGCCGTCTGACCTGGCCCGAGCCGGTATCACTTGTAGCAGAAGCCTGACAGAGTAAAGAAGTATGACCGAACAAGACAAAGACAGCGCCCAAAAAGATGAGGGCCTCTGGGAGCACAAGGTCCGCTTCGATGCAGCCTATAGCGGCCTGACGCTCGACCTGGTCGCCGATGCGGCTCGGCGCGACATAATAGCCAGAGGGTTCGGCATGATTTCGCTCGATGCCCTGACGGCCCACATCGAAACCCGGCCAGCCAAGGGTTACAAGCCCATGGTTCATGTTCGCCTGACAATTGACGGTCATGTGACACAGGAATGCGGCGTCAGTGTTGAACCGTTCAGCCACCCCATTCATGGTGAATTCGACATCGACTGTATCGAGCGCGCCAAGGTGACGGACGAAGTCGCCGCGATTGGCGAGAGCGAATTGTCCCTGGACGATCTGGACGAGCCGGACGTTATTACGGCGGGGCGCATCGATCTTGGCCAATATATCATCGAAGCGCTGGGTGAAGCCTATGATCCGTTTGCCCGTAAACCCGGCGTCGTGTTCGAGGAACCCGAGGTGGAAACAGAGCCTTCGCCTTTTGCCGTACTGGCAAAACTGAAGCGAGACGAGTAGCCCCGATGTGGCGGCGCAATAAAGCTTGCATAGTTACAAACTCGCGCTATCGTCCGCCGCTCGCTTTGGCTCGCGCCACGGCGTGTCTGGTTATGCGTACAACAGCTTGAAAGACGGGTGCCCCCAGTCCGTGACGACAGAATCACACACCACGAAAGCGCCCTTCAGCTTCCCTCCCGGAGCCCTGGTCATTGCGATCGACGCCATGGGTGGCGACCATGGCCCAGCCGTTACGGTGGCCGGTGCCGCCATCGCTCTGGCCGAACGCAGCGAGCTGTTTTTCCAGCTTCATGGTGACGGTGCCCTGATCGAGGCCGAGCTGGCGCGTCAGCCTGCACTGAAAGCGCGATGCGCGGTTGTTCATACCGACCAGTTCGTGACCATGGACGAGAAGCCGGCTCAGGCGATCCGACGCCGCAATACCAGCCTGGCCAACGCCATTCACGCCGTGAAATCCGGAGATGCCCGCGCCATCATATCGTCCGGCAATACCGGAGCCCTGATGGCGCTTGGGAAAATGATCCTCAAGATGATGACCGACGACCTGGAACGTCCGGCGATCGGCTGTTCCTGGCCGAACAAAAACGGCTTCGGTACCGTGCTCGATGTCGGCGCCAATGTGACCTCCGACGCGCATCAACTGATCGAATTTGCCCTGATGGGCGCGGCCTTTCATCGCGCCCTGCGCGGTGTGGAGCGCCCCACCATCGGGCTGCTGAATATCGGCTCCGAGGACGTCAAAGGGCATGACGATGTGCGTGAGGCGCATCAACTCCTCAAGGACAATACGCTGGGCCTGAACTATAAGGGCTTTGTCGAAGGCACCGACCTGTGCAAGGGCACGGTCGACGTCGTGGTAACCGACGGCTTTACGGGCAATGTGGCGCTGAAAACCGCCGAAGGCACGGCGCGCTTCATCAAGGATCTGATGAAGGAAGCTTTCAAATCGTCGCCCCTCGCCATGCTGGGTGCTGCCTTGGCCGGTTCGGCCCTGAAGGCCATGGCGCGGCGGATCGATCCTGGCGCCGGGAATGGCGGCCCCTTGCTGGGCCTCAAGGGCATTGTCATCAAGAGCCACGGCAGCGCCGATGCGCGGTCCTTCGCTAATGCCATTCGGGTGGGCGTATCGCTGGCGGCTTCCAATTACGAACGCGATATCGCACAAGCCCTGGCGTTGTTCTCGCAAACCGTTGCCGGCGGCACGGCCCTTGCTGGAGCCGGGGCGAAGGCCGATATACAAGAAATGCAAGTACAGGGCTTGGCCCCCACCGGCACGGCCGGCGGTTGATAAGGTAGTTCAGAGCGCATGCGTGTGTTGAGATCGGCGGTCACGGGGGTGGGTGGTTTCCTCCCCGAACAGATCGTCACCAATGAAGACTTCACCAAAATGGTGGATACGTCCGACGCCTGGATCGTCGAACGCACCGGGATTCGCCAGAGGCACCGGGTGAGCCCGGGCACCCGGACGTCCGATCTTGCCGTGGAGGCAGCGCGGGTTGCCCTGGCGGCGGCCGGCAAGACGCCCGATGACGTCGACATGGTCATTGTGGCGACGACAACGCCTGACATGCCCTTTCCGTCGACCGCATCGATCGTCCAGCAAAAGCTTGGGGCGCCGCCCTGTGCTGCTTTTGACGTCCAGGCCGTGTGCTCGGGCTTCGTTTATGCGCTTAGCGTCGCGGACGGTTTCGTGGCGCGCGGCCTGAGCAAGTGCGTTCTGGTGATCGGCGCCGAAGCCATGAGCCAGCTACTCGACTATACGGACCGCGGTACCTGTATCCTGTTCGGTGACGGCGCCGGCGCGATTGTGCTGGAACCCGTGGAAGGTGTCGGCAACAACGAAGATCGTGGCATACTGGGTTTCGACCTGCGCTGTGATGGCACCAAGGTCGATCTGTTGTATGTCGATGGCGGCGTGTTCGAAGACGAGAACCGTATCGGCAAGATCCGCATGCAGGGCAACCAGGTCTTCAGGCATGCCGTGCACAAGATATCCGAGGCGGTTGAAAAGGCCGTCGAAAAATCGAACCTGACCATTGCCGATATCGACTGGTTCATTCCGCATCAGGCCAATCAGCGTATCCTGAACGGTGTCGCGGAAAAGCTGGGGCTTGACGTAGCCAAGGTGATTTCGACTGTGGCGCTGCACGCCAATACCTCGGCGGCGTCGATTCCCCTGGCCTGGTATACGGCGACGGTGGATGGACGCGTCAAGCGGGGTGACCTGGTCCTGATCGAGGCTTTGGGCGGCGGCCTGACCTGGGGCGCGGCGGCAATTCGAGTCTGACTGCACGCGTCTTTGGGGCTTAAAAAGCGCCGATTCTCCTGACTCATGTTTTTTGTCATCAGATCGCCATAAGCCTTTGACGGCAACGGGAAAATGCGGCATTGTCGAACCTGTGATGGCCTGATGGGTGAGTCCAGGCCGGATCGATGCGGCGAACAGCAAACTCCCGGGGCCCTGAGCATGAAATCGCAAACCTTGACGCGTGCTGAACTCTTCGAAGATGTCCACAATGAGCTGGGCCTGCCGCGGCAGGAATGCGCGGCCATTGTCGAACGAACGCTCGACCTCGTGGTCGATGCCCTGGAACGTGGCGAAATCGTCAAGCTGTCGGGCTTCGGCGTCTTCCAGGTCCGTGAAAAGAATGCCCGGGTCGGGCGCAACCCCAAGACCGGCAAGCCTGCCGCCATCGATCCGCGTAAGGTCATATCGTTTCGCGCCTCGCAGATCATGAAGGCGCGCGTCGACGCCGGAGCCGAGAACTAAGCGGGATACGCCGGTGAACAAGGGCCCCCTGGCTTTACGAACGATTTCCGAAACCGCTGACCAGATCGGCGTGCAGCAACATGTGTTGCGTTTCTGGGAAACCAAGTTCCCGTTCATCCGGCCGACCAAGCGCGCGGGCGGCCGCCGTTTTTATCGCCCCCAGGATATTGATCTGCTGAAGGGCGTGAAGACGCTGCTGTATGATCGCGGCTATACCATTCGTGGCGTCCAGAAACTGTTCAAGGACGAGGGCCAAAAGGCCATACTGTCGCCGGGCAGCGAAACCACCGGCGCCTATCTGACCGAACAGGGGATTGTGCCGCCGGAACAGATGCCGACGGAGTCAGTGGGGGAAGCCGCCGCTGTGCCGGCCTTTGATTTTCACGGTGATCTCGAAGCTTTGCAGGTGAAAATGCTGTCGCAGGAGACACGCGAGCGGTTCCTCGCCGTTGCGCGGGCTCTGGAAGAGGCGCAGGCCGCTTTGGGACGCCATATTGGCCGTCCGGGCGGACGCGGGCAGACGGGTGGAAAATTCTCATCATAAATCGGCTTTGGGGGGATTGCGGCTCAAGATTTTCGTCTCTATAAGCCGCGTCTCTTCATGCCGTATCATGAAGTTTTGACGGAGCGTGGCGCAGCCTGGTAGCGCACTTGACTGGGGGTCAAGGGGTCGCAGGTTCGAATCCTGTCGCTCCGACCATAGAAAAACGAAACACCCGGACGTATTCGTCCGGGTGTTTTGTTTTCCGTGGTCAGCTTGGCAAGCTTCGAACCGTCAAGGTTCGACACCGAGCCGTTTGCCGTAGCAAACGGTGAGATGCGGCGAAGCGGAGCGCAGCCAATCCTGTCGCTCCGACCATGCAAAATAAAACAGCCGAGCCTACTTCAGGCCCGGCTTTTTATTTTGCAACTTCACAAAAGGAAACGGTTTGGCAGCTACTTGATGGCGGCCCGCACCTTGGCTTCCAGGGCGGCGATGTTGGCGTCATAGTGATAGCGCAGTGAGACGGAGAGCGCCGCGTCGCAGTCCTTCAGGTTACCCAGCATCAGGGAGCCTGTCGCCCGCGCGGCGAAGATCTTGGCGCGGTCTTCGTCGGAATAGTCGAAAGTGCTGGCGATCAAATGGTCGGAATAGTCAACCATGCCCTGGCCATCCGCCTGCTGCATCAGCGTCGCCAGGACCTCATTTTCGAGGGCGTGGTCGTGCGGATACATGGCGAGCCCCTTTTTGTAGGCCGTCATGGCGCCCGCAAAGTCCTTTTGTTCGAACTTGATCCAGCCGACGGCAAACGGAAGGGCCGCCTGCGACAGATCGGGTTGCTTGACGATGGGCAGGGCCGGAGGGAAGCCGATGTCAGCGCCACCGGCGCGCGCCGCGTTCAACGCGAAATACTGGTAGGCGGTGTAGGCATTGACGTGATTGCCGTCGCAGACCTCGGCCTTGATCTCGGTCGCCGGGATTTCGGCCAACAAGGCTTCGAGCAGGGGCAGCGTGGAGGCGGCCCGGGCTATGTCCTGTTTCGACATGGCTTCGAAGGTTGGCTGCAGGCTGGTCGTCAGGAACTGCGACTTGGCGAAATAGGCATCGCAGGTGCCGACCGTTGCGACCACGTCCGTGGCCACGGAGTTGGCGTCGTGGACATTGGCGACAGCCAGGGCAACACCGGATGGCAGGGAGTCAGGGGTGACAGGCGCATTGCTGACGGCCGGCGCGGGGTTGGCTTCGAGATAGCGCGCTATCACGGAGGTATCGACGCTGTGGCCGGGCATGGATTGCGCCATGGCGGTTACGGGCGTCAGACAGGTGAGGGCAAGAAGCAAAGCCGGAAATGAGCGTATAGACATATAACAGACCCCTGAGTTAGTGTTTTGGCGTTAATGTTTGTTAACTCTCATAAATGCATGGATTTTGACCTGGCACAACTCCATGACGGGATTTGTAACGCAGGTGATTTCAGGGTGTGACCCATGCCGCACGCTTTTCGTTATAAAGGCGAGCTTTGGGCACATGCCTATGCTATGTTTCTGGCTCGGGAGAGGGAGAGGGACCTATGCGCGCGATTCTGATCGTTGTTTTCGGATGGATGACGGCAGGCATAGCATTGGCCGGCGATCTGCCTGTAGCTCCGCCGTCACCGATGGTGGAGCCGTTCGCCAAAGGACATGAGGCTAAGGTGCCACTGGCGCAGACTTTCGGATTCGGCGCGTCGAGCTTTAAGCTGGGTCACACGGCGTTTGATCCGGTCATGAAGCAGTTGGGTGGGGGCAGCCTTCAAATTATGGCCGGCGAATTCCAGTATGTCTGTTATGATTTGCCGCAGAGCCAACAAAGGGTATGGATGGCCGCCACCGACGAAATGGGTGACGGCAGCATTGACTCCATCACGGTCAAGCGTCTGGAAGCCGGCGATCCAAAATCCAGACTTTGCCCTGCCTTGCCCGCACGGTACCAACCTCTGCGCATCGACGGTGTTGTGCAACTCGGCACCAGCCGGAATGAACTGATACAGCGCTTTGGCGCGCCGGTCCGAGAGAGCGGCGTTTGGCTGGTTTTCAACGGCGGCGGTGACTTGTCCCGCCAGTCCGTCACCGTGCGGCTGGAAGCCGGTAAGGTCGCGTTTCTGTACGCCGAGAATACCAGTACGGACTGAAGAAGCGCCGTCACAGAAGTGTCATGTAAGTGTCGTATTATCCTGAGTGTGGGATCCACCCACGCAGGAGATTATATGCAAGCTGATACGGCCTTATGGCAGGCCATAAATGCCTACGATATCGACGCCGCCGACGCGGTGTTGCCCTTCAGCCGCCGGCTGGCCCGGGACAATAAATGGTCCCACGCCTACGCTCTGGACGTCGTGGCCGAATATAAGCGGTTCGTCTATCTGACATGTATATCCGGAACGGTGCTGACGCCCTCGGAAGATGTCGACCTGGTATGGCACCTGCACCTCATCTATACCCGTGACTACTGGGACCGCTTTTGCAGCGGCGTTCTCGGACGCAAACTGCACCACAATCCGACGCAGGGCGGTCCGCGCGAGGACGCAAAGTTCTTCGACGCCTATTCGGGAACGCTGGCGCTTTATGAGCGCGAATTCGGCGCCCCGCCGCCAGAACGGATCTGGCCCAGTCCGACGCGACGCTTTCAGCCGCAAACCTCCAAGTCCGATATGATCCACCTGCCGAAACGGCAGGTTTTTTTATGCCTGGTCGCGGGTCTGCCCCTCATCCTGGCTGCCTGCAAAGGCCGCGAACTGGTTCACGTCCTTTCCGAAAAGGTACGCCACGTCTTTTCCGAAAAGGTAATCTTGATCCTCGCCGGGATTATCGTGGTCATGGTTGTGAGCGCCGCCGTGTCCGGGGCCGCGGAAGCGAGGAAGGGGCCGCGCCGGAAGGGCGATGGATCGAGTTGCGGCAGTGGCTGCGGCGGGGGGAGCAGCGGTGACGGCGGTTCGGGCTGTGGAAGCTCGGGCTGCGGCGGCGGTGGCGGATGTGGTGGTGGCTGCGGCAGCTGAAGCGAGCAACGCCATCTTGACTTTCTCGGCTCTGGAAAGGTGCTGAGACTTAACCCCCGGCCCTGTACCGTCCGGGCATTATCTTAGGAGGCAAGCATGCAGGACATGTTGCAAGTGATCTGGTTTCCCGTCGTTGCCATGTTGGCGGTCGTCGCCCTGGTGGTCTGGGCCATGACTTGGTCGCGTGGCCACCGTCAGCGCGATACCCTGGTCGTCAAGCGTCCGGTCGTTATTGCGCCGGCCAGCGACAGCCGTGAGGATGACAATCTGAGTTAAGAACCGCCTGAGTTAAGAACCGCCTGAGTTAAGAACCGCGTTCTATGCGGCGATCCGGCACCAGCCAGATCAGTGCCACCAGGACATAACAGGCGAGGCCCGCTAGGCTGTTCCAGCACAGAGTAAGGACGATGCCGGTGAGATAGATGACCGGTGAGAGCATGCCTTTGAGATCGACCCCCAACGCCTTGGCCAGTTCGCCATCCCGGCCATTGGCATTGACCAGGGCGCGTTGCAGGATCAGCCAGGCGAAGGCGGGCATGATCAGGGACAGGCCGTAGAGTGCAGTTGGGTATTTGGAGAAATGGCTCTCGCCCATCCATCCCGTGGTGAATGGCACCAGCGACAGCCAGAACAGAAGATGCAGATTGGCCCACAATACGCCGCCATTGACGCGATGAACGGCGTGCATCAGGTGATGGTGGTTGTTCCAGTATATGCCGACATAGATAAAGCTGAGGGCGTAAAGTCCGAAGACATGCGCCACTTCGAGAAGCGCGTCCAGTTCGAAGCTTTCCGGACGGTGGATTTCCAGCACCATGATGGTGATGATGATGGCGATCACGCCATCGCTGAAGGCTTCGAGCCGCCCCTTGCTCATCACACGTGGTGGTGCGGCTTCGCTCATTTTTTCTTTTTGCCCTTATAGTTTTCCGACCACGAGATCAGAGGGATCAGCGGCACGCCCCATAGGGTTCCGGCCAGGGCGTAAAAGATTAGCGCGACAATCTTGCTGCCGTGAATCAGGCTGCCCAGAGACGCCACGAGGAATACATAAAAGAACAGGAAGACAATGATTCCGGCGCAGGCGATAACCCGGCGTTGCGGCAAGGACAGTGCAGGCAGAGATAGTTTCGGCAACAGGGGCTTTTGCTGGTCGTCGGTCATCTCAGCGCTTTTCCGTCAGCCGCGTCAGATGGAACAGCCCGAGCAGGACGGTACTGCCGACCATTGAGACCATAAGGATGGAAAAGAAGCCGTCATCGAGCATTTCCGAAGACTGGACGAAAAAATTCAACAGGACGGCGCCGAATATGCCGACGAACAGATTGATCGGGAAGCTGAAGCGGCTTTTGCTCATGAAATTGGCAATCCAGCCGACAAGGAAGCCCGCCAAGGTCGCCAGGATGTAGTTTTCCGCGGTCATGGTCGTCGTCTCACCTTACTGTTCAGCACAGGTTTCTTTTTGCGCCCGGCTTGAAATCATACGGCCGGTATGGGCAAATCGGCCCGTCCGGACTCGACCTTGTTACCGTCTATCGACGATCCCGGCAAGGATTTGCGTGCCGGCCAGGCATATAAAGTACGGCAGGATCTGGAGTATTTCGGCGCATGACACGGCTTCCCTTAAGGTCACCCATGGTGGCGACGTGGTTGTATGTGGCCGCCTTCATGATTGTGCTGATGGTCTGTGTCGGCGGCGCGACGCGTTTGACCCAGTCGGGCCTGTCGATTACCGAATGGGAACCCATTCACGGTGTCATACCGCCTGGTACCGAGCAGGAATGGGGTGCCGAATTTTCCAAGTACCAGAAGATCCCCCAATTCAAGCAGATCAACCCCCATATGACGGTCGATCAGTTCAAGGGCATCTATTGGTGGGAATGGGCGCATCGTCTGCTCGGCCGGCTGTTGGGTTTGGTGTATCTTGTCGGGTTTGTCGCCTTCCTGCTTTTGTCCGAGATACCGGCGCGCCTCATCTGGCGATGTGGAGTCTTGCTCGGGCTGGTCATATTCCAGGGACTGGTCGGTTGGCTGATGGTGCGCAGCGGTCTGTCGACGCGTATTTCCGTCGCGCCCGAAATGCTGATGTTCCACCTGTCCATGGCGCTATTGTTGCTGGTCGGTACCGTTTGGACGGGCGCCGAGGCGGGCGAGGGGCAGATGCGCTGGCGTGGCGCACCTCTGCCGTGGCGGTTGGCTGGCGGCGGTCTGCTGGGTCTGGTCGTCTTTCAGTGCTTGCTGGGTGCCCTGGTGGCCGGTAATCGCGCCGGGCTGGTCTATAACGATTTTCCGTTGATGAACGGCCAGTTTGCGCCCGTCGTCAATTGGGCCAAGGGCGTTGGTTATAGCTTCTTGCACGATCAGGGGCTGGTGCAGTTTGTTCACCGCCTGAACGCCTATCTTGTCCTGATCTACGCCACCGCTCTCGCCGTCGTTCTGGCGCGGCAGGCCAATGACGACGCTATCAAAAGTCTGGCGACAATGATTGCCGTCGGCGTCTGGCTGCAGGCGGGGCTGGGCGTCGCCACCCTGATTACCGTCGTCAATATTTATCTGGCGCTGTCCCACCAGCTTCTGGCTGTGTGCTTGGTCATTATGACCACGGTGCTGATGTGGCGTATCGCCCGGGCCGATCGCGTCTTCCGCAGCAAGGGGTTTTAGGCCTTAAAATCCGACCATGGTCCTGTAACCGCGACCGTCATGCCATTCGCCTGGAGATTGGCAAACAGCGTCGAGCCGTCGGGCGAAAAGGTAACACCGGCCCATTCGGAATTGCCAGGCGCCCGGTTGGCTGCGAAGGTTGCGACCTTGCCGGACGGCATCACGATGCGCAGATGGTTGATCAAGACCTTCGAATAGCGGTCTTCGCAGACATATAGATGGCCCCACGGCGCAACCGTCAGGTTGTCGGCATAGTCGAGGACGCGCAGGTCCGACGACTCGATAAACAGTTGCAGCACCCCCGGCGCCTTGGCTTCGTCGGGCATCCCTTCGAAGGGGCTTGGGACATAGCGCATCAATTGGCCGAATTGCCTGGCGCCGCCGGAGGTGCAGGCGAAAAACAGCTCGTTATTGCCGAAATGAATGCCTTCGGCGCGTGAAAAGCGTGCGGCGCCGGCGAGCCATGCCTGGGTGCGCAGGCTGTCGTCGGGGCTTTCAACGTCGGTCAGGTCGATCCAGGCGACCTTGAAACTGTCGCCCTGTCGCCAAAGCGCATCCGCCTGGTTGCTGGTTATAGCCTGCGGCGCGTCGAGGATTTTCAGGGCCTGCAGCCGTCCGCCGCGGCCGAGATAGCGTTTGTCATTGGGCAGATAGCGATAGAAGACACCGTCGCTCATGTCTTCGGTCATATAGACGACGCCGGTACGCGGATCGACGCAGGCGGCTTCGTGCTTGAAACGCCCCATGGCCTTGATTGGGAGAGGGGCTACCAGACCTTTGTAAGCCGAGGGAACTTCGAAGACGTAACCGTGGTCCTTGTTGACGCCGTTACCGGCCCTGACCGTGTTTTCCTCACAGCTCAGCCACGAATTCCACGGTGTCGGACCACCGGCGCAGTTGGTTGCTGTACCAGTGAGCGAGAGATGGTGGTTTTCGAGCCGCTGAGTGCGGGTATTGTAGATCAGGGTCGTCGTGCCGCCGCTGAGCGGGAAGCCGTCCGGTGCATAGTCATAGACGCGCGACGGGTCCAGCCGGTCAAACTCTGTTGCATTCGGACCGAGCGGGCCGGAGTCGCGGTGCGTGTAGCCGATCTCGTGATTGCGGACCAGGACGACCTTGTCCGGGTCGCTGACATGGGGAAAGGCCACCATGCCGTCGTGGGAGCCCGGAACGTGAAAACCGTCGTCCATCATCTCGCCGGCCTGCGAAATCAGCCTGTAGCTGAACCCCCGCGGCAGATTGACCAGACCCGCCGGATCTTCGACGAGCGGGCCATAGGCATCGACCTCGCTGAGATAACCGGGATCACTGGCCGGTGTTTGGCGGGCGTCGGCCTGTGCCCTGTTCGCCAGTCCGGCAAAGGCCACCGAGGTCGCGACGGCGCCACTGAGCAGGCTGCGGCGGGAAAGGGACACGGGCGGCGCTCCTGGGATGTGATACGCAAAGAGCCGGAAAATGCCTCAGAGGTGACGGCTTGGAAAGCGAATTGTTTGTGACGGAAAGTGTGCGGTAATTTATTACCAAGTCGAAAATTTTAAATAAAAACAACAGACTTTGAGGCATTTGGTAAAAAATAATGCGTTGACAGGCCGGATGCGCTCCTGTACATGCACGCCACTTTCAACCACTGCGCAACGGTCGCGCAGGGTTTAGCCTTCAAGGATCTTCACATGTTAACTTCGACCACCGCGGCGCTCAAGCCCGCCGATGTCGAGAAGAAGTGGATCGTGATCGACGCCGAGGACGCCGTTGTCGGTCGTCTGGCCGCTTTCATCGCCATGCGTCTTCGCGGCAAGCATCTGCCGACCTACACCCCGAACGTCGATTCCGGTGACAATATCATCGTCATCAACGCCGAAAAGGTGCATTTCACCGGCAAGAAGCTGAACGAAATCTTCTACTGGCACACCGGTCACCCGGGCGGCGTCAAGCAACGCACCATGGGCCAACTGCTGTCGGGCAAGTATCCCGAGCGCGTCCTGACCAAGGCCGTCGAGCGCATGCTGCCCAAGGAAAGCCCGCTCGCTCGCAAGCAAATGACCCAGCTGCGCATCTATGCCGGCAATACCCATCCCCATGAAGCTCAAAACCCTGAAGTCGTCGACTTCAAGTCGCTGAGCCGCAAGAACGTCCGGAGCTCTTAATAATGGCCGAAGTTCAAGAACAAGCTGTCCAAGGCTTTGACGCGCTGGCTTCGCTGTCGTCGAACCCGGTCGCTGCCCCCGTCGAACGCGTGCAGCAACTCGACAAGTACGGCCGCGCCTATGCCACCGGCAAGCGCAAGAACGCTATCGCCCGCGTCTGGATCAAGCCGGGTTCCGGCAAGTGGATCATCAATGACCGCGAGCAGGAAGTCTATTTCGCCCGCCCCGTGCTGCGCATGATGATTGCCCAGCCGCTGAACCTGACCGACCGCGCCACGCAGTTCGACGTCATGGTTTCGGTCCAGGGTTCGGGCCTGTCCGGCCAAGCCGGCGCCATCCGTCACGGCCTGTCCAAGGCCCTGACCTATTTCGAACCGGGCCTGCGTCCGGCTTTGAAGGCGGCTGGCTTCCTGACCCGCGACTCGCGCGTCGTCGAACGCAAGAAGTACGGCCGTGCCAAGGCACGTAAGAGCTTCCAGTTCTCGAAGCGTTAATCGCACGGGTTCAAAACTCATGCAGAGAAGCGCTTCGGGCAACCGAAGCGCTTTTTTCTTGCCTGTTTCCAGGCATTATTTTTGGCGTCCTGTTCAGGAGTTCGCGTTATGGCGAAAAAGGTATTTATCGATGGCGAGGCCGGCACGACCGGTTTGCAGATTCGCGAGCGGCTGGCCGGCCGCAGCGATATCGAGCTGGTTCGTCTGAGCGACGACAAGCGCAAGGATCTGAACGCGCGCCGTGAAGCCTTGAACAGCGTCGATGCCGTCATACTGTGCCTGCCCGATGAGGCGGCGCGTGAGGCCGTGGCGCTGATCAGCAACCCGGAAGTTGCGGTTGTCGATGCGTCGACGGCCCACCGGGTCCACGAAGACTGGGCCTATGGCTTTGCCGAGATGGCGGACGGACAGCGCGATGCCATTCGCGCGTCGAAGCGGATCAGCAATCCCGGCTGCTATGCGACAGGCTTTATCGCTCTGATGCGGCCTCTGACCGATGCCGGCATCGTCCCGCCGTTCTGGCCTTCGAGCTGCCATGCCGTCTCGGGCTATTCGGGCGGCGGAAAATCGATGATTGCCGAGTTCGAGCAGGGCGGCACGACCGACAACTACCGGATTTACAAGACCGATCTCAATCACAAGCATCTGCCGGAAATGACGGTGTTCGGCGGGCTGGAATCGCCGCCTCTGTTCACACCGGCCGTCGGACGTTACGCCCAGGGCATGATCGTGGAACTGCCGCTTCAACTGTGGGCGCTGCCGGACGAACCGGACCTGGCGCGGCTGCATGATGTATTGACGGCCGCCTATGACGGAGAGCGCTTCGTCAATGTTGCGCCTCTGGCTGAATCCCAGGCCCTGAAACATATTCAGCCTGAAATGCTGAATGGCACAAATCAACTGTTGATCCATGTTTTCGGCGACGAGATGGGCCAGCAGGCGCGTCTTGTGGCCGTGCTCGACAACCTGGGCAAGGGCGCATCGGGTGCCGCTGTACAAAACCTCAATCTGGTATTAGGTGTTGCGGAAAGCTTGGGGCTTACCTGAGCAGGCCTGAGGGGCGGACGGTATGCGTAGATCGAAGGTGTTGTCGGCGGCGTCTTTAGGGCTGGCGATCGTCTGTTCCGGCCAGCCGGTTGTCGCCGCGCCGGCATCTGTCGCCGCCGTCGAAAGCCAACCGGACAAAAAGCGCAATAGCGGCATGCCTGTGGCGGTGTGGATCGCCATCGGCACCGCTGTACTGATTGCCGTGACCGCCGCCCGCCGCCGTCGCAACAACAAGACCGGACCCGGTTCAGACACATGATTACCAAGATATTGACCTGGATCGCCATCTACCTGATGATATGGTGGGTGACCTTTTTCGTCGTCCTGCCGCTGGGTGGCAATGTCAGCCATCATGAAGCGGGCGTGGCCAGCGAGAAGGGCAATGATCCCGGCGCGCCCGTCGTCCACAATCTGGGCCGCAAGGTCAAACTTAACAGCATCGTCGCGGCCGTCGTGTGGCTGATTGTGCTGATTGTCACCCAGTTCGTGCATTTTCCGCTACCGCAGCTATGAGGCTGACCGCTTCGACACGCGAGAGGCCGGAAATTGGCCGTATTGTTACGCCAGATGCAAACCTGTTGGCACCCGTTACGAACCTGCTTATGGGTGCATGGCTCCTGACACAACCATTGGATTCGCCATCGCATGAACCTGCTGTCGCTGTTCAGCTTCAAAGGCTGGGAAATCGACCTGTCGCTGCGCTATCTGCGCACGCGGCGAAAAGACGGCGGCATCGCGGTCATTGCCATTATCTCATTTGTCGGCATCGCGCTGGCCGTGACGGCGTTGATCAGCGTCCTGTCGATCATGAACGGTTTTCGCGATGAACTGATGTCGCGCATCCTGGCCTTCGGCGGTCACGGCTATGTCTATGGCCAGGCAATCAATGATTTCGGCCATCGCGATGACATGATCAAACGGATCAAGGCTGTACCCGGCGTGACCGAGGTTACGCCTTTTCTCGATTCACCAGGCCTTATCCAGACCGCCAGCGGTCGAAGCGGCATGGCGCTGATGCGCGGTGTCGTGCCCGAGGATCTGAAAAACACGCCCATTATCGCTGGTACGATCAAGGACGGCGGTTCGATCGCACTGTTCGGCACCGGCGACTATGGCGGCGACTATGTCCTGGTCGGTGACGGTCTGGCTGGCCAGATAGGTGTGCTCGGCGGCGATACGGTCACCTTGACCTCGCCAGGCGGATCTACGGCCTTTGGCGCCACGCCGCGGCGCAAGGAATATACTGTGGCCGGCGTCTTCCATAGTGGCGTCAGCCAGATCGACCAGGCGTTTATCTACATGCCGCTCCAGCAGGCCCAACTGTTCTTCGATCGCGAGGACGAATGGGACACGGTCGAGATCAAGGTCGATAAACCCTATAATATAGCCGGCTTCCGCAAGCCGATCGTTGCTGCAGCGGGCCAGGGCGCCATCTTCGAGGACTGGACGGAGCAGAATGCCGCCACCTGGGGGGCGCTCAAGGTCGAACGGACAGCTATGCGCTTTATCCTGTTCTTTATCGTCATCATCGCCACCATGAACATCATTTCCGGCGTGGTCATGCTGGTCAAGAACAAGACACGTGATGTCGCGATCCTGCGTACCATGGGGGCCGACCGCGCCGCCATCTCCCGCATCTTCTTCGCCAGCGGTGTCATGATCGGCGTTGCCGGCACGATGACCGGTTTGCTTTTTGGCGTGTTGTTCTGCACCTTCATCCAGCAGATCCAGTGGTTCCTCGAGTGGCTGTTCCATATGCAGATTTTCAATCCGGACGTCTATTATCTCGATCACGTGCCCGCAAAGATCGAGGCCGGCGAGGTCGCTTTCGTCGTCATCGGATCGTTGCTGGCATCGTGCATTTCCACCCTGTTCCCGGCCCTGTGGGCGTCCAAGCTCGAACCCGTGGAGGCTTTACGCTATGAGTAGTTTGGACTCTATGAGTAATCCCGTTCTGAGCCTGCAGGGTCTTCATCGCGATTACGATGTCGGGGATGGCCGCAAGCTGGCGGTGTTGAAAGGCGTTGATCTTGACATCTTCCCCGGTGAACTGGTCGGGCTTATCGGACCGTCCGGTTCCGGCAAGTCGTCGCTGCTGCACGCCGTGGGACTGCTGGAAGCTGCGCCCAATAGCCGGTTACAGATCGATAACAATGAGTTTTCCGGGGCCAATGATGCGGCGCGAACCCAGGCGCGCTTACGCAAGATTGGCTTTGTCTATCAGTTTCACCATTTGCTGCCGGAATATACTGCGCTTGGCAATGTCGCCGTACCTCAGCGGATACTCAATCGACCGGTTAAGGAAGCCGAGGCGCGTGCGCGTGAACTGTTGACGGCGCTGGGTTTGGCCGAACGCCTGGACCACCTGCCGGCACAACTGTCGGGCGGCGAACAACAGCGGGTTGCGGTAGCGCGAGCTCTGGCCAACCGTCCGCGTTTGCTGCTGGCTGATGAGCCGACGGGAAATCTAGATCCAGGCACGTCCAAACAGGTGTTCGAGGCACTGAAAGCGATAGTGAAGGCTGAAGGCGTGGGCGCCCTGATCGCCACGCACAATTTCGAACTGGCGCGTCATATGGACCGGGTTGTACGTTTGGAAGATGGTAAACTCGTAGAACAAGCTGTTCCTGCTGCAATCTAAGAGCTCAAGCGCCGCATGGCTCCTCGCATCAGCTCGGGCGGGCAGTCGCCCTTGCCAGACCGCGATATAGAAATCGTGGTCTGGAATAATTATGCAGCCGATTCAATCTGTTGTCATTTTGTTCTCATTGTTCTCCACAAGGTGCTTGCCTGTGGAACAAAACGGGAATATAGAACAAACCATGAATTAACGCTGTTGAGGATGTGGACAAATGGTCGGAGCCTTTCATAACCTGTTGTCATTTACCGCCGTTGCGGGTTTCGTCGTCGTCATGTGTCATTTGATGTCGCTGGCGTCGTAAGATTCGCCGCGACATGACTTGATGTGGTGACGCGCATCTTAGTCCGAAAAGTGCCTTCCACTTTTCGGGATGCGCTTGGAGCGTGGGCCGATGAGCGAAGATCAGTTTGTACATCTGAGGGTCCGCTCGGCCTATTCGCTGCTTGAAGGGGCCATCAAGGCCTACGATATGGGTAAGCTGGCGCATAAATGTGCCATGCCGGCCGTAGCCATTACCGATCGTTGCAATCTGTTCGGAGGGCTGGAGTTTTCCCAAGCCTGCAAGGACTCAGGCGTTCAGCCGATTGTCGGCTGCGCCATGCCGGTCAAGGGGATCGGCGGTACACTACCGGAAAAATGGGCCCGCTTGCCAACCCTCGTGCTGTTGGTTCAGAACGAGCAGGGATGGCTGAATCTGACTAAACTATCCTCCATCGCTTATGTCGATGCAGATGCGATGACTGAGCCGCACGTCACGTGGGAGCAGGTGACGGAACACAATGAAGGCCTGCTGCTGCTGTCCGGCGGGTATGACGGCCCTGTCGATGTCCTGTTCCGCCAGGGCAAGCCCGACGAAGCCCGTGCCGCCCTGGACGCCATGCAGTCGATCTTTGGCGATCGGTTCTATATTGAGCTGCAACGTCACGAAGGCCTGAACCGGAGCAGCAAGGGCGGCAATACCGAAGCCGGCCTGGTCGAATATGCCTACGGCAACGATGTTGCCCTGGTGGCGACCAATGACGTCTATTTCGCCACGCGTGATCTGTACAAGGCGCACGAGGCGCTGCTGTGCATCTCCGACAGTGCCTTCATGGGCCAGGAAGATCGCCGCAAGGTGACACCAGACCACTGGTTCAAGCCGGCGGCCGATATGCGCGCCCTGTTTGCCGATCTGCCGGAAGCCTGTGACAATACGCTGGAAATCGCCCGCCGCTGCGCCTTCCTGGTTGCCAAGCGCGATCCCATCCTGCCGCGGTTCGACACCGGCGCCGGACGGAACGAAGACGAGGAACTGGCGTGGCAGGCGCGCGAAGGCCTGAAGATGCGCCTGAAACAGGTCAAGCTTGCCTTTCCGGAAGAAGATTACTGGGCGCGTCTCGATCGTGAGATCGGGGTTATCCAGAAGATGGGATTTCCCGGCTACTTCCTGATCGTTTCGGACTTTATCAAATGGGCCAAATCCCACGGTATCCCGGTGGGGCCGGGACGGGGATCGGGGGCCGGGTCTCTGGTTGCCTGGGTGCTGACCATTACCGACCTGGACCCGCTGCGTTTCGGCCTGCTCTTCGAGCGCTTCCTTAATCCGGAACGCGTCTCCATGCCCGACTTCGACGTCGACTTCTGCCAGGAACGCCGCGAAGAGGTCATTACCTACGTCCAGAACAAATATGGGCGCGATCGCGTGGCCCAGATCATCACCTTCGGTACCCTGCAGGCACGCGCCGTGTTGCGCGACGTCGGACGTGTGATGCAGTTGCCGCTGGGCCAGGTCGATCGTCTCGCCAAGATGGTGCCCAACAACCCGGCCGCTCCGACCACCCTGGCCCAGGCCATCGAGATCGAACCCCGCCTGAAACAGGCGCGCGACGAGGAAGATACCGTCCGCAACCTGCTCGACACGGCTTTGCGTCTGGAAGGTCTCTACCGCAACGCTTCGACCCACGCCGCCGGTATCGTGATCGGTGACCGGCCGCTGACCGAACTGGTGCCGCTGTATCGCGATCCGCGTTCGGACATTCCTGCCACCCAGTTCAATATGAAATGGGTGGAAAGCGCCGGCCTGGTGAAGTTCGACTTCCTGGGCCTGAAGACGCTGACTGTGCTGGACCGCGCCATGCGCTACCTGAAAAAGCGTGGCATAGACATTAATTACACGACCCTTCCGCTCGATGACGCGCCGACCTATGAACTTTTGGGCTCCGGCCAGTCGATCGGTGTGTTCCAGCTTGAAAGCCAGGGCATGCGCGACACCCTGCGCAAGATGCGCTGTGGATCGCTGGAGGAAATCACCGCCCTGATCTCCCTGTATCGTCCGGGGCCGATGGATAATATCGATACCTATGTCGACCGTAAATTCGGTCGGTTGGAAATCGATATGCTGCACCCGTCATTGGAGCCGGTGCTGAAGGAAACCTACGGCGTCATCATCTACCAGGAACAGGTGATGCAGATCGCCCAGGTTCTGTCGGGCTACAGCCTGGGTGAAGCCGACCTGCTGCGCCGCGCCATGGGTAAGAAGAAGAAGGAGGAGATGGACTTGCAAAAGGCGCGGTTCATTTCCGGCGCCAAGGAAAAGAACGTGCCTGAAAAACAGGCCGACGAAATCTTCGAACTGGTCAACAAGTTCGCCGGCTACGGTTTCAACAAGTCGCACGCCGCGGCCTATGCTTTCATTTCGTACCAGACAGGCTATCTCAAGGCCAATCACCCGGTCGAGTTCTTCGCCGCATCGATGAGCCTCGATATCGTCAATACCGACAAGCTTGCGGTCTTCTATCAGGATGCGCGGCGCTTCAACGTCGTTATCCGGCAGCCGGACATCAACCGTTCCATGGCCGATTTCGACGTCGAGGAGGGTGAGGTGCTGTATGCGCTGGGCGCCATCCGAAACGTCGGTTTCGAAGCCATGCTGAGTGTGGTGGCGACGCGCGAGGAGGGGGGCAAGTTCACCGACCTGTTCGACTTCCTGGAACGCATAGACCCCAAGGCGGTCAACCGGCGGGCCCTGGAGAACCTGGCCAAGGCCGGAGCCTTCGATTCGATCCATCCCAACCGCGCCCAGATCGTTGCCGCGGCCGATATCCTCATCGCCTATGCCCAGAGCGTCGCCGCCGATCGCGCGGCGTCCCAGGTCAGCCTGTTCGGCTCGTCGGAATCGTCGCGGCCACGTCTGCCCAAGGTGCAGCCTTCGTCGGGACCGGCGCAACTGGATGACGAATTGGCGGCCATTGGTTTCTACCTGTCGGGGCACCCGCTTCAGGATATGCTCGACGTGTTCAAACGCCGCAAGGTCACGCTGTATGCCGAAGCGCTGATCCTGGCTCAGGAAGGGCATGATGCTTTCCGCATGGCTGGTATCGTGCGCCGCAAGCAGGAGCGGGCCGCGGCGGGGTCCGGCGAAAAGTTCGCCTTTGTCACCTTGTCCGACCCCAGCGGTGAATATGAAGTGCTGTTCCCGCCCGAATCGCTGCGCAAGAATCGCGATCATCTGGAGCCCGGGGCATCGCTGCTGCTGAAGGTGCGCTGCAAGGGGCGTGAGGGCGAGGTGCGCTTTTTCGGCGACGAGGCCGGCCCCATGGCAACCAGCCTGAAGACAGATGATCTGGGATTGAAGGTCCATGTGTCGGCGCAGGTGATCGACCTCGGCCAACTGCGGACCTATCTGGAACAGGCCAAGTCGCCGAACGGTGGCGAGGTCAGCCTGCTCAGCGATCTGGCCGGGCAGGGCGAGATCGAGATCAAGCTGCCGCAACGCTATAATCTTGATGCGCAGTTGCGCGGGACACTCAGAACCATGCCGGGCGTGTTGTATTTCGAGGACGTTTGATTGTGAGAGGGCGGGGGAAGGGTTAAAATACTCGAATTCCACCTCTCCCCGTCGCTTTACGGGGAGAGGACGAGAGCTGAGCGAAGCAAAAGCGATCGGCGCGGGGCGGCGAGCCTGAGGGGCAATTCTACGCTCGATAGGATGTTTTAGGACGCCCAAATTCGAACGTTTGTTCGCTGCAGATGAAATTTTGTCAGAGTTTTCTGATATCCACGATATCGGCCGGCAGCTGACCGAGCGGCGGCGTCTACAGTGGAATTTGCCCCTCACCCGGCGCTTCGCGCCGGCCTCTCCCCGTAAGTGACGGGGAGAGGCGGATTTAAGAGCGCTCGAACCATACGCAATAGTTGCGAGGTGTCGGGAGTCCTTCGCTGCTTTCGGCCGCACCTCCCAACGCAAACCCGTAATTTCTTTGCTGTAAGGCTTGATTTTTTTTGAAATTGTGAATAGGTGCACGCCATCTCACACGCAGGCGCGCGCCATCGTCATTCGGCGAAAGCGTTCCGAGGCCAGGATGGGCATGTGTCCATCATCGCTTTTTTGTCTGCGGAGGATTATCGGAAGAAGGACTTACATATATGGCTATGCCAGAAATCTCCATGCGCCTGCTGCTCGAAGCCGGCGCCCACTTCGGCCACCAGACACACCGCTGGAACCCGAAGATGGAACGCTACCTGTTCGGCTCGCGCTCGAACATCCACATTATCGACCTGTCGCAGACCCTGCCTTTGTTCCACCAGGCGCTCCTGAAGGTGCGCGAAGTGGCGGCTTCGGGCGGTCGCGTCCTGTTTGTCGGCACCAAGCGTCAGGCCCAGGGCCCGGTCGCCGTCGCCGCCAAGCGTTCGGCCCAGTACTATGTCAATCACCGCTGGCTCGGCGGCACCCTGACCAACTGGCGCACCATTTCGGGTTCGATCCAGCGTCTGCGTGAACTTGAAAACGTTCTGGACAACAATCCGGCCGGCCGTTCCAAGAAGGAACTGCTGACCCTGACGCGCGAACGTGAAAAGCTCGAGCTCAGCCTGGGCGGCATCAAGGACATGGGCGGTATCCCCGACCTGATGTTCGTGATCGACACCAACAAGGAAGCGATCGCCATCCAGGAAGCCCGCAAGCTGAACATCCCGGTGATCGGCATCCTCGATTCGAACTCCGATCCGGACGGCATCACCTATCCGGTTCCGGGCAATGACGACGCGGCGCGCGCCCTGCAACTGTATTGCGACCTGATCGCCGATGCCGTTCTGGACGGTCTGGCTGCCGGTCAGGTGGCTTCGGGCGTCGATCTCGGCGCGGCCATTGCGCCGGTCGAGCCGGCTCTGGTCCAGGAGCCCGTGGCGGACACTACCGCTGAGGCCTGAGGCTTCCCATATGGGGCCGAAGATGCTTCGGCTCATAGTTACCGCGACAGCTTAAGGTCAAACCGGCCTTAAGCTGTTGCTAAATTGACATCTCTCGCGGCTAACACGGCCGTGGTGTTTAAATTTCTGATTCTGGAGGATTTCATGACCGAAATCACAGCTGCACTCGTTAAGGATCTGCGCGAAAAGTCGGGCGCGGGCATGATGGACTGCAAGAAGGCCTTGCAGGAAAACGCCGGCGATATCGACGCGTCGATCGACTGGCTGCGTACCAAGGGCCTGTCCAAGGCCGCCAAGAAGGCTGACCGCGTCGCTGCCGAAGGTCTGGTCGTCGTGGCCAGCGATGGCAACTCGGCGGTTGCCGTCGAAGTCAATTCCGAAACCGACTTCGTTTCGCGCAACGAACTCTTTCAAAGCCTGGCTCGCAATGCCGGCAAGGCGGGTCTGACGGCCGGTTCGGTCGAAGACGTAGCCGATGCCGTAAAGGATGAGATCACCAACCTGATCGCCACGATCGGCGAAAACATGATGGTCCGCCGTTTCGCCAAGCACACCGTGTCGCAAGGCGCCGTGGCTTCCTACATCCACAACGCCATTGCGCCCGATCTCGGCCGCATCGCCGTTCTGGTCGCCTTGGAATCGGCCGGTGATCCGGAAGTTCTGAAGGATGTCGGCCGCAAGATCGCCATGCATGTCGCTGCGACCCAGCCCCTGTCGCTGTCGACCGACGATCTCGATCCGGCGGCCGTCGAGCGCGAAAAGGCGATCTTCACCGAGCAGGCCCTGGCTTCGGGCAAACCGGCTCAGGTCGTCGAAAAGATGGTCGAAGGCCGTATCCGCAAGTTCTTTGAAGAAGTCGTGCTGACCAAGCAGGCCTTCGTCATGAACCCGGATCAGACGATCGAACAACTGATCGCCGACACCGCCAAGCAACTGGGTACCCCTGTCACCATCACCGGCTTTACCCGTCTGGCGCTGGGTGAAGGCGTTGAGAAGAAGCAGGAAGATTTCGCCGCTGAAGTCGCTTCGATGACCGGCGCCGTATAATAATTTCTGTAGATACGAAAAGAGCGGGGCGCGGGCATTTGATATGCCGGCGCCCTTTTCTTTAGGGGCTCAAAGCGGTAAACCCGGCCCGACCAAGCTCGGCCCCACTGATTCACCGGCCTCGGCTTCACCACTGGAGTGCATTATGACCGCAGTAGCGGACCTCAAATACAAACGCATCCTGCTGAAGATCTCGGGCGAAGTTCTGATGGGAGATCAGGGCTTCGGAATCGATATGAAAACCGTGCAGGCCGTGGCCGAAGAAGTTGCCGCCGTCGCCCGTCTCGGCGTCGAACTGTGCCTGGTCATTGGCGGCGGCAATATCTTCCGTGGACTGTCGAAGGCGGCCGTGGGCATGGAACGCTCGTCGGCCGACTATATGGGCATGCTGGCGACCGTCATGAACGCCCTGGCCATGCAGAATGCCCTTGAAAAAAACGGTATCGATACGCGTGTTCAATCGGCGATCCAGATGAACGCCGTATGCGAGCCCTTCGTCCGCCGCCGCGCCATTCGCCACCTCGAAAAGGGCCGCGTGGTGATTTTTGCCGCCGGCACCGGGGCGCCCTATTTTACGACCGACACGGCCGCCGCTCTGCGCGCCGCCGAAATGAACTGCGATGCCCTGTTCAAGGGCACGTCCGTGGACGGCGTCTACACGGCCGACCCCAAGAAGGATCCTACGGCCGAGCGCTATGAAAACCTCAGCTATCTCGAAGTCTTGTCGCGCGATCTGAAGGTAATGGATGCATCGGCCGTTTCGCTGATGCGCGAAAATGCCATTCCGATCGTCGTCTTCTCTATCCGCACGCCGGGCGCCCTTGATGAAGTCATTCATGGCCGCGGCACCTACACCGTCATCACCTGACAACGACAGAAAAGGGAACCGAAATGGCAAAGCCCGACCTCAACCGCTACAAGGAACGCATGGACAAGGCAGTCCTGGCGCTCAAGGACGATTTTTCAGGCTTGCGAACCGGCCGGGCGTCGGCCTCGCTGCTCGATCAGATCGTTGTCGATGCCTACGGTTCGACCATGCCGTTGAATGCCTGCGCGGCCGTCAGTGTACCGGAGCCACGGATGATCAGCGTCAGCGTGTGGGACCGTGGCCTGACCATCTCCGTCGAGAAGGCCATCCGCAATTCCGGCCTGGGACTCAACCCGATTACCGACGGCCAGACACTTCGCATACCGATTCCGCCCCTGACCGAAGAACGCCGCAAGGATCTGGTCAAGATTGCCGGCAAATATGCCGAGACTCAGCGCGTTGCGGTTCGTAATGTGCGCCGTGAGGCGATGGACGACCTGAAAAAGGCCGAAAAGGCGTCCGAAATCAGCGAGGACGAAGAGAAGAAAGGCGGTACCGAGGTGCAGGGCTTTACCGACGCCGCCATCAAGCGTATCGACGAAGTGTTGAAGGCCAAGGAAGCCGAGATTCTGCAGGTCTGAGCCTGTTCTGTTACGTGCGGCCGTGCGCCGGAAAGTTGAGCTATGCCCCTGGGCTCCAAGGATGACCGCGACTCGCAGCGACCCGTGCCCGGCACGGAACCGTTGCACGTCGCCATCATCATGGATGGCAATGGGCGCTGGGCCAAGGAACGCGGCCAGATCCGGACCATGGGGCATCGCGCCGGTGTCAATGCGCTGAAGCGCACCATTACCGCGGCCGTCGATCTCGGCGTCACCCATATGACGGTGTTCGCCTTTTCGACGGAAAACTGGCGCCGGCCTGAGGCAGAGGTCAGTGACCTGATGGGGCTGCTACGTGCCTTCATCAAGTCCGATCTGGAGCGCCTGCGCCGGGAAGGGGTATGCGTCAGAATTATCGGCCAGGAAGCGGGACTGCCGGCCGATATTGTCGGCATGGTGGCGGACGCCCACGCCCGGACAAAGGATAATTCGCGCTTTTTCCTGCAGGTGGCGCTCAACTACGGCGCCCAGGCGGATATTGTCGAAGCTGCGCGCACCCTGGCCGAACAGGCGAGATCGGGTGAAATCGCCCCCTCCGATATTACGGCCGACAGCTTCGGCGAAAGGTTGTCGACCCACGGCCTGCCGCCTCTGGATCTGCTGATCAGGACAAGCGGCGAACACCGGCTGTCGAACTTCCTGCTGTGGGAAGCGGCCTATGCCGAGTTTGTCTTCCAGGACATCCTCTGGCCCGACTATGATCACGACGCGCTCAAGGCGGCGCTCGATATCTATGCCCAGCGTCATCGCCGGTTCGGCGCAGTGGATACGGGACATGCCGCCCAGTCCGCCTAAGACACCCAAATCCGAAGGACCGCCTGTACTCGGCACCCGCACACGCGAACTTCTGGTCCGCGTCGCCTCGGCCCTTGTGTTGATTCCTGTCGTGCTTTGGATAGCTACGGTGCATCGCGCCTGGCCTTTTGTCACCCAGGATGGCTGGCCGTTCCTCATCCTGATCAGCATCGGCGTCGGCCTGCTGTGTATCGAATGGGGCGCCATGGCGACGCCGACCAACGCCGGACGCCTATCGGTCGCCCTGACCGTCGCTATCTTGGCGGCCTTGTTCACAACCTATCTCGGCCCACCCGGCCTGTCCTTCCTGATCCTGCTGTTCGGCGGATTGTGCACGGGCCTGTACGCCTACCGCCTTGGCCTGGCCTGGATGGATGCCGCCTATGGCGCGCTTTACATCGGCTTTCCTGCCATCGTCATCCTCTGGCTGCGCCTGTCGCCGCACGGCGGCGATTGGGTTCTGTTCGCCTTCATGATCGCCTGGGCATCGGACAGCGCCGCCTATATTGTCGGCAAGCTGGTCGGCGGGCCGAAGCTGTGGCGGCGCTATTCACCCAACAAGACGTGGTCGGGCTTCGTCGGCGGGATCATTGCCGGCATGCTGACGGCGGCAACCCTGTCGGACTGGACGCACCTTTTCGCCCACGATACGTCGGCCTCGATCGTCGGGCTTATCGTGGCGTTGTCGACCATGGCGGGCGACCTGTGGGAATCGGCCCTAAAACGGCGTTTCGGGGTCAAGGACGCGGGCAGCCTAATTCCCGGCCACGGCGGCCTGATGGATCGCGTCGACGGGCTTATGTTTGCTATTGTGGCGCTTGGCGGTATACGTCTTCTGGTCTTGTTAGGTACCCAGATATGACCCGGCGTATTTCCATCTTAGGTTCGACCGGCTCGATCGGTGTATCGACCCTGCGCCTGATCGACGAGGTGGCCCAGGGACCTGAAAGCCTCGACTACGCCATCGAAGCCCTGGTCGGCGGTCGCAATGTCGATCTTCTGGCTGAACAGGCGCTGAAATATCGCCCGGCGCTGACGGTCCTGGCCGATGAAAGCCAATGGCCGGCCTTCCAGGACCTTATGAGTGGCAGCGGACTTGAGATCGCCTGCGGCGAAGCGGCGGTTTGCGAAGCGGCGGGGCGGCCGGTCGACTGGATCATGGCGGCGATTGTCGGTATAGCCGGACTTAAGCCCGTCTGGGCCGCGGCGGGAACCGGGGCGATCCTGGCCCTGGCCAACAAGGAGAGCCTGGTGTGTTGCGGGCGGGCGCTCATCGAGCGCGTCGAGGCACACGGGGGCAGGGTGCTGCCAGTCGATTCAGAGCATAACGCCATCTTTCAGGTGCTGGATGCGACGCAAAAGGCAAAGATTGCCAAACTCATTCTGACGGCGTCCGGCGGGCCATTTTTCGGCAAGTCGCGAGCGGACCTGGCGTCCGTGACGCTGGAACAGGCCCTGAAACATCCCAACTGGTCGATGGGCGCGAAAATCACCGTGGATTCGGCCAGCCTGGCGAACAAGGGCCTGGAATTGATCGAGGCGTCCTACCTGTTCGACATGCCGCAGGAACGCATCGACGTCGTTGTTCATCCGCAGTCGGTGATCCACAGCCTGGTGGAATATGCCGATGGTTCCAGTCTGGCACAGTTGGGCACGCCCGACATGCGAGTCCCGATTTCGTACTGTCTCGGATGGCCCGACCGGATCGCCTGGCAGGCGCCGAAACTGGATCTGGTGGCGCGCGGCAGCCTGACCTTTGCGGCGCCCGATATGGACGCTTTTCCGATGCTGCGACTGGCGCGCGAGGCCCTGGCGCAGGGCGAGGGCATGACCAATGTCTTCAATGCGGCCAATGAGGTGTGCGTTCAGGCATTTCTGGACCGCCGCATCGGTTTTTTACAAATCGCCCATTTCGTTGAAAACGCCATGATGCGGGCTCAATTGCCGTCTATCTCTTCCAAAGATCACACAAAGCGTGATATGTCCGAAGGTAGAATGACTCTTGCACTGGACATAGATGCGCATGTGCGGCGGCTGGTTCAGGATATGTTTGTGACGGCCAATCAACATGCATAAGAGGTCGCGTAACAGGGAGGACGGCGTTTGTTGAATTTCGTAGGCATCCCGGCGATCCTGGTCATCATCTCGATCATCGTGACCTTCCACGAATTGGGACACTTCTGGGTCGCGCGCTTGTTCAAGACACGCGTCGAGCGTTTTTCCGTCGGCTTCGGCAAGATACTGCTGCGTCGTAAAGACAAGAACGGCGTCGAATGGTGTCTCAGCGCCCTGCCGTTTGGCGGCTATGTCAAGTTTGCCGGCGATGAAAACATCTCTTCGATGATGCCAAGCCAGGAAGACCTGGAAGCGTCGCGCGCCCTGATTCTGGCGCGCGAAGGCGAAGAAGCGGTCGGTGAGTATTTCCACTTCAAACCGCTGTGGCAGCGTTTTCTGATCATTCTGGCTGGCCCCATGGCCAATTTCGTCCTCGCCATCGCGATCTTTTTTGTCATGATAGCTCTGTTCGGCCAGATGGTCGGTCGGCCGGTCGTCCGGCAGGTAAACGTGGGTAGTCCAGCTGAAGCGGCGGGTTTTCGCGTCAATGATGTCCTGGTCGCGGTCGAACATCGCAAGGTCGACACCGGTGTGGATTTTCAGCGCATGATCGCGCTACGCTCGAACACCTCGACGATTGTTACGGTGGAACGCAATACGGCAATGGTTGATCTGATCGCGATGCCGAAACGCGGTGAACTGTATGGCGCCGATGGCAAGCCTTTGGGTGTCCAGGGCGGGGTTTTGGGGATCGGTCTGACGGACAGCGTCGTGCCGAGGCGTGTCGGGATCGGCGAAGCCTTTGTTCTGGGCTGCCGTCAGACGTGGGATGTCCTTGCAACAAACCTGACCTATATCGGCCGTATTTTCATTGGAAAAGAAGACGGCAAGCAACTTGGCGGTATTGTCGGCATGGCCAAGGCCAGCGGCGATATGGCCGTCGACGCGACCAAGATCGAGGGGCCGTGGTGGTACAAGGCTTTGAATCTGATTCTGAACTATGTAAACCTTACCGCTTTCATTTCGATCGGCGTCGGATTCGTTAATCTTCTGCCGATACCGGTGCTCGATGGCGGCCATCTGGCCTTTTACGCCTATCAGAGTGTGGCGAAAAAACCAGTTTCCGCAGGATTCCAAAACCTGGCCTTCCGGATTGCCATAGTCCTGATATTAGGCTTAATGCTTTTCGCCAACTGGAACGACCTCAGTCGTATCCTTTTTGCTGGGCATTCCAGCTGATGTCTGCATTTCGTAACTGCCCGTTCGTACAACATAACGCTGCCACAAGAGGCTTCATGACCCGCTCCCGTATCCTTACCCTAAGCGTCAGCGCCCTGGCCCTGGCCACTATGGGCCTTGCCGCGGGCGCCCAGGCGCGTACCTACATGCAGGACGAGGCCGCAGCCGCTCCGGCAGAGGCCGCGCCGGCGCGCCAGGCGACCGCCTATGTCGACCATATCGTCGTCGAAGGTAATGAGCGCATCGATTCGCAGACCATCACCTCCTACCTGCCGTTCCAGGCTGGTGCGACCGTCGATTCCGAACTGATCGACCTTGCCGTCAAGACGCTGTACCGCACAGACCTGTTTTCCGACGTCCAGATTGCGATGAACGGCAACGAGATGGTCGTTACGGTCGTCGAAAGTCCGATCATCAATCAGGTCGTCTTCGAAGGCAACCACGCCATAACCAAGGACAAGCTGCGCGAAGAAGTACAGATTCGTCCGCGCGGCGTCTTCACCAAGGCCAAGGTCCAGGAGGACGTGCAGCGCGTCGTCGAACTGTACCGTAAGGGCGGCCGTATAGCCGCCACCGTGACGCCGAAGATTGTCGAACTGCCGCAAAAGCGCGTCGACCTGATCTTTGAAATCAACGAAGGCCCCAAGACGGGTGTGTCGTCGGTCAATTTCGTCGGCAATCGCGCATTTTCCGATAACGACCTGAAGGGTGTCATCGTGACGCGCAAGTCGTTATGGTGGAAATTCTTCTCGTCGAACGACAATTACGATCCCGACCGGATGGACTACGATCGCGAACAGCTGCGCAAGTTCTACACCAACCGCGGCTATTTCGACTTCCGCGTCATATCGGCGGTTGCCGAACTGACGCCCGACCGCAAGGACTTCGCCATCTCCTACACCCTGGATGAGGGCCAGAAGTACAATTTCGGCCGTATCACCATCAAGACGGACAATGACAAGCTCAAGGCGGAAAACCTGCAGCGTTCGCTGTCGATCCGTCCTGGCCAGCTGTACGAAAGCGATCGGGTTGAAAAGGCCGTCGATGATCTGACCTTTGCCGCCGGCGCCGCGGGCTTTGCCTTTGTCGACATTCGTCCCCAGGAAGATTCCGATCCGAACAATCACAAGGTCGACCTGGTCTTCAACGTCCACGAAGGTGCGCGCGTCTATATCGACAAGATCAATATCGTCGGCAATACGGCGACGCTCGATCGTGTTATTCGCCGTCAGATGCTGGTTTCGGAAGGCGACGCCTATAACAAGGCGCTGCTGGAACGCTCCAAGATGTACATAACCGGCCTGGGCTTCTTCAAGGACGGTGAAACCGGCGTCAAGATCAGCGAAAAGCCTTCGCCGCAGGCCGGCAAGACCAATATCGAAGTGGCCGTGATCGAACAGCCGACCGGTGAACTGTCGTTCGGCGCCGGTTTCTCGTCGATCCAGAAGTTCATTCTCGACATCGGCATTTCGCAGAGCAACTTCCGCGGCACCGGCCAGGACGTGCGGGCGCGCATCCAGACGGGTTCGATCCAGAAGGACATCGACTTCTCCTTCACCGAGCCGCACTTCATGGGTCGCGACGTGTCGGCAGGTGTCGACCTGTTCTCCAGCTCCTACAACTACCGCAACGTCGCATTCTCCACGGAATCGACCGGCGCCGGCGTGCGTCTGGGCTACAACCTCAATGGTTACTCGGTCCTGCGCCTGCGTTATAACATCCGCAAGGACTTCGTTTCGACCACCACGACCAACTGCGATGGTCTGCTGTACAACTGCGGCAACGGCGTGACGTCGTCCGTGGGCTACTCGCTGTCCTACGATCGTCGTAACGACTTCATCAACGCCACGCGCGGCTGGATGGGCATCCTGCGTCAGGACTTCGCCGGCCTTGGTGGGGATGTGAAATACGTCCGTACCGAGGGTGAAGGCCATTGGTACCATGGCTTCGCAAAGGAAATGATCCTGCATGCTTCGGGTACGGCCGGCTCGATTGTGCCGATCGGCGGCGACTCCGTGCGGGTCAATGACCGCTTCTTCAAGGGCGGCGATACGATGCGCGGCTTCGAATACGCCGGTATTGGTCCGCGCGACCTGTCCAATTCCACCGGTTACGCCCTGGGTGGTCAGACCTACGCCATCGGCTCTCTGGAGTTGGGGATACCCAACCACCTGCCGGACCAGTACGGCCTTAAAACAGCTTTATTTATCGATATAGGTACACTCGGAGGTATTGATAAATCGCTGAAGACATATCCTGCATCCGCCGGTTCACTGGCCGGTCAGATCAATCCATACGTTAAGGATGATTTTGCCTTGCGGGCTTCCGCCGGTATTACTATTCGTTGGAAATCGCCCATGGGCCCGGTGCAGTTCGACCTGAGCCAGGTGCTGTCCAAAGCCGACTATGATAAGGTCGAAACCTTCCGCTTCTCGCAATCCACTCAATTCTAAACACGAAGTTCCAAACCATGAAAAAGATCTCGTTTGTTGCTCTCGCCAGCGTGCTGGCTCTGACGGCTGCCGGCCAGTCCCTGGCGCAGGCGGCCAAGCCTGCCGCCGCTCCGGTGGCGCCTCAGGCTGCTACACCGACGCCGCCGACCTTCGGTGCTCCCGCACCCGGTCAGTGCGTTATCGACACCAATTTGGTCGTGAACAATTCGGCCATGGGCAAGTCCGCGTCCGAGCGCCTTGTTCAGATCGGCGCCCAGGTTGACGCCGAACTGTCGCCTGAGGGCGAAGCGCTGGAAACCGAAAAGAACGCCTTGCAGGCAACCGCCCGCAGCAATCCGACGGGCCCGGCCAAGACGACGTTTGAAGGCAAGGTAACCGCTTTCCAGAAGAAGGCCGAAGCCTTCCAGCAAAAGGTTCAGCTGCGCAAGGCGGAAATGCAGTACACCAGCCAGGCCGTTCAGCAGGCTCTGTACTCGCGCGCCATTCCATATATCAACACCGTTGTGACGCAAAAGGGTTGTTCGATGGTTGTCGAAGCCGGCAGCCTGCTGCATTATGAAGCTGCTGGCGCCAATGATGAGTCCACGACCTTCACTTATGTGAATCCGGCTATGGACCTGACCACGACGGTTGTGCAAAAGATGGATGCGTCGAACGAGCAACTGCCCCAGTTCGAACGCGTGCATCTCGATCAGCAGCAGCAAGCTGCTCAGGGTGCCGCCCCCGCAAAGAAATAAAACGAGTTAGACCGCCTTATGCCTGATCTGCGCTTTTTTGATATCGGTTCAAAAATAGACCTCGATCAGGTGGCGGCCTTGACCTCCACCCGGCTGGCAAAGCCGGGTAAGAAGGGGAGCGGGTTCGTAACAGCCTGCGCCCCTTTATCTTTTGGGGGACCCGGTAAGGCAGCGTTCTTTTCGGACCGCCGCTATCTGACAAATCTGCACAGGACGGAGGCAGAATTCGTCTTCGTCCAGTCCGACTATGTCGACCATGTACCCGACAAGAGTGTGCCGATTGTCAGTCCGGCGCCGCAGGCATCCTGGGCCAGGCTGGCGGCGCGCCTGTACAGGCCGCGCAAGCATGAGGGCAGCGCGCCCGTTCATCCCAGTGTCCGGCATGAAGACAGCGTGACCTTGGGCGTCGGCGTCGTGATAGGCCAGGACGTTGAGATAGGGGCGGGTACCCGTGTCGAAGCCTATGCGGTGATTGGCCCGGGTGTGCGTATCGGTCGCGACTGTCATATCGGCGCCCACAGCACCATCTATTGCGCGTTGATCGGCGACCGTGTGCAACTGGCATCGGGTGTCCGCATCGGTGAGGCCGGTTTCGGCGTCAGCGGCGACGCGCGCGGGCTGGTCGATGTGCCGCAGTTGGGTCGGGTCATCCTGCAGGACGACGTCAGTATCGGCGCCGGCACCTGCGTCGATCGTGGGGCCTTTGAAGACACCATTGTCGGCGAAGCGACCAAGGTCGATAATATGGTCCAGATCGCCCACAACGTACGTATAGGGCGTAATTGCATCGTTGCTGCCCATTCCGGGTTGTCGGGTTCTGTACGTATCGGCGACGGCGCCATGTTCGGCGGCCGGGCTGGAATTATCGATCATATTGAAATTGGGGCTGGCGCCAAGGTTGCCGCTGGGGCAATTGTGTTCAAGGACGTGCCGCCAGGCGCCATGGTCTCGGGTTTCCCGGCCAAGCCATCGCGGCAGTTTCTGCGTGAAGTGGTGTGGCTGGAAAAGAACGCGGCGGCCAAGGACTCCGGTAAGGACAAGGGATAAGAGACTTAGATGACGATGACTGATGACGAGATGCCGGAAGCTGCACCTGAAACCTCTTCCGAAACCTCCACCGAAACCTTGCCGAAAAGCTCATCGGACGATTCGCCAGCGGACTCGAACGTCTCGGTGGATTATGCCGAAATCCTTAAGCGCATTCCGCACCGCTATCCCTTTCTGCTGATCGATCGCGGTGAGCACTGGGTGAAGAACAAGTCGATGGTGGGCATCAAGAATGTCACATTCAACGAGCCGTTCTTCGCTGGGCATTTTCCGGAAAACCCTGTCATGCCGGGCGTTCTGCTGATCGAGGCCCTGGGCCAGACGGGCGCCGTCCTGATGTCGAAATCTTTGGACGTAGAAGTTGAAGGCAAGACCATCTTCTTTATGTCGGTGGATGGTGTACGGTTCCGCAGTCCCGTCCGCCCCGGCGACGTGGTGCGCATGCCGGTAGAGGTGGTGCGTCATCGCGGCGATGTCTTCAAGTTCCGTGGCGAAGCCTATGTCGGCGACAAGATTGTGTGTGAGGCCGAATTTGCGGCCATGGTGGTCGAGAGTCCAAAATGACAGTTACTATTCACCCAACGGCGATCGTGCATGACGGGGCGATGCTGGGCGAGGGGGTGAATATCGGGCCCTATTGTATCGTCGGGCCCCAGGTTACGCTGAAGGACCGGGTGTCTCTGAAATCCCACGTGGTGATCGATGGTATTACGGAGATCGGTACGGAGACGGTTGTGCATCCGTTTGCCTGTCTGGGCGGCCCACCGCAGCATCTGGCGCACAGGGGCGAGCCGACGAAGCTGATGGTCGGTGAGCGCAACCTGGTGCGTGAGCATGTGATTATGCATGCTGGCACGGAAAAGGGTGGCGGGGTCACCGAAGTCGGCAATGACTGCATGTTTATGTCGGGTTCGGGTATCGCGCACGATTGTATTCTGGGCAACAATGTCATTTTGGCCAATCTGGCTTCGGTCGGCGGCCATGTGAAGATCGGCGATTTCGTATTTTTGGGCGGATCGTGTGCTGTGCATCAGTTCGCGCGTCTGGGTAGGTATTGTTTCATCGGCGGCGGAGCTGTGGTGACCAAGGACGTCATTCCGTACGGTTCGGTGTGGGGAAACCATGCGCGGCTGGAGGGTTTGAACCTGGTTGGGTTGAAGCGGCGCGGGTTCTCGCGTGAGCTGATCCTGGCGCTGCGGACGGCCTATCGCATGATGTTTGCCGAGGAAGGCACGTTCCAGGAACGGCTGGATGATGTGCTGGAGAATTTCTCGGATATTGATCAGGTGGTGGAGATCGTGCGGTTTATCCGTGAGGATTCGACACGGCCGATCTGCCTTCCATCTGATTAGGTTACGGGGTGTGGGGCCCGAGGCCCCACGTCTTTACTTCTTTCTTCCTATCCGCCGCGCGCGGCGGTAGGAAGAAAGAAATGCAGGAAGTATGTGGGGCCTCGGGCCCCACACCCCATAACTCAACGGTGCAAGACCGACCGATCATGTCAAATCCCCCGAACAAACTCGCCCTGATCTCCGGCGGCGGCGCGCTCCCCGTCGAAATCGCCACCTATCTCGCCAAGACCCAACGTCCCTACACGGTCGTGCGCATCGAAGGGCTCTCCGACACTGCCCTGAACGACCATCCCGGTCACACCCTCGGTCTCGGCGACTTCGCCAAACTCTTCGAAATCCTCAGCGTCGAACAGTGCAAAGCCGTCTGCATGTGCGGCTATGTCCAGCGCCCCGACTTCGACACCATGCAAAAGGACCAGGGCGGCGCCAACGTCCTGCCCGGCATCCAGTCCGCCGGCCGCGGCGGCGACGATAGCCTCCTGCGCCAGGTCGCCAAGGTCATCGCCAGCCAGGGCTACCACATCGAAGGCGCCCACGAAGCCAACCCAGACCTGCTGATTGGCCAGGGCCTCCAGGCCGGCCCCGACCCATCGCCCGACGCCATGGAAGACGCCCAGGAAGCCATGCGCGTCGCCGCCGCCATCGGCGCCCTCGATATCGGCCAGGCCGTCGTTGTCGCCGGTCGCATCACCCTGGCCGTCGAAGCCCAGGAAGGTACGCAGGCCATGCTTGGCCGTATCACTTCGCTTTCACCATCAATCCGCGGGTCAATTGCCAATCGCAAGGGAATTTTGGCCAAGCTGGCCAAGCCTATCCAGGATTTGCGCCTCGACATGCCGACCATCGGCCTCTCCACCGTCGAGGACGCCGCCGCCGCCGGCCTGTGCGGTATCGTCGCTCGCGCCCGCCACCTGCTCATCATCGACAAGCCCGCCGTCTATGCTCGCGCCCACGATCTCGGCATCTTTATCTACGGTCATGACGACCATGCATAAGAAGCTCATGCTCATCGCCGCCGAAGCCTCCGGCGACATGCTCGGCGCCGGTCTGATGGCGCAGCTTCGCGCCCAATCTCCCGACACCGACTGGACCTTTGTCGGCGTCGGCGGAGCCCGTATGGCCGAGCAGGGCGTCAAAAGCCCGTTCGATATTGCTCAGCTGTCAATCCTGGGCCTCCTGGAGGGGCTGAAGGCCCTGCCACGGGTCAATGCCCGTGTCCGCGACACCGTGGCTCTGGCGCAGGCTGAAAAGCCCGATGCCGTGGTCCTGATCGACTCGTGGGGATTCACCCTGCGCGCCGCCAAGGCTATCCGCAAAGTCATGCCCTCCGTCCCCCTGATCAAATATGTCGGTCCCCAGGTTTGGGCCATGCGCCCGGGCCGCGCCAAAACCCTGGCCGGTGCAGTCGACATGCTGTTGGCCCTGCATCCGATGGACGCGCCCTATTTCGAACGGGAAGGGCTGAAGACCATCGTCGTTGGCAATCCTGCGCTCAATGTTGATTTTGCAAGCGCCGATCCGTTGGCTTTTCGGCGCAAGCTTGAACTGGGGCCGGATGCGCCTTTGCTGATGGTCCTGCCGGGCAGCCGACCGTCTGAGATCAAGCGGTTGATGCCGGTCTTTATCGAGACTATGCAGCGACTGAGCCGCGAACATCCGGATCTGACCTTGGTCATGCCGGTGGCTGAGACCGTGCGTGACCTGGTTGTGCCAATGGTCGAAGGGCTCGATCTCCGCCTTCATCTGATCGAGAACGAGCACGACAAATATTCCGCCATGCGCGCAGCGACCCTGGCCCTGGCATGTTCCGGTACGGTGTCGACCGAACTGGCCCTGGCTGGATGTCCGATGGTCATCGCCTATAAGGTCGAGCCTCTGACTCACTGGATCTTCAAGAACGTTGCGACGATCAAGTGGGTGACCCTGTTCAACATCGCGGCTGGCAAAGACATCGCGCCTGAGTATATCCAGGACAATTGTACAGCGGATAAGCTGGTTGCGGCTATTGATCGGCGATTTGGTGATAAGGCCTTACGCGACAAGCAGATAGCTGACCAATTTCAGGCGTTGGATCTGATGGGCCGCGGCCAGCGCCCGCCAGCGGAATTGGCGGCAGGGGCTGTGCTGGAGTTTCTCAAGATAAGCACGGTGTGAGTTGTTGCCGTGTCAATCCATTTCGTCGCAGCTTAGATCATAATGTCAACCAACGAACAGATCATACCTTGGTTTCGGTCGCTGTTCGAAGCTATTGACAGAGGCCGTTACGGTCAAAGCGAGGCTGACCTACGTCCTGAGCAGATGATCGAGCAGTGGTGCATTGATTGGGGCAACGTAGCTGTCTCCTGGTTTCGCGCGCTGTCGGAACGCTCAGGTGATCCTGTGCCATCCGTGTCTCAGGAGGAACTCTGGGGACTCTACGCCTTCTCCAGAGTAAACCAATTGCTTTTGCTTGCCTTTCAAGAACCAGGTTCATCTGACAGCGACTGGGCGCAGGATGTGACGCCTGACGAATATCGCAGCTTTCTGTGGCGCTTTGGGTTGGATGCCGTCACCGCCAAACCTTTCTCGCCCTTTTTCCACGAGATTGTAGCGGTCGAACAAACTCCAGACGACGATGCGGCGCCGGTTATACTGCGCGAACTGTGGCCGGCGGTGATGTTAGGGAACTTGCTGATCTCACGCGCTGGTGTGGCCGTGTCCGCCGGCAAGAGCCATGTAAACAAAGACATCGCCGAACGCTCGACCCTATATTTTGAGTACTGCAGACGCAACCGTAAGGTCAGCGATTTGTCGCATGGCTGGGGGCATAATTCGCAATGGCGCACAGATTTTCGTCGTGACTATCTCTTCGACGGTTACTTCCATTTTAACGTCGACGGAGAAGCTTTAACATCAGAGCTACATCCCTACGACGCCCATTGGATCGAGGCCGGCTTGGAAACAGAGGCAAAATTGGTGCCGCTCAGCCATGATGAACGCATCGAACTGCTGATGTATCGCAGCCTTGTCACTATAGAGGTGCCAGATCAAGATCACTGGCCATTCGACGATACCATTTGTGCGCCAACACCGATCGGTCTTGTGGTTACGCGAGACAATGGCGATCGCGTGTGGAGCACGTCCATAGAACCGAAGGCGGACGTGCCGCCTCCCGAACGTCCCACGCTCTTGCCTACGCAAAAGGACCCAGTTGAGCCCGACGATGAAGTACCGCTTTATCGTTGGCGTGACTTTGCACTTCGGAACACTGGTGGCTTTCTTGCCAGCTTGCGCGCGTTATGGAACGCAGTTTTGCGCGACCGGCAATAGGATAAGTTGGCGCGCATCAACCCAATCCGCCCCGCGTTGTGGAGTCCGTAACCCCGTCGTCATTCCAATAAAAAAGCCCAAGCCCTGAAGGGGGCTGGGCTATTTTATTGGAAAGGAAGACGTGGGGCCGCAGGCCCCACACCCCGAAACGCGACGGCGCTAACCGCGCGACGACACCGGCACATAATCTCGCTGCGTCGCGCCCGTATACAGCTGCCGCGGACGGCCGATCCTCTGCGATGGGTCCTCGATCATTTCCTTCCATTGCGCGATCCAGCCCACCGTACGCGCCAGGGCGAATAGCACGGTAAACATGGTCGTCGGGAAGCCCATGGCCGACAAGGTGATGCCGGAATAGAAGTCGACGTTTGGATACAGCTTGCGTTCAATAAAGAACTCGTCGCTCAAGGCCACGCGTTCCAGCTCCTTGGCGACCTGGAACAACGGATCATTGGCGTCGCCCACCGCCGCCAGAACCTCGTCGGCCGACTGCTTCATCACCGTCGCCCGCGGATCGTAGTTCTTGTACACCCGGTGACCGAATCCCATCAGGCGGTACTTGCGGTCCTTCACCCCGGCGACAAATTCCGGAATCCGCTCCGGCGTACCGATTTCCTTCAGCATGTTCAGCGCCTCTTCATTGGCGCCGCCATGGCTGGGGCCCCACAGGCAGGCAATGCCGGCCGCGATGCAGGCAAACGGATTGGCGCCCGACGATCCCGCCAGACGTACTGTCGAGGTCGAGGCATTCTGTTCGTGATCGGCGTGCAGGATGAAGATGCGGTCCATGGCCTTGGCCAGGACCGGGTTCACCACATAGTCTTCCGCCGGCACAGCGAAGCACATGCGCAGGAAGTTTTCGGAATAGCTCAGCTTGTTCAGGGGATGCACGAACGGCTGGCCCAAATTGTACTTGAACGCCCGCGCCGCGATCGTCGGCATCTTGGCGATCAGACGGTGCGCCGAAATTTCGCGCTGGCGCAGATCATGGATGTCCAGACTGTCGTGATAAAAGGCTGACAGGGCGCCAACCGCGCCGGTCATGACGGCCATCGGGTGGGCGTCGCGGCGGAAGCCCGAGAAGAAACGGTCGAACTGCTCATGCAGCATGGTATGACGCGTAATCGTCGTCTCGAACTGCTCGAACTCGGCCGCCTTGGGCAATTCGCCGTGCAGCAGCAGATAGCATACCTCGAGGAAGCTCGACTTTTCCGCCAGTTGGCCGATCGGATAACCACGGTGCAGCAATACGCCGGCATCGCCGTCGATATAGGTGATCTTGCTTTCGCAGGCCGCCGTCGACGTAAAGCCCGGGTCGTAGGTAAAGGCGTCTGTCTCGGCATATAGCTTGCGGATGTCGATGACGTCCGGGCCGAGCGTGCCCTTGGAAACGGGGAGGTTGACGACCTTATCGCCGAGCGTCAGCTGGGCTGGTGGAGTCTGGGACATGTTACGCTTACCCCTAGTTTGTGTTTGTGCGGCGCAACGAAAACTGCGCTGCGCCTGCTATATAAACAGTCTTCCTAAATGAAAAGAGCCTCATTCAGCCGTGACAGGCTCTCCTCGCGCCCAAGAGCAGCGAAAACCTTGGAAATGTCCGGAGCCGGATGGCCGCCGGACAGGATGCCGCGCAACACCGGACCTATCTTCCCAAAGCCAATGCCTTCATTTTCAACGAATTTCTTCAATGCGGCGTCCGTTGCGTCAGCCTCCCAGGCCGTCCACGTCAACACATTTTCGTGAAGACGCTTAAGGCGTGACACGGTTTCCTCAGTCAGCAAATTTTTTGTCTTGTCGTCGAGCGTAAACGGCCCCTTCGCCAGAGCGAAATGCGCCAGTTCTCCTAGCTGAACAAGGGTCTGGGCGCGTTCCTTGACCAGGGGCAGGGTGCGCGCCAGGATCGCCCGCGTCGGTGCATCGTCGACATGGCCATGACGGTGCAGGTCGGCGGCGATCAGGTCGATCAAACGCGCGTCGTCACATGCCCGGATCCAGTGGGCATTGACCGAGCCCAGCTTGGCGAAATCCAGCCGTGAGGGCGCGCGGTTGATATCGCCGATGTCAAACCAGGCGATCGCCTGGGCATCGTCGAAAATCTCGTCATCGCCATGCGACCAGCCCAGCCGCGCCAGGTAGTTGCGCATCGCCTCAGGCAAATAGCCAAGGTCCTGATAATCGCCGACGGCCTGGGCGCCGTGGCGCTTGCTCAACTTGGCGCCGTCAGGGCCGTGAATCAACGGGATATGCGCGAACACCGGCACATCCCAGCCCAGCGCCTGATAGATCAGACTCTGGCGGGCGGCGTTATTCAGATGGTCGTCACCACGGATAATATGCGTGATGCCCATATCATGGTCATCGACCACGACGGCCAGGTTATAGGTCGGCGTGCCGTCCGATCGCAGCAGGATCAGATCGTCCATGTCCTTGGTGTTAAAGCGCACATCGCCCTGGACGGCGTCGTGGATCACCAGCGGCTCGTCCAGCGGGCCCTTGAAGCGGACCACATGCGGCTGGGCCAGTTGCTCGGCCGTCGCCGTCCTGTCGCGCCAGCTTGAGCGCAAGGCGTGGCCGGCGGCGCGAGCTTCCTCACGCGCCGTTTCGGTTTCTTCGGTCGTCATGAAACAGGCATAGGCGCGGCCGCGCGCCAGCAGATCGGCCACGGCTTCCTTGTGGCGGCCCTCGCGGGTGTGCTGGAACAGGATTTCGCCGTCGGCCTGCAGGCCCAGCCAATTCAGGCCTTCGAAGATCGCGTCGACCGCCGCGGCCGTCGAGCGTTCACGATCGGTGTCCTCGATGCGGATCAGGAACTTGCCGCCGGTATGTTTGGCATAGAGCCAGTTGAACAGAGCCGTGCGCGCGCCGCCGATATGCAGGTAGCCGGTCGGCGAGGGGGCGAAGCGCGTAACAACGGCGGTTGAGCCTGAGTCTTGTGTAAGGTGCTGTGTCATGATCAAGTGCAGTCAACGGGTCTGAAAACGGTGCGCCCTTATAACCGGGTTTAACCTTCACCCAAGCGATTTTTAAACCACGGGGTAGGGGCTTCGTTTGCCAGCATGGTTCGGATCAGGCGCGACTGCGGCCGCAGCGTGGTTTCGTGCGGCTGTGGAGCATCAGCGCGGGCGGCTTTTCCTGTGGCTGCCGGTGGCTCTGGGCCTGGGCGCCGCAATTTATCTGTACTTGCCATCGGAGCCCTCGTGGGCATGGACGTTACTTCCATCAATATTGACGGCGGGGCTGCTGCTTCTGGCACGACGGATGAGGCTGGACGGCTACGGTACGAATATCCTTATGCTTATTCTGTTTATCAGCGTGGGATTTGCGGCGGCCAAACTGCGTACGGAGCAAGTCAGGGCGCCGGTTATCGACCCTGAGCACAGCGAATATGTCATTACAGCCTTCGTCATCGACGATATCTCGTCATCGCAGGATCAGCCGCGCCTGCTTCTGGCGCCGGTGACGATCAACGGATTGGCGGCAGACAAGACGCCGATTCGTTTGCGCGTCTCTTTGAAGTCCGGGGCCGTGGAAGCTGCCGGCATCGAACCCGGCGACGCCATAACCGCATTTGCCCTGCTGAATCCGCCGCCGGCGCCGTCCATGCCGGATGGCTACGACTTCGCCCGAAGCGCCTATTTTCAAAGCGTTGGCGGCGTCGGCTTTATCCCCGGACGGATTGAGAAGGTCGACGCGCCGCATGCCGACCTCGGTCTAAGGTGGGTCATGATGGTCAATCGCGCCCGCTGGCATCTCACCCAGGCGATATCGCACCAGATTGCGCCGGGTTTCGCTCATAATCCGGAACTCGGCGGCTTCGCGGCGGCCCTGGTCACCGGCCATCAGGCCCTGGTCCCAGCCGCCTTGATCGACACTATGCGCGATTCCGGCCTGGCCCATATCCTCTCCATATCTGGCGTGCACATGGCCGTTGTCGGTGGCTTTGTCTTCTTTGGCTTGCGCTGGCTTATGGCCTTGGTTCCCGCCTTTGCCCTGAGTTTTCCGATCAAGAAACTGGCAGCCGCCATAAGCCTCGTCTGTATTCTGCTGTACCTGTCCATCTCGGGCATGCCTGCGCCGGCTATCCGCGCTGCGATTGTTGCCTGCGTCGCCTTTGCCGCCATTCTGTTCGATCGTCAGGCCATCAGCCTGCGCGGCCTCGCCATGGCTGCCATGGCGATCCTGCTCACCACGCCCGAAGCGGTTATTCAACCAGGTTTCCAGATGTCGTTTGCCGCGACGGCGGCCTTGCTGGCGGTCTACGAAATCCACGAATCTGAGATAAGAGAGCTCAGCGTGCCGTGGTGGGTGAGGGCGATACAGACCTCTGTCCAGGGTGTGCGCTTGTCTGTGGTCATCTCGCTGGTCGCCACTTTTGCCACCTTGCCCCTGGCCATAGCCTATTTCAACCGTATCTCCGTCTACAGCCTGGTGTCCAACCTGTTCGAAGCCCCGATTACGGGCTTTATCGTCATGCCATGCCTGGCTGTCGGCACCGTCCTGGCCGGTACACCCGTCGGCTGGATATTTCTGCGCATATCGGCTGCCGGACTATGGCTGATCGAGCGCGTGGCCGCCCTGACCGCCGGCCTGCCGCACGCCGTGATCACCTGGCCATCCGCGCCGCCACTTGTCCTGCCGGCGGCCCTTCTGGGCGTCCTGTGGACATGTCTGGTGCGAGGGCGTTTGCGCTGGGCTGGTGTCGTCATCGCCAGTGCTATCCTGTGGTGGCCGCGCTTGCCGGCGCCTGACGTCTGGATCGATCCGCAGGGCGGCAATGCCGCAATCCGCACCGCCCATGGCGCCTATGTCCTGCGCCCTAAGGTGCGCCAGTATGGCTTTGAGCAATGGACGCGCCATTATGGCCTGGACGCGCTTGACGATACTGAACGTGCCAGAAACTACCTGTGCAAGGGCTATGGCTGTATCCCGACGTCAGAAAACCAGGTCAAGGTTGCCTTCTGGTTCAGCAACAAGCCGCCCAAACCCGACCGCCTGGCCGAAATGTGCAGGTCGAGTGGTCTGGTCGTGCTGCGCAATCCAGTCGGTGACTGGCCGCAGGCCTGTGCCGGCATCAATCACATCAGCGCCGGGGATTTCAGACGCCTGGGCGCGCTCGAACTGACGCGAACGCAAAACGGCTGGGCGATCAAGGCCGCCCAGCCGCTACGCGGTCATCGTTACTGGTCTTCAATCTCGGAAAGCGAGGACGGCGAAAATTGAAAAGCGCGGCTGGCCCGGCACGGTGAGCCGAAAATGTCTGGCTTTCGAGCACGTGAAGCGAAGTGTACTCAAGTACATGAGCAAGCGCGCGCAGGAAGACGGGCATTTGCAGGCCACCGGACCGGGTCAGAGGTTAGTGGTAGCGGCGCATGAGGCCAACAAGTCGCCCTTGCACCTTCACTTGCGCATCATTGTAGATCTGGGTTTTATAGGCCGGATTGGCCGCTTCCAGGGCGATCGACGCGCCCTTCTTGCGCAGGCGCTTGAGCGTCGCCGTATGATCATCGACCAGCGCGACCACGATCTCACCCGACTGGGCCGTCTCGGTCTTCTTGATGACGACGTAGTCGCCGTTCAGGATGCCGGCATTGATCATCGAATCGCCGTCGATTTCGAGGATATAGTGCTCCCCCGCGCCCAGCATGTTTTCCGGTACGCGAATGCGGTCGCGCTCTGTGCCGATGGCTTCGATCGGTCCGCCCGCCGCGATTTTGCCCAGCAAGGGTAGTTCGCGCGTGTCGTCATTGACCGCCTTGGGGGCTTCCGGTGTCGGTCGCGTCCCTTCAACCACCTGCGGCACAAAGGCCTGGCGGCCGCGCGGTGGGGCGGAGGTCGTCGCCTGATCGGGCAGCTTGATAACTTCCAGGGCCCGAGCCCGATGGGCGAGCCTGCGAATGAAACCGCGTTCCTCCAGCGCCGTTATCAGGCGATGGATGCCCGATTTCGATGCCAGATCCAGCGCTTCCTTCATCTCGTCGAACGAGGGCGAAACGCCGGCTTCCTTGATGCGCTCATGGATAAACATGAGCAGTTCGCGTTGTTTCGTCGTCAGCATGGCCGAACACCCTGTGGTTCACCTGCCCCGTTGGCCGGGACAAATCATGAACTTGATGAAGATGTTCTGTATGTGTTCCGGATTAAAGTCAAGTTAATCTCAGGCTGCGGCCAGGAGATTTTTCGTCGCCGCCGTCACATCACCTTGACGCATAAGGCTTTCTCCGACCAGCATCGCCGTTGCGCCGGTAGCAGCCAACCGCTGAACGTCTAACGGTGTAAAGATGCCGCTTTCCGCCACCAGTATGTGGTCAGCGGCAACCATGCCGGACAGGGCTTCGGTCACCGCCAGATCGACATTAAAATCCCTGAGATTACGGTTGTTTATACCGATAAGCTTGGAATTTAGCTTAAGTGCGCGCATCATCTCGTCGGCGTCGTGGACTTCAACCAATGCGTCCATGCCGTAGTGATGGGCGGCACTGATCAAATCCTCCGCCAGGGCGTCGTCGATCATCGCCATAATGACCAGAATCGCATCCGCGCCCAAGGCTCTTGATTCGGTCACCTGCCAGACATCGACCAGAAATTCCTTGCGGATACAGGGCAGGGAGACGGCCGAGCGTGCGGCCTGGAAGTGTGATTCGTGGCCCAGGAAGCTGGGGTGGTCGGTGAGAATCGACAGACAGGACGCGCCGCCGGCTTCATAACAATGCGCCAGGAATGCCGGATCGAAATCTTCGCGAATCAGGCCCTTCGATGGACTGGCCTTCTTGATCTCGGCGATCAGCGAGAGACTCTGAGGTTTCTGGTTGGTGACCAGGGCGCGGGCAAAACCACGCGGCGCGCCGATCGTCTCAATCTGTGATTCGAGCTCGTCCAGCGTCGTCGCACTACGGCGTTGGGCAACGTCCTCGCGCTTGTAGGTCGCGATGCGTTCCAGAATATCAACCATGCCCGTGTCTCCGGCGTCCCAAGAATGTTTTTACAGTGAAGGCGACCCAACAGCCGTGACTGCGACGAGCGTCTCCAGGGCGCGTTTGGCCTGGCCCTTGTCGATAACCTCCGCCGCCAGGGCGATGCCGTCGCGCAGGGTTTCGACCTTGTCGCCAACCAGGAAGGCCGCCGCCGCATTGAGCAGGACGATATCGCGATAGGCACCGGTCTCGCCGTCCAGCAAGGCGCGCAGGGCCGCGGCGTTGTAGTCCGGGGCGCCACCGACCAGATCGGCCAGGTCCGCGCGCGGCAAGCCAACCGCCTCCGGCGTGATACGGAACAGCCGCACCTGGCCGTCGCGCCATTCCGCGACCTCGGTTTCACCCGTCGTCGTCAGTTCATCCATGCCCGAGCCGTGCACCGACCAGGCGTGGGTCGCCCCAAGGGCGCCCAGGGCCTGGGCTATGGGTTCGACGAAACGCGATGAGGGGACGCCGACGACCTGGCGGCGGGCGCCGGCTGGATTGCTGAGCGGCCCCAGCAAATTGAAAATCGTCCGGAAGCCCAGTTGCTGGCGAATCGGTGACACGTGGCGCATGGCGCCGTGGTGCGCCTGGGCGAACAGGAAACAGATTCCGGCCTCATCCAGGGCGCGCTTTTGCTGCTCCAGGGTCGCTTCGATATTGACGCCCAGTGCTGCCAGGACATCAGCTGTGCCGGACTTCGAGGTGATGGCGCGATTGCCGTGCTTGGCGACCTTCAGCCCGCCGCCGGCCGCCACAAAGCCAACCGCTGTCGAAATGTTGAAGGTATGCAGGCCGTCGCCGCCGGTACCGCAGACATCGACCACATCATAGGGGTGATCCAGCTTGATCGCCGCCTGGCGCATGGCGCGGGCACAGGCGGCAATTTCACCGACCGTTTCGCCGCGCAGCCGGATGGCGGTCACCGCCGCGGCGACCTGCGCCGGCGTGGGTTCGCCGCGCAGGCAGGCGGAAAAGAAGGATTCGGCATCGTCGCCATCCAACGTAGCGCCGTCGGCCAGACGCGCCAGCAGCGGCTTGAAGGCGTCAGACATAGAGGTTCTGGCTTTCGATTCCGGCCAAGGCCAGGAAGTTGGCCAGCAACTGATGGCCGCCTTCGGTAGCGATCGATTCGGGATGGAATTGCACGCCGTGAATCGGCCGCGTCTTGTGCTGGACGCCCATGATCTCACCGTCCTCGGTCCAGGCGGTCACTTCCAGATCGGCCGGCAGGGTTTCTTTTTTGATGGCCAGAGAATGATAACGTGTCGCTGTAAATGGATTAGGCAAGTCTTTGAATATGCCGACATTGTTGTGGTGGATCAGAGACGTCTTGCCGTGCATCAAGGTCTTGGCGCGAATGACATCGCCGCCATAGGCCTGGCCGATCGCCTGATGGCCTAGACAAACGCCCAGGACCGGCATGTCTTCGGGGGCGGCGCGCAGCAGGGGCAGGCAGATGCCGGCCTGGTCCGGCGCGCAAGGCCCGGGCGACAACAGAATCGCCTTGGGCGCCAGGGCCAGGGCGTCCTGTACGCTGAGCGCGTCATTGCGATAGACCTTGGTTTCGGCCCCCAGCTCGGCCAGGTAATGGACGAGGTTGTAGGTAAAGCTGTCGTAATTATCGATAACCAGGATCATGGAGCGCCTCCGAAGCGCCTATTTAAGCAAAGGGTCAGCAGTTTCCAAGCCATAAGATTTCGCAGCATGGTTAAGATTGGTTAAGGCTTGCCGGGTTAAAGCCGTATCGGGCCAATTGCTGGCCGCGATTCTCAAAGCTTATATGGTCAGACCTGATGCCCAACGTAACCCGGACCCCGCTTTCAGACGATGAAGAGCGCGACGGCCGCCTGAGCCACGCCATGGACCTGTTGTCGATCGGAGCTAACCGCCGTCGAAACGGCGCCTTGCCCCTGGCGGCCATTGCGGGACTGGCTCTGTCGGGCGCCCTGTTGGCGACAATTGCCGGCGGCGAACCTCAGAAGGTCCCGGCCAGGCCAAGCACACCCGCTGCGGCAGCGGTCAGCGCGCCGACCGCCGATTTTGAATTGTCGGGCAGTTCCGTCGAAGCACCGGCAGCCACCGCTGTGATGGCCGGAACCGAAAAGGGTCGATGATCAGTTCTTGTGGTAGACGTAGCGCCAGGCGTCCTGGGCGGCCTTGATGAGGGCGCCAGCCTTGTGGCAGGTCTCCTCATACTCGGTCTTCGGCACGCTGTCGGCCACCACGCCGGCGCCCGCCTGAACGTAAATCATGCGATCCTTGAACAGGGCCGTGCGCAACACGATACAGACATCGACCGAACCGGCGCTGGAAATATAGCCCACACCGCCGGCATAGGCGACGCCACGCTTGACCGATTCCAGTTCGTCGATGATCTCCATGGCCCGAACCTTGGGCGCGCCGGACAGGGTGCCGGCGGGTAAGGCCGCCAGCAGGGCGTCGACCGGATCGAGATCGGCGGGCGCATCACCTTCGACATTCGACACGATGTGCATGACGTGGCTGTAGCGTTCGATGGTGAACTTCTCGGTCACCCGTACACTGGCCGGCTTGGCGACACGTCCGACATCATTGCGGCCCAGGTCGAGCAGCATCAGGTGCTCTGACAATTCCTTGGGGTCGGCCAGCAATTCGGCTTCGAGCGCCTTGTCTTCAGCAACCGTCTTGCCCCGCGGACGCGTGCCTGCGATCGGACGAATAGTCAGCTTGCCGTCGCGCACCCGTACCAGGATTTCCGGCGAAGACCCGGCCAACTGGAAATTGCCAAAATTGAGGTAAAACAGGTAGGGTGACGGGTTATGGCGGCGCAAAGAGCGATAGAAGGCAAACGGGTCGAGGTTATAGGGCGCTTCGAAACGATGACTGGGCACGACCTGGAAGATGTCGCCGGCAGCGATATATTCCTTCGACTTCTCGACCATCGCGCCATAATCGAACGGCGAGGTCGGCGACATCAACGGATCCTGGCTGTGGTCACGCGGTGTCGGCTGAGCCGACAGCGGAACACGCAGGTCGGCCTCGACGGCGTCCAGACGGTTGCAGGCCGTGCTATAGGCGTCCTGGGCGCGTTGACCGTCCGGCCAGACCGGGCTGGCCAGTAGAATCTCGTGCGCCACGTTGTCGAACACGCAAATCACACTGGGGCGGACCACAACGGCGTCGGGCAGGCTTAAAGGATCGGGATTGGCTTCGCCCAGTGGTTCGATCAATCGCACCATGTCGTAACCGAAGACGCCGAACAGGCCGGACACCATCGGCGGCAGCCCTTCAGGGATCGCCATGCGGTTGGCGGCGACGAGCGCCCGCAGGGAGGTGAGGGTCGGTTCGCTTTCGGCCGTATATAACGCGTTGGTTATGGCATCGCCGTACGAAATCTCGGCGCGATTGCCGAAACAGCGCCACACCAGATCCGGATTGAGTGTGAGTATGGAATAGCGTCCGGACAGTGCGCCGCCTTCGACCGACTCGAAGAGAAAGGCATAGGGCTTGTCGCGCGCCAGCTTCAGATAGGCCGACACCGGTGTTTCCAGGTCATCGATCAGCTTGCGCCAGACGATCTGCGGCTGTCCGGCGTCATAAGCCTTTTCGAAATTACTCTGCGCGACGGCTGTCATTCCCAGACTCTTAAGATCTTGGCCCAAACTCGTCACGACTTGGCTTTACCGGCCTTGCCGCTATCCTTCTTGCTGCCGTCTCCCTTGGCGTCGGCCGCGGGCGGGTCGACATTGAGGACTTCCAAAACGGCGTTGATATTGCTCTTCGGCTTGATGACCTTGGCCGCGCCGCGGTTGGACAGGTCCATGAGGTCCGAGGCGACCATGTCGCCCAACTGGCCCTGAATCATCGGACTGCGGTCATTGGCCTCAGCCGGCGTGCCCTGATGGATCGTGTCCAGTTTTCCGACCTGGAATTCCAGCTGACCCGTTTGGGCCACGAAAACGTCGCCCGCCTGAATGCCGAACAGACGTGCCGCGAGAGGGCGCGACAGTTTCTGTTGTTGGGCGGTTTCGGGAGTCAGGCCGTTATAGGTTTGAACCGTGGCCTTGTAGCTTGCCGCCACGGCCGCCACGGCTTCACCCTTGGCGAGGCGCGCACGGGCTTCGTCGGCCTTGGCGGTCAGCGCATCGAGGACTTGGTCGGCCTGCCAGTTGAAGACGAGTTGCGGGCGAATCTGCTCGATCGGCGGCGGGCCGGCGGGGGAGATGTTTACCAGCTTGACGGCAAAATAGACGCCCTGGCCCAGGGACTGGACCTCGGACGCGCTGCCGGCCTTTTGCAGATCGAAGACGGCCTTGAGCAAGGGCGCATAGGCGGAATAGTCGGCAGGCTGGCCGGTGCGCGGATCGACGATCGGCTGGCCGGTTTCTGGATTGATCACCTTGCCGTCCACCGTCACTGGCGGAAGGGGGGCGACCTGAAGGCCCAGGCGGGCGGCCGTGGCGTCGAAATCCTCACCCTTTTGCAGGGCTTCGTAGAAGGCGGTGCTGACGTCGTGGACCTTGTCGGCGGCCTTGTCAGCCCTGTAGGCGTTGGCCAGGCTCTCACGGACGCTCTCGAACGACTGGGCGGAGCCGATCTTGATCTCACCCATCTTGACGACAGCGATGCCCAGATTGCCCTGGATCGGATCAGAAACCTGACCGGTCGTCAGGGCAAAAGCTGCGTCCCCGACCTTGGTGTCGGCAATCGCCGTCTTGGGCTGCAGGCTATAGGGGATCAGTGTCGCCTTGTATTTCTTGGCGACAGCTTCGGGCGTCTGGCCGGCCTTCAGGTCGGCGGCCACCTTTTGGGCCGTGCCCGTGTCGGGCGCGGTCAACTGAACGAAGGTGCGGGTTTCGGGCGTCACCAGGGTATCGTGCTGGGCCTCATAGGCCTTGCGCAGTTCAGCGTCGTCGACGGCAATGTCCTTCATATATTGTTGCGGCGCGAACATGACGACTGTAGCCATGCGGATTTCCGGACGCGATATCTTGTCCTTCAGGCTGTTGTAATAGGTTATCAGCTGCGCGTCGGTAGGCAGCGCAGGTGGCGGTACGTCCCGGGGCGTCAATGTAAAGACTGTGGCGTCGCGCGATTGCAGGGTGAGTGCGGTGTCTGCCGTGGCGAAGATACGCGGCGGCTTCAGGCCGGCCTTGGCGGCATGCATATACTGTTGCTGGGCGATCAGGTCGCTTTCCTGGGCCTCGAAGCCCTTGACGGCAAAACCCGCGCCGGCCAGGGCCTTTTGATAGGTTTCCTGGTCGAAACGGCCCGTGACACTGCTGAGGAACTGAGGAATGGCCGCCAGCTTGCTGACCAGCAGCTTGGCAGATGGCTTGACGCCTATCTTGTCCAGCCAGGCCGAGAAGGCGGCATCGTCCGTCATCTTCTTCAGCATGATGGTATGCTGCCCGGCTTCGACAAACTCTTCGTTGGTGAAGTTGTTGCCCTGGCGCTCGTACTGCTGGTGCAGGCGGTCGTATTCCATCTTGAAGTCGCTGCGCGTGATCATGCGCTTGTCGGCGGTGACGACGGCGTTCTGGTTATTGAACAAGGTGGCAAACATGTCGCCGCCAAAGACCGACTTGCCGCCGAATCCAATGAAGGATCCGACCAGGACCACCATCAGGACCTTGAAGGCCCACGACTTCGTAAACTCACGTAAGATGCTGATCATGTATCTGTTTCACCCAGTCAGGACGCCGCTGCGGGCATCGTAATGTGCACCCTCTTAAGGCACGAATAAGGCTGTTACAAAGGGAATTTGCATGTTTCAAGCTTTTTGCTTGGCTTGCCCTTGTTTCCCGGTCTATGGTTTTTCGCAGCGCCGCAACCGATTACCCCAAAGATGGGGAGGGGTTGCAGGGCCTGCCACATAAAAACAGCCAGAACAGAACGTAATGCCACAACGCCCTCTGATCGCGGCTAACTGGAAGATGAATGGCGTCAGCGCCTCGCTTCCGGTAGCCCGAACTATTGCCCAGACCGCCAGCGGTCACCACGCGCAGGTCGCGCTTTTCCCGCCCGCCACCTTGCTTGCCGCGATGGCAAGCGCCGTTGAAGGCTCCGGCATCATCCTGGGCGGTCAGGATTGTCATCATATGGATGCCGGCGCCTATACCGGCGACATTTCCGCCGCCATGTTGCGCGATTGCGGCGCCGGCATGGTCATTCTGGGCCATTCGGAACGCCGCCACGGGCATTTGGAGCCCTGCGAACTGGTGGGCCGCAAGGTGGGCGCCGCTTTGCGCGCCGGCCTGACGCCCATCGTCTGTATCGGGGAAACCCTGGACCAGAGAAAAGCGGGACAGACGATCGCTGTTCTCACCCGTCAACTGGCGGACAGTCTGCCGGACAGCCTGGCGGGACAGGCCTTTCACGTCTCGTATGAACCCGTCTGGGCCATCGGCACCGGACTGACGGCCTCGGATGAGCAGATCATCGAAGCGATCGCCCTGATCCGCGACTGTCTGGCGAAGCGCTTTACCGATGTGACGCCAAACATTCTCTATGGCGGCTCGGTGAAGCCGTCCAACGCCGCGCATCTGCTGAAACTGCCCGGCGTGGGCGGTGCTCTTGTCGGCGGCGCGTCGCTGACCGTCGAAGAGTTCGTGCCGATCATCGCCGCCGGCGACTGAGGCTCTTGTTAACGGAGGCCTTGTAATCGGCGTCGCACACCATAAATCTGTCAGGCAATTCCAAACCCTATGGCCAAGTCGCGGTGACAGTGCTAAGGGCGACCGCAACTGTGCCCGGCGCGCTCCAGGCGACCTATAGGTAAAAGACCACATATGCTGTTCAACATCCTTCTTTATGTCCAAATCATCATCTGCATCAGCATGGGCGGCCTGGTCCTGATCCAGCGTTCCGAAGGCGGTGCCCTGGGCATGGGCGGTGGCCCTTCCGGCTTCATGTCGGCGCGTGGCGCGGGCAATTTGCTGACGCGCACGACAGGGATCCTGGCTGTGGCCTTTTTCATCTGCTCGCTCGCCATGACCGTTGTCGGCAATCTGGAAAACAAGAGCGAGTCGGCCACGGCCAAGGTCGATACCTCGACCCTGCCGGCCGGCAAGTTGCCGACCATCCCCGCGGCGTCACAACCGGCACCGGCCGCCGCGGCATCGGTTTCGTCCGCCGCGCCGTCCCTGGCGGATCTGCCGTTGGCCGGTTTGCCAATCACCCCGGCCCCGACCTCGTCATCCGCTTCGTCGGCAGCTTCGACATCGCATCCGTCCAGCGCGCTGCCCGCAACAGGTACGCCGACAATAAAGGCGCCGGCCTCGGCATCTGCTTCCTCTTCGGCTTCCAAGCCCGCGCCGGCAAAGCCTGCACAGGTGAAGCCAGCCCCGGCAAAAACCGTGACCGCGCCGTCTTCATCGTCGTCGGCGCCGTCTTCGCCCGTTCAGGCGCCGAAGGCTTCGGCCTCGTCCACGAGTTCGGCGCCGCAATAATACAGTCTCGGCTCGATTGCGCGACTTTACGATCGCCGAATCAGCTTAGTTTTCGTTCTTTCAGGCCCACGGGTGACAAACCCGTGGGCAGTTCTTTAGTGTTTAGGCTTTGGCGGTTAGGGATATGGCCCGTTTCGTTTTCATCACCGGCGGTGTGGTGTCCTCGCTTGGCAAGGGCCTGGCGTCGGCGGCTCTGGGGGCCCTGCTGCAGGCCCGCGGCTTCAAGGTCCGCCTGCGCAAGCTCGACCCCTATCTGAATGTCGATCCCGGCACGATGAGCCCTTACCAGCATGGTGAGGTCTTTGTGACCGACGACGGCGCCGAAACCGACCTCGACCTCGGCCATTATGAGCGCTTCACCGGTGTCAATGCGCGCAAGACCGACAACATCACGACCGGCCGCATCTATTCCAACATCATCGAAAAAGAGCGCCGTGGCGACTATCTGGGCGCGACCGTTCAGGTGGTGCCGCACGTCACCAACGAGATCAAGCAGTTCGTCCTGTCCGATCAGGGGGACGCCGACTTCATCCTGGTCGAAATCGGTGGCACGGTCGGCGATATCGAGGGGTTGCCGTTTTTCGAAGCGATCCGGCAACTGGGCCAGGAACTGCCGCGCCGTCAGTGCTGCTTTATCCACCTGACCTTGCTGCCCTTCGTCAAGACGGCCGGCGAGATGAAGACCAAGCCGACCCAGCACAGCGTCAAGGAACTGCGAAGTATCGGTATCCAGCCCGATATCCTGCTGTGCCGTTGCGAGCAGGAGATTCCTGCCGAGGAACGGCGCAAGATCGGGCTGTTCTGCAATGTCCGCGAATCGGCCGTCATCCAGGCGCTGGACAGCGACAATATCTATGCCGTGCCGGTCGATTATCACCGCCAGGGCCTCGACACCGAAGTGCTCAACGTCTTCGGCATCGATGCCGTCGGTGAACCCGAACTGTCGTCCTGGCAGGATATTACAAAGCGTTATCAGCACCCGGACGGAGAGGTGTCGATCGCCGTCGTCGGTAAGTACACGGTCTTAAAAGACGCCTACAAGTCATTGATTGAAGCGCTTTATCACGGCGGCATGGCCAATAATGTCCGCGTCAAGATCGACTGGGTCGAATCCGAAACCTTCGAAGGCGCGCCGGAAGCCGTCATCGAGCGGCTGGAAAACGTCCACGCCATCCTGGTTCCCGGCGGCTTCGGTGAACGCGGAGCCCTGGGCAAGATCGAAGCTGCCCGTTTCGCGCGCGAAAATGCCGTTCCCTATTTCGGAATTTGTTTCGGCATGCAGATGGCGGTCCTGGAAGCTGCCAAGAACCTGGTCGGTATCAAGGAAGCCTCCTCGACCGAATTCGGCCACACGTCGGAGCCTGTGGTCGGCCTGATGACCGAATGGCTGAACGGCAACGAACTGACCCAGCGCGCCGCCGGTGGCAATCTGGGTGGCACCATGCGTCTTGGCGCCTATGACGCTGCCTTAAAAGACGGCTCCTTAGTGGCTGAAATCTATGGCGGAACCGCCATTTCCGAACGCCATCGTCACCGCTACGAAGTCAACCGCGACTACATCCCGCGTCTCGAAGCCTGCGGCCTGAAGTTCTCGGGCATGTCGCCGGACGGCCTGCTGCCGGAAATCGTCGAGCGCGAGGACCATCCGTGGTTTATCGGCGTGCAATATCACCCCGAACTCAAGTCGCGCCCCTTCGCGCCACATCCCCTGTTCCAGAGCTTTATCGCCGCCGCCGTGGAGCGCAGCCGTCTAGTGTGATCTATTCGTGAAGAAAATCGTTGATCTGTGCCCCGGTCTCGCGGCATAGGCTGCGCATCTTTTCGACCCACAGGATCCGTCATGACCCGCCAGCTTGTTTCCTCCGGTTCGCCCTTCGAAGGCGAGATCGGTTTTTCCCGTGCCGTGCGCAGCGGCAACCGTATCGAGGTTTCGGGTACGGCGCCGATCAAGGACGGCCAGACGGCCGGCGTCGGCGATCTGTATGAACAGACCAAGGCCTGCCTCGACATCATCCTCAAGGCCGTGGAACAGGCCGGCGGCAAGCCGTCGGATATCATCCGCACGCGCATCTTCCTGACCGATATCTCGCGCTGGAAGGAAGCCGCCAAAGCCCACGGCGAGATCTTCGGCGATATCCGCCCGGCCTCCAGTTTCATCGGCACCAGCGCTCTGATCAACCCTGACTGGCTGGTCGAGATCGAGGCCTCGGCGCAACTCGCCGACTGAGCTTTCGGTGCCCTGCCTTCTGCGTTATAAGGTCATCATAACGCAGGAGGCGGCATGACGTTCAAGGACAATCTCGGCATGGTGGCGCGTACCATGTTCGCCCTGATCGGCGTTCTGCTGCTGGTCGTCGCCGTGGCGACCATCTATAGCGACTGGCCGAAGGTCGAGGCACACAAGTCGTCGGTTATCGGCTTTATCCTGACCTGCCTGATCACCTTGCCGCTGGCCTTGCTGATCGTTGTCTGGGCGGCGATCGGGCGATTGAAGGAATGGCGCATCACCTCCGACCATGTCCGCGTGCGGCTGATGAGCCTTACGACCTGGCAGCATGAGGTTCGGCTGAAGCCGGACGATATTGCCGACGTCGCGGTCGAGGCCTTTGCCTATGACGTCGGCCGTAACCGGACGGCGCACTGGGTCATGGTGACGACGACAGATGGCAAGCGGTACAAGTCGCCGCGCGTTTTCGACGCCATGGTGATCGAAGTGATGCGTGACAGGATCATTGCCCTGCAGGCCCAGAAGACAAGGCGGTAATTTTCCGCATTTGCCCCTTGATCCGGCAGGCGACTTGATGCATAAGGCCCGCCTTCTGACTTGCTATGCGCGGGTCACTCCATTTTCGTGCCTGAAGGCGTCTGCTTTCGGCCATCAGACCAGAAGAGAGACTTCCCATGGCCGTCCCCAAGCGGAAAACCTCGCCCTCGCGTCGTAACATGCGCCGTTCGCATGACGCCCTGGGCCCCAATCCCTATACCGAAGACAAGGACACCGGCGAGCTGCGCCGTCCGCACCATGTCGATCTGAAGACCGGCATGTATAAGGGCCGTCAGGTTCTGACGCCGAAGAAGGACTAGTCACCGGCTCGGGGGCAACCCTGGACAGGCTGAAAATTCGAACGCGGATTGCTCAGGCAGTCCGCGTTTTTTCATGGTTGCCGGCGGGTAGGGAAAATACCCGGCTGTTGTGCTAAGACAGGCTCATGGCACAGCGGCGCATACGCGGCCGTCCGGCGTGGGCGGACATACTGACACCGGCGGAATGGCGGATAACCGAAGCGGTCCGTCACGGCCTGACCAATCGCGCCATCGCCGAACGCAGCGGAGTCACCCCGGACGCGATCAAGTATCACGTGAGCAATGTACTGCAAAAGCTTGGTCTGCCGAACCGTGTGGCCTTGCGGCAGTGGACGGGCGTGGCGCGCCACAGCGCCTTGTCCGGAAAGGAATTGGAGATGGATACGGCTTTGGGACCGGTGGGTCAGATTTCGCGCAAGGTAAAGGACATAGACGCGGCGCGGCGCTGGTACGCCGATGTGCTGGGCCTGCCGCACCTCTACAGCTTCGGCAACCTGGCATTCTTCGACTGTGGCGGTGTGCGGCTGTTCCTGTCCGGTGACGATACAGCCGGCCCCGGTGAGTCAATCCTCTATTTCCGTGTCGGGGACATCCACGGCACCCACCAGGCGCTGATCGGGAGGGGCGTTGACTTTACCCATGCGCCGCACATGATCCATCGTCATGACGATGGCACCGAGGAGTGGATGGCTTTTTTCAAGGACGCCGAAGACCGGCCGCTGGCTATAATGTCGCAGGTCGCGCCGCGGCCATAATATCGCCGCGTACAGATCGTAGCCCTTGCCTGACGCACCTGGGGGACACATGCTGAAACACCTAATGATGATCGCGGTCCTGGCGGCCATGCCGCTGGCTGCACACGCTGTTCAGCCGACGCCCGACTGGGGATCCGATCGCATCCTTACGGAAAGGCCCACCGCCAGCCAGGATGCCATTGTCGTCAGCTATACCCGGACTATTCGCGAGGACTCTGGGACGGAAACCACACAAACCGGCACCGTTACCCTGGCTTCGGATTTCGTTGACGTCACAACCGGTGACGACCACTGGCTCGACGATTTTGCCCTCTGCCGCAGCCTGGCCTGGACCACCGGCAAGTCCCAGATCGACAACGCCAGTTGCTATGCCGCGCCGGCCTTTCGCCTTATCGAGCTTGGCAACCGCAAGACACTCAACGGGATGCTCCGTGAGGCAGCGAGCAAGAAGCCCGTATCCACTGATCTCGCGAACTATTGGCCGGAGCAGGAGCTGGCCATTCAGTACAAGCCGGCCGACCCGCTGACCCGTCGTACACAACCCGACGAAACTCAGTGGCGGCTGGGCGATGAAGTGGTGGTCCGCACCGGTGCATCGTCATTCGCCTTCACACCGGCCGAGCGCCCAGCTGTCGCTCGCTATTTTTCCCGTCACGTCGATCTGCATCCGCAAATCCTGCACGCCCTATTGGCGTCCGGGCAATGGCCGGAACATCTCGTCATCGAACGCCGCACACCGGGCGCTTCCTCGACCGAGACCCTCGAGTTTTCAAATTTCCAGCGGGCCGCGGTAGGCTATCCCGTACCAAGAGGTCTGACCTCTACCACGGTCATCGCTTCACACGAAGAGACGCCGCGGGGTCACGCTCTGCGCCAGGCCATTAAGGTGATAAATGGCAGCGGACCGGCCAAACCCGCCTTGCAGACTGTGCTGGACGGCATCGTCGCCGCTGCGCACGATCAACGCGATCTCGAAGGGACCCTGCTGTTTTTCCAGATGACCCAACTCTATACCGGCGAACTGGCCAGCGCTGACGGCCTTGCCCACGTCAGGACGATCAACGACTCGATCATAGCCGTCTATCGGTCGCCGGCGTCGAAACCCTTCGTCGATGCCAGCGATATGGCCGGCAACAGCACCGTAGGTGCCGGGCCCGAAGCGGCGGCCCGATATCTCGCCCAGGCCACGGACATGGACAAACTTGCCTACGGAACTTTTCGCTATGTCACCTACGCCAACCTGGCCCGCTCCACATCGGATAGCGCCAACTGGGACAGGTCTATAATCGACGCCGTGCCGTCCCTGGCAGACTGCTACTGGCTCCATATCGCTGCGGCGCCCTGGGGCGCCAACGTTTACACGGATCTCGGCAACCTCTCGCTCGATGACTTCGATGTCGTGACAGCCTGGGAAGCCTGGGATATCGGTCGTGCCGTTGATCCCGACTGGCAGACCGGCGTCATGAAGTCGATCGCCGAGTATGAAGGGCGCCTGCGCCGGGACGCGCCTGACAGTTTCTGAAACATGCCGATCTAAAGGACATATGACCGGCGCATTTGCATGAGACCTTGCAGGTCAACCGGAGGTCCGCCATGTTTTTCCTGCCCTTGTTTGCCGCTGTCATGATGCAGGACGCCGTTGTGCCCGCGACCGATCCACTGGCGCCGGCGCGGGCCGGCCAGTTACAATGCTATTCCCCCGACACGGCGAAAAAGACCTGCAATTCGCTGGCGGGTTATACCGACAACGGAGACGGTACCTTTACCAACACCGTGACGGTCCTGCTGTCCAGCCAACCCGCCATAACCCTTTCGAACGCCACAATGGTGCGGGTGATCGACGGCGCTGTCTGCGGCACAATCAGCCAGCGCGACATCGCCGCCGGTACGGTCTCGGTCGACGGCCAGGTGCTTCCGTCGGAGCAGGCCCAGTTCGTTCTGGCCGCCGTTTCGAATGCCCTGGACAAGGTGATCGACCACGAGATCTGCACGACCTATGAGCCTGTGGGTGAGGGGCTTGTCGCTCACGGCAGCCTGGATGGCGTCGCGCGCTCGGATCTCGATCAACCCATCATCTGGGTAGCGCCGTCCGACGGCTACACTGTAGCTCCGTAAATCCCGCTTGACCGCACATCGCAGTCGTGCGACCACTGTCGCATGCGTACGACGTGGGGACGGAAGTGATAAAGCCGACAGATTATGAATTGAAGTTGCTGCGCCACTTGTGGCGCCATCACCGCCTGAGCGCGCGTGAAATCCACGATGCCAGCGCGCCCGATACGGGCTGGTCCTATTCCGCGACGCGCAAGACGCTCGATCGCATGGTCGAGAAGGGTCTGGTGACGATAGAAACCGTTCACGGCCTGAAGATCTATCTTGCCGGCCAGTCGAAGCTCGCAACCGTGGCTGCCCTGGCCAGTGCCTTTGCCCGTGACGTGCTGGATGTCGAGACCCCGCTGCCGGCCGCGACCTTTGCGCACAGCAAGCTGGTGTCGGCTGACGAGATCGCCGAACTGGAAACGCTTCTGGAACAGTTGGCGGCCACGCCTAAGGACGAAGGGGAGGCGTCATGAGCCATATCGATATCAAACTTGCCATCCTGGTCGTCTGGCTGCTGCCACTGGCCTGGACCGCGCTGTTTTCCGGTCTGCAGCGATTGATGAAGTCCTCGACGCAATGGGCTGATGACAAAGCGGAAAAGCTCAACCTTCTGTTTCTGACGGCTCCGGTCGTCGCCGGTATCGTCTTTGTCATCCTTGGGCCGCTGGCGCCGGTGAGCCTGCCTCTGCCGGTTCTCGATATAGCGGAGTTCGGCGGCGACGTCGCCGTGATGGCCGCCCAACCGGCCGATGCGGCCCATCCGACAGTCGATTGGTTTCGCGTCGCGGCCATGGTCGGTCTGATGATGTATGGCGCTGTGGCGGCGTTCCAGGCCCTGCGCCTGGGTTTGGCCCAGCTACACCTGGCCCGTCTGGTAGCACAGGCCATACGCGACGAAGGAGTCGGCCGTGGGGTGCGTCTGACGACATTTGCCGCGCCGCCCCTGGCCTGGGGCCGACGGACCGTGCTGCTGCCGAGCAGCCTGGTTGCGGCTTTCAATGAGCTCCAGATCGCCCTGATCGTTCGTCACGAACACGAACACCTGCGCCGCGGTGACGGACACTGGTTCGCCATACTGGCCTGGGTCGATGTAGTATTCTGGTTCAATCCGTTCGTCCGCGCCCAGACCCGGCGCTGCCGCCTGGCGGCGGAACTGGCCTGCGACGCCGCTGTCTTGCGTGCGACGCCCGATATGCGCGGGATATATGCCCAGACCCTGGTCAAGACCCTGAAGCATACCGCCGGAAACGCCCTGCCCATTTCCACACAGTCAGGTGTTCCGGCGGTCTTCACATCCGATAAATCTGGAGATTACCGCATGAGAATTAGCGAAATTATGCACCCGCCGGCCGCCCGGCGCAAGCCTTCGCGTGGCTGGCTTTATGCCATGGCCGCAGCCCTGGCCATACCGCTGGCCCTGGCTCAATTTGCCTGGTCGCAAGGCACCCGCGTTGGCGCCACTCCGGACGTGGCTGCCGTAGCAGCCGCCAGTCCGTCAATCCTGGCCGTCGTGCCGATCAAGGCTACGATTTCCAGTGGCTTCGGCGACCGCATAAATCCCGTCACCCATAAACAGGCCTTCCACCCCGGCGTTGACTATGCAGCGCCGATCGGGACTCCGGTCGTATCTGCCAGCGATGGCACGGTCAGTACTGTCTATTATGAAAAATGGCATATGGGCCATGTCGTCGAAATCGATCACGGCGGTGGCCTGAAGACCCGCTATACCCATCTCGATGCCGCTACGGTGAAGACCGGCGATCACGTAACGGCCGGCCAACAGATTGCAACATCGGGTAACAGCGGTGTCACGACCGGCCCGCATATGCATTTCGAAGTCTGGCAAAATGGCGAGCCCATCGATCCGGTAAAAGCCCTGCCGACCGGCCAATAGGCTTTGGGCGCGGATCCCAGGGTCCGCGCCTTTTTCCTATTGTTGTGCAGGATTATACTTGCCGAGAAAGGCCACGACGGCCTCGGCGGTTTGCAGACGGCAGGTGTCGGTCGTCAGATCGTGGTCGCAGCCCTTCAATTCGCTGTAATCCACCGCCTTGCCGGCCTTTTGCAGGGCGTCGCGCATCCTGCGGCTCTGGCTGGCCGGCACTGCCGTGTCCTTATCGCCGTGAATCAACATGACCGGTACGGCCGCGTTCACCTTGCCAATGGGTGAAATCAAGGCCCTATCGGCATCACCGATGTAGCGCAACAAGGTCGCCTGGGAATTAGCCGCCTGACGAAAGGCGCGCGGCCAGGTTGGATCGACTTCCAGCCCGCCGATCCGGTCCGGATCGACAAGCGGCCGATTGATTCGGATCCACGCCGTATAGTCCGCAACATCGGAGACGCCGCCGATGGCCGCAGCGCAAGCGTAGGTGCCGTCGCCCGCCACAGCACCCGAAAGCGCCGCATAGCCACCAAAACCGGCGCCGACGATGCAGACGCGCTTCGGATCGGCCACGCCGTGCGCTACCAGGTCGTTGACGCCGGCGGCCATGTCGCTCAGCATCTTGCCGCCGTATTGGCCGTTTCCGGCATCGACAAAGGCCTGACCGTTACCTTCCGAGCCTCGATAATTGGGCTGCAGGACCAGATAGCCGCGTGACGCCAGGACCTGGGCCAGCCAGTTATAGCCGATGGCGTCGTGACCTTCCGGCCCGTCATGCGGTAGGACGATCAAGGGCAGGTTCTTGTTATCCGCCCTGGTCGGGTAGGTGAGCAGGGCATGGATTTCGAGCCCATCAGCGGCCGTATAGGTCATGGGCGACTGCGTAGCTATCCATTCAGCCGGGATGTCGGCATGGTCATTGCCGAGGTCGACAAAGCTGCCCTTTACCATGTCGAGATAGAAGTAGCCGCCGGCGTCATCACTGCCCTGGGTAAAGATGATCATGCGGCGCGGATCGCGCGCCGTGTCGACGATCCTGACCGCCTGGGCCGGCGCCGCTTCCTGGGCCGCGGCATAGATTTTGGCCAGACCGGGATCACTGAGCCTGTAGTCCGGTGTCTCGCCGTCGCTGACAAAGCCGCCCAGGCGGCCGGTGGCCGGATCGAAAATCGGCCGGTCACGCCGCGCATCGTCGGGCTCCAGCGCTGCCGACAATGTGCCGTCCGGTGACAGTTCATAATAGTGATAAAGACCGGTCGCCGTGTCCTTGTCGAAAATGACGATGGCCTTGCCGTCGCGGCCGAGCCCAACCAGATAGGGTGCCAGGGTCAGTTCGCGATCGCCGATCTTTCGCGTCAGAATCGGCTTCCATGCCTTGGAACCGGAATTTTGCCCGTCCCGAATCTGGATGCTGAAGGTTTCCTTGATAAAGTCATAGGATGTGCGGGCGAACGGCACGCCTTGGCCATCGAACAGCCAGTCGTCGACGTAGCGGGCTTCGCGATCGAGATCGCCGCCGCCGTCGTCGATCAGCTTGCCGCGGCCGGTTTCGGGATCGGTCCGCCACAGATAGACCCGCTGAAGGGGCTGTCGGTTAATTGAGTCCAGGCGCAGTTCCAGAAACGGGCCCATCAGATTCGGCTTGCCGTCGATCATGACGGTCTTCGGAACACCGAGCGCCAGGTTGTTCAACTCGCTCATCTTGTCGCCGATACGGGTCCCGGTGTCGGTCTTCAGATTGAACACGGTCACGGCTTCTTCGGAGCGGACGCCGTAAAAGGCGCATCCGGGTGTGCGCAGGGAATTGAGCAGGGCCAGCGTGGCACCGTCGCCCCCCTGAACAAGCGACATCTTGGTGTCGTTGTCGGCCTTGTACTGGTTGGAGGTTGCCGGACATGTGCCGCGCAGGCCGGTCTGGCTGGCCGACAGAAGTATATGGTCGTTGTCCATCCAGCTTATGGCGGTCAACCGATCGTCACCCAGCTTGATGGCGCGTTTGCTGTCGTCGGCAACGCGATAGACCGCCATCAGGTGCGAACCTTCGACGTGCGTCGTGAAGGCGACCTGGCTGCCATCGGGCGAGATGGCGATCTGTTCGATTCGCGCCGCCTTTGTGAAGATATCCAGCGGGGGCAGGGGATCAGTCGGTGCGGGCTTGGCCCGCAGAACGCCCTTGATCACGACTTCCGTGGCGTCGGGTGGCGGGGTCTGCGCCGGTGCGGCCGATGCGCATGCCATTGCCGCCGTAATCGCCAGAATCGAGACGAACCTTGCCATATCCACCCCACGCTTTTGTGACTTTTGGTTGGGCAAAGTATCATCACATCTGACATCCGGTTGCAATGCGCTTGCCGCCGCGCTTGCCACCCCCGCCGGTCCTTGCTAAAGCGCGCCTGCATTTATCCGAAGTTTCACATAGCAGGACTCCCCCCATGCCCGAAATCATCGACATCACAGCTCGCGAAATCCTCGATTCGCGTGGTAACCCCACGGTCGAAGTCGACGTTACCCTGGATGACGGCTCTTTCGGCCGTGCGGCTGTGCCGTCGGGCGCCTCAACCGGCGCGCACGAAGCTGTCGAAAAGCGCGATGGTGACATGAAGCGTTACGGCGGCAAGGGCGTTCGCCAGGCCGTCGACGCCGTCAACGGCGAAATCTTCGAAGCCATTTCGGGCTTCGAAGCCCTGGACCAGCGCCGCCTGGACCAGACCCTGATCAATCTCGATGGCACGCCGAACAAGGCGCGACTGGGCGCCAATGCCATCCTGGGCGTCTCGCTTGCCACGGCCCGCGCCGCCGCCCTGTCGTCGAACCTGTCGTTGTACAAGTATGTCGGTGGCCTCGGCGCCCGCGTCCTGCCTGTGCCGCTGATGAACATCATCAACGGCGGCGCCCACGCCGATAACCCCATCGACATCCAGGAATTCATGATTGTTCCGGCCGGCGCGCCGGATTTTTCCGAAGCCCTGCGCATGGGCGCGGAAATCTTCCACAGTCTGAAAAAGGCGCTCAAGCAGGCCGGCCACAACACCAATGTCGGCGATGAGGGCGGTTTCGCCCCGAACCTGGCCTCGGCGGAGGAAGCTCTGAGCTTCATCATGAAGGCCGGCGAGCAGGCGGGCTACAAGGCCGGTTCCGACTTCTGGCTTGCCATGGACGTCGCCTCGACCGAGTTCTTCAAGGACGGTAAGTACAACATGACCGGCGAAAAGAAGATCCTCGACCAGAACCAGATGGTCGACTATCTCGCCAACCTGGCCGACAGCTTCCCGATCTGCTCGATCGAAGACGGCATGGCCGAGGACGATTACGAAGGCTGGAAGGCCCTGACCGAGCGCCTGGGCGACCGTATCCAATTGGTCGGTGACGATCTTTTCGTCACCAATCCCGATCGCCTGGAAACCGGCATTGTCGAAGGCATGGCCAATTCGATCCTCGTCAAGGTCAACCAGATCGGCACGCTGTCGGAAACCATGGACGCCGTCGATATGGCGCACCGCGCCGGCTATACCTCGGTCATGTCGCACCGTTCGGGCGAAACCGAGGATTCGACCATCGCCGACCTGTCGGTGGCCATGAACTGCGGCCAGATCAAGACGGGCTCGCTGGCCCGTTCGGACCGGTTGGCCAAGTACAACCAGCTGCTGCGCATCGAATCGCAACTCGACGACGAAGCCGTCTATGCCGGCGTCAGCGTCATCCGCTGCTAAACAGCTTTAACAGTCTTCTGGAAGGGGCGGGAACCATAGCGGTTTCCGCTTTTTCTTTTGCGTCAAGGAAGGATGGAGCGGAGCGGTGACAAGCCGTTCGGCCTTGCCACTCAACGGCATCCGAAGACACAGAATCGAAATCAGGACCCACGCTTGTCCTGGCACCGCCCTGGCAAGCAATCCCTTCAATGAGCGCAGTCGATTTGCCCCACCGGCGGGCTCGCCGGTAACATTTTGACAATAATGATAAAAACGATGTGATCGGCATGATAAATTCTTCGCGGTGCAATGACATGGTTTGTAACCCTTTGTTAACTGCGATGGCCGAAAACTGACCGCGAAGTCGTTGCGTTGTCCAGAAAGGGCACAAGTCGTGTTATTCAGATTGAGGCCCTACTTGCCTACTGCATTGATCGCTCTTGTACTCACCTATGTATGCGTACAGTATTTAACTGGCGACAAAGGTTTCTTCTCGCAGGAATCGCGCGAGGTTGAAATGAAGGCCAAGACCGAACAGCTCGCTGAACTCAAGACCGAGCGTGCGGATCTGGAGGCTCGGGCCAAATACTTGCGTACCGACAACCTGTCGAAAGATTTGCTGGAAGAACGCGCCCGTGTACTTTTGGGCCTTTCCGAGCCTACGGCCTACGTTATTCGTGACCGTATCGGTCCGAACGTCGTTTCCTGACCCTTCATTAGCCCTTTACGCGAAGGCACTCCTCTCCTAAAGGAAGTGGCCTTCGATGTGTGTTGCCCGTTCGGCGCAATCCAATCGAAATAAATTCAGAGGCCGAAGATCATTCCCGGCCGGATCCTTAAGCAGAGGAGGTGTCCATGGCGCGTGCCGCCCAGAAGACCAGCGAAACCGGCAACAAATTGAGCAATGTCTCCAAGGACGAGTTGCTGAAATATTACCGCGAGATGGTGTTGATCCGCCGTTTCGAGGAGCGCGCGGGTCAGCTTTACGGCATGGGTCTGATCGGCGGTTTCTGCCACCTGTATATCGGCCAGGAAGCCGTCGCGGTGGGTATGGAAGCAGCGTCGAAGGACGGCGACCAGGTGATTACCGGCTATCGCGACCACGGCCACATGCTGGCTGCCGGCATGGCCCCCAAGGCCGTCATGGCCGAGTTGACGGGCCGTTCGGGAGGGTCGTCCAAGGGCAAGGGCGGGTCGATGCACATGTTCGACATCGAGACCGGCTTCTTCGGCGGCCACGGCATTGTCGGTGCGCAGGTGTCGCTGGGTACGGGGCTGGCCTTCGCCGACTTCTACAAGCAGAACGGCAATGTCTCCTTCACCTATTTCGGCGACGGCGCGGCCAACCAGGGCCAGGTCTATGAAAGCTTCAACATGGCCCAGCTGTGGAAGCTGCCGGTCGTGTATGTCATCGAAAACAACGAATACGCCATGGGCACGTCGTTGGCCCGCGCATCCGCCACGGTCAACCTGTCGCAACGCGGCGCGTCGTTCGGTATTCCGGGCGAAACGGTCGATGGCATGGACGTGTTTGCGGTCAAGGACGCCGCCGAACGCGCCGCCGAGCACGCGCGTTCGGGCAAGGGGCCGTACATCCTGGAAATGAAGACCTACCGCTATCGCGGCCACTCGATGTCCGACCCGGCCAAGTACCGCAGCAAGGAAGAGGTCGACGAGGTCAAGACGACGCGCGACCCGATCGATCACATCAAGACCATGCTGCAGCAAGCGGGCGTGGGCGAGGACGAGATCAAGGCGATCGACAACGACGTCAAGGCGATCGTCCTGGAAGCTGTCGAATTCGCCCAGACCAGCCCGGAGCCCGATCCGTCGGAACTGTACACCGAAGTCTATACCGAGGCCTGATCCATGGCGATCGCGCTGCGTGCATGTCTGGGTTTTGCCGGCGCAGGTCTTCTGGCCTGTAGCACAGCCATGGCCGACGACGCGCCCACGGTGCAGGTGACGACGGGGGCCGTGCTGAGCCAGGACATGCACCTGGCCAATTCGCTGCTCAGCGACGAGAAGATCGTCTATACGACGGCGGACAGGGACGGCAGCTACCGCCTCCGCAAGGCGCCGAACGCGGCCTGGGAAACCCTGTCGCGGGATGATTTTCTGAGCTATGCCCGCTCGCAACTGGTTGGCCGGACGACCATCTCTCCGCTTGACTACGATGACGGCTGGCGGGTGCGCTATATGGCGCCGGACGGTCAGATCTATGTCTGGGACGGCCAGTCGCAGTTTGAAACGCGCGGTACCTGGACGATTGCCATAAAGACGGTCACCGTGGCCGGCAAGCCTGTCCAGGTCGTGCAGACCTGTTCCACCATAGACGCCGACCTGCGCCTGCTCGACCGTCGGCCGTCGACATTCTATTGCTACCCGACCGCACACGACTTTGCCTATCCCGAAGACGCTGCCGAAACCGGCCGTGAAACACGCGAAGGCGACCCTTTTGGCCTGGCTCAAGGCCGCAAACCCGAAATCAAATCTGCAGATATCCGCCCCCAATGGCCGGATGAGGTGAAACAATGACGGATATACTTATGCCCGCCCTTTCTCCCACCATGGAAGAAGGCACGCTCAGCAAATGGCTCATCAAGGTCGGCGACGAAGTCTCGGCCGGGCAAGTCATCGCCGAGATCGAAACCGACAAGGCGACCATGGAAGTCGAAGCCGTCGATGAAGGCAAGGTCGAGGCTATCCTGGTCGAAGCTGGCACCGAAGGCGTCAAGGTGAATACGCCGATCGCGCGCCTCGAGGGCGGCGTATCGGCGCCTGCACCCGCACCGGCCGCCGCGGCTCCGGAAGCCGCAGCACCCGTCGAAGCCGCTCCTGCGGCAGCCCCGGTTGCTGCCAAGGCCGCGCCGGCCGATCCGGAAATCCCTGCCGGTACGCCGATGGTCAAGATCACCGTTCGTGACGCCCTGCGCGACGCTATGGCCGAGGAAATGCGCCGCGACGACAAGGTCTTCCTGATGGGCGAAGAAGTGGCCCAATACCAGGGCGCCTATAAGGTGTCGCGCGGCCTGCTGGAAGAGTTCGGCGAACGCCGCGTCATCGACACCCCGATCACCGAAATGGGCTTTGCCGGTATCGGTTCGGGCGCCGCTATGGCGGGCCTGAAGCCGATCATCGAGTTCATGACGTTTAACTTCGCCATGCAAGCCATTGACCATATTATTAATTCGTCTGCCAAGACCCTGTATATGTCGGGCGGCCAGATCAAGTCGTCGATCGTCTTCCGCGGCCCGAACGGCGCCGCTGCCCGCGTCGGTGCGCAACACAGCCAGGACTATTCGGCCTGGTACGCCAATGTCCCCGGCCTGAAGGTCATCGCGCCCTATGACGCGGCCGACGCCAAGGGCCTGATGAAGGCCGCCATCCGCGACCCGAACCCTGTCGTCTTCCTCGAACACGAGATGATGTACGGCCTGGAATTCGAAATCCCCGATATGGAAGATTTCGTCCTGCCGATCGGCAAGGCCAAGATCCAGCGCGAAGGCAAGGACGTCACCATCGTCGCCCATTCGCGCATGGTCGGTTTCGCGCTGAAGGCCGCCGAACAATTGGCAGCCGAGGGTATCGATGCCGAAGTCGTCAACCTGCGCACCCTGCGTCCGCTGGATACCGACACGGTTGTCGCCTCGGTGAGAAAAACCAACCGTCTGGTCACGGTGGAAGAAGGCTGGGGCCCGTGCGGCGTTGGTGCGGAAGTGGCAGCCCGCGTCGTCGAAGCTGCTTTTGACGATCTGGACGCGCCGCCTCTGCGCGTTCACCAGGAAGATGTGCCCATGCCCTACGCCGCCAATCTCGAAGCCCTCACGGTTCCGAGCGTCGAAAAGATCGTCAAGGCCGTCAAGGCCGTGACCTACCGCTAAGGAGAACAGCATGACCGATATTCTGATGCCGGCCCTGTCTCCCACCATGGAAGAGGGCATTCTGGCCAAGTGGCACGTCAAGGTGGGGGATGAAATCTCCGCCGGGCAGGTCATCGCCGAAATCGAAACTGACAAGGCGACCATGGAAGTGGAAGCCGTCGACGAAGGTACTGTCGAGGCTATCCTGGTCGAGGCCGGCACCGAAGGCGTGAAGGTGAATACGCCCATCGCCCGCCTGTCGGGCGGTGATGCTGCGCCGGCGCCTAAAGCCGCTCCTGCGGCGGCGGCACCGGTTGCCAGCGCTCCGGCAGCTACAGCCGCACCGGCTGCCGCGACTCCGGTTGCCGCACCCGCCGCCGCCGGTTCACGCGTCGCGGCGTCGCCCCTGGCGCGCCGTCTGGCGGCCATGGCCAATCTCGACCTGAAGTCGGTCAAGGGCACGGGTCCGCACGGCCGGATTATCAAGCGCGATATCGAAGAGGCGCAAAAGGGTGGCGCCAAGCCGGCCCCGGCCACCGGTGCCTCGGCGCCTGCTGCCGAGCCTCGCAAGGTCCAGTCGCTGGAACAGATGGGTATTCCCGCCGGTTCCTACGATCTGGTTCCGCTGGACGGCATGCGCAAGGTCATCGCCCGCCGCATGACGGAAAGCTTCCGCGACATTCCGCATTTCCCGCTGACCGTCGATATCGAACTCGATAACCTGCTGGCGGCGCGGACCAAGATCAATACCGCCCTGGAAGCGCGCGGCATCAAGGTCTCGGTCAATGACATGATCATCAAGGCCGTGGCCCTGGCGTTGAAGGCCGTGCCGGAGGCCAATGCCTCCTACACGCCCGAAGGTATCGCCATGCACCACAATGCTGATATCGCGGTAGCGGTGGCCATCGATGGCGGCCTGATCACCCCGATCGTCCGCAAGGCGGAAACCAAGTCGCTGGCCGATATTTCCAAGGAAATGAAGGACCTGGCCCAGCGCGCGCGTGATCGCAAGCTGAAGCCGGAAGAGTTCCAGGGTGGCACCTTCTCGGTCTCCAACCTCGGCATGTTCGGGATCAAGACCTTCACCTCGATCCTCAATGAGCCGCAGGGCTGCATCATGTCGGTAGGCGCCGGTGAACCGCGTGCGGTTGTCAAGAACGGCCAACTGGCCGTGGCGACCGTCATGTCGGTGACCCTGACCTGCGATCACCGTGTCGTCGATGGCTCCATCGGGGCCAAGTTCATCAACGTCTTCAAGCCGTTGATCGAAGATCCCATCAAGATGCTGGCGTAAGGAATTGATATGACTTATGATCTCGTGGTTATCGGTTCCGGCCCGGGCGGTTACGAAGGCGCCATCCGCGCGTCGCAAAACGGCCTGAAGGTCGCCATTGTCGAACGCGAACTGCTGGGCGGCATCTGCCTCAACTGGGGCTGTATCCCGACCAAGGCGCTGCTCAAGTCGGCCGAAGTCTTCGACAAAATCAATCATTTGGGCGACTACGGCCTGACCGGTGAAAAGCCGGGCTTCGACTTTGAAAAGGTCATTGCCCGTTCGCGCGCCGTGGCCAAGCAGCTTAACGGCGGCGTTGGCTACCTGATGAAGAAGAACAAGATCGACGTGATCGAGGGCTTCGCCACGCTGGAACCCGGCAAGGACGCCCCCAAGGTGGTGGTCAAGCTGAACAATGGCGGTTCGCAAACCGTCGAGGCCAAGAACGTCATGCTGGCGGTCGGTGCCCGGGCGCGGGAAATCCCGGCGATCGGCGCCGTTTCGGACGGCGACCGTATCTGGACCTATCGCAACGCCCTGTCGCCCAAGAAGATGCCGAAGTCGCTGGTCGTCATCGGTTCGGGCGCCATCGGCATCGAATTCGCCAGCTTCTACCGTTCGCTCGGTGCTGAAGTCACAGTCATTGAAGCCCTGGACCGCATCCTGCCGGTCGAGGACAAGGAGGTCTCGGCCGAGGCGCTGAAAGCATTCGAAAAGCGCGGCATCAAGTTCCGTGTCGGCGCCAAGGTGACCAAGGTCGAAAAGCCCAAGGACGGCGTTGCGGTGTCGATCGAAATCGGCGGCAAGACGGAGGTCCTGACGGCCGAAGGCTGTATCGTGGCGGTCGGCATCGCGGCCAATACCGACGGTATCGGCCTCGACAAGCTGGGCGTCGAGATGGACCGCGGCCACGTCAAGAATGACAGCCATGGTAAGACAAATGTGAAGGGCCTGTACGCCATCGGCGACTGTGCCGGACCGCCCTGGCTGGCGCACAAGGCGTCACACGAAGCTATCCACGCCGTCGACTATATGGCTGGCAAGAAGCTGTCCAACCTCAATCCGCCAATCCCGGGCTGTACCTATGCCACGCCGGAAGTGGCCTCGGTCGGCATTACCGAACAGGGCGCGAAAGAGAAGGGGTTGGACGTCAAGATAGGCCGCTTCCCGTTCAAGGCCAACGGCAAGGCGATTGCGGCCGGTGAATCCGGTGGTTTCGTCAAGGTGATCTTCGACAAGAAGACGGGCGCGCTTTTGGGCGCCCACCTGATCGGCGCCAATGTCACGGAAATGGTCCAGGGCTTCTGCCTGGCCATCACGATGGAAGCGACGGAAGAGGATCTGCAGGGGACCGTGTTCCCGCACCCGACCATGTCGGAAGCCATACTGGAAGCGTCGCTCGACGCCGACGGCCGGATGATCAATCTGTAAAGCTGTCAGACGGTTTGCCTACCCAAAGCCGCCCCCACAAGGGGCGGCTTTCTTGTGACCGTGATAATTTTTATGCTTCCGAAATATGCGAAATGCAAGCATATTAAACTTGCTTTTCGAAAGTTTGCGAACTGCGCGCGTCCCCCTATGAGGCCCGCGGCGGTATCCGGCGAATCTGGAAACCGGTCTTGTTCTGTTCAAAGCCTGCGCCGTGGTAAAATCTCAGGGTGGCCGGGCGTGTTGAGCCAGTCAGCAGCATGACCTTGTAGCATCCAGCATGCCACGCGGCTTCGGTCGCTGCTTTGAGGATCGCCTTGCCAAGGCCTCTGTTTCGGAAAGCGGCGTCGGTCACGACATTTTCAATCAGGGCGTAGGGCGTGCCGCCACGCGTGAGATTTGGGATCACGACAAGCGTACAGGTCGTGACGATGGTTTGGTCCAGGCAGCCAATCAGGATATTGCTGCCGGGATAGAGCTGCAATTGCTCCCAGCTTTTAATGGCGTCCTCAACGGCCGTTTCTTTATCGTTGGGGTCGAGATGGCGATAGAGTTCCAACAGGTGCGGAATGTCTTCACGCTCAGCAAATCGAATTTTCACAATGTGTCCTCGATGAAGTTTGTCTGATTGTGGACGGCATCGATGTCTGCGTAAAGATTTGATCTTATAGCTATTTTCAACGCGGAAAGCGCCGAAAGAGCGGACAAGGCGCAGAAATCTTGGGCGTGGTTCCTACCGCGCGAAGCGCTTCCTTTTGATGACTGTTGACACAGGCCTGGCATAAAGCCCTTCGGGCAAAACTCTGTCCGCTCACTTTTCTTTTTTCGGCGCCTTGTCTGCTCTTTCGGCGCTTTCCGCGTTGAAAATTGCCGTAAAATCAGACCTTCCCCCAAAGAGGTAGCCAAGCGCAGGTGAGAACGTTTCTTACGTTGGTCAGACTTTTAGTCCCAACCAGTCCCTTACACCGACAATCCGGCGCAGGACCAGCCGTTCAACTACCGCGACAACGATCAGGCAGATGCCCAACACCGGCAGGAACAACGCCAAAACGATGGTCAGGATCGCCAAGCCCGGGCCAAGGCGTTCATCGGGCAGCAACACCGGCGCACCAAGAGTCCGTTCCGGGCGGCGCTGCCACCACATGATGACGCCGGTGACGCACAGGGTCAGCAGGCCAAGCGCGGTGATGATACCCAGCAGCTGGTTGGGCCAGCCGAACAACTGACCTTCGTGCGCCGCGGTGCCGATGCCGACGACGCGGTCGAGCAATTTCTTATCGCCGAAATCCTCGCGACCGATCACTTCCAGCATGGCGGGCTCTATGGTCAGGGTAACGCGTTGCGGGCGGTTGCCGCTATCCGATGTCACCGTCCACAAGGTACCCTTAGCCGGGGCCGAGAGGATGACTGGCGGCGGTACGTCCAACGCACGGACCATATCGATCATGGCATCCAACTGCGACAGGTCGACGGGCGCAGTCCCTTCGGCCTTTGCCGTCTGGTGCTCGTCGTGGCGGCCCTGGCTCCAGGCCTGCGCCGCAGGCGGTTGGCCCAGGCTGCGCGCGGCCTTGAAACCATTGCCCCAGACGTAGGTCCACGGCAGGCCGGTTAATAACAGGACCAGCGCGAGACCGGAAATATAGATACCGGCGACGGCGTGGATGTCGCGCCAGAAGATACGCCGCCCCATGTTCAGGCGTGGCCACAGGACACCGGCCAGGCCGGTTGCCTGGCGTGGCCACCACAGATAAAGCCCGCTCAGGACCATAACGATGGCCCAGCTGGCCGCCAGTTCGACGATCACCTGGCCGAAACGGCCAGCGAACAGCTCGCCATGGATGGTCTTGACCACATTCATAAAGCGCGCGTCTTCAGCGACTTGTTTCAATATGCTGAGATTCTGCGGATGGACATAGACACGAACCTTGTCGCCGCCCTTCTGGACAATGATCCGCGCCGCGTCATGGTCGTCGGGGCGGACCTCGATGGCTTTGAAACGGCCGCCGTGCACGGCATGCTCGGCGGCGGCCACCATGTCGGCCGCCGATCGCAATGAACCCGTGAAGGCCAGATGGTCGTAGCGCGCGTCGATCGCCGTCTCGATCTGCGGCTTGAACAGGTAGATCGGCCCGGTGATCGACAGGACGACAATGAACGGGATGCAGACCAGACCGGCATAGAAATGCCACCGCCAGATCATGCGATAGTCGACCATCCGCCGCGCTATATCACCTAGTTTTGCTGCCATTTTGCCCATGTCAGTAGCTGTATTTCAGGCTGGCGATCACCGTGCGCTGGGTGAAGGGATGGAACAGGAAGTAGCTGCGGTTGTTGAGATTGTTGACGCCGAGATTGACCGTCCAGTGATCCGTCATGCGGTAGCGGGCGTGGGCGTCTACGACGGCATAGCCGCTGAAACCCTGATAGGTATTGGCGTAGGTGTCGGAATTGTCGATCGTGGCGAAGGCGCGATCGCTGTAGCGGGCCGCCAGGGTCAGGTCCAGTTTGTCGCGGCTATAGGTCACGACCAGCGCCGCGCGCAGCTTTGGAATCTGCGGCAGGTTCTTGTCGACGGCCGCGGCAAAGGCCGTGTCCTTGGTCGTTTTGGCGTCGACCCAGGTCACCCAGCCGGAAACCTGCAGGCCCTTGATCAGCACGTCCTGCTGGTCACCGACGATTTCTATGCCCCGGGCGTGGGTCCGGTCGACATTCTGCACATAGCTGAACAGCTGGCTCGAGCCGGCAAGGAGCGGCGCGCTTTGCGACAACAGGGCATCGGTAATGTGTTCGTCGAACACGGAGACGCGCAGGCTGCCGCTGTCCCATTCGCGGCCGGCCGACAGTTCCGACGACAAGGCGCGTTCGGGGCGCAGGTTCGGGTTGGGCACACTCAGGACCGCGCCCGTCGTTATGGCCTGGTACAGTTCGCTGACGGTCGGGAAACGCGTCGCAGCCCCGACCGAGGCCTTCAAGGTCCAGTCGGGCTTTGGTTTGAAAGCCAGGACGACCTTTGGCGAGATGGCGCCGCGCTTCAGGGCCGGCTGAGCGACATTGAGAGCGGGGCTGAGCGAATAGTTGACGCCGTCATAGGCACGCCAGGCCTCGCCGCGCAGGCCCAGGGTCAGTTTGGTACGCGGGCCGATGCGCATGACGTCCTGCAGCCACAGGGCCCTGGTCTCTGTACGGCCGCGGCTGGCGCTGGTCACGGCGCCCGGATCAGCATTTGTCCAGTCGCTGAGGGCATATTTGGGGTTGTCGAGTTTGAAGGTGTCGAGATGGGCGCCGAAGGTCACCAGATGCGGGCCGTCGGGTCGCCAGGTCCCCTTGGCATCCAGGGTGTGCCAGCCGGTGCCGTCCAGCCAGGCGCCGGTCCCCGCCCCACCATCGAACCCGGCGGGCAGGGTGGTCGTCGGCGTTCTTTGGTGGCTGTCGAGATAGGCGAAGCTCGAAGCCGTCAGGCTGAAATCGAAGGCGCCATTGCGGTGCGAGGTCAGGGAGAGGCCTTGGGCCAACTGGGTTTCGTCGAGGCGGTAGACGCCGCTGGAGAAGCCCGCCGTATAGATCTTGTCGCCGGCGCCATTGCGCAGATAGGTGCTGACGGTTGAGCGATCGTCATTGCGGAACAGGCCGAAGGTATAGGCTGCGGTCAGGGCCGGGCTCAGGTCGTAGGTCAGGCGGCCAGACAGATTGTCCTGAACCTGGTGCTCCAGTCCGCCGGTGCCCAGGATTTTCACCGGCACACGCAAACGGCTGGCGTCGTCATAGGCCCCCGTTGTGCCGGCTGGCGCGCTGGCCGCCGATATATAGCTGAGTGGCTGAGAATGGCTGTCGAGGTGGTTATAGCTGATCCGCCAGGCGGCGCGATCGTTGCGGTTACCCAGGCTGCCGGCATAGCGCAACGTGCCATAGGTGTCATCGTCGCCGTATTTGCGGAAGGCCTGGGACGCACCCTGGACCTCCAGCGTCGCTTCGAGCTTCGACGGCATGCGGGTGGTGAACTCGATGACACTGCCCAGGCTGTTGCCGGCATAGGCGGCTGAGAACGGGCCATACAGCACATCGACGCGGGCTACGGCTTCCGGCGCTATCAGGCCCCATTTGGGCGAGGCGCTGCTATTGTTGTTGCCGATCAGGGACGACAGCAGAATGCCGTCGACATAGATCAGGCTGCGCGCCGAGGCGCCGACGCCCGACGTCCGTGTTGTGATAGGGGATTGGGTATCGCCTATATGCCGCTGACGGATAAGGACATTCGGCACATAGCGCAGGGTGTCTTCGGGGGTGACGACATTGACCGTCTTGCCGAGGGCCTCGGCGGTGACACCTTCGGTCGTTGTCGGCACATTGGGGGCGGTGCGCTGCCCCTTGATGATGACCTCTTTGGGTTGGTCACCGGCATCATCTGCGTGGGCGACGATGGGCAGGACCGAAGAACTGCTGAGAAGCGCTATCAGGAGCGCCTTGGAAGCTGTTGATGTCACGATGAAAGTCCGAATTCAGGCAAGTCTGGGACGCGACGGATCGGGCCGTCGCGCGGGTTTAATCAGGCTTGGAACTGGGACGGAGGACCGCAGGAATGGGGACGCGGCGGCGCGCGCGCCTTGATGCACGAGGCCTGGGCGGCCGGGCGGAAAATAGCGTGGGCGATAGGTTGACGAACCGGCAAGACAACCGGCGTTACAGTCTGGACGGCGGTGATCGACGACAGCACGCAGTCAGCGCATTTCAGTCCCATGATGCCCTTGGCGGGCTGGCTCCTGGTCGACTTGGTGACGGTGACGTCTGCGTCGCCGGTACACAGCGTATAGGCCGAGCCATCGCTGTTCGGCATGGCCATGGCCTGGATGGGGAACAGGACCTGCGCAACCAGGGCGAAGACCACGGCAAAGCAGGCCCAGAAGCGCACTTCGGGCACAGGCTTGCTGATCGTGGCACGGGCCTTGGTCATGAATGGGCTTTGGCGGAAACCGCCGGGACTGTCAAGACTGCCAAATGTCGCTGCTCTCAAGCCGCCCGGCTTTCGACCTCGGCCAGTTTCTGCAAGGTGACGTAGTCGGTCTTGCCCGAACCCAGCACGGGAACGTTTTCCACCTTGAGGATTTTCTTGGGAATGGCTAGGGCCGGTGTGCCATTCTTCTTGGCCCAGTCGTTCAGACGCGCCACTTCCGCGTCGCTCTTGTCGGTGATCAGCACCAACCGTTCGCCCTTTCGGTCGTCGGCAATGGCGACGACGGCATGGCGATTGTCCGGCCAGACCTCTTCGGCGATGCGTTCGACGGCGGTCAGCGACACCATTTCGCCGGCAATCTTGGCGAAACGTTTCGCGCGTCCCAGGATACGGACCAGTCCCTTATCGTCAATATTGACGATATCGCCGGTATCGTGCCAGCCATCCTTCGGCGCCTCGACCACGTCCGGCGTGTCCGGATTGAGATAACCCGACATGACATTGGGACCGCGAACATATAACCGGCCGCCATCCTTGATGCCTTCGACAGCGTCCAGGCGGTACTGCATGCCGGGCAGAAGCCGGCCGACCGTGCCGTAATGATTGTCTTCAGGGTCGTTGACCGCGACGACGGGCGAGCACTCGGTCACGCCATAGCCTTCGACGATCGGCATCTTGAACAGGGCATGGGTCTCGGCGCGGACCTTCTCGGCGCCGCAGACGATGAATTTCAACGTGTCGAAATCATCCTGGTCACCATTGCGCGCATATTGGTTGACGAAGGTGTCGGTCGAGAAAAGCAGCGACGCCTTGGTAGACTTCAGCAGCCCGGGGATCTGCTTGACGTGCAGCGGCGAGGGGTATTGGAAGCTGCGCATGCCGGTCAGCAACGGCAGGACCACGCCACCGGTCAGGCCCAGGGAATGGAAGATCGGCATGGGGTTGAACGCAATCCATTCAGGCTTCAAATGGATATGGGCCTCGATCTGCCGCGTATTGGCGACCAGGTTAGCCTGGCTGAGCACGACACCACGCGGGCTGCCGAAACTGCCCGAGGTAAACAGGATGACGCCGGGATCTTCCGGTCGGGTCTTTTTGGCGAACAGGCGCGGCATTTTCGACGCCATCAGGGCATAGGCCTTGTCGAACGCCGTGACCTCCTTGCGGATATCGTCGAGATAGATGATGCGCACATATTGGCTCATCGCCTCGACAAGGTCGTCCAGCTTGGCGTTGATGACGAACAGACGCGACGTCACAACCGTCTTGATCTGCGAAACCTTCGCCGCCGCGCGGATATTGGCCTGGCCGGCGGTAAAGTTGATCATGACCGGGACACGGCCCAGGGCGTGCAGCGCCCAGAAGCTCATGGCGCCACCGACCGTGGTCGGCAGCATAAGCCCGACGCGCGGATCCGAGATATGTCGTTTCAGCAAGCGGGACAGGCCGAAAACCCCGGCCAGGAACATCGTGTAGCTGAGGGGTTTGCGGTCCTGGTCTTCGATAATGACCTTTCCGGAGCCGTATTTCGCCTGGGCCTTGGCCAGGGCATCGAATAGTGACGTATTAGCCTGCGACGGATCGAATCCGACGACTTCGAATTGGCGCTGCATGCGCTCCAAACTCCCCTCGGGTGCCGGTCGCCGGGGGCCACCGCCCGCGATCCTTCCCGTCCCGTGTCCAAGCCGCCTCGACCATAGCCCCAGGCCTTAAGCAGCAACATTTGGACATAATAGCTGATCCGCGAAGCGGGTCCACCCCTATTATCTTAATCTGCCAGCGCGTTGACGATCGTGTCGAAGACAGCGCCGAGGGCGGCAAAGGTAATTTTCATAACAAAATCAAATAGGTCGCTGTCCATCTTGATGTTCTTTCAAATGACCTGCAGACAATAATGGGGTATGGCCTGCCACATAAAGCTAGCCAATCGCCTCATCTAGAGTTGAGGGGGCTGCATTGCCCGAACTGAAAAGTAACCCCTCCGGCCCTTCGGGCCACGGCACGGGCCGCCCCGCTCCCCATTGCTTCGCAACAAGGAGGAGGGCGTCAAGGTATTTTAGGCGTGCCTTGTCTCCCTCCTCCCTATCGTAGATGGGGAGGTGGCCCGGAGGGCCGGAGGGGTCTTTTGCGACAGAAGGGATCAAGTTCTTTCTTCGCAGTTCCATCATGATGGTTGAGAAGACAGTGAAATAGGTCACATTTTAGAGGAAGCATCAGACTAGCCAGGCGGCGCGCCACAGGGCTGCTGCAAGGCTATGTTTAGCTGTCGGCGATATTCACGGCGACCGACTTCATCTTGACCTTGCTCTTGACCTTCACATTGACCGGCGGGACCGGAGGCGTGGGGGGAACAAGCTGGGACATGGGAGCTGGCGCCGGGGCGGCAGCCGGAGCCGGCATCGGAGCAGGTTCGGCCAGAGGGGCCGGGACTTCGTCGTAGGCCTCGGGGGCCTCAGGCGCCTCGGGCGGTTCTGGCGCGGCTGGCGGCGTCATCCGGCGGGCACGGCGCATGTCGTCCTTGGCGCGTTGCGCGTCGGCGCGGGCCTGTTCAGCCATGGCGTCGGGATCGATGTCGTCCAGGCGCGCCATGTCGTTGCGCGCTCTCATCGTGTCGTTGCGCACCTGTTCCGCGATAGCATCCGGATCGATGCCGTGGTTCATGATCCCCTGGCGCTCCATATCGGCCTTGGCGCGTTGCATGTCGGCCTTGACCTCAGCGGCGATTGCATCGGGATCGACATCATTATGGGCGCGGATATCCGCCTTGGCCGCCATAAGATCGGCACGGACCTGTTCGGCAATGGCGTCCGGGTCGATGCCATCGAACTCCGCCTGCCATTCACCGTCTTCGCTGGCAAAAGCCCAGCGTTTATGAGTCTTGTCCTGATCAGCGGCATCGGCAAGGTCGTGCCGGGTTTTGCTCTGGCCGGGGTGCGCGTCCTTCGGCTCGATCGGGCAATCCGCAGCCGTGGCAGCGGCGGCGATCTCGGCTTTCGCCTTGGCGCTGCTGGCGGCGACCTGAGCGACCGGCGTGATAAAGACGCCCAGCATCAGCAGGATAACCGGCAGGGCCAGGGCAACATGGGGTCGTGTCTTGCCACGCGGCAAGGTGACTTTTTCACCCAGTATACGGGCGATACGGCCCACCAGGCTCTTGCCTTCGCCCTGTCCGTTCAGCGCCATGGCGAGACGCGGGGCCGAGCGGCGCTGTTCTTCGAGGCTGAGCAGGGCGGTGGCGTAGGTCAGTGGATCGGTGCAGGTCTTCAGCGCCGCGTCATCGCAGCACAGTTCGCGTTGTTCGCGCAGGCGGCTGCCAAGCCACCACACGGCCGGATGAAAGAAGAACACCGTCTCGATCAGGCTCTGGACCAGGTTCCACACATAGTCGGCGCGGCGGATATGTTCCAGTTCGTGGGCCAGGACGGCGTCGAGTTGTTCCGGGGAGAGGGCGGTCACGGCCGACAGCGGCAGATAGATGACCGAACGCAGGGCACCGATAACGAACGGACCGGTAATGTGGGGATGCAGACGCAGCTTCACCTTGCCGGTCAGGCCGAGACGGCGCACGGCCCAGGCAAAACGATTGGCGAGGGCTTCTGGCACAGGCTGAGCCGCTGCCTTCAGGCGGTGGATCAGCCACAGACCGCCCAGCATGCGCAGGGACAGGCCGATGACGCCGAGCAGCCAGGCTGCGTCGAGCCACGGTAACAAGGCACGCATGGTCAGCACCGTATCGGCGCCAATGGCCGGCAACAGGCTGGTGGAAACAGCTTGGCCATGGCCCGACACCGGTGCAACGGCGTCGGGCGTCAGGCGGAGGACTTCATAGACAAAGGTGGCGCCGGCAAGCGCGGCCATGGCGATCAAGGCTGCAAGTCCGAGCACGTAGCGCGATGCGTTGCGCATATTGGGCGCCAGGATATCGATCAGCTTGTACAAGCCGGCGAGGACCGCGGCCTGCCAGCAAAAATGGACCAGGGTAAATCCCCAGGCTTCAAAGTAGACCGATGTCATGATTGGCCTCGCCTGCGCTCGATGAGCGCCTTGATCTGTTGCAATTCATCGTCGCTGGCCGGCTGCATCGACAGGGCGTGCATGGCCAGCAAAGCGGTCGAACCGGAAAACAGTTTCTCGCTCAGGTCCCGCAAAAGCTGGCCCTGCATATCGGCTTCACGCATGGTGGCGTGATAGATATGCGCCTTGCCGGCCTCGACGCGTTCGACCAGACCCTTTTCGGTCATGATCTGCATCGTCTTGAGCACCGTGGTGTAACCCATGGGGCGCTCCTGGCTGAGGACCTCGAAAATTTCGCGGACGGTGGCCGATTCCTTGGCCCACAGGACGCGCAGGATTTCGAGTTCCGACTCGGTCGGCTTTTTTACGGGAGGGGTATCTGAAACTGTCATGGCAGCTATATACGAAATGCTTCGTATGATGTCAACGAAGTTTTTCGTAGGTGGGCCGATTGACACGCGACAAAGGCGATATCGGCCCTGTCAATATCCCATGCGGGTCAGTTCTTTGCGAATCTCGGTAATGGTCCTGAACGCGTAGCGTTTCGGGTCGGCATCCTCGCCTGAGCAGTCACAACCGCTGCCGAAATGCTGATTGAGTGCGATCAGAGGACGGGCATCGGCACCGAGATCGTCGAAAATGCGGACCTCATACAGGGTGCCGGAGACCGTGGCATGCCGGACCGGCCAGGTGACAAGCACGATTAGCTCCTTAGCCGCGTCCTTGTCGGCATTAGCAAAGGCGATGGCGCTGATTTCCGCGTCTCCGCCTTCGTGCTCCAGGGTGTCGATGTTCACGGCGCGATATTCTTTTACCGCCGGCACGAAAGCCGTCAGGTGAATGTCGGCTTTATCGTCGCCATCGTATTTGACCATGACAGGATAGTCGACGAAGACGACAGCCTGGCCGTTCCAGTCGCTTTTCAGCCTGTGGATCGATTCCGGCGGCGTGCCGTGCGGCACCGTGCGCTCTATCGCCGCCTGAAGCGTCGACTCGTCAGGCGCTGCCGCAACCGATTGGACCTGCGGCGGCTTATCGGCCGTTGCGAGTTTCGCGACCTTCGCTGTTTCAGGATCGGCCGGTTTGGGGCTGCAGGCGGTCACGCCGGCTGTCATCAGCCAGATGGCCGCAATAACCATATCTCTCAATTTCAACGTCGTCGCTCCCCCTGACCCGCGTCTTTTATATTTAATCCGCTTTCGGCAGTTCCGTCTTGATAAAGGCGGTCAGATCATGTCCCAGGGCTTGCGGGCCGTCATTCGGCTGCATGCGGCAGCGCGGCAGGTGGGCGCATAGACTGCTGGCGCCATTGGCACTGCCCGTCGTTCCGGCCTTGGGTTCGATGACCAGGACCGAAGCCCCGCCCGCCTTAAGCGAGATCACGGGCAGATGCAGGCCATTGAGATCGGTATAGTTTTTCCGTATCTGCTTTTGCCAGTTTTCGCTCTTCACGCGCAGGCGCAGGTCCGGATTGGAGGTCTGCCAGCTCTGGGCAATGCCACCCCAGTAGGTTGAGGGCGCATCCTCGCGATGCCAGACGGCACCCTTGTTGATCGCACCGCCAAGATAGGGGTCATAACCGACAAAGCCGCGGATGGCGTCGGATTTCAGCACCGTCGACAAGGACAGGGCGTTGACGGCACTATAGCCGGTGCCGATGATAAATAGCGGCTTTTCCGCTGTCGGGTGGACGATATCATTGATAAAGCCGTTCACCGCTGTCTGGGCATCGTGTGCATTGGGGGTGAAGACGGCGTCGCTCTGCAGCAGATAGCGTCCGGCGCCGCCCTGGCCAGGTGCTTCGAACAGCCACACGCCGTAGCCCGCATCGAGCAGTTGCCGCGTCAGTTCGAAATAGCTTTCGGCCGGATAGTCGGCATCGGCGAGGATCAGGACCTGGGCCCGGGGATTGATCGGCGGCGAGGCAACGCCGTAGCGCGCTTCGGGCAGGGACTTGGCGCGATAGGCGCCCCAGACGAAACCCTGGGGCGGGAAATATTGCGGCGACAGGCCCGGCGGTATCTGGCTTTCCAGAAACGCCTTACCCGGCTGCATGTCCTTGGTCGCCTCCTGGATCTTGCCGCAACCGCCCACGAGCGCGGCCACACAGAGGGCGGCCACGATGCAGAGGCTTGTCCTGGAACGCGTTAATGACACCATTACGGTAACCATAGTCGAGAATTGGGCCGTGCGCTATGGCGTCAGGGCCGCATCCCCACAGGAATCGCGATCACGCTTTGCAACAAACCTAATGGTTCAAACCATGGGATTTGACTTGATCTTGACGGCTGCAAAGGCCAATTAGGGGCTTCAACCCGTAAAAGTGAACCCATGGTCACCGTAATCAATCGACTGTCCGGTCAAGGCGAAGCCACGGCGCGCGAGTTGCGCCATCCCGAAAAGCAAAAGCGCGAGGATTCGCCGATCCTGAAAAAGCCCGATTGGCTGCGCGTCAAGGCGCCTGGGTCCTCGGGCTATATGGACACGCAGAAGATTGTCCGCGACGCCAAGCTGGTCACGGTTTGCGAAGAGGCGGCCTGTCCGAATATCGGTGAATGCTGGTCGAAAAACCACGCTACCATCATGATCATGGGCGATACCTGCACACGGGCCTGCGCCTTCTGCAACGTCAAGACCGGTTTGCCGGCGCCGCTCGACACCGACGAACCGCGCCGTGTCGGTGAGACCGTCGCGCTGATGAAGCTGTCGCATGTCGTGATTACCTCGGTCGATCGCGATGACCTGAGCGACGGTGGCGCCTGGCATTTCGCCGAGGTGGTGCGCCAGATCCGTGTGCAGTCGCCGAAGACAACAATCGAGATCCTGACGCCGGACTTTCTGCGCAAGGACGGCGCGGCCGAGATCGTCATCGATTCGAAGCCCGACGTCTTCAACCACAATCTCGAAACCGTGCCGCGCAACTACCTGAAGATTCGCCCCGGTGCGCGCTATTACCACAGCCTGCGTCTGCTGGAGCGCGTCAAGGAGCGCGATCCGCAGCAGTTCACCAAGTCGGGCATCATGGTGGGCCTGGGCGAAACGCGTGAAGAGGTCATGCAGGTCATGGACGATATGCGTTCGGCCGGCATCGATTTCATCACCATCGGGCAATATCTTCAACCAACGCGCAAGCATGCCGCCATCGATCGCTTCGTCACGCCGGAAGAGTTCAAGGCTTACGAATCGATCGCCCGCGCCAAGGGCTTCCTGATGGTGTCGTCGTCGCCGCTCACCCGGTCGTCGCACCATGCCGGTGAGGACTTCGAAAAGCTGCGCGCTGCGCGTGCGGCAAAACTTTAATATATTTGCATACAGCCATGATTTCATGGCTGTTCTTAAATAAACCGAAATACTGACGACAAGGCGCCATGACCAAATTCCATCTCGACCGCGTTCTGGCCTATAGCCCTGTGCAGCTTTGGGAATTGGTGGGCGACGTCGAGCGCTATCCGGAATTTGTACCCGGCATCACGCGGCTGCAGGCCTATAATCACCAGGCAACCGGCGGCCCCATCAGCCGTTTCGACGCCGATGTCAGCGTCGGCTTCAAGATGCTGGCGGAAAAGTTCACCACACGCGTCATCCGTAACAGCGGCGACACCAGCGTCGACATGAACTTTATCAAGGGGCCGTTCAAGAAGTTGGACGGGCGCTGGACCTTTACGCCGGTCGAAGGCGGAACCCGGATCGATTTCGACATGGATGTCGAGATCAAAAACCCGATTCTGGATATGTTGTTCAAGGCCAATTTCGACCGCGCGGTCTTCCGCATGATGACGGTGTTTGAGAACCGGGCAAGAGAGCTTTACGGTGTGCAGAATGCGTAGGGCTTGGCTGGCTCTCCTTGCGCTCGTTTTTATAACGACGCCCGCTCAGGCCAAGGTTGACGGGACGTTGTTCAGTCAGGCCCTGGAAGGGGCAACGAAGGAAATGTTCGTCGCCGCCGACCACGCGGATGCCGCAAACAAAGCGTTTGAAATTCGCGATTTTGCGAAGGGCTGCCCGGAAGCCCAACAGGCTTACGACCACTACACAGCGAGCGCGAAGATTTTCGAAGACGCGCTCGTGGTTTACGAAAAGCAGGGGCCGGAGGCGGAGCAAATCCGAGGGTGGCTGCGCGAAGATATAGCAGCGATGAAACATCACCGCCTGCCGTATGACCTGTTTTTGAAGAACGTGTGCCCGGCCTATACAAGCGAACAGAAGCCGGCAGTCTAAGTATCCAGGGCCTTGAGCGCCCATTTCAGGGCATGTTCGACGCTGCGTTCGCGCACCTTGTCGCGACCGATATCGCCGAAATTCATAACCTGCGCCAGGGTTTCGGACTGTTTTTCGAGATTTATATGGCTGAGGCCGAAGCAGACCAGGCCAACCGGCTTATCGACCGACCCACCGCCGGGGCCGGCGATGCCGGTGACGCTGAGTGCCAGCTGCGCGCCAGAAGATATCAGCGCACCTTCGGCCATGCTGGCGGCGACCTCGATACTGACGGCACCGTGAGCCTTGAGCAGGTGTTCGGGTACGCCGACCAGCGCGGTCTTGGCGGCATTGGAATAGGTGATGAAGCCCTGCTCAAAAACGTCTGACGAGCCGGGAACAGACGTAATGGCGCCGGCGATCAGCCCACCGGTGCAGCTTTCGACAGTGGTGATCTGGCGCTGACGCGCCTTGAGCAGAGTGACCAGTTCAGTGGCGAGCTTGTGCGTGTTCATGGCTCTGACTTGCAGCGTATTTTGCCCACAGATTTTCACAGATTAGCACAGATTTACAATGGTTTACTTTGCCGCTGCCCTACGTCTTCGGTAGATGGAGATCGCTTCGCGATCCGCAATCAACTGCAAAAAATCTGTGCTAATCTGTGAAAATCTGTGGGAAAACCTCTTTCTTTTCACTTACTTGGCGTCAGCGGAAACGCGAAAGCCATGTGGTGGAAGCATAAAAAAGGCGGTCCGGAGACCGCCTTTCATGTTTTAGGCAACGCCGTCGAACAGTGGTGCGTCCAGCCGCTCATTGGCGAAGTCCCAGTTGATCAGCGAGGTCAGGAAGGTCTCGATGAACTTGGGCCGCAGGTTCTGGTAGTCGAGATAATAGGCGTGCTCCCAAACGTCGAGGGTCAGAATCGGCTTGTCGCCCTTGGTCAGCGGGGTTTCGGCATTGCCGGTCTTGACGACCTTCAGCTTGCCGTCGGACCCTTGGACCAGCCAGGCCCAGCCCGAGCCGAATTGCGTCGCGCCCGCGGTCTTGAACTGCTCGACAAAGGCGTCGAACGTGCCGAAGTCCTCGGCGATCTTGTCCGCGATGGCGCCCGTGGCCGCACCGCCGCCATTTGGGGACATCGAATGCCAGAAGAAGGTATGGTTCCACACCTGGGCCGAGTTGTTGAACACGCCCGGGTTCTTGCCTTCCGAAGCCTTGATCACGTCGACCAGCGACAGGCCTTCGAATTCCGAACCAGGCAGGAGCTTGTTCAGGTTGTCGACATAGGCCTTATGGTGCTTGGCGTGGTGGAAGCTGAAGGTATTGGCCGACATATGCGGTTCCAGCGCATCGCTGGCATAGGGCAGGGGCGGCAGTTCGAAAGCCATGACTAAACCTCTTCTGTATTCTTGGGGGAGGACTACGCGGTACTGGGGTCATATATTCGGGCCATCCGGCCATTTCAAGGCCGATAAGCATGAGAATGCTTCGCAATAAATACCATAATTATTCAATGGGTTTTGTGAAATGGTTGAAGTCTGCGCAGTGGGCTTGCTTGACGCGACGGGCGGCGACGGTTTAGCGTCGTGTCATCCTCCGGAGACTTGCCATGAAGCGTCTGACCGCCTGCGCCGCCCTCCTTATCTTCGCCACCCCTATCTTCGCCACCAATGTCCACGCTGAAACCGCACCTGTGGCGCCGCGTGGCGATACGGTCGAAACGGTCTTCGGCAACCAGATTGCCGATCCCTATCGCTGGATGGAAGGCGCCGACAATGCCGCTTTTACCGACTGGCTGAAGGCCCAGGGCGCAGTCGGCCGGCAATGGCTGGATGCCTCGCCGGCGCTCGATACCTGGCGCGCAACCCTTAGCGCGGCGGGCGCTGCCACAACGACCAACCGCGCGCAGCATCGTGTCGCCGGCCGGATATTCTTTCTGCGCCTGGAACAGGGCAAGCAAGGCGTTCTGATGGAACGCCTGGCCGATGGTACGGAAAAGGTCCTGCTCGATCCCAACGCCGTCGCGGCGGCCGGCGGGCACGCTTCGGTCACCGGTTTTTCCGTGTCGCCGAATGGCCGGATTATCGCGGTCAATGTCGACCACGGCGGCAATGAAATCACCAGCGTCGAATTCTACGATACGGACAGTGGTGTGAAACTGCCTGACCAGCTCGACAATATCTGGGGCGAATTCCAAGTCGACTGGACGATGGACAGCAAGGCCATGACCTATACGCAAATGGCCCCAGCCACCGCCGATAGCGACCCGATGCTCAACATGCGCGCCCGTTATCACGTCATGGGCAGCGCGACTGCCGACGATCCCATCCTGGTGGCGGCAGGCGCCAATGCCACCTTGCCATTGCTACCGCAGGAGTTTCCCATTGTCGCGGTCAGTTCCCAGTCCGACTGGGCTGTCGTCTTCGCTGTCGGTGCACGTGCCGAAGCACGCCTGTGCCTGGTGAAGAAAACCGATCTGCTAAAGGCGGATGCAGCATATAACTGTCTGGTCAATTATGAGGACGGCATTCAGGGCGCCAATCTGTACGGCGATGCGCTCTATCTTTTGTCCAAGAAAACAACGCCTAATGGCGAACTTCTGAAAATAGACCTTAAGGGCGCCAGGCCCAGCCTGGCCGATGCCAGGGTGGTTGTGCCGGAAAGCCAGTCCAGCGTCATTACCAATATAAATGTTGCCCGGGACGGCCTCTATGTCCGCTCCATGAGCAATGGCATCGACAGCTTCACACGCCTGTCACATGACGGCGGAACGGCAACGAAACTCGACCTGCCGTTCGACGGCGCCGCCTTCCTGACCGACAGCGACCCGGCGGCAGACGGGCTGGTCTTCACCCTGCAAAGCTGGACCAAGCCGCGGCAACTGCTGGCCTATGATCCGGCGACGCGTACCGTGTCAGACCTGCATCTCGGCGCCAACGCGCCAAAGGACTATGACTCCGCGATCGATATCGTCAATGTCGAAGCGCCCAGCGCCGATGGCACCCTGGTTCCGGTCACCCTGCTTGTGCCCAAGGGTACGAAGCCCGATGGCAAGGCGCTGACCCTGCTTGATGCCTATGGCGCCTATGGTCAGGCGACCCAGCCGTTTTTCGACCCGATGACGCTGGAATGGGTGATGAAGGGCCATATCTACGGCTTTGTCGCCATCCGTGGCGGCGGCGAAAAGGGCGACGCGTGGCGGTTGGGGGGCAAGGGGCCGAACAAGCACAAGGGTATCGAGGACCTGATGGGCGCCGCGGACTATGTCGTCGCCAAGGGCTATAGCAGCGTTGCGCATGTCGCCATCACAGGCGCCAGCGCCGGCGGTATCATCATGGGCGGTTCCGTGACGCATTACCCCGGGCATTTCGGCGCGGCGGTTATCCATGCCGGCATGTTGAATCCGTCGCGCCTGGCTGTCCAGGCCAACGGCCCCAATCAGTATGCCGAATTCGGCGACGCGACGACAGCGGACGGCTTTGATGCCCTGTACCAGATGGACGCCTATCTGGCGGTCAAACCGGGTCAGGTCTACCCGCCGGTTATGCTCGATGTCGGGCTGAACGACAATCGCGTGGCGCCGTGGAATTCGGGTAAATTCGGTGCAGCCTTGAAGGCAGCCGGAGCGGTGGTGACATTCCGAACGGATTCGGATTCAGGGCACTTCGGCACGTCGCTCAGCCAGGCCGCCGCCGAGAAGGCCGATCATTATACCTTCCTGGAAAAGGTCATGGGGGCGGATGGTGTGAAGTAGGGGAACCGCAGATTTCGCAGATTGACGCAGATTTTTCAGAGCTGGATCGTCATGCAGAATGCGCGGGCAAATGTTCTCTTGACCGCTTTGCGGTCCTTTTTTGCTCTTATCGGTACTCAGGACATAGTGAGTAGTCACTGAAAAATCTGCGTTAATCTGCGAAATCTGCGGTTTACATAACTGCCTTTTCTTCAGATTTCGACGGCACAGACAGCCTGAGCTGCCAGACCCTCTTCGCGGCCCGTAAAGCCCATCTTCTCGGTCGTGGTGGCCTTGACGCTGACGCGATCGATGTCAATGCCGAGAATCTCGGCCAGACGGGAACGCATGGCCTCGCGGTGCGGCTTGATCTTCGGCCGTTCACATATCAAGGTGACATCGGCATTGACGATGACGCCGCCCCTGGCCGTGATCAGGTCGACGGCGTGTTTCAGGAAACGATCGCTCGAGGCGCCCTTCCATTGCGGGTCGGTCGGCGGAAAATGATCGCCGATATCACCCAGGCCGGCCGCGCCCAGCAGGGCATCGGTCAGGGCATGCAGGCCGGCATCGGCGTCGCTGTGGCCGATCAGGGTCCTGTCGTGGACGATTTCAACGCCGCACAGCCAGACACTGGCGCCATCACCCCAGCGATGGGCGTCGAAGCCCTGGCCAATCCTTATCTGTTTCAGAGGCTTATCTGCCGCAATTAAGGCTTCTAGCAAGACAAAATCCTCCGGATAGGTCAGCTTATGCAGACGGATATCACCCTGGACCAGGGCAACCTCAATCCCGGCCGCACCGGCCACGGTCGCCTCGTCCGTCGCGACACCTCCAGCCCAAGCGGCATAGGCCGCCACGATATCGCCGTAGCGAAAGGCCTGCGGGGTCTGGGCACGCCACAGGCCGTCGCGCGCCGGGGCGTCGACAACAATCTCCCCGCCGCGTTTCAGCGAGTCTGTGACTGCCAGAGCCAGGATCGCCGCACGTCGCGTTTCAAGAACCGACAACAGGGCTCTGATATGGTTTGCTTTTAGAAGCGGCCGAGCAGCATCATGAATCATCACGATGTCTTCGTCGCCGGCCTCCAAAGCCTGCAGGCCATTGACGACGGACGCAGCACGATCAGGACCGCCGGCAACGACGGTGACGCTTTCGCCATAGGTCTCGCTGGCCAGTGCGACGTCCTCGATCGGCACGACAAGGACGATCTGGGTGGCGCCGGCGAAAGCCGATACCGACCAGTCGAGCACAGGCTTGCCGCCCAGCGGCTTCCACTGCTTCTTGCCGCCGGATCGACTGCCCGATCCACCGGCGACGATAACCGCATGCCAGTTATTTGGCCGATTCACAGGTTTGTCTCGAAATGGAAGGCCTGGATGGTCAGGCCCTCGCGAAAATAGAACTTGTGCGCCTGGGCGCGATGCGTGCCGCTGTCCAGCCGCAACTGGGCGCAACCTTCTTCGCGCCCCAGGGCCTTCAACCAGTTAAGCAGGGCCTTGCCGTAACCCTTCGAGCGGCCGGTGTCGGCCGTCACCAGGTCGTCGACATACAGGACCTTGCCCGAGACCAGCCATTCGTGGATACGGAACCCGGCGCAGGCCACAACCCGACCGTCGTCCTCGACAAAGGCCAGTCGCCAATCGGCATAGTCCTGCTGGCGGCTGACACGCGTCACCAGGTCATCGGCATCGCTCAGGTGAGGGCGCAGCATGTGCATGACGGGGAAGCAGCGGCGGATATCGTCATCGCTGACAGCCAGTTTGATCGCGTGCATGATAGCTCCTTCGGACGCGTCCCTTCTAGGACCGTGACGCGCGAAGGTCAAAGCCTGCCATTCCCTTTGGCGCCTTTTTTGTGTAAGGCGGTCGGATGCAGACCCAAGACCTGATTATTGGTGAAGACCTGATCATTGGCGACATCACGATTCCCGGCCGGGTGCTGATCGCACCCATGACCGGGGTGTCGGACCTGCCGTTCCGTCGCATGGCGGTAAAGCTCGGCGCCGCCTATGCGGCCACCGAAATGGTTGCCTGTGCCGAAATGGATTCCGGTCGTGCTGATATCGTGCGCAAAGCACAGTTGGGTGAGCATTCCGGCGCCAAGATCGTGCAACTGGTTGGGCGGGAGCCCGCCCATATCGCCCGCGGCGCCAGACTGGCCGAAGAGGCCGGCGCCGATATTCTCGACCTCAATTTCGGATGTCCAGCCAAGGAGGTCACAGGCGTTCTGTGTGGCTCTGCCCTGATGCGCGACCTCGATCAGGCCGAACGGATCATGACGGCGGCGCTCGGCGCCACGTCACGGCCGGTGACCGTCAAGATGCGCCTGGGCTGGGACGACAACTCCCACAACGCCGCTGAGCTGGCCAAACGCGCCGAGAGCCTGGGCATTAAAGCGTTGACGGTGCATGGACGCACGCGCCAACAATTTTACAAGGGCCAGGCCGACTGGCATGCCGTCGCCCACGTGAAGCGCGCGGTCACCATACCCGTCATCGTCAATGGCGATATTGTCGACCTCGCCAGCGCCCGCACCGCATTGGCCCAATCGGGCGCTGATGGCGTCATGATCGGACGCGGCATCTATGGCCGTCCGTGGTTCGCCCAGGAGCTCGATCGGGCTCTGAACGACGACTTCATCCGGTCCGACATCAGCTTGGTGCAACGCGCGGACATTGTCATTGAGCATATGCACGATAGCCTGGACTTTTATGGCGCGCCACTCGGGCTGCGCATGTTCAAGAAGCACCTCGGCGCCTATGTCGAGGCGACGGCCTATACGGATGACGCCATCGTCCGCCGCCAGGACAAGGCGCGTCTTTGCCGCATGGACGACCCCGCGACGATTGAACAGGCCCTGCGCGTCTTGTTCAACTGAGCGGAAAATGGCCAGGTCGTTTCGCCTGTGATCAAATTTTGCGAAATTTGACGTATCTCCGCAACATTCATGTTGATATTCGGACACAGTAGTGCGCAAATGTCACGAAATGAAAACAGATGGTCTTGGGTCTTGAAGGACACAGCGAAACGACGTCGAGGGCTGCATTTTCTGGCGCGCGGCCTGCGTGATATCCGCTCTGTGGGCTTGCAGCGCCTTCTGCTGGGCGCCGGCTACGGCGCGTCCATCCTGACGACGGTCTTTTGTATCGTTTGGCTGATTGTTGCCGGACCAGGCAAGGTCGGAACTAAGGCTGTCGTTGAGCAGGGCGGTCTGACGATTGATTATCTCGTCATTCTGATCTGCCTGAATCTAGTCCTCCTTCTGACCCTGATGGCTTTTGTCATCCGGCGTCTTATCGCCATTGCGCGAAGTCGCGGTGCCGATGCCGGCGCGCGCCTTCATCTGCGTTTCGTCTTTCTGTTTTCGCTCGCCGCCGTCGCACCCGCGACGATCGTCGCCCTGATGTTCGGCTTCCTGAGCCAGGGCCTCAATACCTTCTACGCCGGTCGCTTCCAGACGACGGTGGAAAATGGCGCTCAGGTGGCACAGGCCTATGTCGCGGTCCACGGCGAAGGTGTCGTCAACGATATTACCAGTTTGCAGCACGTCTTTGACTTGCCTGAGGCGCGCGCCCTGTTCCAGGACAGGGTCAAGTTTTCGACCGCCCTGCAGGAAAATCTCGACGCCCGGGAACATTTATCGGCTGTCTACATCATCGATCGACACGGTCAGATATTGGCGCGTGCCGAAAAGCCCAATGCCCCGCCTTTCGTCGCACCTTCGCAGAGTGAACTGAGTGAAGCCTTCGCCAAGGGCGGTGCCGGATCGAGCGGCGTTTACGGCGATCGGGTCTCCTTGCTGCTGGAAGGCTACGGCGGCGCCGTCATATATGGCGCAGAACCTTATCCGCCTGGATTCGGTACGAAACTCGCGGAAGCGGACAAGGCAACCCAGGAGTTGCGCGACGTCATGAAGAAGAATGCCCGCAACCAGGCTATCTTCTTTACCGCCTATTTCGAGGCCGTGCTTCTGGTCCTGATCGGCGCCATCTGGGGCGGGACGTCTGCCGCGGAAAGCATTGCCGTGCCGGTGGCCCGAGTTGTGCAGGCAGCGGGTAAGGTAGCAGCCGGAGACCTGAGCGCACGTGTCATGACAACCCGTCAATCCGAAGACATCGCCGTCCTGTCGCGCGCCTTCAACCGCATGACCTCGGACCTGCAGAGTCAGCAGACCGAGTTGAAGGCGGCCGGCGAAGAGGCGGAGAGTCGTCGCCGCTTTATCGAAACCGTCCTGTCGGAAATCAGCGCCGGCATTGTCGGCCTGGATGAGCATGAGCAGGTCTCAGCTATCAACCGTCACGCGGCCAATTTCCTGGGCGTCACCTCAAGTGAGGCGATTTCCCTCAGAATTCGCGAATTGGCGCCTGAAATTGTCGAACTTCTGGACAAGGTTTCGGTGCACCGTGTCGAAGAGCAGGAGGTCGATCTGGTCCGCCGCGGCGAAACCCGGCGCGTCCGCGTTCGTATTTCCGGACTGGAGACCGGCGGCGCCGTTCTCACCTTCGACGATATTACGCGCCTGATCGCGGCCCAGCGCAACGCGGCGTGGAAGGATGTGGCCCGTCGCATCGCGCACGAAATCAAGAACCCGCTGACGCCGATCCAGCTTTCGGCCGAACGCCTGCGCAAGAAGTACCGCGGTCAAATCACCACAGACGTCGAGACCTTCGATCGTCTCAACGATACCATTATTCGTCAGGTCGGCGATATCGGGCGCATGGTCGACGAGTTTTCGTCCTTTGCCCGTATGCCTGCGCCGAATTTTGCCGAGGAAGAGGCGGCGGAACTGGTCCGGTCCTGCGTCTTCTCGCAACGCGTTACGCGCGCCGATATCGCCATCGAAATCGTCGAGCCCCTGCCTGAGATCAAGGTGGTGTGCGACGGCCGCATGCTGGGCCAGGCCCTGGGAAATGTGTTGAAAAACGGCGGTGAGGCCATATCGTCGCGCCTGATGCGCGACCGCGGCTCCGATGCCATTACCCCGGCCGACGGTATTGTCGGTCACCTGCGCGTCGAGATGCACCTGGAAGAGGGCTTCCTGGTCATCGAGGTCGAGGACGACGGCATCGGCCTGCCGGAAAAGGATCGCGATCGCCTGACCGAACCCTATGTCACGACGCGGGAAAAGGGCACGGGCCTCGGCCTGGCCATTGTGAAGCGCATTCTGGAAGACCACGGCGGTGAGTTCTACCTGAATGATGCTGTGTACCTAAGCGGCGCGCGGGCTGTCCTGCGTCTGCCGCGCTACCAGGTGGGTGTCAACCTGCCTGCGACCGATAACTCCGGCTTGGCCGGGGCTAAACTGCTGAGCCAAAAGATGGTGAGATCCTAATGAAAGTATCGTCTGGCGTTGATATCCTCGTTGTCGATGACGAGGCCGATATCCGGGAACTGATTGCCGGCATCCTCGAGGATGAAGGTTATGCGGTGCGAACCGCGGCCGATTCCAACGCAGCCTTGCGCGCCATCAAGGCTCGCAAGCCTTCCCTGTGCGTCCTCGATATCTGGATGCAGGGTGGCGGGCTCGACGGGATCGAATTGCTGGGTGTGATCCACGAACTGGATCCCGACATCCCGGCCATCATGATCTCCGGTCACGGCACCATCGAAACAGCCGTTACGGCCATCAAGAAGGGCGCTTTCGATTTTATCGAAAAGCCGTTTAAAACCGAACGCTTGATCATGGTTGTTCAGCGCGCGCTTGAACTGACATCGCTGCGTCGTGAAAACAAGCGCCTGCGTTCCCAGGCCGTGGTGCCGGACGGCCTGATCGGCAATTCGGCGGCGGCGCAACTGCTGCGCTCGACGATTGCCAAGGTCGCGCCGGCCAATTCGCGGATCATGATCTCCGGCCCCGCCGGATCGGGCAAGGAACTGGTCGCCCGGATGATCCATGAAGTCAGTCCCCGCGCCAAGTGCGAGTTCGTCCCAATCTCGGCCGCCGGCATGACACCGGAACGGCTGGATGTCGAACTGTTCGGCGAAGAAGGCGAGGGCGGCAAGCCGCGCAAGATCGGTGTGTTCGAGCGCGCCCACGGCGGCACCCTGTTCCTTGACGAAGTCGCCGACATGCCGCCGGAAAGCCAGAACCGCATCTTGCGCGTACTGGTCGAACAACGCTTTGTCCGCGTCGGTGGCGCCCAGGACGTCCAGGTCGACGTCCGTGTGATCTCATCGACCTCAAAGGACCTGTCGCAGGAAATCTCGGCCGGGCGGTTCCGCGAAGATCTGTTCCATCGCCTCAATGTGGTGCCTGTGCGCGTGCCGGGCCTGTCGGAACGGCGCAGCGATATCGCGGAACTGGTGTCCTATTTCATCGATCGTATTGCAGCGGCGCAGGGCTTGCCCAAGCGCACCCTGTCGGAAGACGCCATGGCGACTCTCCAGGTCCATGAATGGCCCGGCAATGTCCGCCAGTTGCGCAACAATATCGAGCGCCTGCTGATCCTGGCTTCGGGCCATCCGAACGAACCGATTACCGCACAGATGCTGCCCAGCGAAGTGGTGGAATCGGCGGTCGCCGGCGCCATCCGGCCGGAACGCATCATCGCCCTGCCGCTGCGCGATGCCCGCGAGGTCTTCGAGCGTGAATATCTGTCGTCGCAGATCGTGCGTTTCGGCGGCAATATTTCCCGCACAGCGACCTTTATCGGCATGGAACGTTCTGCTCTGCACCGTAAGCTGAAATCGCTGGGCCTGGCCCATATCCGTCCGGAAGAAGAAGACGCCTGACGGTAAGAAGTTTAACCGCAGATTTCGCCGATTAGCGCAGATTTTTCAGAGCTATATCTGATTCATTTGACGTAAGGTTTTGCTTATGAGGCCTTCGGCATCCCTGCGTAATCGTTAGGTCTCTTCACCCTATCTCAAGTCTTTAAAGAATCTCTCCATGTCCCGCATAGCCTATGTCAACGGCGCCTATGTCCGCCAGAACGAAGCCGTCGTATCGATCGAGGACCGTGGCTATCAGTTCGCGGATGCTGTCTATGAGGTGTGGTCGGTCTTCGATTGCCGTCTGGCCGACATGGATGGTCATATGAACCGCCTGGAGCGTTCCCTGGGCGAATTGCGCATTGCCATGCCCATGTCACGCCAGTCGCTTCTGATCGTGCTGTCGGAGGTCGTTCGCCGCAATCGCATTCGTGAGGGTATGGTCTACCTGCAGGTCAGCCGTGGTGTGGCGCCACGCGACCATGTCTTTCCAATGCACACGCGGCCGGCAGTCGTGGTCACAGCCAGACCCGTCGACCGTATCGCTGCAGCCAGGAAGGCCATGACGGGCATCAAGGCCATGTCGACACCGGATATTCGCTGGGGACGCTGCGATATCAAGACGGTTGGTCTGCTGCCCAATGTCCTGGCCAAGCAGGCTGCGAAGGAGCAGGGCGCCGGCGAGGTTATTTTCGTCGACGATGAGGGCTACGTGACCGAAGGCGGGTCGACCAATGTCTATATGGTCGATGCTGACGGTGTCATCAAGACGCGCAGCCTGGAAGCCAATATCCTGGCTGGCGTGACGCGACTCACCCTGATCGACCTGATCGCTGACAACGGTATGGATTTACGCGAGGAGGCCTTCACACTGGACGAGGCCAAGGCCGCCTCCGAGGTCTTCATCACGGCCGCGACCAGCCTGGTCATGCCCATTGTCGACATTGACGGGCACCGCATCGGCGACGGCCAACCGGGCCCTGTGGCAAGCGGCCTAAGGGATTCCTACATCGCCCGCGCCCGACGTACGGCCTTGGTCTGACGCAAGATGCAGGCTGAAAAATAAATTTACCGCAATGCGGTTGAAAACGCTGCGATTATTTGCCTATTATCCAGGCGTATTCCGAGTGGTTTCGCGTTTCTCCCAATAAGCGAACCCAATATGCTACCTCTGAATGCGATTCTGTCTGTGTGGGGTGTATTGTGCGCCCCAAATTTGCGAAACGAGAAGGGCCGATCAATGTCCCACGACAAGAAACAAAACCTGCAGGACACGTTTTTGAACAGTGTCCGCAAAACAAAAACTCCCTTGACCATCTTTTTGATCAACGGCGTCAAGCTGCAGGGCATCGTTAGCTGGTTTGACAATTTCTGCGTGTTGCTGCGTCGCGACGGCCAGTCGCAGTTAGTCTACAAGCATGCGATCTCGACCATCATGCCTGCGGCACCTGTGCAACTGTACGAACAGGAAGACGATTCCGATGATTGATGCCCCAATTAGGGGAATCATCGTTGTCCGATAAATTCATCGATCACGCGCCTGACGTGGTGCGGGCTGTTGTCGTCGACCCGGATATAGCCCGTGGTTCGGGCGAGGCAGCTGTGCGCCTGCATGACGAGTCACGCATGGACGAGGCTGTCGGCCTTGCCCTGGCGCTGGATCTCGTGATCGCCGGATCAATTAGCGTGCGCGTCCGCAAGCTCAATCCCGCCACCCTGTTCGGCCAGGGTAAGGTTGAAGAAATCAAAGCCTTATGTGAAGAAGCTGAGGCAACGCTTTGTGTTATCAACGGCGCCCTGACACCGATCCAGCAGCGAAATCTCGAAAAGGCGCTGGACGTCAAGGTCGTCGATCGCACCGGCCTGATCCTTGAAATCTTCGGCCTCCGGGCCCGGACGCGCGAAGGCAAGCTGCAGGTCGAACTGGCGCGCCTCGAATACGAAAAGTCCCGTCTGGTCCGCACCTGGACCCACCTGGAACGCCAACGCGCCACCGGCACGACCGGCGGACCGGGCGAAACCCAGATCGAACTGGACCGGCGGATGATCGCCGACAAGATCAAGCAGCTGAAGACCGAGCTCGACGAGGTGCGCCGGACGCGCAACCTGCACCGTACCCAGCGCAAGAAGGTGCCCTATCCGATCGTTGCCCTGGTTGGGTATACGAACGCCGGAAAGTCGACTCTGTTCAATCACCTGACCCATGCCGAAGTCATGGCCAAGGACCTGTTGTTCGCCACGTTGGACACCACCTTGCGCACGCTGAAACTACCCAACGGACGGTCGGCCATACTGTCGGATACGGTGGGGTTCATCTCCGATCTGCCGCACGAGCTGGTGGCAGCCTTTCGCGCGACCCTGGAAGAGGTCGAACAGGCCGACCTGATCCTGCATGTCCGCGATGTGTCCAATTCGGAAACCGAGGCACAGAAACAGGATGTCGAGCAGGTCCTGCTGCACATCCTGCCCAACCTCGACCGCGCCCGCATGTTCGAAGTATGGAACAAGATCGACCTGTTGGACGATGATTCCAAAGAGGTTTTCAAATCTCGTGCTGTAACTTCACGCGATGCACAAAAGCCCATGCCGGTATCGGCGGTCAGCGGCGAGGGCGTCCCGGCGCTGCTGGCCAAGATCGCCGCCCTGGTCGACGCTGCGGGCGAAGAGGTCGATATCGTTCTCGAACCGCATCAGGGCGACGTCCTGGCATTTCTATACGCGCAAGGCCGCGTATTGGACCGTCACGAGGACGCCGAGGGACGCGTCCATCTCAAGGTCAAGCTCAGCGACCAGGCCTATGGACGCTATGAAAGGCTGGTCGGAGCCTAATCCCGCTTTGTCGGGCTTAGTGCCAGCTAAACCGCGTACCGTCCTGGCTGCCAGGCGCCGGGCCGGGGCTGTCGGCACGCAATACGGCGCCGTCGGCGCGTAGATAGCGATTTGTTTTCAACGACATCAGCACGATTTCTCCCGTGAGGGTTTCACTCCACTGGAAGGTCTGTGACGGTCCGTCCTGCGCCAGCGCCAGATTGACGACGCCTTCCTCGACAACGGTCAGATAGCGGTCGCCTTGTTTCAGGCTCACCCTGCCTAAACCACGGTCGACCACTTCGACGGCTTGGCCGAGCCAGGGCACTGCACGGCCGTCAACCGCCGCGAAGGTGATCGCCTTACCGTACGGGATAGGCTTCATCGCCTGGGCATCGGGCTCGGCGACATCGATGGAATCGAAATCGGCATAGCCGCCGGCCTTGCCAGCTTCATTGAAGGCGAACAGGGCATAGCGCACGCCCTGAAAGGTCTTCAACTGAAACGCCATAGTAAAATCGTCTCCCAAGGCTTTGAAAGTCTTGCCATCTGTCGAGTAGCTGAGCGTGGCTTTCTCGGTCATGAAATCGCAATCGGCACGCAACCAGATGCGCTTTGCCGTGATGGCTTCACGCACCGGCGCGCCTGTTTGCTCGTCGTGGCGTGTGACGAACAGACCGTCCTTCGCCCGTTCAACGCCGATCCAGCCATAGGGACGGTTCAGCAGGGCCAAGCCTGCAACGTCGCCAGGCTTCAGGCCCGACAGGTCTACCGACACAGTTGGGGTCGATCGCGGACCTATGGCGCGTTGAGTCAGCGAATTGCGGGCGCTGAGGAAATCCCTGGCCGGCTGGGTATGCAGGCGCAAATAACCCGGCCGCTCCGATAGCGACCATTTTCCGTCCAGCGGGACATGGTTCCACTGCCATACCGGCTTTAGGGCGTGACCCGAAAAATCGTCGCTGCGATCGTAAGGCACGTGCGGCGCCGATTCAGGCGCCTTGGGCTTGACCCAGGTTCGTGGGGTGCGCGTCAGGTTGCCGGGCAGGCCGAAATACGGCCAGCCGTCCTGCCAGGTAATCGGCGACAAGGCCGTCAGGCGCCCAACAGAGTTCGCGTCGTACATCGACCAGCCCCACCATTCTCCAGCCGGCGTCTGGACAAGGCCGCCCTGGTGCAGCGAGCCCCAACCGTGTTCAGTGGGATCGGGCGGGTTGAGCTTGAAAGGCGGCGCGTCCCCGCCGACGCGATAGCCGCGCGTCAGGCCGAAGTCTTCGTCGCGGCTGATGGCGAGATTGACCTCGTACGGGCCAGTCGGTGACGAAGATCGTGCGGCCGCCATACGCATACCGTTCCACTCAGCGCTGGTGATGAAATAGGTCTGGCCGAACTTATAGAAATGCGACCCTTCGCCCATGCCGTCGCTTTTCGGGATGATGATCTGTTCCGTGCCGGGGACGATGTCGGTCAGGCTGGCGTCCAGTTGGGCGAGGTGGATATCCTGGTAGCCCCAGACGACATAGACCTTGCCGTCATCATTGAACAGGACCGATAGGTCGTGCAGGGTGCGCTTCATCGCCGTCCGCGTCCACGGTCCGCGCGGATCCTTCGCGGTCAGCAATTGGGTCGTGGCGCCATTGACATTACTGAAGATATAGAAGGTGCCGTCGTGATAGCGGAAGCAGGGCGCCCAGAACCCCTGGCCGTAGATGCTCTTGCCGTCCTCGAGACGATAGGCAGGGCCCAGATCGAGCTTGTCGGCGGCGTAGGTGAGGAATTCCCAGTTGACCAGGTCGCGCGAATGCAGGATCGGCAGGCCCGGCATGGTGTGCATGGTGGTGCCAGTCAGGTAAAAGTCGTCGCCGACGCGGATCAGGTCAGGATCGGAAAATTCATCGTAAAACAGTGGGTTGGTATAGGTTCCGTTGCCGTTATCGGCATGCCAGGTAACCGGCTGGGCCACGGCTGCACCCAAGATCGCCAGCGACATTGCGGCACTTGCCAAGATCCAACTACGTAATTTCATTATTTCCTCGGCATGTTTATTTTGTCTGACAAATAACCGGATCTGGGCATTCGGGCAAGCCCATTATGCGGACCGCGGCAAATCTTCCGTTGGCTCTTGTCAAGCTGCAGACTCAGGACTAGATAGTTAGTAATCTAACTATTAGCTTTCTTACCATGACTCCTGAAGAACGATTTTCCGCCGCCTTGCATAACAGCGCACGCCTGTGGCGTATGGCTTTGGATCGGCGCATGAAGGATTTGGGAATCTCCCAGGCGGGCTGGCTGGCGGTCGCCTATATCGCCAAGGCGACCGGGCCAATATCGCAAAGCGAACTGGCCGGGCTGCTGGCGGTCGAGGCCGCCACCCTGGTCACTACCCTGGACAGGCTGGAAAAGGCCGGCCTGGTAGAGCGCACGCCATCACCGACAGACCGTCGCGTCAAGCATCTCGTACTAACGACGGATGGCCAGGCGCTCTATACCAAGGTGCGCGAAAAAGCCGACGCCATGCGGGTCGAACTACTCCGCGATATCGACGCGGCTGAACTGCACAGCGCAACACTACTCCTTGAAAAACTACAGTCGCTTATTGAGATATCCTGATGTCCGGCGTCACCTCTGCACCTGTGAATTCGGAGCCTCTTAACCGGCCGATGATCACGATCTCGATCATGGGCGCGACCATCATCCAGGCGATCGACGGCACGATTGCCAATGTCGCCCTGCCGCACATGCAGGGCAGCCTGAACGCCTCTTCCGACCAGATCACGTGGGTGCTGACCTCGTTCATCGTCGCCGCCGCCATTGCCACGCCCTTGACGGGTTGGCTGAGCGACCGATTCGGCCTGAAGCGCCTGTTCCTGGTGTCGATCGCCGGCTTCACCCTGGCCTCGGTTTTCTGCGGCATCGCAGGCTCAATGAGCGAGATGGTCGCCGCGCGCCTGTTGCAGGGTATATTTGGTGCCGCCCTGGTGCCCTTGTCGCAATCAACCCTGCTGGACATCAATCCACGCGAAAAACACGGATCGGCCATGGCGGTCTGGGGCATGGGCGTCATGGTTGGGCCCATTCTCGGACCGACGCTGGGCGGCTGGCTGACCGATTCCTATGACTGGCGCTGGTGCTTCTTCATCAATGTGCCGATCGGGCTGGCCGCCTTGTTCGGCATCTGGCGCTATATCCCCAAATCGATTGCCAAGCGCAGCATCCGTTTCGATGTCTTCGGTTTTGCGGCCTTGAGTCTGGCCATTGGATCTTTGCAGATGCTCCTGGACCGCGGGCAGCAGAACGACTGGTTTTCGTCGACCGAGACCTGGATCGAGGCGATCATCACCCTGTTGAGCCTGATCTGTTTCATCATCCACACCGTCACCCTGCCGGCCGGCAAGTCGTTTTTCGACTATCGTTTGCTGTTCAACCGCAACTTCTTCACCGGCCTGTTGTTCATCTTCATCGTCGGCATGGTGCTGTTTGCCACGCGCGCCCTGATGCCATCGATGCTCCAGGGCCTGATGGGCTATTCGGCGGTCGATGCCGGCATTGTCACCGCGCCCAGTGGCCTTGGCACCATGCTGGCCATGCTGATCGTCGGACGGCTGGTCGGCAAGGTCGATCTGCGCCTAATCCTGGCCGTGGGCTTCGCCTTGACCGCCGTGTCGCTGGCCATGATGTGCCGATACACCATCGTCCTGTCGAAGGGCGACATCATCTGGCCGGGCATTATCCAGGGTATCGGCATGGGTCTGGTCTTCGTTCCGCTCAGCGCGGCTTCCTTTGCGACCCTGGCCGGGGAGTTGCGGCCCGACGGCACCTCGATCTTCAGCCTGGTGCGCAATATCGGCAGCAGTATCGGTATCGCCATGGTCCAGGCGCTTCAGGTCTCCAATGCCCAGAAGGCGCACGAGGGCCTGGCCAGCATGATCACGCCGACCAATCGCGCCTTTCAGGACAGTATCTATGCACAAAGCGGCGTGGCCGGTTTGTCGGCCATCAACACCGAGGTGACGCGCCAGGCCAGCATGATAGCCTATGTCGATAACTTCTGGCTGATGCTGATCCTGACCCTGCTGGTCATTCCCCTGCTTTTGCTCATCGAGGCGCCAAAGAAGAAGGCGGGGCCAGCGGAGAAGGAGCATATCGATCTGGCGGCGATGGAGTAGCGGAAATCTCCTGCAGCTTAGTTGTGGCTTCGCCGTTGATCTGAGACGGCATTAGGAAAGGCAAATATATAACTCATTTATTTATATTTTTAGGACTTTACCAGAGCGCTGTCGAGCCACTGCAGACCCGTGAGCGTTCCAGGTCCGAATACATCGCCGCGCCATGCCGGACCATACAGGCGATCTACCACCAGAAACAGGGCAAGGCCCTCCTTCTGGCTCCACCATTTGCTGCGTCGGCCAAATCCCGACATGGCCGCGTCGGGCGCGAGCGCCGCGCCGTCAGAGCTAATCAACCATTCGAAGCCCTGCCACTGCCCGGAACCCTCGAGTGTCAGGAAAACATCTTCCGCTTCGGCAAGATAGGCATCCTGGCCCGTAAACCAGCGACTCTGCCGTTCGGCAATCAGCTTCCGCGCCGCTTTTGCCAATTGACGCGCGGTGGCATCATCCGGAGCAGCCGCAGCGCTAAAGAGCAGATCGGTTTCACGCTCGACCGAGGCTTTGAACTCAGGTTCGCTTTCGAAACGTTTCTGGATGCTGTCGTCGCTGAATGAGTCGGGCAAGGCGTTGCGAAGCGACAGATCGGTTATCCGCTGCATATAGGTGTTCAGTTGCAGAATGTGCGAGCCTTCGTGGAGCATGACCGCCGTCATCAGGGTTTCGAGCCCCATGGGGCCGCCTGGAACACCACCCTGTTGCCAAACGCTGGGGGTGGACATAACGAAAAAGCCGGTCTGATTGTCGCCACCCGCAAACGAAGTCACGCCCGCCGGCATTCTTTGTCCATCCGGCAGAGTCACCATTCCGTCGTGCGGCGAAGCCGTCCAGGTTACCGGACCCGCCGACTGCATCGCATCGTCGCTGGTCAGCATGCATTGGGAGTCGAAGATAATGGCAGTGCGGCGCCGAATTCCACCCGGCGGACCGAGGCGAGAAAGTCTGTTGCGCCAAGCGGTAACAGACCTGTCGAGCCACGCGCGGTCCTCGGCCGACACGCCGCAAGCCTGGGGTGCGGTCGCCGTCACCGATTCAGCGGCAATACCGGTCGTGACCGGCAGGCACGTCGCCAGAATGGCGATAGCCGTTGTTGCGCCGAGCACAGCCCGCGTGACAGGACCCTTACAAGTTTTCGGAATAATGCTCTTCATGCCTAGCCCCGTGACAGTCCGGCGCTAGCTTGCCGCCATAGCATGGAGTTGGCAATCCCGATTGGGACTATACCGAACCGCCCTGTCAAAAAAGGCTTAGCGTCTCATCACCGGGCTCGCGCCTCTCGGTCTTGCGGACCGGTTTGGCGCGGACCTTGGGCGCCGAATGGCGGATCAGGCGTGTCACGAAGGCCGGTTTGTTGCGCTGCATGTCGAGCACAACCTCCTTCGGCATCTCGACGCGCTTTTCGTGCTTGATGCTGAACAGCGCGAGCTCGACCAGCAATGGCGCGAGATCGGCGCCCTTTTCCGTCAGAGCGTAGATGAACTTGCGCGCATCGGCCGGATCCGGGCCCTTGCTGACGAGGCCGTGTTGCTCGAGACGCACGAGTCGGTCAGCCAGGATATTGGTGGCGATCTTTTCTTCTGAACGCAAAAAGGCCTGATAGCCCGTGTGACCACGCAGCATCAGGTCACGGATGATCAGCATGGTCCAGGAGTCGCCGATCAGTTCCAGGGTCAGGTTGATCGGGCAGCGCGAGCGATGCGACTTGTCGGGCTGAATTTTCGCCGCCGGCTTTGCCGGAGCCGGCGCCGCGCGTACCAGTTTCGACCGGGGCGCCTTGCCAAGGGCAGGGGGCGGCGTGGCTTTTGTCGTGCGTTTCATACGTCGGTCACCGGTCGTTTTGAGGGCTCACGGCACCTCTTAAGCGGCCGGCTTGCGATTCGCAATCAGCAAGGCAAATTAACTGCGCATATGCAAGCGATCATACATTTTGCTTGTTTCACACAAGGGGTATCTAGCGACACTTTCGGATTACAAGCTATCCAGTTTCCCCTTATAAGGCTTAGCTTTGCGCATAAGTTCCTGTGTTCGCCCGTCGCCGCGCGCCAGGCTGTTGACCTGGGTCAAAGCTTCCAACTGCGTCACACTTTCGGAGACGCCAGGGTCATCCAGCGCCTGGTCGCTGTCCGGTTTCCATTTCAGGCAGCCATTGCGGTGCGTCTCGTTGTGCATCTGAAGGATGACGAGACAGGAGCCACCATTACGGCTTGGGCCGGCGGGCATGGGTGTGGACCAGAAGGTGGAGACCGAGAAGTCACGCATGAAATCGTGCAGGGGTTCATCGGCGACATGATAGGTATAGGTGCCCTTGATCCGGGTGTCGCTGGTGCTTTTGTAGATGACCGTGCCGTCACCGAAAACGTCCAGTCGGTAGGCAGGACAGCCACCGGCTGGATTCATCGTTTCGCACGGATATTGGATATAGGTGATATGGCTGCGGCGCAGTTCCTGTTTATCGTGCCAGGATTGGAAGGCCGGCGTAAAACCCATCGCGGCTAAGGCGGCTACCAAAATAGCGCCGGCGATCAGAACGAGCCGAATAATCTGAGGGTCGAAGTTCAGGTTAAGCTTGAGTCTGAATTTGCGATTTGCCATGGCCTATCGTAACCGGCAACTGCAACAACACCAATTACCGCGGCTTTACGGAAAATGGTCGGCGGCTAATGGGCGAACTACATCATTGGGAGCCAGGGTGGTGGGTGCGGGATGAAGGCCTGTGGCGCGAACCCGGCCTTTTGCTATATCAGCCACACGCGTCGCCAGTTCTACCGCCGAAATCGGTTTGGCAATTTCGAGTGCCGTTTCGTTGCAGCTATGGCGGACCGACATTTTCTGCCGTCCCGATGTCAGGGTCAGGGTGCAGACGGGCTTGGCCGGATCGACCGCATAGCCGTTGACTTTCAGATCGAAAAAACGGGCCCGGTCGAAGACGCGCAGCATGCGTCGTACGGCGAATTTGGATAGCTTATAGCGATATATTCCGTTCAAACCCGTCACAGAGCGACCCTGATACACAGTTGCACCATTAGCCAGAACGTCGACCTGATACGCCGGACAGCCGAACGCGCAGTCATGCCGTTCCAAGGTGATGTGGGTATCAGTGTCGATATGGCCCTGACCGACCGAAAGATAGAAGGCGATCATCAAGCCGGCGCAGAGCGCGACACTAGCTATCATATTCATATGGCGCTTTGATCGGCCAGACTTCGGCAGCAGCCTATGCGGCCCGGTCATGACTGGGCTTCGCGTTCCGTGCTTTTGGCCGCGTTCCACAGGGCGTCCATTTCTTCCAGGTTAGATTGGTCGGGTGTGCGACCCCGATCGGCAAGAGCGGCTTCGATCGACTGAAAGCGGCGAACGAATTTTCGGTTGGTCAGGCGCAGCGCGTCTTCAGGTTCTACATCAAGTTTTCGCGCCAGATTGGCCAGAACAAACAAAATATCGCCAAGCTCCTCACGTGCCTTGGCAAGATCGCCTTGCGCCAACTCTGCCTTCAATTCCTGTGTTTCTTCGTCCAGCTTGTCGACTACCTCGTGCACGCTGGGCCAGTCGAAGCCAACCCGGGCGGCGCGTTTGGTCAGCTTGGCAGCGCGCGTCAGGGCCGGCAGGCCGATCGGCACATCATCGAGAATGCCGGTCTTGTTCTTGGCCTTGCGTTCCTGAGCCTTGGTGACCTCCCAGGCCACCGTCTGTTCGTCTGCATCGCGATGGCCAGCGTCGCCGAAAACGTGGGGGTGGCGGCGGATCAGCTTTTCCGACATGCCGGCCGCGACGTCATTGAAATCGAAAAGGCCCTGTTCCTCGGCCAAACGGGCATGAAAGACAACCTGGAACAACAGATCGCCCAGTTCCTCCTTCAGGTCGCGCATGTCCTGGCGCTGGATGGCGTCGGCGACTTCATAGGATTCCTCGATCGTATAGGGGGCAATAGTCTCAAAGGTCTGCTCCTTGTCCCACGGACAACCGCCGACCGGATCGCGCAGACGGCGCATGACCTCAAGCAGGCTTTGCATTCCTTCCGCCGGCGCGTCCATCACAGGATTTCCTTTGCTTTCAGTTCACTCATGATTTGGGCGTGGCGTTCCGGCGTCAGATTATAGCGCATCATCGACAGCGCACCGAGGATCAGGAAAATGACCGGCAGGCCGATGAAGAAGATCTCGACCCAGATCACGGCGCCCGGCGGGCTGGCCGCGGGATTCTTGACGTTAAAATGCAGCAGGCCCAGCAGGGTGATGGTCAGGGCGGAGATGGCATAGCCGACCTTGGTTGTCGCCGACAGGATGGCCATCAGCGTCCCTTTGTGATCGTGGCCGGTTTCGAGCATGACTTCGTCGCCTATATCGGCCATCAGCGCCCGCGTAAGCAACAAAGACGCAGCGTAGGGAATGCCGTTGGCAAAGGTCATCATGGCGCAGACGATGAAATTGCCTTTCGGTGCAAAATACATGGCGCCGTATAGCGCAGCAAAAAGTACGCTGGACCAGATCAGGGCCGTATGCTTGCCCAGGCGCCTGGATGCCCAGGTCCAGATCGGCGCGCCTGCAATCCCGGCGACGAAATAGAGCAGCATGGCTATGCTGCATTGCATACGGGTCAGGCCCTTGGCCTCTTCGAAGAAGTAGTAGAAGAGGGCGGCCATGACACCGGGCGCCAGGCCCATGAACAGATCCGCCCACAGGATGCAGCGGACGTTCTTACGCTTCCACATATCGAAATAGTGGCTGAGCTTCAGGTCGTGAGTAGAGGTATTCGAGACCTTTTCCGGCACACGCCACAGCGCAATGCCGATCGACAAAGGCAGGGTGAGCATGATGAACAGGCCCATGATCTGCACGCCGAGATTATAGGAATAGCCCAGGGACTGAGCGGCAACCGGGATAATGGCCGCCATCAGGATTCCGAAGATATTGCCGACCTGCCACCAAGCAAAGATGCGCGAACGCTCATTATAGTTGGTAGAGAGAACGGTACCCCAACTGGCTTGGCTGAGCGCGGCGATCGAGAAGCCGACATAGAGAACAAACAGCCATAGGCCGAGATAGATTGTGCCTACGCCCTTGTGTGCCAGGAAGATAAAGCCCGTGCTGACAAACAAGATCGGCAGGCAGATCAGCATCCACAGCTTGAAACGGCCGAGCTTGGTGCGCGTCCGGTCCATGAAATAGCCGAGCGGCGGATCGATCAGGATATCGAAACAGCGCACGACCATGAAGACGATGCCGACCACAGCGCCCAACTGCAGTTGCGTGCCGTAATATTCCGGCAGAATGGCGACGATCGGCAAGCCCAGCGCCGCAAAGGGCACGCAGGGTCCGATAAAGGCCAGCAGCCGGCCGAATGGCACCTTGTCCGTTTCGGATCCCCCCGATGCCATGTTCCTGCTCCCGTTCCGCGTGACGGCAAATCGCCTGTTGGGAGTCTTAAGCTGCGTCAGGCGATTTGCCAAGCGTTGGCAGTCGTTGATCTTACAGATGAGAAGCCGGTCAATATTGAGTATTGCCTAGGGCTGGGGGACAGGTCTGAGGACTGACGGATAGAAAATTGATAACAAAGGTTAATTTTCTCACCGCCAGCCGGGCTAAGAGAGCCGGGGGGAGGGCCCGGAGTGCGACTGTCCTGGTCCGGATGGAGACCTTGTTCGCCGCCGAATCCAGTGTGGCGCCATTTGCCGTGATGGGTGGCCGGGTTACGATATCTGAATTGGGTTACCGGCCCTGCCAGAGCTCGGCATGGGCCTCGAAATAGCCGGTCAGTTGCTCGGCAATGCGTTTGTCATCCGTCGTGTCGAGATGCCAGTCGCAGCCGTTCAGGCCGAAGCCATCGAGCCCCAGTGTATCGATCCGCGTTTCACCGTCCGCCTTGAGCCGGGCGGCGACCTTGATGACCTCTTCGGCAACCGTTGGACCTTCATACATGGTGAGCAGGAAGAAGGCTTGCGGGTTTTTCGCACGCAGAGCTTTGACGAAGGCAACGAAAGTGTTTTCGTAATCGGCGCGCAGCGCTGCATCGTCCGGCCATTTTTCACCGGGTTTGACCGGCGTCGAGAAGTCGTTGCCGCCTAGGCCAATAACGATGACCTGGGGTTTCCAGGCAGCGTCTTCGTAGCGTTCACTCTTGTCATAAAGGCTATAGGGATAGAGTTCCGGCAGGGAGTCGCCGGCAAAGCCGTCGTAGTTGCGCACAATGCCGCGGCCGGAAAAAGCGTTGATCTGGTAGTCGGCGTTAAAATGTTTGGCGGTCAAGGGCCCATAGGCCTGCTGCGTGTCCGTGGACAGGCGCAGTTCTTCGGGCGTGCATTGGCGTTTGCCCGAGGTGTTGCCGTAGCCGACCGTGTAAGAGTCGCCGATAAATTCGATCTGGCGTGTACGGACGGGCAGGTCGCCAAACTGCCCGTTCGGCAGGTCGAAGCCCAAGAAGGCAGCGGGTTCACCTTGGCTTTCGCTCAGTTTTTCGAGGCGCAGGGTGTGCCAGCCGGCTTTCAGGCTGGTAACGTGGTAGGGGAAGGCGACATTGGCCGGGCGATCGATGATGACCGGGGCGTTGTTGTCGATCAGCAGGCGGTAGCGGCTATAGCCGTCGGTAGTGGAGATATCGATGGCTTGGCCCTTGAAACGCGTTTCGAAATAGACGCCGGGCCATTGGTACCTATGGAAGGGGCGGACAACGATCGTGGGGCCTCCTGGCGTGGAGTGTTCGGCCTGGCCGGTGTAGGTCGTGCGCCCGCCGATATGGAAATTTTCCTTGCACAGGGCCGGCGTGGCGCAGGCCATCGCCATGGCAGCGAACAGGGCGCTCAAGATCTTCATCGGTTTCCTCCGGCAACTTTGTCTTTACGTCAGCTAGTGTCGGGTTCCCGGAAGGTGGAGTCAAGCGTCTCGGCCCCGACCAAAGCGCCAGATCATGGCCGGCAGAACCACAAGACTCATGATGGTCGAGGTAATTAGCCCGCCCAGAATAACGATCGCCATGGGACCTTGGATCTCGCGTCCCGCCTGGCCTGTGCCGAAGGCCAACGGCAGCAAGCCCAGCGCCGTGACCAGGGCGGTCATCAGGATGGGCGTTACGCGCTCACGCGTGGCGAGCATAATGGTCTCCAGGCTCCACGCGTGGCCGTCGTTCGTCAGTTGTTGGGTATGAGCCAAAAGCAGGATGGCGTTGCGCGCAGCGACGCCGATCAATGTCACGAAACCGACGAGTGATCCCAGAGAAAGGCTGCCGCCGGTCAGGGCGACCGCGATCACCCCGCCGACCAGCGCGAAGGGCGCCGAGGCGATGATCAGGCCGACGGCACGGGCATTGCCGAAAGCCAGACTGAGGAGCGCGATAATACCGACGATCGCCATACCTGTGTTGAGAAGCAACTCTTGGGTTGCCTTTTTCGCCTCATCGGCGACACTGACATATTCGACATAGACCCCGGGCGGCAGTTTGACATGCGCAGCTATGCCGGCCTGGGCAGCCTTGGTCACGGCAGCGACATCGGACGGCGCCGGATTGGCGGTAACGGTTTCGACCAGGCGGCCGCCATTGTGCTTAATGATGGTGCGGCTTTCATCCAGCGTCACCTTGGCAATATCACCGAGGCGGGCAATGGAACCGCCTGGACCACGGACCAGCAGGTCGCTGACGCCTTCCGGGCTCTGGCGCAGTTCGTTGGGCAGGGTAACGGCGACGTCGAGCGTACGGTCGTTGCGGTAGATCTGCGCGGCATTGGTACCCTCGTAGGCGCTCTGGACCGCGCCCAGTATGTCGACGGGCGTGAGGCCATGCTGGGCTGCGGCAACACGGTCGATATCGATATGGACGCTTGGGGTCGACGGTGGAGTCTGGATCTGGACGTCGCCAGCCGACTTGATCTTTGACAGTTCCGCCGACACCTGCTCCGCGGTAGTGGCAAGCGTATCGCCGTCACCACCATAGATGTTGACGGCGAGGGCGGCAGTTTCACCGGTCAGGGACTCGCCGATGCGATCTCCGAGAAAGGTGAGGACTTCGGTTTTCAGGCCGGGATAGCCGTCGAGGACCTTGTGGATGGCGGCCTCGACTTCATCCTGTTTGCCGCCCGACAGGTGGGGCTTGAGTTCAACGTGGAACTCGCTCTTCTCAGGTCCCCAGGTGTCTTCGCCACCTTCCGATCGGCCGATCTGCTGCTCGACCGAGGCTATGCCGTCTATAGCCAGAATCTCCTGCGAAATGGATTCGCCATAGCGCCGCATGACCGACAGCGAAGTACCGGGCTGGGCCGAAACGGCAAGGACAAAGTGCCCTTCCTTGAACGACGGCAGCAGTTCGCTGGGGAAGAAGAATAGTCCGATGACGGCCAGGAGGCTGACCAGGCCGGAAACGGCGAACAGAACCTGCGGACGGAGGCAGATTTTTTCCAACACTCCGGCATGCCAGGTCTTGAGGCTGACCAACAGCCTGGGCTCGTTCGGCAGTACCGTCCTGCGCAGGAAGATCAGGCTGAGCGCCGGCGTGACGATGATCGCCACCGCCAGGGAAATCAGGGTCGACAGGATGAAGGCGAAGGCGAGAGGGGCGAAGAATGCGCCCTGCAGACCATGCATCATAAGCACCGGCACGAGGATCAGCGCAACGACCAGGGTGGCGTAGATAACCGGGGACCGGACCTCGAGCGAGGCATGCAGGATGGTCTCAGCGATGCCGGTGCTTTCGGGGCGTTCGCGCAGGCGGTGGACGATATTCTCGACGTCAATGACGGCGTCGTCAACCACGACGCCCAGGGCGACGGCGAGGCCACCGAGGGTCATGGTGTTGATACTGAGGCCCATGCGGTCCATCAGCATGACGGTTGCCACGAGCGAAAGCGGAATACTTACAAAGGATATCAAAACCGTCTTAATGTTACGCATGAAGGCGAACAGGATGACGGCAATCAGTACGGCGCCGATCAGCAGGTCGTCCATTATGCCCCTGAGCGCCGTTTCGATGAAGTTGGCCGGGCGGTGCAGATTGGCCGACATGGTTATGCCCTGAGACTTCAGGGCCGGCGCCATCTCGGCCAGGGCGGCCTCGACGTCGCGCGTGACCTTCAAGGTATTGGCGCCGTATTGGCTGGACATCGAGATCAGGACGCCGGGCTGCCCCATGACGACGGCGTCGCCGAAGTCGGGCGCCGGAGCTTCGACCACTTCGGCGACGTCACCAATGTGAACAACAGCCGACGGCGTGCCGGGCGCGTTACCCGTCGCCGCCGCCAAAGGTGTGGCGGCAATATCGGCCACTGTTGCGGCCTGAGCGCGCGGTTCGACCAGGATGCGTTGCTCGGAGGTATCGATAAAGCCGCCGCCGCTCAGCGCCGTCGAGGTCTGGGTTGCTTTCAAGACATCATCCAGGCTGAGGCCGCGCGCCGAGAGTGCGTCCGGATTGACCCTAACCTCGATACGCCGGACGCTTCCGCCAAAGACGGTGGCGCGGGCAACGCCGGGGACAGCCATAAGGCGCGGCCGCAACTGCCACTGAACGAAGTCGCGCAGGTCCTGCGGGTCCAGCTTTTCACTGACAAAGCCGACCTTGAGCAGATCCATGGTCGATGAGGTCAGCGGCACGACCTTCGGCGTCCCAGCGCCAGCAGGCAGGTTGGAAGCGGCTTCGCTCAGCGCTTCGGCGACGATCTGCCGCGCTCGATACGGCTCGGCGCCTTCCTTGAAGCTGACAGTCACCAGGCTGAGCCCTTGGATCGACTCCGAACGCACGCTTTGCACGCCTGCGGCACCGTTGATCGCCTGTTCCACCGGCCGCGTGATCAGTTGTTCAACCTGATCGGCGGCCAAGCCCGGCGCCTCGGTCTGGACCACGGCCTGCGCCGGCACGAAATCCGGAAAGACGTCGTAGTTGGCATGAACCAGCGTCAAACCGCCAGCGATCAGCAGCAGGCAAATAGCCAGGGCCACCAGCCGGGCATGATTAAGGCTGAGACGGACGAGGGCGCTCAGCATGGCCTATTCGCCCGCCAGCGTAGATGTAGCGGCCGTCAGGAGGGCGGAAGCGCCCTGGACCACGACCTGTTCGCCGGGCTGGAACCCGTCGCCGACGATCAGGCCGTCGGGGGTGACCTTGGTGGCTGTAACGGGACGCTGCACAAAGGCCTGCGGACCGGTCTTGACGAAGGCATAGATCTTGCCGCCGCTGCGCAGGAGGGCAGCATTGGGGATCAGCAGGCCGCTGCTGCCCCCACCATTATAGAGCGTGGCCTTCATGGTCAGGCCGTTGCTGAGATAGGCAGCGTTCGGGCCTGTGACCAGGCTCATTAATCCGGGCGACTGCAGGCGCTGGTCGGCGGTGCGGGCAATGCCCAGTACGCGCGCTTCGACCGAACCGAGCGCGCCCAGGTCCAGCGTCGCCGATCGTGCGCCCTTCAGTCCCTGGCCGGACGGCGTGTCGATGCGCACCAGGGCGGCGCGACCCGAGGCCAGGTCGCCGCCCAACTGGCGCAGGGCCTGGTCGGACAGGTTCGAGAAATAGGTGCCCCATTCGAGAGCCAGGCGCTGTTGCAGCAGGGTGACCCTGGCCTGGTCGGCGTGGGCGGCAGCGACGGCCGCTTCGGCCACCTTGGTTGCTACCGTAGCGTCCTTGGCGAGGGCTTGGGTGCGCGTCGCCTCGACCTGCGACGCATTATAGGCCGACTGTGCCGTCGCCAGCTCGCTGAGAATCGTAAGGAGGGGAGTCTGGTCGACGACGCTGGCAAAGCCGGTGACCGAGTCCGAACTGTGCGCCGCCTGGATGGGCGCGACACGGAGTTGCAGGCGTGTCTGGGTTTTGGCGTCAAGTTGCAGTGGCTTGTCCTGCGCATGGACAGCAGATGCGGCCAGAAGAAGCAGCAAAGCGAAGGGAAAGGGTTTCACGGGCGCGCCTCTTCAGCAGTCTTGGTCATGACGTCGGTCAGTATCTGGGTTTCGGCGGGATCGAAGGCCAGGTGCAACGCGTCCTCCAGAGTCAGCCGGTCGTTGCGCGCGGTGCGTTCGGCCTGGATCAGGTTGAGTTCCGTCTGGGTGGCGTCGATCTGGGCCAGCAGGTTTTCCGTCTGGTCGATTTCGCCGGCGTTTTTCATCCGTTCGGTGCGTGCGGCCATGTCCCGCGACGTCGGCAGGTCTGTCCGGCGAATAGTATCGGCCGTTGCAGCATCGACCTCATAGGTTGATGCAGCCTGCAGTGCCGTGGCGCGGGCCGTCTTGACACGATCCTCCAGCGTCTTGCCGGTGGCGACCCGTGCTGACTGGGCGGCGTCGATGGCGGCACGATTGCCGTCCAGCGGCGGCAGGGTGAGGTTAAGCGCGAGCGGAATCTTGACCACGCCACGCTCCCAGGTGTAGCCGGGCTGGATAGTGATATCGGGATACTGCGCCGCCACGGCCAGCCGCAAATCGTTTTCCGCGAGATCATAATCGGCAACGGCGAGAAGAACGTCCGAACGGACATACAGCGATGTTTCGACCATGGTCTCGATCTGCGCCGTGTCGAGCGGGGTCAGGGGCTGAGGCAACAGTTCCAGGCCCTCAACATCCGCCGGATCGGCATCGAGCGCCCGGGCCAGGGCAGCCATGGCCTGCAGGCGGCGGTTTTGCGCCTGGGCCAGGACCTGGCGGGCGGCCGACACATCGAGACCGGCCTGGGCGACCAGGCCATTGGCGTCCTCGCCGTGGGTCACACGCTTTTCCATATGGGCCTGGAAGGCCATGCGTTGTTCTACCAGGGTTTGGGCCGCCGTGATTTCATCGCGAGCGAGGCTAAGGTCGCTGATCGACTGCATAAGACGCTGGCGCGACGCCCATACCGCTTCGCCCAGGGCGTAACGCGCCTTGACAACCGCCAGATCGGCCGACGTGTTCCGTGCCTTACGCTTGGCGCCGATATCGAGCGGGATGCCGACAGCGCCGCCGTACAGCCAGGGTTTTTGCGGGTCGGAATCCTTCGAATATTCCGCCGTCAGGCTCAGGGTCAAAGGCGGCAGGTTACGGGCCGCTTTTTGCGCCGCCATCGCCGACGCAAGGGTGGCGCGCGCCGCGGCGACCGCCGGGTCATGGTCGAGGGCCAGGCGAAGCAGGCCAGGGACATCGTTGCCTGGCGGCAGGTCGGGGCGATGGACGGAGTAGGCACCCACCGTGCCGACCGTGACAGGCGCAGGCGCATAGGTGGCACAGCCGGCCAGCAACACGGCTCCCGACATCGCAATCGCCAGACCTGATTTGCCTAACGAAGTCAAAGGCATTGGGACGTATTTTCTCATTTCGAATAAAGCCTGACCGCGAGTATGAGCCGATTCAGGCAAGTTGCGTTTTGTTTTCTGAGCTCCAGCCCCATCAGTAGCAGAGTGAGTCCTATTGAGATTGCCCCACGGGCGCTTCTTAAACCTACTCCCGGCGCCGGAATAATCCGACGCCGGGAGCTTTGCTTAGGCCAGGACTTCGGTCACCAGGCCCGCGCCGACAGTCTTGCCGCCTTCGCGGATGGCGAACCGCATGCCGGTCTCGATGCCGACCGGCTTGCGCAGATCAAAGCTGATCTCCGCCTGGTCGCCGGGCGACACCACACCGTCGTCGGCAACCGTAATGACGCCGGTGACGTCGGTAACGCCGAAGAAGAACTGCGGCTGGTAACCGTCGCCAAACGGCGTATGCCGGCCACCTTCTTCCTTGGTCAGGACGAATATCTGCGCCTTGCCGCGGGTCCGGGCCTTGATGGCGCCGGGCACGGACAGGACCTGGCCGCGTTCGACACCGTCACGCTTGAGACCGCGCAGCAGGAGGCCGACATTCATCCCGGCACGCGCCTCCGGAATATCCTTCCGGAAAGCCTGGGTGCCGGTGACCACGACTTCGCGGCCGCCGTTGTCGAGGCCGACAATCTCGACCTTGTCGCCGACCTTGATGACACCGCGTTCGACACGGCCGGAGACAACCGTGCCCCGGCCTTCGATCGTGTGGACACCCTCGATCGGCATCAGGAACGGACTGTCGAAGTCGCGTACCGGATCGGGGATGGCGCGGTCGAGCGCCGCCACCAGATCGACAATGCCCTGAACGGCAGGATCGACCAGGTCACCGCGCGTCACCGCTTCCAGTGCCTTCAGGGCACTGCCGAACACGAAGGGCGTATCTTCATAGCCCTGGGTTTCGAGCAGCGCCGCGGTTTCGAGCTGGATCAGCGCCATCATGTCTTCGCGCTCATCCTCGGCCAGGGCGTCCAGCTTGTTGACGAACACGATCATATGGCGGACGCCAACCTGCCGCGCCAGCAGGATATGCTCGATCGTCTGTTTCGCCGCGCCCTTGGTGGCGTCGACGAGCAGGATCGCGCCGTCCATCTGGGACGCGCCTGTGATCATGTTTTTCACATAGTCGGCATGGCCGGGACAGTCGATATGCGCATAGTGGCGCACTTCGGACTCGTACTCGACATGGGTCGTGTTGATGGTGATGCCGCGGGCCTTTTCTTCCGGCGCGCGGTCGATCTCGTCGAACGACAGGCCCTTGCCGCCCAGACGCGCCGCCTGAACCTGCGTGATCGCAGAGGTCAAGGTGGTCTTGCCATGGTCGACGTGGCCGATTGTGCCGACATTCACGTGTATCTTGGTCATGAGTTCACGCTTACTTCCTTCTTTTTTAAAACGCCGCCGAAACCGGGTGATCAGTCCGGGCCCGACGGCCATTGGCATTTGGCGCGCCAAATCGGGGGAGGGGCCGCGCACCCTTTTGCGGGAAGTGGCGCGGCCCAAAACAAAAAACTCGCCGAGCGGAACCCGGCGAGTTGAAAAAGATCAAACCCGGAGACCGTCAGCGGCTCCGGGCACAGGCACGGAGCGTCAGGTTGCGATTGCCCATGCGGCATCGGCGGCGCGCGGAGCTTCCGCGAGCACAATTTCCGAGACGCTGAGCAGCGACATGGCCGGCATGGTTACAATCCTTTTGTGCGCCCGTTCCGAGGCGTGGGCCTTGAAATCCGGGCATGAAAAAACCCTGGAGGAGAGACCTGCCAGGGTTCGAACGAACACGTGAGAGGCCCAGCCCCTCGGTTAACGAGAGACGTTATGTGGTGGTGCTAAACGATTCATATCCGTATCTGGTCATGGGCGGGCAGATAACACCTGTCATTCGTCAATACAAGCCCCGCGCAGAATGATCGTCACATTTGCAACTTCATGTGACATCTTAACTGCGCAGATCTAACCGTAGGACGACGTCGCAACGGATAGCCATGCCGGACAGAATATCGTAGCCTGTGCTTCGACGCAGTCTGATCAGGAGGTTGACATGCCCGTAACTGGAATTGGTGGCTTATTTTTCCGGGCGAAGGATCCCAAAGGCCTGACGGACTGGTACCGCACGCACCTGGGTGTCACGCCGCCGAGCGCGGAGAGTGTGTGGCAGCAGGAAGCCGGCTCGACGGTGTTTATGCCCTTTGCGCCAGACACGGATTATTTCCCGGCCGACAAGCAGTGGATGATCAATTTCCGCGTTTCGGCGCTCGACGATCTGCTCTCCAACCTGCGAGGTGCGGGGATCGAATGCAAGACGGATCCGGCCTGGGATTCCCCGGAAATGGGCCGTTTTGCGCGCATCTTCGACCCAGAAGGCAATGCCATCGAACTTTGGGAACCGCCTGCTGAATAAGCATAAGACGGGTGGGCGGTAGCGTGCCGGGCTAGTCCACGACCTTCATCCTGACTTGGCCGCCATTGGGCACATTTCGCACTTGTTCATGGACAGACCCAGTCAAGGTGAGCCACTCTTGCGCTGACACGACAAATGCATTCTCGACAATATATTTGCCGCCTTCGAAGATTGGCAGGATAGTGAAACCGTAACATTGACCAGGACCAGCTATCTTTCCTGCGTCATGGAGTTGCTCTACGAGCGGCGGGAGAAACCAATTTTCGACACGGCTAGCCCAGGCGTCGTCGCGCGTTCCGCCGAGAAATGTGTGAAATTCGTCGGCGCTGTTCGCGACCTTCACAATGAGCCCAGTACCGCATTCCAGCCAATGGACGTCGCCGGCTTCCTTTTCCAGGAAGATGCCACCAAACATCGACGAGAATATGATTTTCCAAGGGCCGGGGACCAGCCACTTCCACGCCAAGGCGGTTTGTTCGGCGACTTGCCGGTCTGGCACGAACATGATTTTGGACCAAGCCAGGTTCATTAGAATGCTCCGATCTCCGCGGAATCTTATAGCCTGGCTAACCGATACCGCAAGGTCTGTGCGTCCACATGGCCAAATCCGACCAGGGGAGACTGTGACGACTTAATTGCGCAGCACTGACATTTGCATTTTGCAGCTACATAGCTTGTCTAGGCCGATTAGAGATGTCGCAGTTTGTGCCAGATAGAAGTGTCAGTGGCACCGACGGTGGGGTCGGGCGGCGGGGGCGCGAAGCCTTCAAATCGCGCAGAGCCCAACCGCCGACCGATGCACTGGTCGCTCAGCTTCGTCTTCCGAGTGCGCCGTCAGGCGCGCGAGGCACGTAGGACACCTGCTGGGGGAGCCGTTCGGAATCCTGTGAAGATGGATTGTGGACACTATCGAGGGAGCAGAG
>NZ_JBFUDU010000015.1:0-142591 GCF_056404555.1 Asticcacaulis sp. P2_C5
AAAGACATGAATTCCCTCATGTATAGGGTGGACGATGCGCGGCATCGTCTGCTCAAGGATACCGTGTTGCTCGAAATCCTGATGATTGCGGCTGCGGTTCTGCTGCTCATCGCATTCGTCACCGGCGCAATGGCCGGTACGGACACGACGTTCAATGCGGCCACCACGACGCTGACCAATTGGTCGACTGGGTCGCTCGGCAAACTCGCTGCTGTCGCCGGCATCGGCTCCGCCCTGGTCGGCATGGTCCTCAAGTTCGACTGGCGTCTGATCGCCTCGGCTGCCGGCATCGGCCTGACCGCGGCCACCGGCCCTGGCATCGTCTCGGCCTTGGCGTCGGCGACCTTCTGATCCCCTCCCTGTCTTCGTCCGTCACGGGAATGATGGGCGAGGCTTCAAAGCCTGGTCTCTCCATGAACACGCGTATTCCTCAACATTTGAACGAGCCTGAGCGCTATTTCATCTTCACGCCGGACGAACTGGTCGTGGTCGTTACCCCCCTGATCGTGCTTACCCTGGCGGCCAATTTCCTGGTCGGGCTGATAGCCGGCGGCGCCTGCTTCTGGGCGCTGCGCCGGATCAAAAAGGGCGGCAATCTCAATCGTGTGCTTTGGGCCGCTTACTGGCTCTTGCCATCGCAGACCTTTGGACTGAAGGCGACGCCGGCGTCCGATGCTCGACTGTTGGCGGGGTAGGGTGATGGATCTCCAGACCGCCCAAAAATCGAGCCAGTTGTTTGCCCAGCGCAGTGTTGCGCTCAGCCTGCTGCTTGCCGTTTCCGTCGCGTCCAATCTCCTTCTTGCCTTCACAGTCATGAATGGCAGCCGGATCGTTCTGGTCCCGACACTGCCGGCGGAAGCCGCGATCAATGCCAACGGCCGGGTGGATGCGGACTACCTCGAAGACATGACCCGCGATGCCGCCTGGCTCTTTCTGAACAAGACGCCTGAAACCGCGGGATACCTTGAACGGCGGGCACAGCGCCTGATGGACCCCATGCATTTTGAGGCGGTCAAGACGGCGCTCGAAAAGGACAGTGCGCGGGCCGAACAACAGCACACCTCGCAGACCTTCTTTCCCGAAGACTTCTTCGAGGACACGGCAGGTCTTTATTCCGAGGTTCGCGGGCGGCTGTTGATCGTCCAGGGCGAACAGGTCCTCGACGACCAGCCCAAGATCTACGCCTTCCACTGGACCAAGACCGGAACCCTGTTGCGGCTGGCATCGATCGCAGAGATCGACCCCAAGGATGCGCGCGGGTCGAAAGTCAAACCCCTCTCTCCTGGAGACCTGTAATGAAATCAATCTGTCTTCTGGGCGTGACCGTGGCTGCTGTTCTTGCCGCCATGCCCGCATTCGCGGACCCGGTCAGTGTGAAGGGCGGCACTGCGTCGGTTGACGTATCGGCAACGCAGATGTCGCGCCTCCTGGTGCAGGGCGCAAAGATAACTTCGGTGCGTTCGCTTGACGATCCAAATGGCCCGCAGGTCCTGATCCAGAACGACGCAGCCACAGGCGATGTCTTCCTGGGCTTTGACGGCGATACGACTGGCCGGACCTTCAGCATATTCGTCACGACCGACGGCGGCGATACGGCGCAGGTGCTGCTTCATCCGGGCGACGGCCCGGCCAGGACGATTGAACTCGTTCCGGAAACCAAGTCCGCACCACGCGCGGCGCCGATGCTTCGCTCCAACGGTTACAGCGAGACCGTCACGGCGTTCATGAAGCTGATGTTCAACGACCAGGTCACCGATGGCGTAACCTACGAGCCCGCAACCGAAAAGCCTAGCGAGGTCAACCACCTGAGCGTCCGCGCGCTTGGCTATTACCACGCGGCCGGCTTGCGCGGCATCGTCCTGTCGATCACCAACCGCGATACCGTCCCGCACGCCTTGCCGGCGGAGCAGTTTCTCGTCCGCCACGTGATCGCGGCCGGAGTCGCCAACGAACTTCTGGAAGCAGGCGAAACGGCGCGTGTCTACATCGAGGAGGAGGCGCAATGAGTATCGCCGATCCATTGCCCGAATCCGTCGATGATATCGGCAATCCCAATCTCCAGGCGCGTCGGCGCCAGAACATGCGTTGGCTTCTGCTGATCGGCGGCGCCGCCATCGTTGGGGGCGGTGTCTTCTACGCCATGAATTTCAAGAAGCCGGCGGCGACCGTTGCCGGCCAGCAGAAGGCACTTGAACAGCGGACTTTGGCGACGGCCGATGCGGCCGCCCCAGCCACCATAAGTCCCGAGGCCGAAAACACCAAACTTCGCGGCCAGATGGCGGACTTGCAGCAGGAACTCCAATCGGCTCAACAACAGAACGCCCAACTGGCGACCCAGAATGCCGATCTCGGCCAGCAAGTCGCGGCGCGGTCCGACGTAAGGGCCCCGGTTGTTGTTCGGACGCGCACGGAACCTCTCTCGGACCAGGCGGGGCAGGACTACCGTGCGACAGGCGGCGCCGCGCCCATTCCCCGAGCCCAGGGCGCGGCGTCACCGATCCTGGGCGGGCAGGCTGTGCCGGCGCCAGCGCACCGCTCGATCCGGGTCGTCGATCTTGCGGCCTCCTCTGCGGATGCAGGCGCCCATGCGCCGGACAAACAAGACGGCATTGCCGTTGAAAAGGTGTCAGTCCTCGACAGTTCCCAATATGTCGCTCCCAATAGCTACGTGCCGGCCAGGGTCCTCGTCGGCGTGGACATGCAAACCGGCATGGCGGCGACGGCCGATCCCAAGCCCGTCCTGTTCCGGATCGAGGGTCAGGCGACTGGCGTCGGCAGCGACGGCAAGTTTCAGATGAGCAATCTCGATGGTTGCCTGGTCAACGGCGCTGCCTTCGCCGAGCTGTCTTCCGAGAAGGTCTACATCAAGCTTCAGCAGATCACCTGTCCTGTCGACGCCACCCATTACCTTGTCGCCAAAGTCGAAGGCTACGTGACATTCATGGGCAAGTCTGGGGTGCGGGGAAGGGTCGTGTCCCGCGAGGGGAATTTCGCGAACAAGGCTTTTGTCGCCGGCACCCTGCAAGGGCTGGGTCAGGCGATGAGCACCAACACCCAGCGCAATCTCGAAGGCATTACCAGCACCAATGGCGTTGCCGGGCTGGCAACGGCGCCATTGACCGGGTCGCAGATTGCCCAGTCGACACTCGGCACAGGCGTCAGCAACGCGTCGGCCATGCTCGCCGACTACTACATCAAGCGCGCCGAACAATACCAACCGGTCATCGAGATGCCGACGGGCATGGACGTGGAACTGGTCTTCCTCGCGGGCTTCCGCTTCACCAACAAGGGAGCTGCCCAATGATCCCGACATCGTTGTCCATGTCATCTTCAAAACCGCGTGGCCTGATGCTTACAGCTATTACCGCCGTTCTTATGGTCGCGGCAGGCGCGGGAACCTGGTGCCTCATGGCCGATACCGGCGGCCTGCAGAAGACGCTGCAGGCACAGTTTCCACGCACACCCATCGGCGCCGTGAGTTGCAGCACCGTTGTCTCTGGCCTGTGCGAGGTCACGGCGGGCAAGAACCTCTTCTATGCGACCCGCGATGGCCGGTTTGTCGTCGTAGGCTCGCTTCTCGACCTGAAGCGCAAGGTGGATCTGACCGATGAGCGCCTTCGCCAGCTCGCCGCCCTGAACGGCGCCGTCGGAACCCTCGCGGGCGCCAACCCGGTGACCGCGTCTGAAGGGCCCATACAGCATCTGAGTGTCGATCTGCCTGCCGCCAACGCCATCGTTCACAATCCAGGCGCCCCTCTGAAGGTCAAGGTCTTCTCGGACTTCAACTGCGGCTATTGCCGTATGTTCTTCACCTCGCTGATCGGAGACAAACGTTTCGAAGTGACGGAGTACCCGATAGCCATCTTGGGCGCGGACAGTGTCTCGCGCGCTCGGTCGGTGCTCTGCGCGAAGGATCGCCAGGCGGCCTCGTTGGCCAGCTACACCGGCTCCGCTGGTCCGACTGCTGCGTGCCCGAACGCTTCCACGGCCGTCGACCAGAACACGTCTTTCGCGCGCCAGCACGGGATATCGGGAACGCCGACCATCATCCGGGCCGACGGCGCAGTCAACGCCGGGTTCCTGGCCCCGTCCGCCCTCAAAGATTTCGTGGAAAAATCGTCATGATCCGCCGTCTCCTTATTCTCGCCATGCCTCTCTTGCTGACCGGCTGCATCACCGGCAACACAACGACCCATTCCTGGTCGTGCCGCGCGGCAGGCAACCAGACGTGCGCGTCGATTTCCCAGATCGACCGGGCGCCCGCCGCGGCGGCCCGACCGAAGCCAAGGGCATCCATCTTTGGCGGAGAGCTTGCCAACTGGTGGGACCAGAACCGGCCGACCTCGGTCACACGCCAGGATGGTCCGCGTCGCGAAGCGGACCAGACCATGCGGATTCTGGTGGCTCCCTACGTGGATGCGCAGGGCGATTATCATGACCGATCCGAAGTTTTCGCGGTCATGCGTAGGGCCGAATGGTGGATTGCGCCGCCGGTCGCGATCGCAGCCTCCCCAAAGCCGGGGGCATCGCTGAACGGCCCGTCACCTGTCCCGGCGGCTGAAGCGTCGACGTCATCTTCCTCGCAAGCAGGCGGAGGCAAGTGACGCCATGCCGCCATTTGATTTCAAGCCGGCCGTCGAGCAGGTGAGGGCAGGGGCCCAGCGCCTTGCGAGACGCCTCTTCTGGGACGATCTGCCAGAACCTACGAGCGCGCTGGAACGCGCCGTTGCACCCTCCCTATCCGCGCTTTTACCTTGGCGGGCATGGGACGAGGTTCACCAACTCTACCAGCAGGTAGATACGGTTGGCCTGGTCCTCGAAATGACCCCTCTCGGCGCCCTGACCGAACAGCGGCACGAGATCGTCGCCCAGATTTTCAACGACAGCCTGCCCGATGGTATCCACGTCCAAATCATCAACTGGGCTTCGCCGAAGGTCGGCTGGATGCTCGACCGTTGGGCGCAAGAGCGTGCTGCGGGCGGCGGCATCTATCCGGAGCTTGCCCAGCACAGGCGCGCCCATCTGAAGAGCGGGGTATGGTCGTCATTGTCCCGCAGCGCGCCCATGTTTGTCCGGGACTATCGGATCTTCCTGGCGTTTGAACTCACCGGCAGCGCCTCGGGCGAAGCGGGCAAGGCCTTGCGCGAACTCCATCAGACGATCGAGGGCACGTTCAAGAGCCTCGGCGCAGCCATCTCTATCGTCAAACCCGGCACATTGCTCAACGTGGCGCGTGCGGTGATGAATCCGACAAGCGGCCTCGGGCTCGGCACGGTGCCCTATGATCCCGAACGGGGCCTTGCCGATCAGGTCGTCGCGCGTGACACCAGCTTTACGGTCTACAGGGAGCGCCTGACCACGCAATCGTGGTACGCCGGCGACACTTTCCTTGAAGCGCGTGAGACAGGTACCAGTGCCACGACCGAGCGGTTCGAGATCCGCACCTTCGCGGCCGAGCGGTTCCCGGAGACCTGCCATCAGGGTGTGGTCGCCTCGCTAATCGGCGACTTCTTCAATGCCCAGCTCCAGCCGGTCGGGTCGAACCTCACCGTGCTTTACTTCACCCCGTGGAGCTATGAACGCACCAAGTCCCACACCGAACTCAAGGCCATGCGCAGCGCCCAGCAGGCGTCGGGGCCCACCGGCAAATTCTTTCCGACGGTCGCCCTGGCCGCCGCGGATTGGGAACAGGCGAATGTCGAAGTCGCCAAGGGTGCCAAGCTCTGCGACATGGCGCTGCTGGTTGCCTCGGTCACGCCGCTGAACGATGGGGAGCGCGCGGAACGTTACCTGAAATCGATCTGGGCAAATTCCGGCTTCGGCCTCGAGCGAACCGACGTGCTCCATCTACAGAGCCTGGTCGCCTGCCTGCCACTGACGATGGGGCAGGGCCTCTCGCAGGATTTCGCGACAATGCGCCGGCTGCGGACGATGCCGACCAACTGCATGGCGCTCATGGCGCCAATGCAGGGCGAAACAACAGGCACCGACCTGGCGCATATGCTCCTGCTCGGACGGCGCGGTCAGCCGTTCTTCTGGAGCCCGTTCGCCAATGCGGCGGATGGCGCTGGCGGCGGCAACCACAACGTCGCGGTCATCGGTAGTTCCGGTTCTGGAAAGTCCGTCTTCATGCAGGACATGGCTGGTGGCCTCCGGGGAGCGGGTTGCGATGTCATCGCGCTGGATGACGGGCGATCCTTTGAAAACACCTGCCGTATCCAGGGCGGACAATTTGTCGAGTTCACCCTCAATTCCGGGCTGTGCCTCAATCCGTTCTCGATGTTCGACCATGACTTGGCCGAGGCCGACGAGGAATATCGGGATGAATGCCGCGAGGCGATCCGCGCCTTGGTCCTCCAGATGGCCCGCGGAAGCGCCACCGACGTCTCCAAGGAAGAGATCGGCGCCATCTCCCTCGCGGTCAACGCCGTATGGGATACCAAAGGCAGCGAGGCCGGCATGGCCGACGTGGCGGATTACCTCGCCGCCTCGCAGGGCGCCATGGGTGCGAACCTGAAGCTGTCCATGTCCGAATATATCCAGGGCGGCTCTTATTTCTCGCTCTACAATGGTCGCTGCACGCTCAGCATCGACAACCCTTTCACCGTCTTCGAGTTGTCTCCGATCGAGGGGAAGAAGGAACTCCGCGCGGTCGTGATCCTGGGCCTTCTTATCCTGATCCGGCAGCGCATGAAGCTTGGCGGCCGGTTTCGCAAGAAGGCGTTGATCATCGACGAGGCCTGGCAATTGCTGGGGGATGGCGCGGCCGGCCCATACATCGAGGGCTTTGCGCGACGCTGCCGCAAGGAGGGCGGGGCGCTGATAACCGGCACACAGTCGCTGGCCGACTATCAGCAGACGGCCGGCGGACGCGCCTGCATCAACAATTCCGACTGGAACGTAACGCTGCGACTGAAGGAAGAGGCCATCAATGCCTTTGAGCGTGAGGGCATATTGCAAGCATCGGCCGACGACCTGCGTGTCATGCGCTCCCTGCGTACGTCCCAGGGTGAGTATTCCGAAGCCTTCATTCGAGGGCCAGGCTTCAAGGCCCTCGGCCGGCTGGCGCTCGATCCGTTCTCCCTGACACTTTATTCGACGAAACCGGAAACGCTGGCGGCTGTTCAGGCGCTTGTCCACGAGGGTCTGGAGGTGCGCGACGCCGTTCGCCGCGTTGCGTTCAACGGAGACGACGCACCGACCTATTCCGAAAAGGACATGGCCTATGCGCGCATGCTCCTCGGTTTTGCACCTATCAAAAAGCTCGTCGAGGACTGGCTCGCTATGAGCGACCGGGATCGGCGCCGTTTCATCCAACGCCAATACGAAGAAGGAGGCCTGAAACATGCAAGCTCCTGACACCGCTGTTGCGGCACGGGCGCCGCTCTGGCTCCCGCGCCTTGATATTCCGCATTTTCTAGAAAGCTTGGCGGTGACCTTCTCGGTCTGCGTCGTGCAGACCTTGTTCGTCTTCGGGCTGAGGGTGGATTCCTGGCTGCACGAAGTGTCGCGCTTTCTCGACCACTACCAGCAGGCCTCGCCCATGGCCCGCCTGCCGGTCAATTTGGTCCTGGTCATTGGCTTTGGGCTCAATCTTGTCGTCGTCATCATCGCGCGCAGAAACCGGGACCTTGATCATGACTGAGGCAGGTGCACCTTCGAACAAACCCACGCAGCCCAAACTACCGCCGTGGCTTCCCAAGCGGCTTTCGATGGCGGAGATTGCCGTCGCCCTGCTGGTAATCAACCTGTTCGCCTTGGGCGGACTTTTCTGGAAGGTCGAGATCGACAAGCCTCCCGTGACGGCGACCGTGTCGCTCACGCAACTGAGCCGCATCTACGGCCAGCAGTTCGCCAGCGACCCCGCCAACACGCCGGAAATGATCAAGCTGAAGACAGGCATCTTCATGGCAACGACCGAAAGGATGATCGGTGACACCGCCCGTCACAAGGGGATGGTGGTGTTTGCGCGTGAGTGCGTCCTGACCGGCGACAGCGTCGATCTGACGCCCCAGGTGGCCGCCGCGGTTGACCAGGCCCTGAAGGCAGGTCTCCTTGGTAATACGGAGGCTGGACATGTTCCCGTCCTCGCCGGTCAGTGAGCTGACCCGGGCGCGCCTGAAGCGCGCCGGGCTCGTCCTTTGGGCATTGGTGGCAACGGCACTCCTGTGCCGGCTGGGCACTGCCATCGGCGAGCGCTATCAACTGTCGCTGAACGAGACCGACAGCCTGCCCAACTGGGCCTTCATTGTCGACAAAAGCGCGAAGTCGCCCGCGCGCGGCGACTATTTCGCATTCGTGGCACCGCCCAATCCCTATTATCCGCCCGGATTCCGTTTCACGAAGCACGTCGTCGGCGTGCCCGGCGATATCGTCACCGTCAAGGATCGCAGCTTCTTCATCAACGGCCACTATGTCGGCGATGCGAAGCCGGCCGACAAGGAAGGGCGCCCAGCCGTGCCGTCCTCACCCGGCGTCATCCCCGCCGACCGCTTCTTCATGGTGACGCCAAGCCGGGATTCGCTGGATTCCCGCTATCGTCTCATCGGTCTCATCGACGCGAGCCGCCTGGTCGGCCGTGCCTATCCGGTGATGTGATGAAAAAGTTCATCCTTCCCCTCATTTTTGCGGCCGGCGCGGCACTATCCGCCCAGGCCAGCGACCTTGGCACCTATGGCGCAACCTTCGACATTTCCGAGGTCGACCTTCTGAAATACCTCGGCGCCAAGTTGAAGGCGGCGGAGGACAAGGGGCAGATCGGCGCGATGAACCGTCGTTTTGCCGAGACCTCGGAACACCACATCGAAAATCCCCCGCCAGTGGCGGGAATAGTCCGCACTGTGAAACCTAGAGCGTGGCTGTTCGATCCATCGATGACCGTGGAGCGGGACCTGGCGGACACGCAGGGACGTATCTTCGCCCACGCCGGCGAGCGTATCAATCCGCTCGACCAGATGCCGACCTACCGCAGGGTGCTCGTCTTTCTCGATGGCGCCGATGCGAAGGAAGTTCGTTTCGCCGCGGCGAAATCGAAGGCTCTTGGCGCCGATCGGGTGATGCTGATCCTCACCAGTGGCGCGCCGGTCGAGCTCATGAAGGGGCAGCACTTGACCTTCTATTACGACCAGGAAGGCCTTTTGACCCGCAGGTTCGGTATCACCCAGGTCCCAGCGGTTGTCGAACGCGCAGGCAATCGCTTGCGTATCAGCGAGGTGACACCATGATCCGTCTCCATGTCTCGCTGATCTGCCTGCTTACAGCCTGCCTCTTCCTGGCTGGCATTGTACCGGCCGAAGCCAACAGCGACATCAACCTGACGCGCCATTGTACCGGCCGTTTTCTCAATCCGATCACCGGCCCTTGCTGGGACTGCATGTTCCCGTTGTCGGTGGGAGGCGTACCGCTGTTTCGTGGAACACGCGCCGATGCACCCAATCCAGCGTCACCGATCTGCTTTTGCGGGTCGCCGGTGCCGCGGGTTGGCCTCGAAGTCGGCTATTGGGAGCCTTACCGGCTCATGGACGTTACGCAGAAACCGTTCTGCTTCGTCAATCTGGGTGGCATCTCGATATCGCCGGGCATAGGCTATGGCCAGAAAACGAGCGTTCAGAACAGTGACGGCCGGGGCGACCGGACGGCTTATCACGTCCATTATTACGTCTACCCCTTGCTGGCGTGGCTTGAGATCCTGACCGACTTCGCCTGCATGGAACAGGGCGGGTTCGACGTCGCCTACATCACCGAATTCGATCCGCTCTGGAACAATGACGACCTGGCGGCGATCATAAATCCGGAGGTGTTCTTGTTCGCCAATCCGGTCGCCCAGCTGGCGTGCTCGGCTGACTGCGTCGCTGCAACAACGACCGGTCGGCCTATCCAGCAGATGTTCTGGTGCGCGGGCTGCCAGGGATCCCTTTATCCGATGACAGGGCAGGTTACGGGCGAATACGGACCGCTTCCCGGTGCCCTGCAAGTGGCTGAACGCTTCAATGCCAAGATGCATCGCGAACTGCTGGCCATGGGCACGCGCGGATCGGCAAGCCTGTGCGCACCCATTCCCGAACCGATCATGGACAAGCTCCAGTACCGCTACCAGGAGGTCTATCCCGTCGCCCACAAGGGCCCCCTCGCCTGCAATGCCATCGGTAAGAGCACCGTGCCTTACGAAGCGCTCAAGGTCTACCCGGTCAAGGGCGAGGATATTGGCTTCCTGATCTGGCGGAAGAGGAACTGCTGTGCGTTATAGGATTGTCACCCCCTTAGGCGTTGCCGCGGCGGCTGTCGCCACCCTCGCACTTGCCCAGACGATGCAGACCTCCGGTATCGAGGACCTGGTCGATCAGGCCCTGGCCCGCGCTTCGGACTTGAAGAAGACGCTTACCGGCGTTGATGCGGACGGCGCCTTGGCCAAGGCAAAAGCCTATCAGGCCGACGCGGCGAGTCTGAGCGCCGGCAATCGCGAGCGCCTGCGCCAGGGCATGAGCTATCTTTCCGCCGACTACCGGATCGATCCTTATGGGGACGACGCGGCTGGAAATCGCGATGAAGGCGTCGTCTATATCGCGGTCAGCCTTTCGATGCCTCAGGCGTCCCTCCGCGAACTTGCGCGTGATGCGAATAGGGCGGGTGCGACCCTGGTCATTCGTGGCCTGGTCGACAACAGCTTTGCCAAGACCCGATCCGCCCTCAAGGCGGTGTTCGTCGAGGGCGAGGAGGCCGGCCTGGTCATCGATCCACGTGTTTTCCAGCAGTTCCATATCGACCGCGTCCCCGCCGTGATCGTGGCGCAAGAGCCCGTGCAGCCTTGCGAGAACGGGCTTGAGTGTGAGCGCCCTGAAGTCCCCTTCGACGTTGTCCGTGGCAATATCAGCCTGGAGCAATCCTTGAAGCTCCTGGCGTCGCGCGGCGAGGCGTCGCCCGGCGTCGCCCGACAAGCGCTTGAACGGCTGGAGGACTAGATGCGAAAGTCCCTCCTTCTGCTTGCAGCCTTGTCCATCGCCTTGGCTTCGAATGCGCCGGCCCAGACCCCGCCAGCGCTAAGCGACTTTCAGGCGGCGCTCAATAAGGCCAATGCTGCCACCCAAACCAACGATCTTGCAGGTACGCTCCCTGGATATGGCGGCGCGGCTTCCGACCTGCAGGCGAAGTCGGGCGAGGATATCGCGGCGCTACGAGGGGAGGGCGGTGTGGCATCCGCTTCCAACCCCGTGGCCGGCACGATTTCCAATGTCAACAGCTTCGTCGCCGCGAATCCGGTTGATGCGAATGCTGCCTGGGTCAAGGGGGCGCTGGGCGTTGCCAACGATCCAGCCGCCGTGGCCGGGGATTCGGTCGGTGTGACGTCGACCTTGTGCCGCACTGCGGGGGTCGGAAGCTCCGAGACCACCCTCTACACCTGCAATTCAGGAAACCAGGTCACAAGTGTCTCGAATACATGCCAGACCTATCGCGACATCACGAACGCGCCGGCCACGAAGACGTGTGTGACCGATGGCTATTACGAGGCCATGGCGTCGTTCGCTAACATTTCCGATTATACGGAAGCACACACTTGTACGCTCTATTCCGGGCAGGGCGGCCTTGACCGAGGCCACGGGTGCGGTTTTCTGATCGACAAGATACCGAGTGATTGCGCGCCACCGAAGCAGGTCTCGGGCACGCAATATATTGAGTATTGCAAGACCGCCTACACGAGTGTCGCCGATGTCAGCTATCTCGGCCACCGCGCCAACACCTGTACGCCGATTGCAGCCGACACCGCCTGCACCCGATCGGGAGAGACCTGCGATAGCTGGCTGGACACCACGAGCGGCATCTGCACCCATGCCACCGTCACCTATAGCTGTTCGGATGCCGGTTACCGTGACAATGGCCTCAATACGACTGCTTGTGACGCCTATGCGGGCAACGCGGCGTGCACGGCGACCACTGAGGCCTGCGTCGAGCATGCCAGCGATCAGCCTGAGATCATGGCGGCGCTGGGTTTGGCGCCGGACACGTGTCTTCGGACGAATCTAAGCTACGCTTGCGACAGAGTCGCTGGAACCACGTCAGACTGTGAAGCGCCAGCCGGCTGCACGCTGAAAAGCCGAACCTGCATCGACCCGAATTACGACGGCAGTTCACCGTGCCAGACCTATGACTACGTCTACGCCTGCACCACGACGACGAGTGAAGCGAATGCCGGCCAGGCGATGTGTGATGCAAGCTGGGTCAACGGCACCGCGATCATAACCGCTTCCGATGACCCCCAGAACGATCTTCCTGCGGCGCTGTCGGCGCTCAACGCTCTCAAGGGCGCATCGGACAGCTACGGGACCAGCGGCGGATTGACCATTTTCTCAGGCGAAGGCCTGAAGTGCGGCAAGTCGATCGGAGGCCTGTCCAACTGCTGCAAGGATTCCGGCGTTTTGAACGACCTGAACCTGACACGTTGCAATGCCGATGAGAAGAAACTCGCTACCGAGCAGTCGCAGAAGGCCTGCCACTACATCGGCACCTATTGCTCGAACAAGAGCCTGTTTGGCTGCCTCGAAAAGAAGATGGCCTATTGCTGCTACGGTTCGGTGCTTGCTCGCATCGTCGAAGAGGCGGGACACGACCAGTTGGGCAAGACCTGGGGTGACGCCAAGGGGCCGCAGTGCGGGGGCTTCAGCATCGCGGAATTCCAGGCGATCGACCTGACGAACGTCGATTTCTCCGACTTCTACTCCGAAAAGCTCGGCCAGCTCGCTAATAACGATCCGAATTCGACGGTCGCGGCCATCACGGCGTCTATCAATTCCATGAACAGCGCGCAAAGGGCCGTCAAATGAAATGCCTTTGTCCAATGCTTGCCATAGTCGTCCTGGCGGCGCCCGGGCCCGTGGCAGCCCAGCAATCAACTATCCAAACTGCGGCGCAGGCCCCTGATACTGGTCATGCCAACAGCTATTGTGACCGGAACCTCGGCACATGGTTCTACTGCCATGACGACGAGACCGCGCCGGAGACGCAGGCTCCTGAGCAAATGCCGGCGGGAGCGGCGCGAGCCGACGACCAGGACATGGCGGCCGCAGAGAAATTCAAGGCCGATATGGAGCGGGCTCGTTTGATTGCCGTGTGGAACCCGACTGACGAAAACGTCCGCCGGTACTATGCGTTCGAGCAGCAGACCATGGCCAAATCCGGAACCTTCGCCGACGTCGCCCGCCGAATGGTCTGGTCCGATCCCAATCTCGATTACACGCTCCAGCGGCCGATCGGTGACGTGGCAAAGACCGAGTGGGTCGACACGCGCAATACCGATCGCGACCTCTTCTTTCGGGGGATCTATGACCAGATCGGCATCTTCTACATCTATCGCGGCTCCTGCGCGCCTTGTCGCGCGGCGAGCCCAATCGTGCGGGCGTTCGGTCAGCGCTTCGGCGTAAAGATCAAGCCGATCTCCACCGACGGCGCGCCAAATCCGGAATTCGCGGACTTCGTGGTGGACCGTGGCCAGCTCAAGGCGTGGGGCATAACCCAACCTGTAACGCCGGCCTACATGATCTTCCAGAAACCAAGCCTCGACGCAGCGGGCCGCGCCCGTCCCACGACCGTGACCGTCTCGGACGGCAAGGTCTTCACTTTACGCCCGTGTGAAAACCCGAAGGGCTGCCTGACCTATCTGGGGGCCGGCATTCTTTCCGTCGACGAACTGGCCGACCGTTTGTTCATCACCCTGGCGACCCAGCCGGGTCAGGACTTCTGAGGTGTCATCATGCTGAAAACCATCCTCCTCGTCATAACCTCGCTGTCCCTCGTCCTTGGCGGCGTCAGTTCCGCTGCCGCCGGCGTTGACGGCAGCATGGACAGTTTCTGGAATGACAGTCTGTCGAGCTCCAACGGCGCGGGGCCTTCGGCCTACAAGGGCCAGGAGGCCGGCTATTACACGCTCGGCAACTATTCCTACCGCGCTCCACAATACAACACCCAGATCAGCTCGGTCTCCCTGCCGTCGGTAAAAGCTGGTTGTGGCGGCATCGATATCTACGGCGGCAGCTTCTCGATCATCAATACCGACCAGATCGTGGCGACGTTCAAGGCCATTGGGCAGAACGCGGTGGGTCTGCTGTTCCAGATGGCGGTCAAGAGCCTGTCCGAACTGCTCGGCAACGAAATCGAGCAGATGTTCAACATCGTCCAGAAGGCCAATCTCGGCGCCATCAACTCATGCGAAGCGGCGCAGCAGCTCGTCAATGGCGCCGTCAACGCCCTGCCGTCGGGCGCGCTCAAGTCATGCATGGAAATCGGCCTTCAGCAGGGCCGATATACGGATGAAGCGGCGGCCCGGGCTGCGTGCGGCTTTGGGGGAGAGGCGGAATCGACCATCAACAGCGCCTCGGACGACGTGCGACAGCAGCAGGCCTATAATCGCAATGTCGCGTGGGAAGCGGTGATGAAGCATCCCCTGTTTTCAGGGGACCGACAACTTGCCGAAACGATCATGACCTTGACCGGGACGACCATCGTCACGTCGAAGGACGGCTCGCCCAACATCCAGACCCTGGAAGCCGACGCCGACAGTGACGGAATGATTTCGACCCTGCTCGACGGTGGCACGCTCAAGATCCACCATTGTAACGACGACCCATGCCTGTCGGTCGTTGCCTACGGCGAAACCGTCAACGTTTCAGGTCTCAAGAAAAAAGTCACGACACTGATCGACTCGATCGTCGGCAAGATCATTGCAAAGCAGGCGTTGAGTTCACAGGAAGTCGACTTTCTCGGCCTCGCCACGATCCCACTTTACAAAATTGCCTCGGTCCAGGTGGCGGCGAACAAAGACCTCGCCGCGGCCGAGATGGACAAGTATGCCGACGCCATCGCCACCGACATCCTGATCGGCTGGATGGAGGCCAACCTGCACGCGGTCGCGGCGGCCTCGGACAACGTCATCGGCACAGACGCTGACACGACGACGGCGTGGCGCGCCAATATGCACGAGATCATCGCCCGGTTGGATCAACGTCAGCAACTTATTGAAAACCGGATCACGGCCGTACAGCAATTGATCGCGCGGACGCGCATGTTCGAGGAAGATATCGCGGCCGATACGACCTCGCGTCTGGCACAGTCGATCCTTTACACCAGTTCGAAGACGGCGGGCTGATATGTGGGAATTCAGGACTTACGGTTCGGGCTCGCTCTACCACGACATCTTCAACGCGGTGGCGCTGATGTCCGGTGCCAACGCGATGGATTCGTTGATCCGTCTCGTCCTGGTTCTGGGCGTAGTGATGGCGATCGTCAAAGCGGTGACGGACTTCAACATCGGCGCCATACTTCGTTGGTACATGTTCGCGGTCATTCTCTACGGCATCTTGTGGGTGCCCAAAGTCACGGTCCAGGTGGAAGACAGGCTGAACCCGGCCGCAGTCTATCCCTCCGTCGCGAATGTGCCGCTCGGTGTCGGCGTCTCGGCATCGCTGGTCAGCCAGGTCGGCGACCGCATCATCAAATTGACCGAGACGGCCTTCGGTGATCCCGCTGACAGCGCCTATTCCTCCCATGGGATGATCTTCGGGGCGAAGATGTTTGCCAAGATCGACGCGCTTCGGCCGTCCGACCAGCGCACGGCGCTCAACATGCGGGCGTACCTCCAGGACTGCGCGCTCTACGATATCGAGGACAACACCGTGCCGATCGACACTTTGAGCCGGTCGGCCGACATGTGGCAGACGCTGATTGCCACGGCGAATCCGGCCCGCATGGGCAGCTACACCAATACGGACGGCTCGACCTCGCTTAAGGCCTGCACCGATTTCGCAACAGCCGTGGATACGGATTTCAAGGGTGACCTGCCAAGCGTTCAGAAATACCTTGTGGCCTCGATCGACCCGGATGCCGTGGAAGCCGGCATGGTGGCCGAGGAAGCCAATGTTTCGAACGTGGCCTCGACCGCTATTGGTTCCAGCCAAAACGCCCTTACGATCGTAAAGCAGGCGGTCGCTCGTAATATGCTCAACGACAGCCTGAAGGGCTATATGGGGGACTCGACCGGTGTGTTGGGCGCGACCATGGCCGAGCTCCAGACCCACAACACGCAGAAGCTCCTGGGCGTCATAGCGGAAAAGGCGGTCGTCAACCTGAAGATCGTGATCGAGCTTCTCTTCATCGGAATCTTCCCCGTCATCTTCCCGCTTTTCCTGTTGCCAAAGATCGGCGTGGAAATGGTCAAGGGCTATCTGGCCGGTTTCGTCTACCTCCAGCTTTGGGGACCCATGTACGTGATCCTCCATAAGGTCATGATGTCCAACGCCTACAGCCACATGTCCGAAGCCACATTCGGCGCCGGCAACACACACGTCTTCAACGCATTGACGCTCGACGCGGCCAGCCAGGCAAACCAGGACGTTTGCACGCTGGCCGGATCGATGATGCTCATGATCCCGGTTCTCGCCGGTCTCCTGACCAAGGGCGCGATGGCGGTCGGAGCGCAGGGCGAAGCGCTTCTTGGCAATTTCCGGTCCGGCGCGGAAAGCGCATCCTCCTCGCTGACCTCCGGCAACTGGAGCCTCGGCAATACCGCCATCGACAATCATAGCTGGGACAATGTCAACGCCAACCAGCATGTGACCAGCCGGTATGAAGACTCGTCGCGGGCGACGGTCGTCGGCGGCGATGGCGTCACCTTGAGCCGCTTTTCTAACGGCCTGACCGTGGCGAACGCCGCCTTGAGTTCGGGAGCACTCGACCTTGCCAGGCAGGAAGGCTTCAGCCAGATTCTGTCGCGCTCTTCGCAGAGCTATTTGGATGACAGTCAGTCGCTGACCGATGCGGTGAGCGTCGGACGAACACGGTCTAAATCGATCATGGACGAGGTTTTCCGCGGCTGGAGCGATGGCACGGTCAATTTGTCCGGTATGTCGAGCGAAGAACAGGCATCGACCGGACGCGTCATCAGCGATCTCGAGCAACTCTCGCGCTATTACCAGACGTCGCACGGCCTGAGTAAATCCGAAGCCGATGCCGAGGCAACACGTGCCGGTGTGACGGCCTATGCGCAAGCCGAAGCCGGCGGAGATGTCGGCTTCGCTTCGGCGAAGGCGGGTGTGAAAGGCGAGGCGTCAAAGGACGCGTCCACTACAGCGACCCAGTCCAAGTCCAACGAGCGCGGGTTTTCGCTGTCCCAGTCCCTCTCAACGGACATCAGTGATACCCATAACCGGGTCAGCACGGACGCGGCGCGATCGGCTTACGACCGGTCGCATTCAACCGACCGGGGCGCCCGCCATGTCGACTCCACGAGCTTCTCGTCGCTTCAGTCGATAACCGACACGGCGACGAAGCTCCGTGCGACTGGCACACGATTGTCCGAGGATGCCAGCAATGTGCGCAATGGAAGCGAAAATGTCTCAGGCAACGAAGGCACAGCCTTCTTCAACTGGATGATCCAGGGCAAGGGACTGACCGTCTCGGACGCACGTCGGCTCTGGGTCGGCGCCAACCCTCAGGATCTTAAGCAAGGCATGGCGCTCGCCCAGGAATACAATGGCCTGCAGGCCGAAAGCCTGGCGGCCAAATATTTCGCCGCGCCTACGGTAGAGAATGCTGCCCCAGTCAAGGGAAGCTTGGCGGACGCTGCCAGGGCGACGGATATCGCTTCAACCGATGCTCCGCTACGTCCGCAGTCCGCCGCGCCAGCACAAGCCAAGCCGCGCAGCGGAAGAAGAAAATCCGCCGCCGCGCAGCCGCCGAACTCGGATTGGCAGGGGGTTCCAGTGCCCTCGCTGGCCGGCAGCCGGCAGGCTGCGGCGTTCGATAGTCGAAATGCCTTGGCGCAGGACACGTCAGACAAGGTTCAAACCGGCGTAGCGCAAGCCGAGCAAGACCTCGGCGATCAGCAAGTCCGAGAGCACATTAACATCACAGATCAAACCGTACAGACGGGTGGGAAGGTTGTCCACGCGGCAAAGAAGACCTGGGACGGATTAACGGGGAAGAAGAGTGACAACTAATACCGACGGGCGCGGCTGAAAAGCCAGGCTGAGATGGCAAGCGGTCCGCCAATTAAAACAAGCCCTACAAGAACAGACCGAAAGGATAAAACGCCGGAACGGATAGCGACAAATGCGAAAACAGCTGAGACCAATAAAGGCAACAGCGCCAGCGCCATCAAGAAAAACCTCGTCCCCTTGTATCCCCAAACAATCTTGCGGCTCAGCTGTCGATTGAGAATGGACTGGGCCTCAGGCGTAAGAATCACACCGGGAAGAACTTCAGTTCCCCTGGTTTTTGAAGACTTGTTTCCCATGGACAACCTCCCGGACGATCACGGTTTGTTCGTAGCCCAAACAGGCGAATATCACAAGGGCCTGATAGTTAAAACACTCGTTGAATCAGAAACTTGTGGCTCTGTAGCCACGCCAACCATCAAAATGAAAGGATGGATTAATATGGACTGGAATGACCTAGTTCCGAACGATGAACTTGATCTCAGCGTTAAGGTCGTGACCCGCGTCACGGCCTTGCAGATCAGGCTTGATCCGAAGCTTCTCGACAAGCTCAAGTGGAAGGAAAAGCGTGTGAAAATCCAGGTCAGCATGGCGCCTGGAAAGAAGCGGGTCCGCCTCGTGCCTGCCAGTGCCGGCTGGGACATTCACGACAAGAAGGCCAGGGGCGCCGAAATTTCGGTTCGGCAGCTTGTCTCGACCGGCAAGTATTCGCGCAAATGTGAAGCCGCCATCGAAAACGACGCTCTGGTCATCTCGTTGCCTGACGATTTCGAGCTGAAGAATCCCACCATGGTCATGAAGCCAAGAACCTTGGCCGCGGCGTAATTTCACTGATGCAAGTGTTCCATAGGGCTCCAGGGTTGACGCCTTCGGCGAGGATTGGCACTCAGGGCCTTTTGGAGAACGGTGAATGCTCGAAGTCAGGTTTCAGGTCCGTGAGTATGAGGTCGACAGTCAGGGCGTCGTCAACCATGCGGTCTACGTGAATTACCTTGAGCATGCGCGCAGCTTCTTCCTGAAAGCGCACGGCTTCGCATACGGGCAGCTGGTCGACCAAGGCTTGCACCTGATGGTGTCCCGCATGACGCTCGACTTCACGGCATCATTGCGGTCCGGTGACGAAGTCCTCATTCGGCTGTCTGCAGACCGCCACGGCGCGAAACTTCGCTTCCATCAGGTCATCCTTCGTGCGGCGGATGAAATCCAATGTGCCGTAGCGTCAACCGATGTTATTTGCCTGAAGAATAGCCGCGTCACTCGGGGCGACTTTTTCGACAGTCTCAGGAAGGATTTGGGCGGCGAGGCGCCGATCATATCAGGATAGGGGAGGATAGGGGTAATGATACCTGATCGGGAGGAACCGACACCCTTTACGGCGACGGGGCGGTTAAACACGCTTGCGGCCATCGAGGACTATTTCGGTGTGGTTCGGGGCATGTTCCCGAGCGTCTTCTCGTCTGTTGGAAGGTTTTACTTTTACCAGTACGACGACCCCTGCAAGACGCTGGAAGGCCTTTACGATGCCGCGACCGGTGACCGACTCGATCGTGATTTCGAATGGTCGTTACAATGGTCGTTTGAGGACTACTGCCATCATGCCGTCGGCCTTAAAGGCTGGCGTCAGGTTCCGGACAAGAACCTGGCTTCGTTCCTGCGTGGATACTGGGGCCTTACAAACTTCATTCATTCCCAAGGTCTCGCCCAGCTCTCGCTGGACGCGATGGGCTATTATGGCATGGTTATGGGCTCTGCCCTTCACGCCCTGTCCGCGAGCAAGAATGAAAAAGGCGGCCGGCTGATCGAAGACTGGCGAGCCAAGGCCTGACGTTCCGAAAAATCTATGTAATTTCCGACGGATTTCCCTTATATCGATCCTGGGGCCGTACGCGCGGCCCTGGGTCGTAGAAAGCCCAATGTATCACTGGTTGCTGCCGGCCATTCCGGCACAAGTCTCCTTTGACCTATATGGTCGGGGAGCCTGTGGCGTATGCAACAGGCCCTCGGCTAAAGGCCACAGGGGCCGTGGTGATACTCGGCTTTCTAACTCCCCGATCTCCAGGATCATTCGAGGCTCAATGCGGGGGCGAACCGCAGGAGCCGGAGTTAGCCGTGCCGGACTTGGACCCGCATTCGCAATTACGATCAGTGGACATGTATGTTGCCGCGCGCGTTCGCGGCCGCCGGACCTTGCTTCGGCTTTCCGAAGACAATGTTGCCTATCGTGCCGGGGTTGGACTTCAAGATTATCGCGACATGGAAGCGGGCCGTCGCCGAATCGGTGCTGCGATGATCTTTGAATTAAGCGTGATCCTAGATGTACCAGTGCGCTTCTTTTTCGAAGGTTACGCGCCGGGTAAGGGTCTGGACGACTGGGCTGCCCTATAGGTCCTTGTTCTCCACCGATGGACGGGCACCATAGCGGTGGACGAAAGCGGCCTTGACTCTGTACCTACTTCAAGGTTCAACACGAGACACCTGATCGTAACCTATTTCGCTGAACTTGGGCCCTTGTGTCCAGCACGCCTTGGATCGAATTTTTGAAACTGGTGTCGAAAACCTTCTTGTCGCGGCTTTGGACATGGGCAGCCTTGCTGTCCATTGCCCTTACGCTCGGTATGGGGGCGACTACGGCTCAAGCCAACGTTGCTGTCTTTGCACATATGGCCTGCGGTGACACCCAGCTGCCCGATGGGGGCTGGGTCTGCAATTGTGAGCCCGGCGACAAGGATTGCGTAGCGGGCAAAGTGCATGACGACGGCGGGGAGGGGAATGACCTCCTCGAAATGAACCACCACCACCATTATTCAGAAACACCTTCTGGAACTGTCGCATTTGACGCCGAAAGTGCCGGTCCAGGTGTGACCTATGTCTCGTCGTTCGGTCCGGCGTCCGTCGCCCGGATGCAGGGCATCGATCCCTCCCAGGCCGACCAGCCTCCGAAAATCTAATCAACACGCTCGACGTGGCGCTCCGTCGCGGGCGCTTTTGGTTTCATTTTCGAGGTTATTTTATCATGACATCCCATACCGGAGTTGCGCTCAGGGCGCTGCTCCTTGGCGCGAGCGCGATTGTGCTCGCTCCCACGTTCGCGCTGGCCGACCCGGCGCCCGCGTTTTCCGCGTTGCTCCGACAGGCACAGGCTGCTCCTCGCCTGAAAGAGGCACAAGCGACTATTGGACAAGCCGAAGGCCTGGCGCGTCAGGCCCGGGCGGTTCCCAACCCAACGGTCAATGTGACCGTCGAGAATTTTGGCGGTAGTGGACCTTACTCCGGCGGCCGAAGTGCCGAGACGACGGCTGCGATCGAGCAGACCATCGAACTGGGCGGTAAGCGCGGCGCGCGCGTCGAAGCCGGTCGCGCCGGCCTCGATGTGGCCCGAGCCAAGGCCGCTCAGGCGCAGAGCGATTTCGCGTTTGATCTGGCGCAAGCCTATGCTGCCGCGGAAGCTGCGGATATACGGTTCCAACTCGCGAAGGACTCGCTGGCCCTGGCGGAAGACGATGCGCGCGTTGCCGACGCGATGGTCAAGGCCGGTAAGGAAGCGGATCTGCGATCCGTGCAGGCCAGGTCAGGGGTGGAAGCCGCCCGAGCCGATGTCGATGAAGCCCAGGCCAATCGAAGCAGCGCCTTCGCTAGGCTCACGGCCATGGTGGATTCGCCTGTTCCGTTCACCTCGATTACCGATAGCCTTCTCGCACACGCCGACCGTGGCGAGCCGATTGCGCCGGGCGATCCTTTGAACAGCCCTGCCTATCTAGTGGCGCAGGCCGAGCGCAATGAAGTGGCCAAGCGTGTTCGCGTTGAGCAGACCCGCTCGGCCCCGGATGTTACCGTCTCGCTTGGCGTCCGGCGCCTGGCGGCCGACGATTCCCGCGCCCTCGTAGGTGGGGTATCCGTGCCCTTTCCGATCTTTGATCGTAATCGCGGCAATATCAGCTCGGTACAATCCGAACTGGCGGCGGCCGACCAGCGGGTCAACATAGCCCGCCTGGACGCCCAGGCGGATATCCAGTCGGCAACTGCCCGCCTTCAGGCAGCTTTCACGCGCGTCAAATCCGCTCACGATAGCGAACAAACCGCCCAGGAAGCCTACAGGCTTACCCGCATCGGTTACGAAGCTGGCAAACTGCCGTTGAGCGAAGTGCTGAACGCTCGCCGCACCCTCACCGATGCTCGCAATCTAACGCTCAAGGCCAGAGAAGATCGTCTCAATGCTGAAGCCGAACTCGCTCGGCTGCGCGGCGTTACCCCATTCGGAGACCCGCAGGGTTCGGGAGACAAGTCATGAAATTGAATAAAGCATATCGTTATGGCGCTGCCGCTGCTGCGCTGGTCCTTGTCGGCGCGGGCGGTTTTGGGTTGGCGCGCTGCACCGCCGACAAGCCGGCTTCGTCGGCACCGGCCGCTGTCGAAGAAAAAGCAACTGACGACTTGAAGCTGTCACAAGACGCGATCACGTCTGCCAATATCGCCGTGGACACGATTAGTGCCGGTGGACTGTCCTCGGAAATCATCACGCAGGCGCAGGTGGTGGCAACACCCAATGGCCAGGCGGCGCTGACCGCCAGAGCCGCAGGGTCGATATCGCGTATCTACAAACGTCTGGGCGATCCGGTGAAGGCCGGCGAAGCCCTGGCCCTGATTGAAAGCCGGGATGCCGGCCAGATCGCGGCGGACCGCACGACGGCGCTAGCCCGTGCCCGTGTAGCTCAAGCCAACCTGACCCGGGAGAAAACCCTGATGGACCAGGGCGTTTCGGCGCGAGTCGATTACGAGCGGGCTCAGGCGGATGCCGCGGCAGCGCAAGCCGAGGTGTCACGCACCCAGTCGGCGGCTTCGGCGGCACGGATTACCTCCGACGGGCACGGTGTCATCGTTGCCAGCCCAATATCCGGACAGGTCACGTCGAGCACGGCCAGCCTTGGCGCCTTTGTTCAGCCCGAGACCGAGCTATTCCGAGTCTCGGATCCAAACCTGGTTCAGATCGAGGCGGCGATCGGGGCATCGGATATGCCGCGGGTGGCGGCCGGCGACCGCGCGGTTATCGACATGCCGGACGGCCGAACGCTTGAAGCCCGGGTACGCTCAGTCACGCCCTCGCTCAACGCTGAAACGCGAGCCGCAACGGCCGTGCTCGATGTTGTTGGCGGCGGCGGGGTTCAGCCTGGACTTTCTGTGCGGGCACGACTTTTCCCGGCGGTCACAAGCCAATCGACAGCGATCGTCGTGCCGGATGAGGCGGTACAGTCAGTAAACGGCCGCGATGTCGTTTTCGTCAGAACCAAGGATGGTTTCAAGGCTACCCCGGTAACTGTCGGCCAACGCAGCGCCGGCCGAGCCGAAGTTACCGCCGGTCTCACCTCCGGTCAGTCCATCGCCACGCGTAACGCCTTCTATCTGAAGGCCGAGCTGGGCAAGGGCGCAGGCGAGGAGGAATAGCCATGATAGGAAACCTAATGGCGCTTAGCGTGCGCGCACGCTGGGCTGTCCTCCTGATCGTGCTGCTCATTGGCGCGTTCGGCGCCTGGCAGCTGACCAAACTGCCGATCGACGCCGTGCCGGACATCACCAACAAGCAGGTCCAGATCAACACGATCGACACTGGCCTGTCGCCTGTTGAAATTGAAAAGCGGGTTACCTTCCCGATTGAGACGGCCTTGTCTGGCATTCCTGGTCTGGAGACGACGCGATCCCTGTCGCGCAACGGCTTCTCCCAGGTCAGCGCGATCTTCAGTGAGGGCACCGACCTCTATTTTGCCCGCCAGCAGGTCAGCGAACGCATCGCCCAAGCGAGAGACAGCCTGCCTGAAGGCACCCAGCCGCAGATCGGTCCGGTCACGACCGGGCTTGGCGAGGTCTATATGTATGCCATCGACTATGCCAACCCCAACGGCAAGGGCGCCAAGGTCGTCGATGGTCAGCCCGGGTGGCAATCCGACGGCAGCTTTCTGACGCCGGAAGGCGATCATCTGACCGACGAGGTCTCGCGTGCCGCCTATCTGCGCACCGTGCAAACCTGGATCATTTCGCCCCAGCTTCGCACCGTCAAAGGCGTCGCCGGCGTCGATTCCATCGGCGGCTTCGAGAAGCAATATATCGTCGAGCCGGACCCGGTGAAGCTGAGCGCCTACGGCGTTTCCTTCACGGAACTCGCGAAGGCGCTGGAAGCGGCCAATCTGTCGGTCGGAGCCAACTTCCTCAACCGCTCCGGCGAAGCTTACCTGGTGAGGGCCGATGCCCGCATCCGGTCCCTCGACGAGATCAATCAGGCCATCATCGCCACGCGGGGCGGTTTGCCTGTGGCGCTGAAAGATGTGGCCACTGTCCGTTTGGGCGGCGAGTTGCGTACCGGGGCCGCCAGTATGAACGGCCATGAAGTGGTCATCGGCACAACCTTGATGCTGATCGGTGAAAATAGCCGAACGGTTGCCAAGGCCGTCGGCGACAAGCTCGAGGGCATAAAGAAATCCCTGCCGCCGGGTCTCAAGGTCACTCCCACGCTTGATCGCTCCAAACTCGTCAGCGCGACCGTCGAGACGGTTCAAAAGAACCTGTTCGAAGGCGCGATCCTTGTCGCAGCGGCTCTGTTTCTGCTGCTCGGCAATGTCCGCGCGGCGATTATCGCCGTTCTGATCATTCCGTTCTCCTTCCTTATGATGGCGATCGGCATGAACGGCATGAAGGTGTCGGGCAATCTGATGAGCCTTGGCGCGCTGGATTTCGGCCTCATCGTCGATGGGGCTGTCATCATTATCGAAAACTGCCTGCGCAGGCTGGCCGAGCGCCAGCATCATCAAGGGCGAATCCTGTCCTTGCGGGAGCGTCTGGAGGAAACGACCCTTGCCACCCAGGAAATGATCAAGCCGACCGTCTACGGTCAGGCCATCATCTTCCTGGTGTTTGCCCCCTTACTCACCTTCACCGGTGTCGAGGGCAAGACCTTCTCGCCCATGGCCATTACCCTGATCCTGGCTCTGGCGGCGGCTTTCATCCTGTCGATCACCTTCGTGCCCGCCATGGTCGCGCTTTTGATCCGTGGCAAGGTCACCGAAAAGGAAGTCTGGATCATCCGCAAGATCAAGGCGGCTTATGAGCCGGTCCTGCACCAGGCCGTCGCTAAGCCGTGGCCATTCATCGCCGGCGGCATCGGCATTTTCGTGTTGTCCGGCTTTGTCTTCACGCTGCTGGGCCAGGAGTTTATCCCGCAACTCGACGAAAAGAATATCGCTTTGTCGACGAGCCGTATTCCTTCGACCTCGCTGGAAGAATCCCTGACCATGCAAAAGGGCGTGGAAAGGGCTGTATCCAGTCTGCCGGAAGTCGAGCTGATGTTCTCGAAGACGGGGACGGCGGAGGTGGCGACCGATCCCATGCCGCCGAATATCTCCGACGGTTTCGTCATTCTGAAGGAGAAAAAGGATTGGCCGAAGGGCGTCAAGACCAAAGCCGATGTCGTCCGGCGCATCGAAGACCGTACAAACCGTCTTATTGGTCAATCCTATGAGATGAGCCAGCCGATCCAGCTTCGCTTCAACGAACTGATCGCTGGGGTTCGGGGAGATGTCGCCATCAAGCTTTATGGCGACGATCTCGACACGATGGGGGCCTCGGCCGCCAGAATCGTCAGCGTTCTTCAGTCCATCCCAGGCGCGGCCGATGTTAAGGCCGAACAGACGGCCGGTTCGCCGACGCTTGACGTTCAGTTCGACCGCTCGGCTATTGCGCGTTACGGCCTGACGGTAGAAGAGGTCGCCGATACGGTGTCGGCGGCCATGGGTGGACGCGAAGCGGGGCTCGTTTTCGAGGGTGACCGCCGGTTCGACATCGTCGTGCGTGTGCCGCAAAGCACGCGCAACGATCTGGACGCCTTCAAGGCGCTCCCCGTCATGTTACCCGAAGAAGGGGGGCACGCCAGAGGGTCAGTCCCGCTGTCTCAGGTGGCGCAATTCCGCTTTACAGAAGGTCTAAACCAGATCTCACGCGAGAACGGGAAGCGCCGGATAGTCATTCAGGCCAATGTGCGCGGCCGGGATGTTGGCTCGTTCGTGACCGAAGCCTTGCCTAAGGTCGAGGCTGTCGCTCTGCCAACCGGCTCATTCCTGGAGTGGGGCGGTCAGTTCCAGAACCTGAAGGCAGCCTCGGATCGTCTGGCGATTGTCGTGCCGATCTGCTTCCTCGCCATCTTCGGACTCTTGTTCATGGCCCTGGGCGGATTCGGACGGGCGATTTCCGTCTTCACCGCGGTGCCTCTGGCGCTGGCCGGTGGAGTCTTTACGCTCGCCATGACCGGGATCGCCTTTTCGGTTTCGGCGGCGGTCGGTTTCATCTGCCTGTCCGGCGTTGCCGTGCTGAACGGTCTGGTCGTCATGACCAGCATTCGGCAGCGGATCGAAGCCGGGATGGAACTCAGCAAGGCCATCACCGAAGGCATGATCGAGCGGGTTCGCCCGGTTATCATGACCGGTCTCGTCCCGGCTATCGGCTTCATCCCCATGGCGCTCGGCACCGGAACTGGCGCCGAGGTGCAAAAGCCCTTGGCTGTCGTCGTTATCGGCGGCCTGGTCACGGCCACGGCGCTCACCCTGCTTGTCCTGCCTGCGATTACGCAGGTCGTATTGGGACTGGGCGAGCGCATGAACAAGCGCCGGCAGGCGATGCCAGCAGTTGAAAGTCCCGCCGAGTAACTGAAAGCCACATCCCGGCGGACAAACCGGGATGTGGTCCCTCCATTTTGAAAGGTAAGGCCATGAGCCAGACCATGAAGCTCCTTAGAATCTACACCAGTGAAAGTGCGTATTTCGGCGACAACAAGGTCTTTGCCGTCATCGCCACCCGTGCCCGCGATGCCAAGCTAGCGGGCGCCACAGTCTTGCAAGCCCTTGTTGGCTTTGGCCGGAAAGCACATTTGAGGCGCCGTCACATCCTGGAAGACGACCAGTCGCTCGTCATCGAAATCGTCGACGAAGAGACGCGACTGCGTGAATTCGTTGCCTCGATCGACGACATTCCAGGCGTCGGGCTGATTACGCTTGAGGCGGTGGAAGTGCTGAAATCAGATGAGGGGCCAAAATGAAGCGCCTGGTAGTTATCGTAAGTCTTGCGAGCTTCCTCGTGAGTTGCGCCTCTGCACCGGAGCAATCCCTCGATCAGCGATTGGTGGGTAAGTCGGATAAGGAAGCACGAACCTTGCTCGCCTATGCCTGCTATCGCGAGGCGGAATGGCCCACCCATAATTCCGCGGAATATAAAAGCGCTGGCGAGCGGCGGCGCAGCCAAATGCGGAACAACCCAGGCCCCGAGGTCAGGCAGATGCTCAGGCTTTGCGGGGCGATGCGGACGGCCACCGACCTTGACAAGGTGGCCTATGCTTCAGACTGCCGAGGCCTGATCGCTGAAAAGACCAGGCGCTATGGCCCTAAAGCAGCAGACCATGTGCGGCGCATCCGTGAAATCTGCTCGAAAATGACCAGCCAGCCCATGGACGAAGGGGTCTAACGTCATGCCAAGGCTGTCATGTTCACCCAAGGTGCGTGTGCCGGTCGCCTGTGGCTTCGGGTTTCATCGTCTCCAGCCCGACCAGGATGCCGCAGGTTTCGCCGGACGCCTCCGTCCGGCACTTTTGGCGAAGGTCCACCAACTGCTCCTGGAGCAGTTGCAGCTCTTTGATCCGTACTTCGACGTGGCCGATATGATCGTCCAGCAGGGTCACGACCGAGTCACATCCGTCCGACGGTCCATCCATCGTCGACAGGAGGGCGCGGATTTCCTCGTGGGTCATGTCGAGCGCGCGGCAATTGCGGATAAAGCGAAGCCTTTTCAGGTGTTCGCTCCCGTAATCGCGGTAGTTCCCATGGGTGCGGTCCGCCTTCGGAAGCAGGCCCGCCTTCTCATAAAACCGGATGGTTTCCGTTGTGCAATTAGCCGACATCGCCAGCTCGCCGATTTTCATCAAAATCTCCGGTTTATGCTTGACCTTAAAGTTACTTCAAGGTGTCCAATAGCAGCAATAAGGATTGGAGTCCATTATGATCGACGACCCGAAGCCCAAGAGCGCAGCGTCACCTGACCACCTACACGATGACGTCGCGCATGACCACACGGCCCACGGGCACAAGGAACACGGCCATGATCTAAAGGGGCACGACGAAGCCGATAAAGCACATTCTGGCGGCTGCTGTGATCATGATCTGGGCCTGGCGCCTGCGACAGGCAAGGTTGCCAAGGTGATTTCGCGGACGCCGGAAGCCATAGGCGTCGATGGCGATCATAGTCACGACCATGGCCGTGAGCACCCTAAAGATGAAGTTCACGAAGCGGACGATCATAGTGGCCACTCGCAGGATCAACATGATCATAAACATCACCACGATCACGGTCATAGCCACGGTCATAGTCATGAGGACGCCTGTTGCGATTCGCATGCGGCCGCGAACGCGCTTGCGCCGTTGAGCACGTCCGTCAAGACGGGGGAGGGGACGGTTTCCTTCATCCGCATCATGCAAATGGACTGCCCAACCGAAGAAGCCCTGATCCAGAATAAAATCGGCGGCATGAAGTCTGTAAAGCGTCTTGAATTCAACCTGATGCAGCGTGTGCTCACTGTGGTGCACGAGCCGGAAGCCCTCGACGCCATTTTGACCGGCATCCGCGGGCTTGGGTTCACGCCTGAAGTCCAGGGCGCAGACCAATCCGCGCACGCGAGCGACCTGACCCCAGAGCCTAAGAAGGCCTGGTGGCCTTTAGCGCTTGCCGGTGTCCTCGCTGTCTCGTCTGAGATCGCCGACTGGATGGAGATGCCGGAAGCCTTGGCTGCGGCATTGGCAATTGCCGCTGTTCTGCTTGGTGGCTGGACGACTTACAAGAAGGGCTGGATCGCGATTGCGAACCGGAACCTCAATATCAATGCGCTGATGAGTATCGCGGTGACAGGCGCGTTGATTATCCGCCAGTGGCCGGAAGCGGCCATGGTCATGGTCCTGTTTGCCATTTCGGAATTGATCGAGGCCAAGTCTCTTGACCGTGCCCGCAACGCCATTGCAGGATTGATGTCGCTGACGGCGGATACGATCACCGTTCAACAGGCAGACAAGAGCTGGCAGGACGTCGATGTTAAGTCGGTCGTGCTTGGTGCTCTCGTTCGGGTCAAGCCAGGCGAACGGATCGGTCTGGATGGACAGATTGTCAGCGGGCGCACGACGATCAATCAGGCGCCGATCACCGGCGAAAGTTTGCCGGTGGATAAGGCGGAGGGGGACCAGGTCTTCGCCGGCACCATCAATGAATCGGGCGCGTTCGACTATAAGGTGACGGCTGCATCCGGGGAGACGACCCTGGCCAAGATCATCAAAGCGGTGGAAAGCGCTCAGGGGGCAAAGGCCCCTACGCAGCGGTTCGTCGATCAATTCGCCAAGGTCTATACGCCCATCGTTTTCGCCATTGCCTTGGCCGTTGCTATCCTTCCGCCTCTGTTGATGGGCGGCGACTGGTTGGCGTGGATCTACAAGGCGCTTGTCCTTCTCGTCATCGCTTGTCCTTGCGCGCTTGTCATATCGACACCCGTTACGATCGTCAGCGGTCTGGCGACTGCGGCGAAGAACGGCATATTGGTCAAGGGCGGTGTCTATCTGGAAGAGGGCCGCAAGCTGAAGTGGCTCCTGCTCGACAAGACTGGCACGATTACCCATGGCAAGCCCGTGCAAACGGACTTTGAATCGATCGACGCAGGTGACAGCCAGCATCACCGTGAACTCGCTGCTGGCTTGGCCAGCCGGTCCGATCACCCGGTATCAAGGTCCGTTGCGGTCGCTGCGGAACATGACGGTGTGGCAATTCCCGAGGTTGATGATTTCGAAGCGCTGCCCGGCCGCGGTGTAAAGGGGAAGATCGCGGGGAAAACCTATTATCTCGGCAATCACCGCCTGATCCATGAGCGCGGGATTTGCACGCCGGACATTGAGGCCCGCCTAACCCGGCTGGAGACATCCGGCAAGACAGCGATCGTGCTGTCCGATGAAACGGCGGTCCTGGCAACCTTTGCCGTGGCCGATACCGTCAAGGAGTCGAGCCGGCGTGCCATCGCGGAACTGCATAGCCTCGGCATCAAGACGGTGATGCTGACAGGAGACAATACGCACACCGCGAAGGCCATCGCCAAGGAAGTCGGTATCGACGAGGGGCTGGGCGACCAGCTCCCGGAAGACAAGCTTGAGGCTGTCAAAAAGTACGCAAAGGACGGCAAGGTCGGCATGGTCGGCGACGGCATCAATGATGCGCCTGCCTTGGCGCAAGCCGATGTCGGATTTGCCATGGGCGCCATGGGAACCGATACTGCGATCGAGACCGCGGACGTCGCGCTGATGGATGATGATTTGCGCAAGATCGGTGTTTTCGTCCGGCTATCGCGCAAGACGCGGGCCGTGCTGATCCAGAACATTACCTTCGCGCTAGGTCTTAAGGCGGTCTTCCTGGTCCTGACCCTGATCGGCTACGGAACCATGTGGATGGCGGTTTTCGCGGACGTTGGCGCGAGCATCATCGTCGTGGGCAACGGCTTGCGTTTGCTGAGACGTGTCGACCTGCCAAAGCCCAGCCAATCCTGAAGCCTAACCAAGAAAAGGAATCGCAATGATGGCTTCGACCTGGATCTATACGCTTGTGCCGGTCGGAGCGGCGGTCCTCGGTGCGGGTGTCGCCGTCAATGCCAAGCCCGGCCCGACCATCGTCAGTGCGGTACAGCATTTCGCTGCCGGCGTCGTATTCGCGGCAGCGGCAGGTGAAATCCTGCCAAGTGTGATGCACGGCGGCTCGCCTTGGGCCACAGCCATAGGCGGCGCGATTGGTGTCCTTGTCATGCTGCTGGTTAAGCAGCTTGAATCCATTGTGAAGGGGCCGGTCGGGCTACTGACCATGGTCGGCGTCGATGTGTTGATCGACGGCCTGGTACTCGGGATTGCCTTTGCGGCGGGCGCGAAGGTTGGCATCCTTCTGACGATTGCGCTGACCCTGGAGGTCTTGTTCTTGGGTCTGACGGTCGCCAACGAACTCAGCGAAACGGTCCGCTCTCGCATAAAGATTGTCGGTATCACTGGAGCGCTCGTCTTATTGCTACCAATCGGCACGTTGCTGGCGACGCCGATCGCCACCCTGCCTAGTCCCATCCTGACTGGCTTTTTCGCCTTCGGGCTGGTCGCCTTGCTCTATCTCGTCACTGAGGAATTGCTCGTCGAAGCCCATGAGACGCCCGACAGGCCCTGGGTGACGGCGATGTTTTTCGCAGGCTTCCTAATCCTGATGGTTTTGGAAGAGTTGATCGCCTGATCGTTTACTGGGCCATGTCGTTATAGACCTCGCAGGGCAGGCCGCTCTGCATGCAGCCGGATTGGCAACGATCAACGTAGAGAGACAGGGTGAAATCCAGGTCCTCAAGAGCCTTAATGCGCGCCTTTATGGCTTGGCGCTGAGCCGTGAAGAAATCAACGGTTTCCTGACATGGCTTGCCGCTCGCTTCCATCGCCAGCAATTCTTTGATCTTATCCAGCGGCATGTCGAGGTCGCGGCAGCGCCGGATGAGGATAAGGCGTCCCAAGTCCTTTCGGTCGTAGGCCCTGTGGCCGCTCTCGCGCCTCTGAGGGGTTTGCAGGAGACCAACGGACTCGTAGTAGCGAACCGTCGGCACGGTACATTGGGCGCGCCTCGCCAACTCTCCGATCGAAATCATCTTGCGCTCCAAATAGTCCTTGAACCTCAAGTTACTTGAGGATGTACGCCTCACATATCAAGTCCCAACGGCTTCGATAGATGGAGAACAAAATGATCAAGAAAACGATCATCGGCATTATATTGGCATGCGCAGCCTGCTGCACCGTGCCGCTTTTGATACCTGCAGTAGCTGGGGTTTCGGTATTCGGCTTGAGTCTCTTTCAAGGCCGCTTAAGTCTCGACAGCCTCATTTGCGGGCTTAGCTTCGCACTTCTGGCTTTCACCCTTGTCTATTTCGTAGTGAGGGCCATCGTGAAACGGAAGCCAAAGGTGGGCTGCGGCAAAGGCAGTTGCCCCTCCGAAGGCGCCTGTGGTTGCAAATAGACTTGGCTGACGCGGCGCGGCAAAGGACAGATATGAAGACGCTCTTGATTTATTGCCTTGCCGCTGTTGCGGAAATAGCCGGATGTTTTTCATTCTGGGCCTGGCTGAAGCTGCATAAGTCGCCGTTCTGGATTGCGCCCGGTATTGTCTCGCTCATCCTGTTTGCTTACCTTCTGACGCTGGTCGATTCACCGGCGGCTGGCCGCACCTACGCCGCCTATGGCGCCATCTACATCGCCTCGTCCCTGATTTGGCTGTGGCTGGTCGAGCACCAACGGCCCGACCGATGGGATATGGCGGGATTGGTGATTTGCCTGATCGGTTCGGGTGTCATCCTATTTGGTGCTCGTGCACAGGCTTAGTCGGCCCTTAGGCGCCGATCCGGACTGGCGCGGAATATCGACCGCCTGTCCCAGCTACCGCAACGGATTGATCCTTGACGGGATGTGGCTTGTTCAAAGCCGTGAACCCTTGATAAGCCATATACAGCCCGATCGCGATGATCAGGGCGCTTGAGAAATAAGGCGCGCGCTTAGCGAAGGCCGAAAAGCCCGTCCAGCGGTTGGAGATGTGCTTTATGCTGATGGCCGCCGCCACGCCTGCCGTCACCATGGTAATGGCGAGGCCGATGCTGAAACACAGGACGAGGACAATGCCTAAGCTGATTTGCTTCAGTTGAAGGCACAAGATGAGTACGGTGATGGCGGCCGGGCAGGGGATCAGTCCGCCCGTCAGGCCGAACATGATGATTTGACCGGTCGTTACCGTTTTCTGGCCGCCGAAGCGCTTTTCGATATCACTAGCATGGGCGCGCGCATGGGCGTCGTCCGCACTTGCGGCAACTGAGCCGTGGTCATGCCCGTGGTCGTGCTCGTTGAATTCGACATCGTAGTCGTGCGCGTGATGACCGTGGCTCAGAGACAGGCGCACCTTGAATTCATGGGGCTCCGGGATTTCTTCGAGGCTCTCCAGGAATTCGCCCTTCTGCTTGAAGTCGAACACTTGCGTCGATCCGTCGTGGCGCGTCGTCGCGACGCTGACATCTTTCGCCGCGAATTTTTCGCCCGACTCGAAGCGGATGCGCCAACGCGGGGGGACGCCTACTTCGAAGACTTCAAGGGCAAGGATACCATGTCCGGTATTGATCTGCCGGACTTCGTCGTCGTGATGGTGATGATCCGAGCCTTTGCTGGCCTTGTTTTCTTTCCAGGTCTGCCAGAGCATCCAAAGTGCTACACCGATAATGAGAACCGCCGATGCGATCTGGAAATAGGGTTCGGTCGCTTCTGTCCCCCACTGCCGCCCAAAGTATTGACCACCCAGGGCGACGATCCAGACGATGGCGGTATGCGAGACCGTTGCCGAAAGGCCAAGCATGACCGCTTGTCCAATCGTTCCGCGTACCGCGATAATGAAGGCGGCCATCATTGTTTTCGAGTGACCCGGCTCAAGACCGTGCAGCGCGCCCAAAAGGATCGCGGTCGGAATGAACAGCCAGGCGTGGCCAGCTCCTTGCTGGAGCAATTCGGGTAATGACGGCATCGGTTATTCCTATAGGTATTTGGTGATTTCCTTGAACTCGCGGATGGCATCCTCGGATGTGGCGCCATCCTCCATCGTGTGTTCAAGGCAATGATCTATGTGATCGCGAATAAACGCCTTTTTCGCATTGGTGATCGCGCTCTCAACGGCCTGAAGCTGTTGAGCGATATCGAGGCAGGCCTTCTCGTCTTCCATCATGGATATGACGGACTTCAGGTGCCCATGGGCACGCTTTAGACGTTTGATAATGTCTGGATGAGAGGAATGTATGCTCATGGCGCTATCCTAGGGGGGAGGATAGTACAAAGCAAGATTAGAGTTGAAACTCAGTGAAAGCGGCGGGAGAGGTCGAGAGTCTTCGAATTCGCTGGCAGCCATTTCGGGCGCGGTCAAATCCACCTTCTGACTTTTCGGCGGTACTCGTCATACGCGGCGCCAAAAACGCGTGACATCGCCTTTTCTTCAAACCGGATAAACGTGCGATCCATGAAGACGGCGAAGACGATGGGTACGAAGTACCCGTAAAGGCCGCCAAAACCGATCGCAACACCGAAAAGCATCATCACGAAACCCAGGTACATGGGATTGCGCGTGTAATGGAACCACCCAGAGGTCACGAGCACATTGGGATCATTATATGGAATGAGATTGGTCTTGACCGTTCCGAACAAGCGGGCGGACGGCAGGTTGAGGCCGAGCCCGAAAAGAAATGGCACCGGGCCAATGAACCAATTCCAAGGCGTCGACACCGGCTTAAAACTGGGAATAAACAGGTTTAGGGCGACGATCACTACGATCGCCCCATAAAATAGATGAGGTGGCAAAATCTTCATTCCGGCTCTCCCTCGCCTTAATACGCACTCGCCCTGGGAACGGTTACATCCATCCAAAGCGTTTATCGATATCGAGCGGAACCTCTTCAGGGTCTTAGGCGGCGGCCCATTCCGCAACGCCGTCGCCGAGCTTCACAGCATCAAATCCTTTGGCTCGAAGCAGGTGGACCGCATCTTTCGCCATAAGGCAGAACGGGCCGCGGCAATAGGCGACGATAGGCCGGTCCCGCGGCAGCTCATTCAGGCGATTCTCAAGCTCCGCCAGTGGCAACGATCGCGCGAACGGCAGGTGTGCCGCTTGGAATTCAAGCTCCGGCCGGACATCGATGACGACAATGTCACCAGCGGCCGCGCGCTCCAGTAGATCATCGCGAGAGGCGCCTTCCCATTCGTGGCTTGCGCCGGCAAACCTTTCCAGGACGCCTTTCAGTTCAGTAAGTCTTGCTTCGGCAAGCACCCTTAGTGTCACCCAAAAACGGGCGACGTCTTCGCTGGCAAGCCGATAAACGACATATTTGCCGTTTCGTTCCCCATTCACGAGTCTGGCCGACTTCAGATCCTTCAGGTGAGCGCTGGCCAGCTTCACGCTGATCTGCGCCTCGCGCGCCAGAACCTCTACTGTCATTGGCGCCTGGCAGAGCAACTCTATCAATTCCAGACGCTTGGGGCTCGCGACGGCTTTGCCGATCATGGCCACTTGGCCGTAGAGCATGTCCTTGACCTGGCGGTTCTGCGTGTGAGCGAATGAAAAGTCTTCAGCTGATGACTGCAATGAGATTGCCTTGACTGATAATCACGTTGGAACTATAAAACAATCTAACATATCTTGGAATGTTAGGGAAGGCAGTTTCGTCTTACCTCTCGCATTCACGCCATCGGAGACGCCATGTTTTTTAGACAACGTGTAAATGCGGACGCCTCCTTATCATATTTCTTGGGGTGTGCCGGCAAAGGCAAGGCGATTGCCGTTGACGTACTGGCTGGCGACGAAGACTGGTATGTCGAGCAGAGCCAAAAGCTGGGCGTCGCGATAATCCATGTGATCGATACCCATATCCATGCCGATCATCGCTCCGGAGGATTGGCGCTGGCCAAGCTCTTGGGCTCGGAATACGCCCTGCACGAAAGCAATCAGGGAAAGACTGGCTTTTCCTTCGCGCCCTTAAAGGACAGCGACGTCATTTCAGTCGGCAATGTTCAAGTCAAGGTGATGCACACGCCCGGCCATTCGGCCGATAGCCTTTGTCTCATTGTCACCGACTTGCGAAGAGGTGAGGAGCCTTGGTTCGTCCTGACCGGAGATACAATGTTCGTAGGCTCGGTAGGCCGTCCTGACCTTGCTGGCCGGGAAATGGAAATGGCCGAGGCGCTCTGGCAAAGCCTGCATGACCGTTTGCTGACCTTGCCGGATCATCTGGAAATCTTTCCCGGTCACCAATCCGGCAGCCCGTGCGGAGCTGATCTGTCCGGCAAGCCGTCGTCAACGATCGGGTTCGAGGCGCGATTCAATCCGCTACTATCCTTGGACAAGCAAGCTTTCGTCACGGCGCTGACCGCGCAAATTCCGCCGCGCCCGGCTGACATGGACAAGCTCGTTTCGCTCAACTTGGGTCTTGTCGGCGCGTGAACCGTCCAAAGGCGATATCCGGCACGCCGATCGCTCTCGGTCTTGGCGCAAACTGGCCGCAGTTTGCGCTTCTTGTTCTGATCAATGGGTTTGTCGGCGCCATGGTCGGGATGGAGCGAAGCATCCTGCCGGCATTGGCCGAGAGTGTCTTCAAACTGGCCGCCCATTCGGCAGTCCTGTCCTTCATTGTCGTGTTCGGCATCTCAAAAGCCCTGACCAACTACCTCGCGGGACGCCTTTCGGATCGCTATGGCCGCAAGATCGTCCTGGTCGCTGGGTGGCTTACCGCCGTCCCGGTGCCGTTCCTGCTGATGTGGGCGCCGTCTTGGGGTTGGATTTTGATGGCCAACCTGTTCCTTGGTGTTAGCCAGGGGCTGACATGGTCAACGACCGTGATCATGAAGATCGACCTGGCCGGTCCGAAACAGCGCGGCTTGGCGATGGGGATCAATGAGTTTGCCGGCTACCTGGCCGTTGGCCTCTCCGCACTAGGTACAGGTTGGATAGCCGCGCGATATGGACTGCGACCCCAGCCTTTCTACGTCGGCATCGCCTTCGTCATTGCTGGATTAGGTCTGTCTGCGTTGCTCGTCCGCGAGACCTTGGCCTTCGCCCAACTGGAGGTCAGGCAGGATGTCCAGGATGCGCCGCCCTCACAATCTAAAATCTTCTGGCAAACGACGCTGAACGACCGCACACTTTCCTCGATTACCCAGGCGGGTCTGGTCAATAATCTGAATGACGGCATGGCGTGGGGTCTGTTCCCCCTGGTTTTCGCCGCCGCTGGACTGAGTCTGGCGCAAATCGGTATCTTGGCGGCGACCTACCCCGCCGTTTGGGGGATGGGTCAGCTTGTTACGGGCGGCCTGTCTGACAGGATCGGCCGCAAAGCCCTCATCGTCTCAGGCATGTGGCTTCAGGCCGTCGGTATTGCGTTCGTTGTTATGGGCCACGCCTTCGCTGTCTTTGCTTTGGGTGCGGTTATGATCGGTATCGGCACGGCGATGGTTTATCCGACCTTGCTGGCGGCGATTGGCGATGTCGTTCATCCCGGATGGCGCGCCTCGACGGTCGGGGTTTATCGCTTCTGGCGAGACATGGGCTACGCCATAGGCGCGATTCTGTCGGGCGTCCTCGCCGATGTTTTCGGTTTGGCAGCAGCCATCTGGACCGTGGCCGCGCTGACCTTCCTTTCAGGTGTCGTCGTGGCGGTCAGAATGCGTGAAACCCACAAAAAGGCTCTTTCGCAGAAGATAGTATGACCCTCGCCGCGCTGGAGCGCCTGATCTATCTCGACTACAACGCAACGACGCCTGCGGCGGCGGAAGTCGTAGATGCGATGCAGCCGTATTGGCGTGGCATATACGGCAACCCATCTTCATCCCACCTGCAAGGCCGCATGGCCCACGAGGCCATCGAGCGAGCACGTGAGCAAGTCGCGTCCCTTGTGGGGGTCGATTCCTCATGGGTCATATTCACCGGCGGTGCGACCGAGGCTAACAACATGGCCCTGATCGGGGCGATCCGTCGCTTGCCAACCCATCGCCGTCATATTGTTATCAGTGCGGTCGAGCATCCGGCGATCATGGAACCGGCGGAGATGCTGGAGCGGGAAGGATTTGCGCTCACGATTGCTCCGGTCGACGATATGGGATGTCTAAAACTCGATTCGTTTGAAGCGCTGCTGCGCGAGGACACCGGGCTCGTCTCGGTCATGCACGCCAACAATGAGACCGGCTCGATCCAGCCAATCGAAGAGATTTCGCGCCTGACAAAAGCGCGAGGCATTATTCTTCACACTGATGCCGCTCAGTCGATTGGCAAAATACCGGTCAAGGTTCGTGATTTGGGCGTCGATATGTTGACGCTCGCCGGGCATAAATTCTATGCGCCCAAAGGTGTAGGGGCATTGGTGCGCGATCCCGCGATAGTGTTGTCGCAAATGGATTTTGGCGCGGGACACGAGGGCGGGCTTCGACCCGGCACCGAGAACCTGCCCCTTATTGTCGGCTTTGGTGAAGCGGCAATGTTGGCCGAGACTGAGTTGAGCCCTCGCATGAAACATATGCGAACCTTGCGAGATCGATTGCATGAAGGACTTTTGGCCGCAGTGCCTGGACTAAGGTTGAATGGCCATCCATTACGGCGCCTGCCCAATACCTTGAACGTCTCCTTTCCCAATGCGAACGCCAGGTTCGTGCTGGATGGCTTGAAAGACCAAGTGGCAGCGTCAGCCGGATCAGCTTGTCACAGCGATCGGGACGACGTTAGCGGCGTCTTAGGCGCGATGGGCGTCGGGGCCGAGCAGGCCGCCGGCGCCATTCGTTTTTCGGTCGGTGTTGAGACGCGAGAGGCTGATATCGATCGGGCTATCGAAGTTATTTTGTCGGCATTGCGATAGGGGAAAACAAGCCTAGCGTCATTGACGGCACGCTGGAAGGTTTGGGAGCACTACGCATTATCGGTGTCAAAGGACTTCCGAGGATCGGCTACGATGCTCACTTCGACAGAGTTGCTCCCCTCGATCGATATCATTCCGGCCTGTTCCATTTTGCCCAACGCTCGGTAGAGGGCTTCGTGGGTAAGGCCCAGGTCTGCAGCCCAGGCTTTTTTTGAATACGGGAGGGCAACGATGCCATCTCTTCCTTCTGTTTCTACGAAATGAACAACGCGTTCGGCTGCTGTCTTGAGGGAGAGCCTTTCTGATCGCGCGCGCAATTTAATCACCTCACGAGCCAGATGTTGGCGGAATGCATGGCTAAAGCCACTGTCGTCCTCCAAGGCTGCACGAAAACCCCTGAGAGGAAAATCGAGGACATCGCTATCGCTCGTAGCGATGCCATCGCAGTGATAAGTCTCGGCATCGAGGCTTGCTTCGGCAAAAAAGCCGCATCTTGATCGATGCAGGACAATTTCCGCCCCGCTTGATGCTGTTCGGATCAGCCGCAACTCGCCGCTCAGAACGAAGAAGATATGCTGAGGGCGATCGTCAATCCGAAATAGGGCTTGCCCACGCTTCAATCGACGTTGCCGCGTACAATCGGCCAGCCTCCTAGGCACAGCCGCCAAAACTGTATGCGCATCTCCCATGCCTGACCAATCCACGCGCGACTCCACCGCTAGTTATGCAGCTACAAAGGCTTAGTGATTTGTTCGTTTCACGTACCGAACGTACCCCCGTCCTATGATTTAGATCATACGCCAGCTTTGAGTAGAACGATATGATCGTGGCAATACGGTTACCCATTTTGGATGGATTTCATGTTTCGCTGCAAGTTGGCCTCGGCATTCGCCGCTGTTTTCGCGATTTCGCTGACGGCACTGACGGCCGCGGTGGCGTCGGCTGATCCTGATCGGCAAGGTGAGGTCGCCATACGCGGTGCAATCGTCATGCCGTTCGATCTCAAAGCGACGACCCATTTCTTTGTGAAGACTCTCGACGGGGGTGTGCAACGCGTGGTCGTGCAGGACAGCAAAGACCGGACGAACCTGGTCTTGATACGTCGGCATCTGCGCGAAATCGTCGATCATTTCCGAAAGGGAGACTTTTCCGCAGTGGTCGAGATTCATGGCGATGAAATGCCGGGTCTAAGAGCGATCCGCGAAGCGAGACCGGGCCTCGTTCGTTACAGCTACCGGGATATCTCGAACGGCGGCGAGTTACGCTATGCCACTTCAGACCCAGCGTTGGTCAAATCGCTGCACATATGGTTCGACGCTCAGGTGTCCGACCACGGTCATGATGCTCAAATGGGTGACATGCATTCGGGCATGACCATGCCGTAGAATGAAGGAAATTCTAGGCGCCTACGGCTGAAGGCAAAGGGTTGAACCAGTATCCTCAATCGATCGGCGTGTGCGCCGGCGCTGTCGGCCGGTATTTTGAAAACTTGAGCAGCCGCATATAGTGTCGCGCAGGCAGTTCAATTAGGTGATGTAGCGCCATCGCCGCCGGAATGACACCGACGACCAGCACGGCCCAAAGCCAGATTGGCATGGCGTCGGGATTGATATGCGCGACCTTTTGCAGCCCCTCGACGTAGATCAACTGCCATGGAATGCAGATCATGTAGATGGCGAAGCTGACCTCGCCGAGATAAACCAGCCAGCCTTGCGAAAGGACCGACGATCCCGCGCGGGCCGCCAGACCCAGACCGAGGATTAGTACGGCGCAGAACAGGACTGATACCATATCTGGCCCGTGAAGCAGGACGGTCGTGATCAGGCCCGCTAGTCCAACTGCGGCCATCACCAAGGTTATTGGTACAGATGAAATCCTGCCTGACCGCCAAACGAGCCACATGGCACAGCCAAGCGCGAAGCAGGGCACGATGCGAAGTGCGCCCCAGAACATGGTGGCCTCCGTGAGCGGAAACCCTGCGAGCATCGGAAACACGGTGTAGAGCGCGCCAAGAAGCACGATGGCGAGACCCACCGCCAAAAATGGCCTTGCCCAAAGGGCGACCGCCGCAGTCGCAAACGCAGGAAAGGTCAGGTAGGCGAACCATTCAGCGGAGATTGACCAGGACGGATGATTCCAGCCGCCATGCGGCGCCAGCCCCCAGGCCTGCGTAAGTGTCAGGTGCGCCGGTAGGGAAGACCATATGATGAGCTTGTCACCGGCGTGAACACCGGCCATGGCCAACCCGCCAATTAACAGGCCGAGGCCCGCGATGATCGCGATGTGCATCGGGTAGATGCGCGCGAGGCGCGCCCAGATGAAGTCACGATAGCCGAACCGTTTGGCTTTGAAGCTCTCCAAATAGACGTGACTGAGGATAAAACCCGACAACACGAAGAAGAGTTCGACGCCGAGATATCCCTTGGCCACGAAGTCCGGCCGAACGGGCTGCAGGTTTGGCCAAAAATGAAATGCCACGACCCACATGGCCGCGAAAAATCGCAGGCTGGTGAGTGGCCGCAAATCTTGCGGCCTGGTGATTGAAGTGTTCTTGTCGTGCGTCATATCTGGCCCCCGAAGACCTTTTGAAGAGTTGTTAGAGCGCTGACGGCGGTTCCATCATGCCGAAGGCGGCGACCAGTGCGAGAACGGAGAGCCCGGCGAATGTTTCCAGGATGAGGCTCCGCCTCAAGGCCGCGATCGCGAGTGTGGTGTCGGTGTCGGCGATGGACTTTTCCAGGGCGGGCGTAAGCCTGAACCTGTTGAGGCCGGCCAGGATCAGCATCCCGGCGAAGATGATGACCTTGATGGTGAGGAGGATGCCGTAGGTTGACTGGAATATCTGTCCAATATGGCTAAGCCCAATCAGGAAGTAGCTATTGATCAGGCCTGAGACCACGAGCACGGCGACGAGGGCGGAGCCCGTCCCTGAGAAGTTCCTCAGAGCATTGAATAATGCCGTTTGCTGTTCCAGGTCCTGAACCTTTGGTAGGCAGAGCAAGGCCAGGAAGGCTGCCAGCGCGCCCAACCAGACGCCTGCCGCGATCATATGCGCAATATCGGCGATCAGGTGGACCCAGCCGCCGGCTCCCTCAGTCGATGAGCCGTGGCCGGTCCAGGCGAAACTGGCGAGAAGAACTGCGCCCAATAGGCACGTTACCTGCCATAGGCGCCGTGACGGCTTTATGATTATTACGGTCAGAAGCGTGACGAAGCTCAAGGCAATGCGTGCGGCTATGGCGTGGCCCCACTGGGTGTCGGTCAGGACGACGGAGACAGACGGTACGTCGAGCCTGTCGAGCGCGATACCGTTCATGGTGGCGGCTTGGGCTGCCAGTGACAGCAAGGCGCCTAAGAACAGAAGCAAGCTGCTGACAACGAGGAGGGGCTTCGGCCAGCGCAGAGCGCGGGCCGAAGCATTACCTATGGGCGGAAGAAGCGTGAGATAGAACAGCACGGCGCCGAACAGGCCGGTTGCCCCGGCATATTGCACAAATCTCGCGATACTTGCCGCCCACATGCTGGTCGTCCTACTTTACGGTGCCAAATCTACTTTACAATAAAGGTGAATTCGCCGGTCGTGCGGTGACCGTCGTCGGTCGTCACGGCATGCCAGGAGACCTTGTAGGTGCCGGCCATCAGTTTGCCTTTGACAGGCGCGGTTAGCATCATGCCGCTGGAATCGACGGCGGGCGTGACATCGACCTTCATGCCGTCGCCCATGGAGACATCGAAGCCCGAGAGCTTCGGCGCCAGCTTTTCATTGAAATGCAGCATGATCGAGGGAGGCGAGGCCACCGTCGAGCTGGCGGCCGGGATGGCACTTTGCAGCTTGGCATGTGCGTCAGCCACGTTGGCGACGAGGGCCGCCGCCAGGATGGTTGCGGAAGCGAGGAACAGGTTGAGTTTTTTCATGGTAGTTTCCTTTGGGTTTGGGGTCGTTTGAGATTTAGAACATCCACCGGATGCCGAAGCTCAGCCGGGTGTCCGTTGGTTTTTCGCCACGCAGGCGGGCGTAATCGGCCGTCCTGCCGAATTTCTGCCGATAGGTCAGGTCGACATAGGGCGCGAATTCACGGCGGATTTCATAACGGGTCTGTACGCCGATGCTGGCATCGGTGAGGCCGGTGCCGAGCCCTTCAACAGCGTCGTTCCGGCTGTTCACGTTCAGCTCAAGCCTTGGTTTCATGATCAGACGCTGGGTGATCAGCCAGTGATTCTCGTAGCGAAGACGGCCACTCAGGGCGCCATCGTCACGCAGGAACACATGGGCCTCGGTATCGAAGAAGTAGGGCGCCATCCCCGTCACACCGGCAGCAAGAAAGGTATGAGCTTTGCCGCCGGGAACATCCGGCTTCAAATCCGTCCTAACCCCAACTTGTGCGTCCCAGAAGGTCGCGACATGACGACCGTAAAGCGCCCACAGCTCGGCCTTGTCGGTTTTACCATCGCTGATCTCGCCTTCGCTTTTCAGCCAAAGACGATTTGTGTCGCCACCCGCCCAGCCATCGAAATCCCAGGCGCCGCTGTCGAGACCGTTCTTCCTGGAGAGATATGTCTCCAGGGTAAACATGTGGTAGATGGCGGGTTTGTGCATGTTGGCCATGCCGTCCATGGCTGCCGGTTCATCTGCCCGCGCGGCGTTGGCAAGAAGGCCAAAGCCGAACGCCATGAAGATGAGCGTTTTTGAATTAATGCGCATGGGAAGCCTCCTTGCTGGTGCTGGCGGACGAGCCGCCCATATTCATGCCATTCATCCCGCTCATGTTCATACCGTCCACTTTCATCGGGGCGGTTTTTGGTTTCGGCGCGGCTTTCTTCTTGGCAGGCGCTACCTTTTTCTTCGGCGCGGTAGCCTTGGCCTCTGGCGTCTTCGTCATATCCATTCCGGCCATGCCGCTCATAGGGTCAGGGGTAGACACAGTGGGCTTGGCGTCCGGCGCGGTCATGACCATGGGAGGGTTCGATGGCGGGCCTTGGTCCTTCGCATCCATATCCATGCCCGGCATGGCCGAACCCGTGGCTCCGCTTTGTTGGGCTGTTTTTGCGTCCGACGCAGGCATCTGCAGCCCGCTCATGTCATTGGGTTTGGCGGGGGGAGCGGAAGGGGGGCTGGGCTGGCTCATGTCCATGCCCGACATTCCGGCCATACCTTTCATATCGCCAGAGCTCATCTGCATGGCCGCGGGTGGCGGGGCGCCGGGCTTTTCGACGACGAGATCGGTCATCATGCCGGACAGCATGTGGTACATGAGGTGACAGTGGAAGGCCCAGGTGCCTTCATTATCGGCGGTCAGGATCACCGACAGGGTTTGGCCAGGAGGTACGATGACGGTGTGTTTGTTAGGCAGCTTGTCCATCGGCTGGCCATTTTCCAACTGAACGAACATGCCGTGAAGGTGCATCGGGTGCGCCATCATGCTTTCGTTCACAAGGGTAAGGCGGACGCGCTCGTTGTAGGCGACATGAATGCCGATATTGGGGTCGAACGTCTTACCGTTCATCGTCCAGATATAGCGCTCCATATTGCCGTCGAGGTGGACAGTGATCTCGCGGGTCGGTTCGCGGGTATCAGCTTGTGTATCGCGGTAGATCAAGTCGTTGTAGCTGAGGATTTTTGTGCCCTGAGGCGCATGGGCATCCGCCCAACCGCTCGGACCGTCCATGGCCGACATATCCATTTTCGGGTCTTCCATCATCATCATGCTCATATTCATATCTGACATGGTGAGAATCGAACGCGGCCGCTGAGCGGGCATATCGCCCTTCATGCCGTCGCGCGGAGCCAGTGTGCCGATGGCAAACCCTGTACGGTCGATCGGTTCGGCGGCAATGGTGTAGGCCTTGTCGTCTTGTGGTTCGACGATGACATCGTAGGTTTCGGCGTTGCCGAAACGGAACTCATCGACACTGACCGGCTCGACCGGCTGGCCGTCGGCGGCAATCACCGTCATTTTGAGACCGGGGATACGGACGTCGTAAATCGTCATGCTGGCGGCGTTGATGAACCGCAGGCGCACCGTCTCGCCGGGCTTGAAAATTCCAGTCCAGTTCTGGTCCGGACTCTTACCGTTGACCATAAAGGTATAGCCCTCGACGTCGGCGAGGTCGGTGGGCATCATGTTCATCTTGCCCCATTGAGCAGATGCCTTGACCGCCTTGCCGAGGCCCATCTTGCCGACGTCGGCGAAGAAGTCGCCGACGGTGCGGCGATGATACTGATAGTAGTCCGACGAGGCTTTCAAATGGGCCTGGATAGCCTTGGAATCTTCCAGACTCTCATCGGACAGGATGACCGTGTAGTCGCGGTCGGCGTGAACGTCCTCTGCCGCGTCCTTTGATCCAGGTGCCGGGTCGATGACGATGCCCGAGAACAGGCCGTCCTGTTCTTGGCCCATGGAATGGGCATGATACCAGTAGGTGCCGGACTGTTTGACGTGGAAGCGGTAGGTAAAGGTCTCGCCTGGCCGGATGCCGTCGAAGCCGTTGAAGCCAGGCACACCGTCCTGACTGGCAGGCACCAGCATCCCGTGCCAATGGATGGAGGTGTCCTCCTTCATCGTGTTGGTGACATGGATGACCGCGTCATCGCCTTCGGTGAAATGAAGGACGGGGCCGGGGATGGTGCCGTTGATGGTGATTTTGCTGCGGGGCTTGCCCGCCACCTCGACCATCTGGCGCGCAATGGTGAGATTGTATTCTTGAACGTGATTTGGGGTTTCGGCTTGAGCGAGCATTGGCGTGAGCGCCAAAGCTAGCAGGCCGAACACCAGCGAGAGCAGGTGTTTCATCGTGATAATCCTGGGGGAGGAGACACGCTTTCAAGCGACGATTAGGCGCAAGGAAGCTCGGGAATGCACGCGCAAAGGCACAGGCATAGCGTCTATGATTTCAGGATCAGGCTCGCGGAGGTCGTTTTAGTGTATCGGCAAGATACGAGGGCAGGGCTTGCGCGCTCTGTCCATCCAGCGAAGACGTCTCGATGTGGAAGACGGCCGGAAGAAGATAGGTCAGCAACGACGGTGTCGCCGGGCAATGGCTTAGGGGACAGTTGCAGCCGTTCGAACAACAGCCACCACCCATATGACCCGCCTGTTTGCTTTTGGCGGGCGCGTCCTTTGCGGCTTGCGCCGCCATCGCCTTTGCACACTCCGTGCTCATGCCTGGCATGGATGCTTCGGAAGTGATTTGTGCCGTCTGGTGTGCATTTGCAGTCATGGACAGGGCATGCAGGGGCGAGGTGATCGTCACAAAGACGAACACCAGTCCCATCAGCAGTCTTGTCCACACCTTGGTCATGAAGCGCCAGATAATGCGATTTTAGTTAAGATGAAATGTCGAAAGACTCATATACCCCACTAGGGTATGGTTTGCAAGTCGGGTTGCTGGCCAGGGAGTTTAGATAAACATCGTCAGTCACAATTTGACACTCCGGATTCGCAGGCTGTTGCCAATGACGGAAACCGAACTGAACGCCATGGCGGCCGAAGCGATGATAGGCGAGAGCAGCAGCCCAAACGCCGGATAGAGAACACCGGCGGCGATCGGCACACCGATGAGATTATAGGCGAAGGCGAAGATCAGGTTTTGTTTGATGTTGCGCATGACGGCCCGGCTCAAGGCGCGCGCCCGGACGATACCTCCGAGGTCACCCTTGATCAGGGTGATGCCGGCGCTTTCCATGGCGATGTCCGTTCCGTTGCCCATGGCGATACCGACGGTGGCGGCGGCAAGCGCCGGGGCGTCGTTGACCCCGTCGCCCGCCATAGCGACCTTGCGGCCTTCCTTGATCAGGCGTTCTATGACGTCGGCCTTGGCGCCCGGCAGGACGTCGGCCTCGACTTCATCGATCCCGAGATCCTTCGCTACGGCCTTCGCGGTCGCTGCGTTGTCGCCGGTCAGCATGACAAGACGCAGATTTTCGGCCCTGAGGGCTTTCAGCGCCTCGACCGTCGATGCCTTGACGGGATCGGCGACGACGATGATGCCAACCGGCTTGCCATGGACAGCGGCGTAGATGGCCGTCTGGCCTTTGTCGCGGTAAGGCTGGGCGAGCGCGGCCAGTGTGCCGTCTTCGCTAATCAACGCGCCATTGCCCAGCGCAACGGTTGCGCCGTCGATCTGGCCCGTCACGCCTTTGCCTGATGGCGCCGTAAAATCGGTCACGGCAAAAGTAGGCATACCCTTTTCTTTCGCGCCCTTGACGATAGCGTCGGCGATCGGATGCTCACTGACGGCTTCCAGGGACGCTGCCAAAGACAACAACCGGTCCGCATCGAACCCGCCGATCGTCTTGACGTCGATCAGCTTGGGTCGTCCTTCGGTCAGAGTACCCGTCTTATCGAAGACTAAGGTATCGACACTTTCAAACGCCTCCAAAACAGCGGCGTCACGCACCAGGATACCTTCCTTTGCTGCCCGGCCCGTACCGGCCATGATCGACATGGGGGTGGCTAGACCCAGCGCGCAGGGGCAGGCGATGATGAGAACGGCAATGGCGTTCAGGATGGCGTAGCCGAGTTTCGGTTCAGGCCCCCAAAACATCCACGCGACGAAAGTCACAAGGGACACGGCGATCACGGCCGGCACGAAATAGCCCGACACAATATCAGCGACGCGCTGGATCGGGGCGCGCGAGCGCTGGGCCTGGCCGACGCGAGCGACGATTTGTGCCAGCAAGGTGTCATTGCCCACACGCGTCGCCTTCATGACGAAGCTGCCTGACTGGTTGACGGTAGCACCGGTGACCTTATCTCCAGGTCCTTTGGTGGCCGGCATAGCCTCGCCGGTGAGCATGGACTCATCGACGTGACTGGTGCCTTCGGTGACTTCGCCGTCGGTCGGTATCTTTTCGCCGGGCCTCACGCGCAGGAGATCGCCGACCTTCACCTGTTCTAGGGGAATGGTCTCTTCATCCTGGTCGTTTAGCCTGTGGGCCGTGGCCGGCGCCAGTTTCAGAAGAGCCCGAATGGCATTGCCGGTCTGGGCCCGGGCCTTCAGTTCAAGCACTTGGCCTACTAGGACAAGCGCGGTGATGACCGCAGCCGCCTCGAAATAGACATCCGGCCCCATATCCATGGTGTGTGGGAAGAAACCGGGTTCAAGCACCGCCACGACGGAATAGGCCCATGCTACCAGCACACCCAATGCGATCAGCGTAAACATGTTGAAGTGGCGCGTCTTCAGCGAGTCCCAGCCGCGCACCAGAAATGGCCAGCCACAGCCGATGGCGACGGGTGTTGCCAGGATCATCTGAATCCACAGCGATACCGTCACCGGTACGTATTTCGACAGACCGAAGTGCGCGCCCATGGCAAGGATAGCGACGGGTACACTTAAGGCGGTCGCTATCCAAAGCCGTAGCGACATGTCCTTCAGTTCGTGGTTTTCCGGCTCGTCGAGCGTTATGATTTCGGGTTCAAGCGCCATGCCGCAGATGGGGCAGGACCCGGGACCTTGTTGCCGGATTTGCGGGTGCATTGGGCAGGTGTAGATGACGGCTTCGCCAGCTTTTGGGACCGGCGGCGGTCCAACGCTCGCGTGGGGGTCATGGTGGCAATGGTCATGACCTTCATGACCATCTTGTGCAGCCGCCGGCATTTCCACTTGAGAATGGCAGCACGAGGCGGCCCCTGCGGAATCCATCGCTGTTTTAGAGGTGTCATCCGGCGCGCCGCCTTGGACAGGTATCAGAGTCATATGGCAGATCGGGCATGATCCCGGACCGTCGTGCCTAATCTCGGGGTGCATCGGGCAGGTGTAGATGGAGGCAGCGCCTGACGATTCAACAACCTGTGCCGAGGGCGCTGTTCCCGCCTTCTCGTGCTGACAGCAGGATACCTTTCCGGCTTCAGGCTTGGAGCCGGTCGTTTGTTCGTGTGACATCGTCGCCTCCTATTCGTACTTCTTGAGAAGAACCATGATTTCGGCGAGTTGCTTGTCTCGCGTCGTTTCGTCGCCGCATGCGCAGGACTTGGCGAGACATGACTTCATATGCGTTTCGAGCACGCCGAGTTCGATGGTCTTGATAGCGCTGCGCACAGCGCGAAGCTGGGTGAGGATATCGACGCAGTATTGCCCTTCGCCGACCATGCGCTTGATGCCTTCAAGTTGCCCGGCGGCACGGTTTAGGCGTGGCAGTTGCTCGGAGTGGGACGGATGCTCAGACATTTTGACCTCAAAGTATACCCTATGGGGGTATATATACCCATGAGGGGTATATTGCAAGGTCCGACCATCAATTTACAATGAGAAATTCCAGGCGTCGGTCAGTGTGTGCCACGTCCGCGGAAAACGAACATGAGTTTAACGGCGATCACGATGAGGATGGCGGCTCCGACGATGTAGACGATAGGGTTTCTGAAATCCAATAGCCCGCCTATATGAGGGAAAATGGCGGCAATGATACCGAGGTGAACGGCTATTATGGCGAGGACGATGAGTACCAAGCCAATGCCGATGGGTTTTCCGAGTGAGCCATGGCGCATGCCGTGTGATCCTTTTCCATTGAACCCTGAAAACTCCTCGGCTTTGATGCTGGGCCGACCGACATTCATGGCTTTGAGAGAGGCCTTCGTGCTGGCGACCATGTCAGGCAAGCCGGCGATGTAAAAGATCGATTTTTGGTCTCTCTTCAAATGCCGCTCCAGCATGGCTCGGTCGATCCGGCCTGTCTCGCCCTGCCAGGACTGGCTTGAGGCTTCCGGCCGGGTCATAGTGGCGACAAGGATGAAGTTCGGATTTGTCGCCGCCAAGGTCTGGAGTTCACTCAGGTAAGCGGCGTCCTCGCGGCGGCGGTTGGCATAGAACAGGGTGATCATATGCCCCAACTGCCGTTCCGTCGCATCCTTGATCATGGAATAGGCAGGAACAATGCCAATGCCGCCAGCGAGCATAATGGCAGGCCGTTTCGTGTCTTCATGTAAGGCAAAAGCACCCGGCGGTACGTTGAGCAATATCTCGATCTTGACCTTTTCGCCAATCAGCATGTTTGCGAGTACGCGCTTGAAGGCCGTGTCGCGCATACGCATGGCGAACACCAGGTCAGGGTCCTGCGGAGAGCAGGCCAAGGAATAAAAGCGGACGTTACCTTCAGCGTCGGTCTCGGGCGGATCTATCAACGTCATGCGCACATGCTGACCGGCCTTGAATCGGAAACCCGGTGGCTTCTCGAAGGTGAAGGCTATGGTGCCATCAGCGATTTCGGCCTTGGCCATGAGCGCAATATCGAAGGCGGCGCGTTTCATAATCGCGTTGCCATGCAGGCGACGCATACGCTCGTGATCCATCAACGCCTCCATTTCAACGTTGCCCTTGGCGGAACGACTAGCCGGCAGTACACAGGACTGACTGTAGGATATCGGACATCGTGTTCAAAAACCTTTTGCTGAACATTTCGGCTGAGATGATCAGTAATGGGCATATGGCGGAAGGGGACCTGGAAAAATGACCAACAAGCTGCACGCACCCATGGACCGCCGCATCTCGCGGACGCGCGGTTTGTTGCAGCACGCCTTCATCGCCTTGATCATGCGGAAGGGGTATGACGCGACAACGATCCAGGACATTTGCGAGGAAGCCAATGTCGGCCGGTCAACCTTCTATAGCCATTATACCAGCAAGGATGACTTGAAGCGTAAAGGGCTGGAGCATATTCGGACTGCGCTACGAGCGCGCCAGAAAGAAACGCTTAGTGGGGTACAAAACGAAGCGGCGAGGCCCTTCGGCTTTAGTCTCACCATGTTCGAGCACGCACGCGACCACTTGCCCCTCTATCGGGCTTTATTGGGCAGCGACGGCGCGACGATAAGCCTCGGAAGTATCCGCCAGATCATCGCCGACCTGGTGCGGACGGAGGTCGTGGCGGCGTCGCCAATGGGGGCGGCCTCGGAGATCCGTGAGCTTAAAGTCCACTTCATCGTCGGCGCCTTTATGGGCGTCTTGACAGGATGGATGGACAGTGGCGCGGTCCAGCACCCTGTCGACGTCGACATGCTGTTTCGGAGCATGATCACAGAGGGTGCGCTCACTAAGGACGGCTGAGGGAAGGCGACCTTTGGGGCCGCCTTTCCAACTACCTACTGCGGCGTAACCGCGGTAACTTCAGCGTCTGAACCTTTGACAGTTACGTCGAACTTGATCTTTTCCCCGACTTTAAGACCATCGAGCAGGGCAGGCGGTGTGGCCTTGAACGCCATGGTCATGGCAGGCCAGTCAACGGCGGAAATGGCGTCGTGCTTGATCGTTAGAGTGCCCGCAGTCTTGTCGATGGCGGTGATCACGCCGACGCCGTTCCCCATTTTCGCGCCTGCGTCGGTATCCATGGCCATGCCGGACATACCCGACATATCGGACATCGCGGTTGGTGCAGCCTCGGAGGCGTAGGCAGCGGATTCGGTCGCTGCCGGCTTGGGGCTACAGGCGGCAAGCAGGCCAGCCATCGCCAGGATGGATAGTGTGATCAGTTTGGCTCTCATGGGAAACTCCTTTGATTGAGAGGTTGGGGTAAGGGTTTGGTCTTGCGACGTCGCATCAGCAGATAGGCGGCTGGCACGACGAGCATGGACAGAAGCGGTGCGGTCAGCATCCCGCCGATCATCGGAGCAGCGATCCTGCTCATCACTTCTGAACCGGCGCCGTGACCGAACAAGATCGGCAAGAGACCGGCCAGGATAACGGCGACGGTCATGGCTTTAGGACGAACGCGGAGAAGGGCGCCTTCCATCACGGCGGTTTCAATGTCCGCAGCCGATGGGTCAGGGCCGCGGTCCTTGAGCGCATCCTTGAGATAGATGAGCATGACCACGCCGAACTCTGCTGATACGCCGGCCAGGGCGATGAAGCCGACGCCGGTGGCGACTGATTGGTGGAAGCCCAAAAGGTAGAGCGTCCAGATGCCGCCGGTCAGGGCGAAGGGGAGGGTGAACATGATCAATGCCGCCTCGTCGAAACGCTGGAAGGTGACGTAAAGCAGCAGGAAGATGATGACGAGGGTTGCCGGCACCACGAGTTTCAGTCGTTCGACAGCACGCTGGAGATATTCGAACTGACCAGAATAGGCGATGGAGACCCCAGGCGACAACTTGACGTCCTTGGCCACCGCCTTCTGCAGATCGCCGACGACGGACGCCAGATCGCGATCGCGTACATCGACATAGACCCAGGCCGAGGGCCGACCGTTTTCGGTCTTGAGCATGGGCGGCCCGTCGGCGATTTCGACTTTGGCGACGGTCCCAAGCGTGATCTGTTGTCCCATCGGCGTCAGAATGGGCAGGTTGCGCAGACCCTCCAGACTATCCCGTTCCTCGCGCGGATAACGGACATTGATGGGATAGCGTGCCAGGCCATCGACGACTTCGCCGACATTTTCGCCGCCGACCGCACCCGAAATGATCGACTGGACGTCGGCGATATTCATGCCGTAACGCCCCGCCGCTGTGCGGTCGATATCGACATCGACATAGCGGCCACCCGTCAACCTTTCAGCCAGGGCCGAACTGACGCCTGGAACGGTCTTGGCCACCGTCTCGACATCTTGAGCGATCCGGTCGAGTTCGACGAGATTGCTGCCCGAGACCTTGACGCCGATAGGGCTCTTGATGCCGGTGGCCAGCATGTCGATGCGGTTGCGGATCGGCGGCACCCAGACGTTGGCGAGGCCCGGCACCTTTACGGTCCGATCCAATTCCGACACCAGCTTCTCGGGTGTCATGCCTGGCCGCCACTGATCACGCGGCTTGAAGCGAATGGTCGTCTCGAACATTTCCATGGGTGCCGGATCGGTGGCGCTTTCGGCGCGGCCGGCCTTGCCGAAAACCGTGTCGACCTCCGGTACGGTCTTGATAAGCCGGTCGGTCTGCTGAAGGAGTTCCGAGGCCTTATCAGCCGATAAGCCGGGCAGGGCGGACGGCATGTAGAGCAGGTCGCCTTCGTCGAACAGCGGCATGAACTCGCCGCCGAGTCGGGTCAGCGGCCAGGCTGTCGTCGCAAAGGCCAGGGCCGCCAGAACCAGCGTGGTTCTAGGGCGCCGCATGGCGGCGTCTAGGATGGGTCGGTAAATCGCGGTCAGGAAGCGGTTGACCGGATTGGCCTGCTCATTGGGTATCCGCCCGCGGATAAGATAGCCCATCAGAACCGGCACGAGCGTGACCGACAGGATGGCCGCCGCCGCCATGGCATAGGTCTTGGTGAAGGCCAGCGGCGAGAACAGCCGACCTTCCTGCCCCTGGAGGGTGAAGATGGGGATGAAAGAGAAGGTGATGATCAGAAGACTGAAGAAGAGCGCAGGACCGACTTCGGCCGCCGCGTCTGTAATAACGCGCCAGCGCTCATCGCCTTTCAACACTTCACCCGGATGATCGTGCTCCCAATGCTCGATCTTCTTATGGGCGTTCTCGATCATGACTACGGCGGCATCGACCATGGCGCCGATGGCGATAGCAATTCCGCCGAGCGACATGATGTTGGCGTTGACGCCCTGACTGTGCATGACGATGAAGGCTGCGAGTACCCCGATCGGCAAGGTAATAATGGCGACCAAAGCCGAGCGCACATGCCAGAGGAACAGGGCGCAGACGACCGCGACGACGAGGAATTCCTCGATCAGTTTTTCTGTGAGATTGCCGATGGCACGATCGATCAATTGCGAGCGGTCATAGGTGGTGACGATCTCGACGCCGGGCGGGAGGCTTTTCTTCAGTTCGGTCAGCTTGGCCTTGACGGCAGCTATGGTCTCACGTGCGTTCTTGCCAGAACGCAGAATGACCACGCCGCCGGCAACTTCGCCCTGACCATTGAGTTCCGCGACGCCCCGGCGCATTTCCGGGCCGATCTGGATGGTCGCGACATCGCCCAATGTGACAGGGATGCCGCCAGCGGATTTCAGCGGAATGGCGCGGAAGTCGTCGAGGGTTTTAAGGTAGCCGCCGGCGCGAACCATATATTCAGCCTCACCCAGTTCCAGAACCGAGCCACCACTTTCCGAGTTGGCGGCCTGAATCGCCTGGACGACCTGGCCATGCGTAACGCCGTATCCGGCCAGTTTCACCGGGTCGAGCACGACCTGGTATTGCTTGACCATGCCACCGATGCTGGCGACCTCGGCAACGCCGGGTAAGGATTTCAATTCGTAGCGCAGGAACCAGTCGTGCAGGGATCGCAATTGCGACAGGTCGTGCTGGCCGGTCTTGTCGACCAGGGCATATTCGTAAACCCAGCCCACCCCGGTGGCGTCCGGGCCAAGCGACGGCTTGGCGCCTTCCGGCATGCGGCTTTGCACCTGGTTGAGATATTCGAGAACACGCGAACGCGCCCAATAAAGATCCGTGCCATCCTCGAACAGGACATAGACAAAGCTGTCGCCGAAGAAGGAATAACCGCGCACCGTTTTGGCGCCGGGCACCGACATCATGGTCGTGGCCAGGGGATAGGTAACCTGGTTTTCGACGATCTGCGGCGCCTGGCCGGCATAGGGCGTGCGGATGATGACCTGAACGTCCGAGAGATCGGGGAGGGCATCGACCGGGGTTGATCGGACGGCAAAGACGCCGGCGACAATAAGGGCAATGGCGCCGATGATGACGAAGAATCGATTCTGGACAGACCAGCGGATAAGGCCAGCGATCATTGTGCCCCCGCTATCGGCTGAACCGTCTTGATTGCCGGACCATCAGGGTTCTGCACGAAACCGAAGGCGACGTGATCGCCGACCTTCAGACCCTTGGCGAGCGTCGGCGGATCAAGCTTGAACGTCATCGTCATGGCCGGCCATCCGATGGCCGGGACCGCTTCATGGCTGAGGGTAATGGAATTGACCGTCAGTTGTTCGATGACGCCTCGCGTTTGAAGGAGGGCTGGCGTTGAAGAAGACGGTGATCCGGCCGACATACTGGTGAGGGGGCGAGCATCAATGCCAGCCAGGCTGGCTTCGGAATCGATCAGGAATTGGCCGGACGCCACGACTTTGTCGCCTTCATTGAGGCCTGAGACGATTTCAGTGCGGTCGCCATCTTCGCGCCCCACCTGCACTTCGGCCGGCATGTAGCGGCCGTTACCGCTGGCCAGCATGACAATGGTCCGTTTGCCAGTCCGTATGAGCGCTTCGGAGGGCACGAACAGTGCTGGCGAACTCTGGCCATTGAGGTGAACATTGGCGAACATGCCGGGACGAAGCTTTCTGCTTGAATTGGTCAGTTCGACGCGGACGCTCAGGGTACGGCTATCGGCCTGGGCCGTTGGCAGGATGGCCGAAACGCGCCCGGTAAAGGTCTCGCCCGGGAAGGCCGTCAGGTCAGCGGTCACCGGCTGCCCGACCTTGACGCGTCCGGCTTGCACTTCCGGAACGGCGGCCGTGAGCCAGACGGTCGACAAGCCTGAGACCTGGGCCAGGGTCTGTCCCGTGCTCACCGTCATGCCCTGGCGGACATCGAGTGTTTGGATAGCGCCGCCGACCGGCGTGGTGACTGTAACGACATTGCTGATCCGGCCAGTGCGCGCGACGTTATCGATCAGGCCGGATGGCATACCCAGTAGGACCAGTCGTTGACGCGCGGCCGCTTCGAGCGCCGGGTCATGGGTCTGTTTGACGGCGAGATATTCGGACTGGGCACCACCCCATGACGGTACGAGAATGTCGGCGATCGGGGCGCCGGCGCCGACCATATCGCCTGGCGCGCGGCCATAGACCTTCTGGACGAAACCATTGGCGCGGGTCTGAACAATTGCGACGTCCCGGCCGTTAAAATCGAGCGCACCGGCGGCCGTGAAACTCTGCGCAAAATCACCATGCTCGACGGTTGCCAATCGCATCCCTAAGCTTTGCAGCCGGGCGGGATCGATCTGGACGCCGCGCGCATCGCCGCCGCTGTCGTTTGCGTAGCGAGCGACAAGCTGCATATCCATGAAGGGCGACTTGCCGGGCTTATCGAAATGCTGGCTCGGCACCATCGGGTCGTACCAGTAGAGGACCTTGCCTTTGCTTGCGTCGGACGCCATCGACTTGGCAGGTGATGGCTTGCCTAAGTGTGCCACACCAAAACCGGCACCACCTGCGACCAGAATGAGCGCGGCCGCCGCAACGCCAATTTGCAAACGTGAGAATGTGAGATTGCTGCTCATTGGTCATTACTCCCGTAGGTCATATTAAGCCGTACGCCATCTCGCGCGACGTCGGCTTGCCGAGCAAAGGCATCGATACGGGCTTCGGCGAGTGCCAGTTGTGCGCCTAAGACGTCGGACAAGGTGGCGGTTCCCGCGCCATAGCTCGCCATTTCCAGGTCGGCCTTCTTTTGTGCCAAAGGCACGAGCGTCATTTGCGCCCGCATCATACGGTCATGGTGCATGACGTGATCGGCCAGATCGGCATCGAGTTGCGCCTGAAGCTGACGATGCGCCGCATCCTGGTCGAGCCGTGCCCGCGTCGCCGATTGGGTCCGCGCGTCGATCACCGGGTCCTGGCGGCTTTTGGAAAATAGTGGGAGGCTGAAAGTGACGCCCGTTGAGACCATGTCACCGTACATCCCGTCGCGGTGTTGATAGGTGACGTCCCAGCCCCAATCGGATTTTTTCTCGGCGCGGGCCACGGCGACATCCGCGTCCGCCTGGCGGCTCATGGCGCCAAAGGTTCTCAAGGTGGGGTTGTTGTCGAGGTTTGCGCGGAGGACAGTTGGGTCAACGGCATACTCTGGCGGGTCGCCAGCGACGTCGGCTGTGTCGTCTCCCGTCCAGCGCACCAGTTCGGCGCGCGCCTTGGCGACCTCCGCGATGAGATCGGCACGACGATCCTCAAGTGATGCCGACAACTGGTCTGCATCAAGCGATTGTCCAGGCCGGATCGCGCCGGTCGTCAGTTGCGACGCTGCACTTGTCCGGATGGGCAAAATCGCTTTGGTGACCTCGTCGAGCGCGGAGAGTTTTCTTTCGGCATAATAGAGATTGACCCAAGCCAGGGCGGTGTTTAGCCGGACATCGCGCGCTTCGAGCGCCTGGCCCGCTTGCGCCAACCCGATATCGGCGTCGGCGCGGCCACGGGCGGCTTTGCGTTTGGCAGCACTGGGCATGTCCTGCATAACACCGAGCGTCGTCATGGTCATGCTGTCCTTAACAAAGGAGCCGGCCGGCGGACCAGAAATCGGGAAGTTCTCGACCCCTGCACGGATTTTGGGATCAGGTAGGCGCCCGGCCGCAATGGCCGACGCGCGGGCGGCGCCGACATCAGCGTTCTTCGCTGCTAGGCTGGGAGCCGATTGCTCAGCCAGCTTGAGCGCGGCATCGAAGGTCATGGGCCCGGCCAAGGCCCCAGACGCGCACACAAGTGGCGTCAGCAAGGCTGCGAGAACCGCAGGGGAAACAAATTGCATGAGGTAATCCTGAAAGGGAAGAGGGAAGTCGAAAGCCCCCTGCCGCTTTTGGCGGCAGGGGGCGACGCATTACTTTCCGGTTTTCAGGCAATCGCCCATCAGTGCCGGGGCACACGGAACCTTGACGATCCTGGGCATGACGTCGTGCGGGTTCGGTGAAGGCGGCGCCGTGTGGTAGTCACACTTGTGGCAAGGGACAGCGGGTGCGTCCTGGGCCGAAGCTGCGGAGGCGGCCAGCAGGCCGAAGGTAATTGCGCACACAGTGGTGGCAAGGGTTTGACGCATAGTCATTGGAGAAATCTCCTCAAATCAAATCTGAGGCTTGCCCGCGGCACTTGGCATCACGGTCAAGCAAAAACATTCAAGATCGGGCTGGATGCACGAAGGCATGGATCAGTCGGACCTTGAAGGGCGTAAACAATGGCGGAATCCGCCTGTTACGCGTTAGACCTGGGAGGAGGAACGACCAGGCTCGGCTCTTGGGTAAAGAGGGGTGCTGCCTTATCGTTGAAGGAGACCTGCTCGATGGCAAGCACCGGCAGGAGGATAGAAACGTCTGTAGCTGAAGAAACACTGACACCGCACATGGCGATGCAATTATTGAAGCAGGCCGCGTCTTTGGACGAGGTATCCGACTTGCCGTGGTCACAGCATGCCATGTCGTCGGAGGTCTTCATATTGGAGGCAATTGAGTTCGACGACTTGCCGACCATCATCGACCCGGACATGCTGGCGCAATCCTTTTGGGCCGCCTGTGCATACACGGGCGAGATCAGAAGGCCGACGACGGCGAAGATGTAAAGCAGGGCTTTGACCATTACTCTTTTAGCATAGGATCTAAATGCTACTTGTCAATGAACGGCGATTGCGCCAGAGATTTCCCGTGAAAAATTGACCGTCAACGCACTTAACTCATTGAAATTATTGTGCTATTTCCCATAATACAAAATATCCGCGTTAATAGCCGAGCGATGCGCAACTTCTTTCCAACCGAACATGGTCTTCGGCTTTTGGTCCTTTGCGGACATGGATACAGGTCAACATGGCCGCCGTCAGCGGAAGTTGCTGGTGGTCAGCTGCCGCTCCTGGCGCGGCGTGGCCGGAGGCGGAGAGTGGCCCTCAACGAATATTCGCTCATCATCGTTGGGGGCTCATGCGCAGAATTCGAAGTTGCTCGGCTGCGTTGGCATTCGCGGGATCCAGTCTGAGCGACTCTTCGTAGCTCGCTATCGCGCGTTCCACATAGCCTGCAGCGAGATACGCTTCTCCGAGACTGTCATGGGCGTTGGCACTCTCTGGATTGAGGTGCACGATGAGTTTGAATATCTCCAGCGACTCGGCATGATTGCCGGCGCGAAGGAGCCGATAAGCCCAGCTGTTCAGTTCACCCTCCGGAAGATCGAGCGGCGTTCCGGACTGGATTGCAGCATCCACCAATCGCGTCGCCGCTGAAAACCCATGACTGTTGAGTTGGTCGCGTAGGTTTGCCACGTCCGACGTCTGGATGCCCGGCGCATAAAGGTGGGCGATATTGTCCAGGAAATCCTCGGGGTTGGCACCCGAAAGGTTGGTCAGGACCACGACGGCGATCTTCTGATCAGGGTAGACGCTGAACGCAGAACGCCCCCCACCCTGGCCGCCTGGAATGACAAGATGCTTCCGAGTCCTGATGGGCCACCCAAGGGCCCACGACGCCGAGGTGCCGTCCACGAGCCTGGGTGGCGACCAGAGGTCTTTTAAGCGCGTATCTGGCCCGATCAACTTGCCTTCCGTCAGCGCCACTAACCAGGCGGCAAGATCCTTAGCCGTCGTGTTTATCCCCGCGCCAGGACGCAAACCGGAGGGGAATTCCTCGTAGACCGGCCGCAATGTCCCCTGGGGCGAAGCGCTATAATCAAACCGGTAAGACTGAGACTTGCCTGGTACGACATCCCGAGAGTCACCAAACCCCGCGCCTGGCATGGGCACCACCGCGAACTGATGGTTTGCGATAAAGGCCGGAAACGTCTCGCCGCTCAGCTTCTCGATGATCTTGCCGAGCAGCAGGTAGTTCGTCTGGTTGTAGCTCGAGCGTGTCCGGGGCGTGAACTCCAGTTCCTTTTGCCGAACGATCGTCCAGGCTTCGGCCTCACTCCTTCCAAGCATCTCTCCGGTTTGTGGATCAACAATGTTGGGGAGGCCCGATATGTGGGCGAGAAGATCCCGCACAGTCACCGGGCGCCAGCTTGGGGGAAGATCGCCGAGGTAGACTGAAATTGACGTGTCGAGATCGAGTTGACCGCGCTCGACCAACTGCATGGCTGCAACGCCGGTGAAAGACTTTGTCGCGGAATTGATCGAGAACAAGGTGGCGTTACTGACCGGGACCGGTGTCTGCAAGTTCGCCAATCCGTACGATTTGGCAAAGACTATACGGCCATTTTGAACGACTGCGACCTGCGCGCCCGGAATCCGGCGCTCCTTCATTTCCTGTGCCAACAGCGCGTCGATACGTTGTGACTGCGCACTCGCCTTCGCCGGATGGATTTGAGCGGGCGAAGCGTTTGCGTGAGCGTGGACGGCATTCGGTCCAGCCAGAAAGCAGGCGGTCGCGAGAAAAGCTACGGACAAACGCATGGGAAATCCTTCCAGTCGAGTGGAGTGAGAATAAGGTTAGAGAGTAAGCGGAGCGCGAGCCTAGGCTGGCAGGTGAGGTCTCGCTTGCCCGTGACGGGCTTCCACGGCCGCCTCCAGCGCGGGCGCGCCCTGCATCGTCGTGGCCTCGACCGACCGCTCGAACGCCGTGCGTTGCACGGGATCCATTCCCGCTGAGGAACTGTCTTCATCGGGCGCTCCGGTCATGCGGGGCGCGACCGGCGAGCGCTGCGGCGTTAACCTGTCAGACGCGGCAGGGGTGCTGACGGTCTGGCTGCCCGGTGTGATAACAGAGACCCTTTCCACGCCGGGGGTCAGGTCGACATTGGGCGCAGATGGCATGCGCGGCGAGACAAGGAGCAGGACGGCGGCGAACACCGTAAAGATGGCCACGCCGGCCAAGCGGCGCTGCCCCCCTTCGTACCCCTGGGCGAGGCTTTTCAGGCGGACTTTGAGCACCTCAGCCGGTTTCAGGGTGCAGAGCGGCCAGCTATTGCGCTGGCACGCCGCCTTGGCCAGAACCCGGCCATAGTCATACCGGCTGGCGACGCCCTTAGCGGCAATGACGTCGGCGTCGCACGCCAATTCCTGATCGTCGCGAAAGCGGCGAAAGGCGATATGCGCAATCGGGTTGAACCATTGCAATGACAACAGCACCAGCGCCGCCATGTTCGAAACCAGGTCGCCGCGACGGTGATGCATCAGCTCATGCGCCAGCACCAACTCGCGCTCTGCCTCGCCAAAGCGGTTATGAAAATCCGCTGGCAGCACCACCTGGGGGCGCAATACTCCGACCGCGAGCGGCCCCTGGGCAGCAGCGCTCGTCCACACCCGCACTGTCTCGATCTCAAAGTCCGCGCCGGTTTTGGCTGCTACAAGCACCTGCAGGAAGCTGCGGTAGCGGAGAAGCTGAAATAGCAGATAGATTACTGCGCCTCCCAGCCACGCGAGCACGAGCAGCCCTTCCCAATGTTGGCTGCCCATAGAAAGCTGCACATCGCTTAAGCGTGGCTGTGGCGAATCCATATGTGAAGCCTGCGGAGTGATTGCTGCAAACAAGTCCAGGAAGGTCATTCCGCCAACCGGCAGCGGCGGCATAAGGATACGAACCAGAGGCAACAGCCACAGCGCGTATGAAAGCTTCGGGCCCGCCCACAGCGCAACCGGGCGGCGCGCCACAAGCACGAAGCCCATGAGAAGAGCGGACGCCAGCAGGATTTCTTTCAGCCAGTCGATCATGCGCGCAGCGCCTTCAGCAAGGCTTCGATTTCCAGAATGTCCTGCTCCGACATTCGTCCTGATTCCGCCAGCTGCGCGACAAGCGGCGCCGCACGTCCGTCGCACAGCCGATCGACCAGCCGACCAGACTCTGCCCGCAGGAACTGCTCGCGCGTTACGAGGGGACGATAGAGAAATCGGTTGCCGTCTTCTTCATGCGTAATGGCGGCTTTGGTAACCAGTCGAGCCAACAAGGTTTTAACGGTGCTGATACTCCAGTCCTGACCGGGTCCCACACGCTCAGATACGCCAGAGGCGGACAGCGGCGACTCTCGCCACAACACCTCCATGATCCGCTGTTCACCCTCGCTAATCCGTTCCACCAGGCATCTCCACGTCTACACATGTAGCCATATCGTCTACATGTGTAGTTGTCAACCGCAGACGTAGGGCCTGGAGAGCGACCTTCCGGAAAGGCTCGGGGCAGGGCGGCAATGTAAAGGGGCCGAAGAAGTTTAAGCAACAGATTGAACGTGTAGGCCAGCGACAACCAAACGCGCATTTTTGTAGCATAGGCGGACAAAAGGAGAACTTCCGCGATTCCCAGGTCCCCGGGGCCTTACGATTGTCGGACTTTACCCCCCGGACATCGCCGCCAGTTCAGCTGTGCAGAAAGTGAACACCTTTATATACTCAGCTTCGCTGTTCAACCCTACCTCGGCACGCCGTTTATCGAGACCATCCGGGTTTTCGCTTGGATAAGGCTCCCATTTAGCCGGTCCGGTGCACCGCCCCTGTGTGCCATAACGCTGTGGCCGCTTCTCGGCGATGGCGACACGATCGTAGAGATACGCGTAACTCTGCGGCTGGGTATCCATGGCTGGCAGAAGGCCCTCAAGCAACACCAGCGCGGACTTCTGGAAGGCCAGAACTAACGAAACGCGCAGATTTGTAGCATAAGCAGACAAACCGTGAATGTTACGCTACTTACGCCGCCGACTGAGTGGGAGCATACCGGTTAGTGATCCACGCCAGCGCGCAAAAGGCACAAACTAACATGCTTAGTGGCACCAATGGCCATGCCCAGGTCAGAATTGTCCCAAGTTTCGCCCCATTCGCCAAGCCAATCGCTGTGAGCGTAACCCCGGCCATGCCGACGCCCGCACATGCAATGACAAACGGTTTGGTGTTTCGCCTTACAAGGAAGAGAGCGGCCGCAACATTGGACACGCCCATAACGAGGTTGAACAGCAGAATATAAGGTAATGCCTTAACATGGTCGGCAGCGGCGTCGAAATGGTGGTGGCGAATTAGCATTTGGTAGAATGGATCTTGCTGGCCGAATAGTACGCCGACGCAATTCGCCGCGGCCCAGAGAAAGAATGCCCCGTACAGGACAGTCGCCGCACCCACTCCCCAGCGACCGACAGATGTGATTGCATTCATAACAGTTGTCCTTTCCTGAATGGCGGCCCAAGCACAGCCAATGGCGAAATCGAATGCCTCCGAGGAAGACTCAATTTGTTCGAACTCGCACTTCATCGCGTTCCCCCAATCCGCTCGATGGGTAGGCAGAGTGCGCAGCGCATAATCGATGATTATTTTTGGCAACATTACGCTAACTTCGGCCCGATGAACTTCGCCGGATGATCACCTTCCGGCTGGTGCGCTGCCGCCAGTTCGCGACCTGCGTTTGTCAGCCGATAGGCATGCCTCGCGGGTCGCCCCGGCTTGGCGGCCTCTCGCCATTCCGCTTGCAGTAACCCCTGGTCGTTCAATCGGATTAATAGCGGATACAACGTGCCCGACTTTATGCCCGTCTCTTTGGAAAGGTCATATCCATACCGCCAGGCATGAGGCCGTTCCAGCAGGGCTGCGAGAACAGTGCGTGTTTGTCGAGAAGCATTCTGGGTGCGGGTCATTTCATAACTCTACATATATAGATTCAAAATGTCAAGCTTCGACGCATGTCGGAAAACACATGCTTTCCGCCAGCTCGCCTGCCGCGGCGAAAATCGGGCTGCATATAGCTTGATTTTGAACGGTAAACCCTGTCGGAATGGACAACTATACGGAAACTCCACTTTAGGAGATTTCCGCACATTCTGATTGGATATGTGCTCGTTTCTTCGGAAGGGGCGCGTCAAGTGGTCGACTTGCAACGCGATGCCCTTGTGTCTGCCGGCGTCGATCCGCGCCATTTGTTAGAAGACCACACAAGTGAGGCTAAGCAAGGCCACTCCGCCAATCCGCGTGATGGTAGGCCATTTTGTCGATAACAAATTAAGCTAACCGTGGGAGGGGATAGAACTGGTGTACCGGCGCCCTCGCTTTTGGCGCTCCAGTTTGCGCGCCAGTTCAAGGGCTTCGGTTTCGCTCTCTAACCAGTTTTCTTTGCCTTGGCCGTTCGTCCCGATCCGACCCCAATAACGCATGACGCAGGCATCACCGAAGAGGCCTATCTGAATATCGAGTTCATAAAAGCGCGCCATGTTCCGTGTCGGATCAACACGCAATAATCTGACTGTCATTATCCAACTCCTGGATCATTTTTCTTGTCAGATTATATAGTAGAGTCAGAGGCTTGTCAAAATGCGTATAATAGTAATTATGGGAAATACTTGGCGAGCATCCCGAAAATCGAGTGATTCAGTGAGATTGGCGATACTAGCGGTTCGTCATGTCCGCGCGGCCAAGGCTGCGACTTACAACGCTTGCGGCCGAACGGCGGCAATCGTCAAAGCGACGCCCGGTTTCAATTTATCGCGTAGCCCTTGCCTGCGACAAGAACGACTGGTCCCCGAGCGTGTAAAACTTCCGCCAATCCCTAGCGGGCTGAACGAGCGCTACATTACGCGGCGTGGCATTTGCGGAATTTCCGACCGCTACCGCAAATGCACCTTGCATTCGGATCAAGATACTTGTTGGCCAGTTGAATGCACAAGTCCGCGCTACGGCTTTCGATCGCAGTCCATTGTCTCGCCATCTCGCCTTGTAGCTGGATTTCACCGATGCCCGGGATGGAATTTCTGAATGCAGAGCGCTCACTCGCTGCGTTCAAGAAAGCCTCAATTAAAGGGTCTCTTACATACGCCTTGCGAATGTTGTCTAACGTGACGCCTTCGTTTTCAAAGTCATAGCTCACGGAATCATCGGGAATGAAAAGGCGGCGCTTGATCTCGGGATCATCTGTAGGCGTGATATCTTCGAACGCTGCGCCGTCGAAGGGTTGATAGACGGCGTGAAGCTCTGCCTCGACGAAAACCTTTGGCCATTCCCAAACCGCCCATCCGAACTGCATGCGACCACCCGATCGATCCACCTCTCGCTTGACATTATAGAAGCAATCCAACGGCTGCGCGTCCGCCCCGGGGCGAACGCGCAAATAAATCGGCTCCGCGCGGCTCCGAACCTCGGTCGCGAATTGTCGAATAAAGGGGGTAATAGCGGGTGGCGTTCGCTGTGTTGTCATTATCGTCTTTGGCGTTTGCTGAGGATTTGCGGTACGATGGGGCGTTGACCTAGACCGTCGCTCCAGCAAACGGATCTTCGTGAGGGATATCATCGGACGAAAAACCATACCGCTCGTCGAGTAGGCGCCTGAAACCGTCAAAAACCGGGGTACCCAAATGCGACATCAGTTTCCAGGTGTTCGCAACAGCCATCAAGCTCGCCCGAGATTGGGCTTCGAAATTCTCGTCAGTCAGCTCGCCAAGATCAAACTCACCGTCGGCTTCTTCCTCGGAACGAAGCATGCGCGCAGTATATAAGGCAACGTCCTCTGGTCTCAACGGACGCCCCAAACGCCTTTCAGTCTGATTTCTGCATACCAGATTTGCCAACAGGCCAAGCGTACACCAGTCCAGATGCCCAGCCTCACGACTCTTTGCGATCCATGCCTGACCACGAGGATCGCCAATTATTTTGGGCAATGACAGCCGGATTGCATCGGCGCCGACCCGATACCGATTCACGAGTATTTGATTCGCCTTCTCTTTCGTATAGCCGGGGCCAGGGCCAGACCTCCAGGCGAGTTCCTTCGATTCCATTGGCGTCACGACGCGGTTCTTTACCGGACATGCAATTGACGTCAATGCCTCCTCGCCGTCCATTTGCGCCAGAACGAAATCCATAAGCTCCTCCGTCGGACGAACCGAGAAGACCCGAGCTTTTAGACCGCGTTTAAACAGCTCATCTATCCGAGCAGCAAAGGCATCAATATCCAGGGCCGTCGCCTGGCCTATGATGGTAACCGCGACCGAAAGACCGTCAAGAATGGCGTCATCTAAACTGGCATGGTCTGGCCGATCGGTTGGCACAGTGACGTGCCACTTTAAAATTTCGTTGTCAGGTTCGGTTTGGACATTCATTAACGGGACCGGGGCGGTATCGACTTTGATTAGCACCTTCGTGGGAATGATATTCAGGTCAACCGAAGCGAATTCGCCCTGGACCACCTGAAGGGCAGCAAGAAGGCCGTGAATAGCAGGGAGCAGCTTACGCTGACTGTCGAATTCGACGGTCCATTCGATGCCAAGCGCCATCCAGCAAACCGTTCGCCTTGGTCCTAAATCCCGGAATGGCAAGACGCCAAGTTCACTTTCGCTGCGGTCCACTACCTCGCTCAGCGGCATCGACGCCCATGGGGACTCTGACTTGCTCGCGACCTCCAAATATTGATCGAGAACCGACCTCTCGAATGGCCATTTGTTCAGCGAGTCATCAAGAGCCGGGATGAGCCCAGGTACAAAGCGTCGGCAAAGCGTATATGTTGCGGCGATGTCTGCCAGCGTACTCTGCATATCCTCGTGCTGCGCAGTATCACCCGGATTATCGGCCATGTGGGCTTGGGCGAACATGGCCGTCTTCGACAGTAGCAGTGCCGAAGCCCCCTCGCCAGCCAGATAGTGCGCTCTTGCCAAGGCAAAGGTGGCTTGGGGCAGCATGGAATAGACCGCTTCTTCGCAGGCATTGTAGGTCATATAAACGGCACCAGCGGCATAATAGCGTGCAGCAAAATGCAATTTGAGTTCCGTGTAACACTCACTCAGCATGAGCATCAGCAGGACGGCTTGTGGAATTTCCTCGCCGGTAAAGGCCCCAACCTTTGCCCTATGAAGCTCATCGACTGCAGCAAGGATTCTGCCGGCTTTGTAATGATCGCCAGCGCGCGCGAATGCTTTTTCCGAAACCGTTCGCGCGCCGGCTCGCTCGCGCGCGATCTCGTCGCATTCATCCCGAAGAGCGGCGAAGTCCGGCACACTCCCAGCAAAATCCGAAAGCAGTTTGACGACCTTATCTAAGTGCGGCAGCGGGTAATAGGGAACGGTTCGTGCCAATTTTGCAATCGCAAGCCAGGCTTTGACAAGCGCGTCCTGCTTTTCGGACAGGGGCTTCTCAAAATCAAAAGACTTGATCGTTGCCTGCGCTTCCATAAGCGTAAGTTGCTCCACCTTTTTTGTGGACGCACTCAAACCCACTTCTAGCAGCCCAGCTACTTTGTCACGCCACGAGGCAATCTGCTCAAAAGGCGTTGTGGTTTGCTTTTCCCGCAGGGCGTAAAATGAAAAGCTGACCAGGACCGATGCGTCCTGCAGGTCGCTGGCGTGATTGGTGAAGTCCGCCACCTCATCAAAGTAGGTTGAAAGGTGCTCGCCGGCTTGCTCGATGGTTCCCCTCTTGGATTCGGCGGCCACAATTTCGTATCGTGCGCGATGTCGTATGAGCGGCGAGTAGGCCTCACCGAGGAACTGCCCGATCTTGGCCAACCAGGCCGAAAAGTCCGGCTTTGCCGCATCTTCGGTCGTAGCAGTCCTCAACCCAGATTTTATCGACAGGAAATCTGCGTAGTTGGTGGGCTCCCTCGGCGTGGTCAGCCAGCGCTCTCGCAACCGATCGTATTCTTCGTCAACTTCACCTTCCGGGAAAAAGTTGGCTGGAACTTGGAGATACTGTTCCGCGATCCAAAAGGTATCCGCGTCTGACAACATGTCAGCGATAGCCAAGCCATCGAAAATATCGAGCCGAGAATTATAGGTGTCCTGGCAGTAAGCTTGAAGCCCATGTCGCTTGGCCACAGGTACGCTAGGCTCGCAGTAGTAGATAACCCGGTCAGGCTTGTCGCCCGCACCAAAAATGGTCTGGAGATCGGCTTTGATCTTCGGCGCGATCTTCTTGTTGAGCGTGCACGCACCTACAACAATGTCATGTGACAGCAAGACACTGAAGGTAGTGCGCCCTATCGGCGAGTCCTTGAGGTAGGTGTGGTAGCTTTCGAAATCACGCCCCTGGTCCCCACCCGCCTTCACTGGTCCGGTGGCGGGTTGAAGATTCGAGACGTGTCGGGCCCGCGCCAGCTCAAAGGAAAGCAGTTCAAATTCATGCTCGCCGTTGCGTTCACCCAGTTGCGCCAACTGGTATCGAATAAAATTTCGCAGCTCAACACGGTTCTTCAACTCGATTACCCCCCAAAGCCTCGCCATGGACCGGCGACATTCCCTTGCATATAGGACGACGCCTGCGATTCCACAGAGTTTGAAGGCGAAATCTTTGATGGAACTCACGCTCCCGACTGCCAAGAAGTGAGCCGCCCCCCCAGTTCTGCAGTGACGTCCCGACATCAGTATGTACTGAAAAGCCGACACGACCACCATAAGGACACTCTATACATACCGACATAGTAGGCACACCGCCGAACGTATTTGGTCATTTGTCCAAACACGTGCTCTCGTCTGACGTCCGGCCGAGTGAAACAGTATTCGTTGTCGCGTTCGGGCTCGTCCTGCTCGACTTCATCGCTTCTTCGATCAACCCACCGGAAGTCACTGGCAAAAGACCTGCAATAGTTCGGCGTTCCACAACCCGATCTTGCAGAATCAGTGCATACCCATATTTCGCAGCATGGGGGCACTATGTATCTGGAAACATTGAAGCTAAGGAATTTCCGCTCCTTCGAGGATAGCGAAATCCGGCTGCAAAAAGACCTGACTGTCTTTGTCGGCGAAAACAATGGCGGCAAGAGCAATGCGATCGATGCCATCCGTCTCCTGACAGCGCCGCTGACGGGCCGTCGTGAAATCTCTTGCGAACCCACCGACGCGCGCTTCCAGAGCCCTTCAAAGATCTTCGAACTCGAAGCCCGCTTCGCCGAACTCTCACCTGGCCAGCAGGGCCGTTTGATCTCCGCCGCCACCGATCCCTCACTAGAGCGAGCCACCTTCGGCCTGCGCTATGACGGTAGCCGTCAGGGCGCCAAACCACAGCTTTGGGCCGGCCGCTTCGGCCACACTCCTGAAACCGGCAGCCACGAGATGGTGCGTCATGTCTATCTTCCGCCGCTTCGTGACGCCAAACGCGCCCTCGCCTCCGGCAATCCGACCCGCATCATGGTTCTCCTCAATCACTTCCTGGAAGGCACCACCCCAAAACAACTGGCAGAGACCCTGGCGCGGACGCGGCAACATGACGTCATCAGCCGCGTCGACCAGGCTGTTGAGCGTAGCCTGTCCGCCCTTACTGCGGGCGTTCGCAAACAAGGCGCCTCTCTCGGTTTTTCCACCGACGAAGCCCTGGTCGATATCGCACGCGATCTGCGTTTCCGTCTGGCCGATCACGGGGTCGTCCCCGAGGACCTGCGATATTCGGGACATGGTTACGCCAACCTCTTGTTCATGGCGACGATCGCGGTCGAACTGGAGAAGGTACGAACCTCCGACCTCACCCTCTTCCTTGTCGAGGAACCAGAAGCCCACCTCCATCCGCAATTGCAAGCCGCCGTCCTAGGTTTTCTCACGGATCAGGCCGCCCAGTCACGAGACACTCCACCCGCGGACCATGCGCAGGCCGGCGAACTTCAAGTCATTGTGGCCACCCATTCGCCTAACTTGTCGGCATGGGTAACGAATGACAAATTGGTGGTGTTCAAGTCCGTTGTCTCTACACCCGACCCGACGGACGACACCGCCGCCCCCGAACCTGCGGCGGCCGATCAGGCGGTAATAGAGGTCGCCCTTACCGACGAGCCCGTTGGAGATGATGACAGTGCCGCAGCCACGCTCGAAGTGGCCCTGACCGCCGCCGTATTACGCCGCTCGACCCGCTGCATCGCACTGTCTCAAATCGCGCTGACGGACATTGCGAGGCGGAAGATCGACCGCTACCTCGACGTAACCAAAGCCGCCATGCTCTTCGGTGGACGCGTCTTCCTGGTGGAAGGGATCGCCGAAGCCCTGCTCTTGCCGGCGATGGCGCAGCACCACACCCTGAAGGGCCAGCTCGACAAACTCAGACTGTTTCGATCCGCCGTCTTTCTGCCCATCGACGGTGTCGATTTCCTGCCCTATGCGCGGCTCCTTCTGACCGAGCAGAACGGGGCCCGTATTGCCGACCGGGTGGTCGTGATGACCGATGGCGACAAAGAGACCAAGACAACCAAGAAGGCGAAGGCCGAAGGCGACGACGCCGGCGAAGACGAGGACGAGGACGAGCTCGAAGCCGACGACGCGTTCAGTGATGGCGCCGGCGAGACCTCTTCGGACGATCAAGATGCCGCGACCGGCGACGATCCCGAAAGCGCGGAGGCGGACCTGGTGGCGGCCACCCCGGCCATGTTGCCAGGAGAACGCCGCAAACTCTCGCTGGATAAATTGGCCACAGACTTGGGCGCTACGGAGCACCTACATGCAATTCACAGCGTCTATTCTCTAGAGGGCGAGCTGATCGAAGCCGGTAACGGCCCGATCCTGCGAAAGGCCTTTCTGAAACTGCACCCCAGATCCAAGAAGAAGTGGGATAAGGCGGTAGCACTGACCGGCGACGAACGGGCGAGGGCAATCGCCAAAATCTTCGACAGTACGCGTAAGGGGGATTTTGCCCAGGTCCTGGCCCGGCTGATCGAAGATGGCGAAGGTTTCACAGTACCAGACTATATCGCTGCTGCGATTGGACACGTGGTGTCGTGATGGACTCGAAGGCGTTCGAACCTACACCCCAGCAAACGACCATCGTCGAGCGCGACGGCCCGGCATTCGTGAAGGCCTGTCCGGGCGCGGGTAAAACCCGCACGATGGTTTCGCGCGCCCAACGCGTCTTGTCCGATAAAGCCGACAGGCGCGGGGTCGCGTTTCTATCCTTCACCAACGCCGCCATTGACGAACTCCAGACGCGCCTCGCGAGTTTCGGAGTACTACCCAACCCCATTTTCCCGAGCTACCTCGGCACGTTTGACAGTTTCCTCTGGCAATTCATTATGACACCGCTCGGCATTCCGGGATCGGCCGCGCCGCCACGCCTTGTGCCAGACAAAAACGAATGGGAGATCAAGCCGAATTACCATGGCGCACAGGCCCTGCCGCTGAAATGCTTCGACCGTAAGACTGGGACTGCGATCGCCGCCCTATGTTCCAAGAAAGGCTTTGACATCTCCGAGAGGAGTATCGCCAGCCACGAAGGCGTCGCGCGCGCGACGATCCAACAGTCTCGGTCAAATGGCTTTCTCGACTTTGATGATGTCAGGGTCTGTGTCGAGACCCACCTGTCAGATTCGGCGCTTGAAAAACGCATCGGCATCGCCCTCGGCGCGCGTTTCCGGGAAGTCATCATCGACGAAGCCCAAGACTGCAATCCGGCTGACTTGGCCATCATCGATCGGTTCCGTAATGCAGGCATACCCGTAAAAGTCATCTGCGATCCGGACCAGGCCATTTATGCCTTTCGCGGCGGTGTCACGAACGAGTTTCAGGCCTTTGCGTCCAGCTTTAATGCGGACCAACACTTGCCCATGACCGGTAACTTCCGATCGACACCCGCGATTTGTAAGGCCATTTCGGCTTTGCGGCCATCCTCTCCGCTCGCCACACCGGACGTTCCACTGGGGCCGTTGAAAGCCGATCCTACACCGGTTCACATCATCGCCTATCCAGGTACTGCAGTGCATGCCACCATCGGCAGCATTTTCGGAGACCTGGTCAACGAGCTTGCCATCCCTTTGTCTGACGCGATCGTTCTGGCCTCGACCTGGAGCAGCGGCGCCAAGGCGATCGGGCAGGCCTACGTCGACGCCAAGGACAATAAAACGGTCAATCTGGCTATGGCCGTGATGGACTACCACTTTGCTTTCGCCGTGGGCGGTGTTCGTGATGCCCTCGTCGAACTGCACAAAACCGTCCTTTGGGTTCAGGGTCATATCGCGGGGCGCGGCGACTATCACCGCTACATCCAGGACGCCGGACTCGATGACGGACGATGGCGCCCGGCCTTTATTACGCTGGCCAAAGCACTACGATTTAACAACGGCGACACCGCCGATGCCTGGTTGCAGAAGGCGCGCACCGCCCTAACCCCCGGCGATGTTGGGACAACCCCGCTTGGCAATCGGCTCAAAACCTCGCCGGACTTGCCGAAAGCCTTGTCGACACCTCCCACCACATCCGCCTCCGCCCGGACGATCCATTCAGCGAAAGGGCTCGAATTTCCAGCGGTGTGTGTCGTGATGACCAAATCTTCAGGCAAAATCCTCGATCATCTGGAAGGAACGAGGATGCCAGACGTGGAGGAGGATGCCCGCAAAATCTACGTTGCCGCATCTCGCGCCCAACGGCTACTTGCCATAGCAGTGCCCGCAAGCCAGGCAGCGCGCTTACAGGCGCATTTGGCTAAGGCAGGCACATCTATAGTCTTACATAAAATCACGTAGGTTCGGAGCGCCGAAGTTACAGTGGAGCTCCACTTGATCAATGCGTCACGGCGTGTGCACACTCGCATCGGAAAGCTTTGCTTCTGCCAAGGCTCACCGCAGCGTGAAATGTCGACGATTTGAAGCCGTCCTTGATGAGCGGCCCCCGTCCCTGCAAGAGCAACTTAGACCTACAAATAGTTCGTGTGACAAGACGACCGTGACAAGAGGCGCTCTTGGCCGTCGCCAACACATCAATAACAATCTGATTTTAAACAATAAAAATTACGCTGTCGGCGGACTCGAAAAAGAAGGCCGCATCCTGTAGTATAATTATAAATAGCGCAGTGTGACAGAGGACAAAGGGATGACTTTGGTCGAATCGATGTTGTTGACGGATGGCCCGGCATTATCGTCGGAAATCGCGCGAAAGCTTGTCGCCCAGGGTGTCTCCGCCGACGTTGCGCGGCAACGCATCAGCCGGGCCGGCGCCAATGTCCGCCGCCTCAAAGGTCTTGTTTTCCCACGTAATGCCCGCTTCCTGTACCACGTCAAACACGAAGGTACCGAGCAATATTGGACAGCGCTGGCGCGCGACATTCGCGAGGCAAGCCCGGCATACGGACCTGCGCTAGCGGCATTGCAGGCTCGCGACGGTGTCGTGCCCTTGGAGCAATTCTCCATCGTAAGCGGCTCGCCCATTCGTCAACAGGGCCAGGTTTCAAGCGATACGGTATTGCAACGACTTGAAGCCGTTCATCTGATTGAGCGTGGCGAGCTACAGGGCCTGGGCGCAGTGGTCACTCTGCGCGCCGACGGACATCTCGGCCATCCCAACTTTCAACGTGTACGAGCGCGCCTACTGGTCGAAAAGATGCTGCTGCTGGCGTTACGTGACTGGGCTCGGCGCCTGGGTGTCGCGAGCTACGACAAGATCGAAGTTAGAGGGGAAACTGAGCGCTTGCCTACGTTCGGAACCTTCAATTGGGACTTGTGTGGACCGTCTTACATGGTTCCAATCGTCCGGCGCCAGAAATCCGGCCCGCCGAAACCTGGCTTCCTCGTAGCTGACGTTTTGGTGGGGGTGGCTGTCACTGAACAGGCTGTCGCTGCTTTCATTCGCAAATTCACCCTGTCGTCGTATCTGAAGAACCTTCCCCCCTTCATGCCGGTCCTTATGGCGGACGGTTATACCCAGGAAGCTTTCAACCTTGGGCGGGCTAACGGCATCATGCTGGCGACTCCAAAAAACCTTTTCGGGCGCGATGTCGCAATCGGTTTAGCGACCCTACTCGAAACGCTCAGCAAGGCCGCAGCCATTGCCGTCGCAAAGCCCGAAGTTATCAACGAGCTGTTCGACAAGCTAAGCAACATCGATGGCGCCGATCGAAATTTGCGCGGCTCGCTCTTCGAACTCGTTGTCGGCCACGTGGTCCAGGCTCGATACGGTGGATCGATCGATATCAACCATCTCGTCCGTTACGACACTTTCAGAGGCGAAATCGATGTTCGACGAGTAGTCGCCGGCGAGGTCTGGATCTACGAATGCAAGGGCTATCAGCCCGACCACCTGATCGATGCCCCGGAGGTCGAAGCCTGGCTGTCGGACAAGGTGCCCGGCCTTTATCGAGCCACCAAGAGCGAAGAACGCTTCAACTCCTCTACGGTGCACTTTGAGTTCTGGACGAGCGGTGGCTTTACTCCAGCGGCAATCACTGCACTTGAAGCCGCAAGCGAAAAAACCAAACGCTACGTAATCGGGTGGAAGAGTGGCCGAGAGGTCAGGGACGAACTGTCACGGCTATCATCATCTGGGATGGCAGCGATGTTCGATCAGCATTTCCTCAAGCATCCGATCGCCGCATTCGATCGCCGGCATGACGGCGCAGGCAATCTTGCTGGCCTCGACCTCTCAATTTCGGTCCCGACCGATCCGTCTCTACCAACTGTGCCCGGACCCGCAAAGCCGCCGGATCAACAGGAATGGCGTGACGTCATGCAGGGTCTTTTGGCTTACGACCGGAATCCAAAAAACGCTTCTGCTGCAGAGTGATGAACGGTTGGGACCAGTGATCCGACGCAGATTGACAAATCTCCACGGACTAAAAAGGTAAAGCAATGGCGGACTTAGTAATTTTTCAAATGTGGGAGCCGTTTCGGCAAATGCTGATCGCTCAGCATACCTTCTATATCGAACAGGCCCGCAAAAGGCTGCTCCTTCAGTTCGACGACATGGAAGCGGAGGCGGAAAAAGCCGCAGAGCATTGGCTCGAAAAAAATAGCAGCCGGTTCGATCCAGATCGCGACGATCCCGCCAGCTACTACGAGCGGGCACACGATGAAAGCGTGAACTTCTACATGCTTTTGAGTGAAATGCGTGACCAGACACGGCTTAGCGTGGTCGCGGGCATGTTCCATGAATGGGACAAGCGGCTGCGCGATTGGTTGGTCCAGGAGATGAACCATTGGCATCGCGGGCGAAACGCGTCTCAAAAAATTTGGTCAGTAGACTTCCTTGCATTGACTGAACTTTTCGTATGTCTCAATTGGCATTTTGAGAGCCAAGCGTTCTACCAGACCCTTGATGCCTGCCGGCTAGTAGTCAACGTCTACAAACATGGCGAAGGCAAATCCCTGGAAGACCTCAAGCAGCGATTTCCGGAATTTCTCGAAGATCCTTTTTTGGGTGCGGGAGGTGGGTTTTCGGATGCCGCGCATAGGGACCACACCCACCTGAAGGTTGACGAAATTCAGATCGCCAAATTTTCGGACGCAATCATCGCATTTTGGAACGCAATCCCGGAAAACACTTTTAGTTCGCAGACCGGAGAAGTGCCGCCTTGGTTCGAAAAGGCGCTTAAGAGGGATAGCGGAGGGTAGTGATGACGGATTGCGAATTGTGGCTGAGAGCGCTTCACCTGAAATCCCGACTTCGGTGCTGAATTTGCACCCTCCCCTGGCGCGCTACCCGCGGATCGACGCCCGGGCCGCCATTCCTAAATTCATCCCCTGGCTGGTGCGGCACCTGAAGCGGCGTGTCACGCTCGCCGACGCTGGCCAGCATATGCGACAGGTCGACAAGCGTGCGTGCAATGAGATGAACGACGTCGCCTTCCTTCTGGATGAAGCCAGTGATCAGGACCAGGCTTGAGCCATAGACGGCGCGCTTGTATTCCAGCCCGACCTTTTCCCAGACCACGATATTGGCGTCGCCGGTCTCATCTTCGATGGTCATGAAGATAACGCCATTGGCCGATCCCGGCCGCTGCCTGACATTGACCATGCCGGCGACCTGGACGTAGCGTTTATCTTTCGAGGTCATCGCCTCCCTGCAGGTGATGATGCTACGCTCATTCAGATCTGCCCGAAGGAAGGCGACCGGATGTGCGCCATTGGTGAAACCAACCTGGTTGTAGTCCTCGACAACCTCGGCGCCATCGGTCATCCGCTTGAAGTTCATGTCCGGCTGATCGATCTCTGACAGGCTCCGGCCGGCCTCGTCGAGCAGGCTGTCGAACAGCGGCAGGGCGTCGTCTCGCAGCGCCCGGATTGAAAACAAGGCTTCGCGCCTCGACACCTTGAAAGCTTGCTCAAACACGTCGGCCCTGGCCAGCTTTCGCAACGTCGCCACCGGGGTCTTGGCCCGGCGCCACAGATCGGGGACCGACTTATACGGCAGGTCACCGCGGCGCAGGATCATCTCGGCAATCTCCTGGCTGCGTATGCCTTTGACAAGGCGATATCCGAGACGAACAGCGAACCGACCCGGCCGCCCGGTTGGCTCCAAGGTGCAGTCCCAGCGGGAATTATTGACGCAGAACCATCTGACCTCGACGCCGTGCAGCTTCGCATCGCGAATGAGCTGCGCCGGCGCATAGAAACCCATGGGCTGGCTATTGAGGATCGCAGCCAGGAAGACGTCCGGATGATGACATTTCATCCAGGCGCTGGCTTCAGAGATAATGGCGAAGCTGAAGGCGTGACTTTCGGGGAAGCCGTAGCTGCCGAAGCCTTCCAACTGTTTCACGAGGGTCAAAGCGAATTCCTCGGTATAGCCATTGCCCTTCATGCCGTTGATTATGTCCTGCGCCAGCGGACCTATGCCGCCGGTCTTCTTGAACGTGGCCTGCGCTCGGCGGACAAGATCGGCCTGGCCGGCCGTGAAGCCTGCACAGACGATAACGACCTTCATGGCTTGTTCCTGGAAGAGAGGCACGCCCAACGTCTTGCCCAGAATGGCGGCCAATTCCGGCGTGGGAAACGTTACCTCTTCCAAACCTTCGAGCCGGCGGAGGTAAGGATGGACCATGTCGCCCTGGATCGGGCCCGGCCTGACAATCGCTACCTGGATGACCAGGTCGTAGAAAGTGCGCGGCTTGGTGCGCGGCAGCATCGACATCTGGGCCCGGGATTCGATCTGGAAGGTGCCGATGGTATCGGCCTTACGGATCATCGCGTAGGTCTTCGGGTCTTCCGGCGGGATGCAGGACATATCGATATGGATGCCCTTGTGTTCGCCCAGCAGATCGAATGCCCGCTTCATGCAGGACATCATGCCCAGCGCCAGGCAGTCGACCTTCATGAACTTGACCGCATCGATATCGTCCTTGTCCCATTCGATGACCTGGCGGTCCTTCATGCGCGCCGGCTCGATCGGCACCAATTCGTCCAAACGATCATGGGTCAGGACAAACCCGCCAGGGTGCTGGGAAAGCTGGCGCGGGACGTCGAGCAGAAGCAGGTGAATCTCGAAGGCGAGCTTCAAGCGCCGGTCCTTGGTATTGAGGTTCAGCTCGGCCGCATCCTCTTCGCTGAAGCCGGTTGAGTGCCAATGCCGGATCGACGAGGCCAGGGTCTTGATCGTGTCTTCCGGAAAGCCCAGCACCTTCAAACTGTCGCGCAAGGCGCCGCGCGTGCGGAAGCGGGTGACGACGGCCGTCAAGGCGGCATGGTTGCGGCCGTAGGTGTTGAAAACCCACTGCATGACCTCTTCGCGCCGCTGGTGCTCGAAATCGACATCGATATCGGGCGGCTCCTTGCGCTCTTCCGAGATAAAGCGCTCGAAGAGCAGGTCATTTCGGTCCGGATCGACGGAGGTAATTCCCAGCACATAACAGACGCAGGAATTGGCGGCCGAACCGCGCCCTTGGCAAAGGATGTCTTTTGAGCGGGCAAACTGGACGATGGCGTTGACGGTCAAAAAGTAAGGCGCGTAGTCGAGCCGGTCGATCAGATCCAGCTCGTGCTTCAGCAGCTTGATGACTTTGTCAGGCACGCCCTCCGGGTAGCGCCACTTGGCGCCAGCCCAGGATAAGCGCTTGAGCGCCTCGATGGCCGACATGCCGGGCATCAGCTTTTCTTCCGGGTATTGGTATTCCAGTTCGGTCAGACTGAACCGGCAGCGGTCGGCGATCTCGATGGTCCTGGCCATGGCCTGGCGGTAGTCGGAAAACAGCCGCCCCATTTCTTCCGGCGATTTCAGGAAGCGGTCGGCATAGCGGTGGCGAAGATCGCCCATGGTGTCGATGGTGCAGCGGTTGCGGATACAGGTCACGACGTCATGCAGCATGGCGCGCTCATGGATATGGTAGAGCACGTCATTGGTGACGACAGTCGGAACCCGGTGCTTGAAGGCCAGGTTCGACAATTCATGCAGGCGCATATGGTCATTCTGCCGGTGACGCAGGGTCAGGGCCATATAGGCCCGGTCGGCGAACACCTGCTTGAACTTGCGCAGGCGGACGGCGCACAGTTCGTCCGCTTCGTCTGGAATGAAGATCGCGATCAGCCCATCACAGAAATCTTCGACATCAGACCATTCCAGGTCACAGGCGCCCTTCCCTGCCCGGCTCTTGCCCAGGGAAAGCAAGCGGCAAAGACGGCCATAGCCGGCCCGATCAACCGGATAGACCAGGATTGACATGCCGTCGGCAAGATCGAGCCGACAGCCGATGATCAAGCGGACGCCCGTTTCCTTGGCGGCGACGTGCGCCCGAACGATGCCGGCCAGGGTGTTGCGGTCGGCGATGGCCAGGGCATCCATACCCAGCGCCTTGGCTTGCGCAAACAGATCGTCCGGCGCGCTGCAGCCGCGTAGAAACGAAAAATAGGAGGCGCATTGTAGCTCGACGTAATCCGGCATGGTCAGTCGAATTTCCCATGCAGATACCAGTTCAGGGAGCCGGTGCCCTCATGCTGACCATCGCCCGCCCGGAATGCCCAGAAGCGCTCGCCGTTGTCGACCTCCAGAATGAAGTAATCCCGAACCTTGCCCTTCTCATTGTCATTGCGCCACCATTCCCCGCGCACCCGCTCCGGCCCGTCGGCATAGAGGACGCTGTAGCGTTGGCCGCGCCAGGTGAAGGCGCGCGGCGGATGATCCGGCAACACCGCCAGGGCCATGATCGGTTCGGGCCTGCGATAGATCCGTTGCGGCCGGCGATAGCCGGCATTGCGTCTTGATCCAACCTCGGTCGAGGTCGGGGATGCGCGTTTCACGGCGCGCTCCGGGATATCGGTCGCCACCGACACGGCCCGGTACAGGCTTTCCCGCCCATAACGGTTGGTGATCGTATCCCATAGCTCTTCGACGTCCGGTCGCGGCTGCGCCGAATATTGAGCGACGACCTGCTTTGGGACCAGTGGCTCGACGAAAGCGGCCGTCAGGGTCATCTTGTCGACACCCCAGCCGGGATCGACGGTCTCGATCTTGTCACACAACAGGCGCCCCAGCCGTTTGGGATCCCGGACCGGTTTGGCCGTCGCCACGAAGATCGTCTCGATGCGATTGTCAACGCGCGTGAAATGCAGGTCCAGACGCCGGCTGCCGAGACCGCCCTCCTCCATCCGGTCGCAGATCATGTCGGTCAGGCGCTGGGTATATTTCTCAAGCGTCTCGGGCGCCCCGATCGGCTCGGCAAAAATGCGCTGCACCGAAATCAGTTCCGGCGACTCCACCGGCTCGATGGGTTCAGCGAGGCGGCCAAACGCCTGGTCGACACGACGGAAGAGCTTTGGCCCGAAACTCTGGGTGAGCGGTGCGCGTGGCTTGGCCGCCAATTCGCCGATGGTGTCCAGGCCCAGGAGCAGCAGATCCGGCATCATCTCTGCCGGCAACCTCAGGGCCGCGATCGGCAGTTTCAGAAGCGCGTCGGCTTGCCCACCCGGCTCGACGATCCGCATCGTCTGCCGGCCGAAACGCGCCAGGGCGTGGGCCGCACCCCAGGTGTCGGCAAGGGCCGCGTAGGCCGTGATGCCGAGGTCGGCCAACCGGCCGACCACGTCGGAAACCAAACCGGCCTCGCCACCATACAGATGAGCCGCGCCTTGGATATCGAGGACCAGCCCGTCGGGCGGATCGGTCGCGACGATCGGCGAATAAAGCCGCAAAGCCCAGATTGCGAGCTTCTCCAGCGCGACCGCGCCGCCATGAGGGTCGGCGTCCATGATGACCAGGTCAGCGAACAGGGATTCCGCCTTGGCGACCGGCATGCCGATATAGATGCCGTTCGTCCGGGCGAATTCATCAACAGCCGTTATGACGCGGCGCCGGCCGTCCGAACCCTTGAGGGCGAACGGGATATCAGCTGGCGGCGCGCTGTCGCCAAGCTTCCGCCGCAGCCGATCCGTCGGCCAGGTCGGAAGATAAAGCGATAAGACCCTGGGCATCGCACGCTTCCACTTCAAAATCCGCACTCTCACCACCCCGGCAGCGCATCAATTCGAGCTGCCACCGGGCGCGCCCTACGCCCCGGACCGGCAAGGGTGCTGAATTCAATTCTGTCACCCGCCAGCGCGTAAACGCAGCGGTCGGATTGCCGAAGTCGCGGGCATCGACGTGCCGACGCCATCGCCGCACGGCCAGGCCCATCGTGCCCGAGGTCTCGGCAGCCATCTGGAGACGTTGCGAAGCCACACGCGACAATCCGGCAAGCTCGCCGACAACGGCGCTCAGTCCACCGTGACGCAACGCCTCTTCAAAACATCCAAGAATGGCGGCTTCATTCTTGGCTTCAAAAAAGACGACCTGCTCTTCGGCCAGCCCGGATTGCGCCAGGGCCGGCGCAAACAGGTCGGCCTGCGTGTAGCACCACAAAACCTTGCCGCCGGTGCGCGCCGCTATTCCGGCGGCGAATGACGCGGCCGCCGCTCCATCTACCGCTCCATTGGCGCCGCCGGCGATCTCATGAAGAGCGCCAAGCGCAAGCCCGCCCTTGGGAAGACGACGATCGATTTCAGGAACGCCGAACGGGAGGACAACCTTGGCCCTGGCTGCAATTCCACCAATCCCTTCGATACGTTGCCTGAGGTCGGAAATGACGGCGGCATCGGCGGGGGGCATGACATGAACGATCCTTTCTGGAGCGATTGCTGACGGAGTTTGACCTCGATTGAAAATAATGTTCTCTTTTTGTTCCTAAAATCGCCGATCGTCAACTGGTCTCAAACGACGCCCGGCAGTCCGTTGCCTCAGAAGCGATGGCCGGCGGCGAGCGAAAAGGCGAGAATCCATAATCCGGGTAAGGATTTATGGTCGCTCGAGACGCGTCGAAAAAAATTTCCGTGCCAGGCTCATTTCCTGGGGACAACGACAGGGTCAGTCGCCAAGTTCGATCCAGGCCGGGGCGTGATCTGATGTCTTTTCCCAGGTGCGCACATCCCGGTTCACGCCCGCCGCACGCAATTTCGGCTTCAATGCAGGGCTAATCAGCAGATGATCCATGCGCAGACCTGATTTCCAATCCGGACGATTGTAGAAGAAATCCCAGTAGGTAAAGATCTGCTCCGTCGGGTGCAGGTGCCGGATGGCATCCGTCCAGCCTTGCTTGAGCAAGGCGGCGTACGCCTTTTTCGACTGCGGCTGGAAGACCGCGTCATAGACCCAGCGCTCAGGTTCGAAGGCGTCGAGGTCCGTCGGCACGACATTGTAGTCACCCGCCAGAACAACCGATTGCCCGCTTTCCAGCAGTTCGGCCGCATGGTCCTGCAACCGCTTGAACCAGCGGAGCTTGTAATCAAATTTCTCAGGCGCGCCGTTGCCATTGGGCAGATAGAGGCATCCAACCCGGACGTCTCCAACACGCGCCTCGATATAACGGCTGTGGGTGTCATCTGGATCACCGGGCAGGCCTCGCCGCGTCTCATGGATTTCGCCCGTACGGCTCAGGATGGCCACGCCATTCCAGCGGGGCTGGCCATGCCAGATCACCTCGTAGCCGGCGGTCTTGATCGCCGCGTGGGGAAACTTTTCATCGGGCGACCGGGTTTCCTGAAGGCAGGCGATGTCGGGCTGCTCTTCTTCGAGCCACCTCAGGAGAACCGGCAGATGGCCATTGACGCCGTTGATGTTGTAAGTGGCGACTTTCATCAAACGCCTGAAGACATCGCCGCGGCCGCCGGCGGCAGGAGTTCCAGTTCGTCCACCGATACCTTGCCGACCGGAAAACGATCATCGTCCCAGACGACATAGACCATGTCCGGTCCCGTTTTCGTTTCTTCCTTGGCAGAAACGACAAGACCATCTTGGGCGGGTTCCTTTGCGACCGAACCAAGACCTTTGGTCGAATGACTTACCCGGGCACCATCCTTGAACTCTTCAGTAATCCGGGACATCCGTCAGCTCCTACACTCTGCAAATCATTCCCAGCCAGCGATAAAGACTCAATGATAAAATGGAATCGAACTGAAAACTTACCTGCCATTTGATAGCCGTTGGGTCTGTATTCACCTCGCAAAAATTCGAGGGCTAAAAATGGCAGTACGGCCTTATTGGAGCGGCACCATTCGCGTGTCGCTAGTTTCCCTGTCCGTGGATATGTTCACGGCCATCGACGCGAAGGGCAAGATCGCCTTTCACCAGATCTACAAGCCGACCGGCGAGCGTGTCCGGCAAAAGCTGGTCGCCGGCGACGTCGAGGTCGACCGCGCCGACATCGTCAAAGGCTATGAGGTCGATAAGGGCGAATATGTCCTATTCGAACCGGACGAGATCAAGGACCTGAAAATCCCGTCCAGCAAGGCCATGGAACTGGTCCGCTTCGTACCCTACGACGCTGTCGATGCCGTCTATTTCGACACGCCCTATTATCTGGCGCCGTCTGGCAAGGGCGACCTCGCGACCTTCAGCGTCATCCGCGACTCAATGCGCGAGATGAAGGTGATGGGCCTGGGCCAGATCGTTATCTCCGGTAGCGAGCGGCTGTGCGCCGTCAAGCCCTGCGGCCCTGGCCTTCTGCTGGAGACCCTGCACTACGCGGATGAGATCAAGAAGAGCGGCTATGTCTTTGGCGACATCAAGGAGGTATCGCTCGATGCCGACGAGAAGGACCTAGCCAAGCAGTTGATCAAGCGCAAGGTCGGTGACTTCGAACCCGAGGAATTCCATGACCGCTATACCGACGCTTTGAAGGAACTTGTCGAAGCGCGCATAGAAAATCGCGCACCTGTCGTTCCTGAAGAGCGGCCGACCGCAAAAATCGTCAATCTCATGGACGCGCTCAGGGCAAGCCTGAAAGAGCCGACAAGTTCCGCCGCAGCCAATGATGCGGGCGCCGTCGCCAAGCCTAAGGTCGACAAGACCAGGCCCGACAAAGCCAAAGCGCCGGCCCGGAGAAAAGCGGGATGAGCATGGACGATCAAGGCTATCGCCGGGGAAAGGTTGCTGCGGGGCTCGGGTTTCGGGAACCCGAATTGGCGACCCTGGCCGACGCCGTGCCCCCAGGACCAGAATGGGTACATGAGGTCAAGTTCGACGGCTACCGGACCCTGACGGTTATCGACGGAGGCAAGGTCACCCTGTACTCGCGCTCGGGCCTTGACTGGACAGCGAAGTATCAGGACATCGCCAGGCGACTGAAATCCTTGAAAGCCGACAATGCCATTCTTGACGGTGAGATCGTTGCGCTCAACGAACATGGTGCCTCCAGCTTTTCGCGGCTGAAGGAGGAACTGGGCGCCGGGCGGAGCGACGAACTTCAATATTACGTCTTCGATCTGCTGGTGATCGATGGGGAAGACGTCACCGGAAAAACGCTGATCGAACGCAAGGCCCGGCTGCAGGCCCTCCTCGATTGCCATGATTTCGAGAACCACATCATTTACAGCGAGCATTTCGCTGAGAACGCCAATTTCCTTCCGCATCTGTGCAGCCTCGATATGGAAGGGATTATCTCGAAGCGCGTCGACTCGACCTATCACGGCGGACGCGGGAAAGCGTGGCTGAAGGTCAAGTGCCACAAGCGCCAGGAATTCGTCATCGTCGGCTTCACCGAATCCTCGCACGCCGGCCGCGGTTTCCGGTCTCTTCTGCTGGGCTATTATGATGGCTCGACACTTAAATTCGCCGGCAAGGTCGGCACGGGATTCAACGGCGATAGCCTGCTTGATATCCGCAAGAAGCTCGACAAGCTCAAAATCATCCCGAAGCCATTCAGCAAACTTCCACCGGATGTCGGGCGCGGCACCTGGGTAGAGCCTAAACTCGTCTGCGAGGTCGAGTTCACGGAGTGGACGCCGGAGGGGCGACTGCGTCATCCGTCATTCCAGGGCCTGCGCGAGGACAAGCCGGCGAGCGGTATTGGTCGCGATAGGGCGACGCCTGTCGCCGTTGCCGTCAAAGGCGCAGAGGTCGAGATCAAGGCGGAAGCCCCGCCGAAGCGCGTCCGTCATCCATCGGCGCCATTAAAGTCGCCCGACCGCGTCGACATCGGGGGCATAGGTGTTTCCCATCCCGACCGGGTCGTCTTTCCGGACCTCGGCGTCACCAAACTTCAGCTGGCGCAGTTTTATGAGAGCGTCGCCGACCGCATGCTGCCGCACATCATCAATCGTCCGCTGTCCCTGGTTCGCGTGCCCGACAACGTCAACGGCCAGCAATTCTTCCAACGTCATCTGCCGGACCGCGGCGGCCTTCACAACGTCCAGGCGGTCGAGGTCCCCGTAAAGGATCGCACCGAAGATTATATGCAGATCGAGGACAAGCTCGGTTTGCTTTCGCTGGTTCAATGGGGCGGCATTGAATTCCACCCCTGGGGCAGCCGTTCGGATAAACCGGCTCTCCCCGACCGGATGATCTTCGACCTCGACCCCGACCCGGAAGCGCCCTGGGAAAACGTCATCGATGGCGCGGCCGAAATCCGTGAACGTATGCGGGAGCTGGGATTGGAAAGCTTCCTCAAGACGACCGGCGGTAAGGGACTCCATGTCGTCGTGCCTATCGAGCGAAAATTCGAATGGCCGGCGATAAAAGGCTTTACCCGTGCGATCGCGGAATCCATGGCCCAGGACAGCCCGACGCGGTTCATTGCCAACATGAGCAAGGCCAAACGCAAGGGCCGGATTTTCATAGACTACCTGCGCAACGACCTCACATCGACGGCAGCGGCTGCTTTCTCAGTCAGGGCGAGAGCTAATGCCGGCGTGTCGACGCCCCTGTTCTGGAGGGAGCTGACCCCGAAACTCGTGCCCGGCGACTATAATATCCGTACAGCACCAAAGCGCTTCCAGACCGAGACGATCGATCCATGGGCTGATTTTTTCACCATCAAGCAGTCGTTGCGTGCTGACATCCTCAAGGCGCTGAGGATCGACGCGCGCTGATCGACATTAAGCGTCCCTCAATGAACCCTTGAGGCAGAACTGCGTTCGGTGGGCCCGGCTTAAAGTTCTCCGCCAACATGGCCCACCTGAACGTACAATGGCTCGATGGGGGCAACCCGGTCACTGATGACTAAGGTGCCGGAAAGGCAATGACTACGTTCTCGCGGCTGCCGGCGCTGACATACGGGCCGCACTCGGAGATGGCCTCTACGGCCGCGGCCTGCGATACCGCGTCCGACCCTATAGCTGTATCCGGCGCAATCGCCGTCTGGGCAACATTGCCAAGCGCCGAGAAAGTAACCCGTAGACTGGCGCCGTGTGTGTCATGAATGGCCAAACGGCGCCAGCATGGCTCAATCTGTTTCCACAGCGCGTCGTTGACGCCGGATGACTGACCACCCTGCCTTACACCGCCTGTACTTGCGTCCGGCTCAGCCGTCGCCATTTTCGCGCCGTCAACCGCGTTTGACGCATCGCTTGTTTCAACGGTCGCCTGGATATCCGGGACTTTAAACGAAGTCGTCGCAGTAGTGGCTGGCGTCACTTGGATAGCGATAAAGTCCGTGCCATCTTCTGAGTTTTCAGGATCGGGCTTCTTGATCTTAAGGGCATCTCGGACAGCCGATGATACGAGTTCTACACTAAACCCCGTTCCAGATCCCGAGGCGAAACTGGTACCGCCAGACCCTCCGCCAGAAATATTCGGAGCAATTCCTATCAGGAGAAATGCGACCAAAAGTCCGTGAATCCCAAGGGAAAAGGCAGCCGCTACTATAATTCGCTTTTTTTTTGCACCCGCGCTCGCCTCTTCTACGCGGCCAACTGCCGTGCTACAAATAGCGACCGCATTCCGGGCAAGTAGGTTGAGTCGCAAGTACATCCTCCTATCGGTAATCCATAATCAGACGAGATTCCCTGGGGCGGACCGGCGCGGCTTTCATAAAATGACCCACGCCACGCTGACACAAATGGTTTCGGCTTAACTCTATGCCTTGCTCTCGCCACCGCGATTGAGCATGTCACCAATTATAATCATGCTTATGGATAGTCCCGTCAGCGCGGTGCTTATAATCGGCACATTGGGAGTTGCTAAAGCCTTGAATGTCGCGGTTGCAATGACGGCTATATTGTTTAGAACGTAAATTGCCATACCTATATTATACAAAAACGAAACGGCCACATTTTTAATATTGTTGAACCCTGGGAGTTTCTTGCTCAGCGAGCTTTCTATACCCAAGAGTGCGAAGCCTGCAATCCAGCAAGCTATTCCAAAAAAAGGCCACACTGGCAGCCAGGTTAATGTATAGCCTGCCTTTACCATGCAGCCATACCAAACCAGCAACATGCCAAATGCGCCAAAGAGTTTTGCTGAAAAGTACCTCAAACTAAGAAAACTCCTATTTATAAACTTTGCACTCTGGCTCTTTTACGCCCAGCGCTTTTCTAACAATATCGCCAGAAGCTTTTGAGCCGGCCTGCTTTGCGACCAACTGTCTGGCGCCAAGACTTTCTTCCGGGGCGACCCCGTCAAGAATAGTGTCACTGAAGTTCGCGGCAGCCACGCCTGCCGCTTCTTTGAGGTCACCGTCGTCAACATAGGACCAAAAACCGGACATAGCATCGTTGATGACAGTAGCGATAGCAAGAGGCGCTGACGCCAATTTACCAACTTTGCCTACACGCGAGTTCGGCATTTTCTTCCCTGCTATAGCCGAACTCGTCGCGGACGTAGCCAAAAGGTCTGTCATCCCACCAACCGAGTCTGCCATTGTCCTGGCAAACGAACATTTCCCATCGTCCACATAATCGATGATATATAGAGTCTTTCCCAATCTGACTTTCAGAGTCAACTTCGGACGTTTGCCATGAACGACAACCTCCCCCGGCTTGGTTTGGGGGCCAACTATATTTGCCGGCCCACCAACTTGACCGTCAAGAGCGCGGCCTTCTGGGCTAACACAGGTCCAGCCCGTCGGGCACTTCTTCTGTCCATGCACGACAACATCTAGACCGTACGGATCCGTGTTGTCGATCGGATCGGCGTAACCATAAATATACCAGTTCATCCCATCGCCATAGCCGATGGGATCGGCCTGCATGAAACGGCCGAGCGTCGGCGAGTACATTCTGGCCTTGTAGTAATAAAGGCCAATTTCCGCCAGATAAGTCTGGCCCGTATACTGGAACCGCCCAATATTGGTGGATGCCGGGATGCCGTATCCATCGTAGGTATTGACAGCAAGGCTGTTCCCCGAGCCGTCAGCGACACCAACAATCGAACCCTGTGGGTCGGCTGTAAAATAACGGGGCGCGGCCACTGCCGTGCCCTCGTACCAGACGATTGGTTGGTCGGTGCCAGGGCCGTCCACGTAGCGCCGCAGAAGCGCACCGGAACCGTCGTATTCCGCTATCAGATCTGAACCATCATAGAGAAATTTGGTAGTGACGCTTGCCTTGGTAACGCTCAGAAGGCGGTCTTCGGCGTCGTATGTCAGCGTCGCCCCGGCGGATGTGCTAATTAATAAGTTCTCGGCGTTGTAACCATATGTCACCGCACCGTCGCTGGTCAGATTGCCGCGGCTATCATAACCGAAAGTCGTCGAATTGACGCCGCTCACTTGGTTTAAGCCGTTAAGGCCGTAATTAATGGTCTGAGCAGAGCCTGGATACGGATAATCGAAGGCGCTATTGCTGTTGGTGCGCGACTTAATCTTGCTGTCAACCGCGTATACCATACTGAACGTGTTGTCATTTGATACACCAGCTATGTCATTAGTCAAATTGAGGAGCCGCGACCAAGAATCGTATCCGACGGACGTCGCAGCCTGAGACGAGGGTCCACGAGCGATCGCATTGATGCGCCCATAGCTGTCGGAGACATATCGGGCCTGAGTTACGGCGCCGCCGCCATTATAGGCCACCTGCTGGGTCGAAAGCCCTCCGTCATCTCGATAATTATAGGACGCGACAAAACTCGCGCCAGCGTAAGCCGGGTAGTGGATTGCGGTGCGGCGACCGTAAATATCGTAGTCGTAAGTAATGGTGCCCATCGGCTGTGCGTCGCTAAGCAATTGACCAAGCGCATTGTACGTGTAGGTTTCAGTCTGCCCGTTTTTACTATGCGACGTCATACTATCGAAATTGTTATAGCTGATTGTCTCGCTAATGCCGGCGCCGGTGCGGCTCGAAACACGGCCGTTGGCATCATACGAAAGGGAAATGATCGAACCATCGCGCAGCGTGTCAGCCGTCGGCACGGCACCGCTGAAAGTTGTTTGTCGGCAGTCCGTCGTCGAGCTCACAGTTCCACTAGTCGGCATGGGGTAACAGGTTTTTTGTAGGCGCCCCAGACCATCATAAAAATACGAGGTAAGATTGCCTTTCCCGTCTGCCTGTGTGGCGAGCGAGCCATCGCTTGCGTTGTAAGTGTTGATGACGTCATCCGCCTGCTGCGCCGTCCCAAGTGCATTGGTTACCTTGACCTTTGCGCTCGCGAGATCGTAGCCATATTGGGTGATCTTATCGGCGCCATCGCTGCCCTGGGCCCCGAGCGTACATGCCGAGGCCGGGAGCGAGGTGAATATGGACGGATTAAGGCGTTGCGCCACGCAAGACACGCGCAGTGAACTGTCATATGTCGTTTGAGTAACGGTCTGGGGCGTGCCACTGGCATTGGCGTAATACTTGTCAAAAATCTGCAGCCCGGTTGCGGCATCGTAATCAGCAGTCGATTTATCCAGGACAGTCATTGCATTTAGGGCTGATAAAGTGGTGTCCGTAACGGTGCCTCGTTCCACCATCGACACTTTGCCGTCAGCATTATAGGTGACACGCGCAGCCTGCCGGAGCAGGTCCGTATTTCCGGGGCCACCTGTCCCACCGACGCCGTCCGGGTCGGCATAAATTTCACCGACCTTGCGATTGAGGGCGTCATAAAAGTAGTAAATTGTGTCATTTGCGCCTGGCAGAGGGCCGTCCGCCGAAACCACATTTCCGAAGACGTCGTAGGCGTAGTTTACGGTCGACGCTAACGTATTGTTACCCAGCTCTGTAGTGACTGAAACCGGCTGGATATTGTTGGTACCGTAGCTTATCACCGTTTTTAGTTCATCCGCTGTGCCTTGGCAGGTAGCGGCAGAAAGGCTCATGCAACTTTTGACCTGTGTCAGGCGCCATACCTGCGACGACGGCACAAGAGTGCCCGCGCTGTTTTTCACGTAGGGCGTAAACTGGCTGTAGGCATATCGCGTTTGAGGTGCCACACCACCTACCGCCTGCTTAGTGACCGTTGCAACTCCGCCGCTGCTGGAATCATAGGTATAGTCAGTCCGGATACCTGCATCGTCGATTACATAGTCTGGCTTATTGCAGGTATTTACATTGGAGCATGTGGCCGGATAACCTGCTGTGGTAACGAGGTTGGATAGGCCTGAACCCGCTCTTGGTACGACGGTTGTCGTCACAACATTGCCACGGCCGTCATAGGCGTATTCCGTGTATCCCCCCGTCAGGGTCGCGCCACTATATGTGGCATCCGGGTTGACAACCCGAAATATCCGCCCGTTGCCGTCATAAGAGTAGCTCGTTTTTCGACCTAACTCGTCGGTGTCAGAGACCACCTGGGTAAGACTGGTATCGACGACAACCGTCCGTACGCCGGTATTAGGCGACGTTACTGTTACAGTCTTCAAATTACCGCTTACCGAATAGCTGTAGGTCCATACCGAGGTACCTCGAGTGATCGAACTTACCATATTCAAGCCGGAGCCCGTGGTCCCGTAAGCAATTGTCTCATTGGCGCCCGTAGGCAACGTAATTGATCCAATCTTGTTGGCGAGTCGGTTAAAGTTTGAAAACACAGTCGAATGACTGAGACCGTCGGTGATCGTGTAAGTGCCGACGGCGCCGCTCGCAACGTAGGTGGACGTAGAAGATGGCCACGTCTGGGTGAGCCCGGAACAGGTGGTCGCATTTGGGTCGCAATAGTCGACGGAACTATTCAACGCCAGGGAAGCAGCGGTACCGTCGTACTTAACCATCCAACCGAGCGAACTGGAAGCGGTAATTGGAACCGTTCTCCAACCAAAATCATCGAACGTACGCGAGTAAGTCATGGAGATTATTTCGCCGTCAGGCGTGGTAATGCTCGTCATGACACCAACATTTGCGACCATATTGACGTCCGATGGAAGAGAACTGTCAAAAACAGCCTTTGTGCCGTCGGGCCCCGTATAGGTCCATAAAGTGCCAGACGAGGTGAGAGTACCAGTGCTCCCCGAAATGGGTACATACGACCCACTGACCAATTGAAATTTTTGGGATGAGTTCGCAAGAGATACGGTTTTGGTGATCACAGAACCCGTAGTCGCCGTGTTCAAAACACCAAAGAACGCATCCGAATACGCAAAAGACAGCGACGTGCCACTTGGATCAAGGCCGCTGACGGTGTTACCTATTTTAACTCGTGGGACCGAAATACTGAGTTTGCCTGTAAAGAACTCGACGCCGTTCGCATCGGTCATTTCCATCGTGGGGGGTATAGCTGCCGAGGGTTGCAATGCTTGGGCCGGCGCTGCCGAAAGTCCTAAAACGACGGCGGCACTGGAAATCATTGTCGTAGAAATTAGCCACGACTTCATAGAACGGCGGACTAATTTCATGATTTGACCCCTAATAGCGCTGTGCGGTAGGAGGCGACCACATTCAACCGCAACTCGCAAGGTATTTTTTGCCGCCTGAAGGCGATTTTTTCAATCCCTTGTTTTGCTTTGGTATTTACAAGCGATGGTTATTTCACACGTCCATCAGATCAAATGCTATCTTGTCAGAAACTGGAAGTTGCAGCATGGTCTAGCGGTACGACCAATATTGGAGACGGCCATGGCCAAATTTCGCAAATTAATTGCTGTCGCTGCGTTAGCATTCATTGGACTGCCGCTCTCATTTCTGCCGGCGGACGCAGGCACGACCACCTACAAGTATGACGCAAAAGGCAGGGTTATCGAAATTGACTACCCAAACGGAGCCGTGGTCAAATACTCTTATGACAACGCCGGCAACCGTACCCAAATGGTCAAGACACCGTAATCGTAGTCGAAACCGCGGGGTCATTGACGCCGACATCTCCACCTTAGCGAGCATCGGTCCGTATCCGACCGCTCAGTCGCGGCGATATCTGCCGTCAGCCCGATTTATTGATGATAAATCACCGGATACTCCCGCCCCCGCGCACCCTCACCCCGCCTCGCATTGACATTAGGCAGTCCAAGATCAGCCTTGTCTCCGCCGAGACCAAGTGACGTGCGGCAAGGCTAAACGGGCGACGCTAAAACTTCCAAAGTGAGGGGATCCATCTGGCCACCACACCAATCATCGATCGCCGTGTCAAAATCGGTCTGCTCTCTGGGTCTGGACGCCAGGGCGAATAACGTCATGGAAGAGCGGAATTTCATATCGTCGGGTGTTCCGAAGATGGCGGTCAATGATGGCGCACTGGCCGCGAGTACCGCACGCGTACATTCGCCCAATCGCGGCCCCAGCAGCGGATGGGCTAAATATTGTCGGGCTTCGTCAAGGGACGCGATGCCATAGTGCTGGGCCATCGAAGACCGGCCCAGACCCCGAATTTGCGGGAAGACGAACCACATCCAATGGCCATATTTCCGACCATGCTGCAGTTCGCCCAACGCCGATTCATAAACCGGCTCCTGGGCAGAGACGAACCTGTCGAGATCGAATATGTCGCCCATCACAGGCTATCGCCACCCGGGTCGGTCGGCACTTGCCCATCAAATTCGCCGTCACCGTCGGCTTGTTGATCGCGTTCGGAAGGCTTGGGCACAATGGCTTCGATCGATGGATCTGACTCGATGACCTCGACGTCGTTATCAGTACCTTCAGGCGCAAAATTGTCCTCTTCGCCCGTCATCCCTCCGGCGCCGTCGTCCTTGTCGCTTGGATCAAGCCCAGTAATGGCGGCCGTCCCCGTGTCTTCGGCTAACGGCTTCAGGCCAGTTTCCTGGGTCTGGGCTTGACCTTGGCCCTGCGTTTGTTGGTGAAATTGGTCAGGTTTTTGGTCTTCGGCGGGCATGGCTCGTCTCCTTTTGTGAAACGAACCAGAATACAATCGCGGCCATAAAAGCTCACCTTGTCCATGTCTGAACAGCTATAAGGACACGATATGAGGACTTGCCCTTTGGTCAAATGATCGTCGCTTCTGTCGCTCGTATCAGCACCACGTCCTGGCGAAACTTCAGTTGCAAGTCCCGTCGGTAGGCAGCCAACCAGACGTTGGGGATCTCGTCGGCCATGACCTCGAAGACGACAATGTCATCGGCCCTCTTGCTACCGCCCTCGGCCCAAAGTCCCGTGGCTGGCGCCCGGGAATACACCGTCAAACCGCCGAAGCGATCTGCCAGGCGAGACCGTTCCATGTCGAAATAACTCTCGGGAAATCGGTGCCCGTCGTTGTCGGATAGCGGTAGGAAGACTTCGATGACAAACATGCCGAACCTCAGGGCGTCACGCCATTAAACCAGACCGTCGTCGGTGCCTGCCTGATTTTGTGCAAGTTCTCAGTACTCTAGTTGGAAACCCGGCGCTTCGCCATGGCCGCGGGAACGACCTCGAACGCATCGTCAGGCCATGGCGCGTTGAGATTCAAGGCATCCGAACCGTCAAGCCAGGCCTGCCAGTCTTCCGGCTCGAGGATTACCGGCTCTCGATCGTGTATGTTCGACATGCGGCGCCCAGGTTCGCGCGTCAGCATTGCCGCCGACAGCGTGGGACCGTCGAACAAATGCGCAAAATCGTAGATGCCGGCGACCGCCATCGGCTTGTCGTCTACCCGCCTGATGGCAACCCGCTCGGCCTTGGCCTTTTTGCCTAGCAGGTCCTGGTTGAGCCGCGCCTTCTCGTAATAATGCTCCAGCGGAAAGATGACGCGTCGTTTGCGCGCCCAGGCGTTTTGAAACGCCGGCGTCGTTGCCACGGTCTCAAGACGTGCGTGGGTCGTGCTCGCTCCCCAGTCGCCGGCGCTTCCCATGAAACTGGCGGGGATCAGGCCCCATCGCATGGGCTTCAGGATGATCTTGCCGTGCTTGTCCTTGGCAATCACATCCACCATTTTGGCGGTACGCATGTCCTTGCTCGCAGTGATGTTCTTCGGAACAAATATAGAACATTTTCGGCCTTGGTTCAACCCGGCCGGCGTTCTCATCCACGCCAGCACATCCGGGCTTGCCAATTCGGGCATTTGGCTTTCTCCTGCCCAGACAGCCAACGGACCCGATTATGTGCAACCTTTATTCGATGACCAGTAATCAGGACGCCATCCGGGCGATTAGCCGGTACCTGAAAGACAGCATAGGCAACCTAGAGAAAAAACCGGCGATCTACGCCAATGGCTATGGTCCGATCGTTCGCAATACGGCTGAAGGCCGCGAACTTGCGATGGCGCGGTGGGGCATGCCGTCGCACCCCTATAATCTGCGCGGGAAAAACTACGACCGCGGCGTCACCAATTGCCGCGAGCCCGAAAAGGACCACTGGGACCAATTTATGGATGTGGCGAACCGTTGCGTGGTGCCCGCGACGTCGTTCTGTGAACCCGACCAAGGGGGCGGGTCGAAAGAGAATGTCTGGTTCGCCTTCGATGACGAACGCCCGCTATTCTTTTTCGCCGGCGTATGGACGCCGCAATGGACGTCGGTTCGCATGGTCAGCGAGGGCTCGACGACCGAGGACCTGTACGCATTCCTCACGACAGCGGCTAATGACGACGTCAGGCCGATCCATCCCAATGCGATGCCTGTTATTCTGCGCTCGCAACAGGCGGTGGATTGGTGGCTCACCGAGCCGCGCGCGTCCGCGCTTGAACTGCAAAGGCCGCTACCGAATGGTCTTTTAAAAATCGTCTCGCGCGGTCCAAAAGGCGACGGCCCACCGGGCACGGAGATTGAGCCCAAGAAAAAGGTGCACTCCGCTCCCCCCGCGCAGGCAAGCCTTTTCTGATCCTATTCCGCCGGCGCAAGCTCGAGGAAGGTTTCGAAGTCCTGGTCTGCGGCATTCAGGGCATGGGCCATTTCGTTGATATCTGAAGCCGCGTCCTCGCTGCTGATATCGTCCCGGGCGACCCGTTTTAGCATTTCGTCGAGATAACCGATCAGTTTCGGCGCCAGGTCGGGGTCTATATCGCGCTCGAACAGGAGGGCCAAAGTCGAACGCGTTTCCGGCGCGGTCATGCGGTGTTGCCTGAAACCATCGAGTGTCAAACGAATGGCTTCTGTTTCGTCGGTCGCGATCAATTGTGCGGGCATCATGGTCATCGGTTCGTCCTGGTAAGGCCTACTGCCGAAGATGCCCGCGCTTCTTCGCGGTCAGAGATCAACATCCTGTATTAAAGGACATAAATTTTCGATTCGGCCTTCATGCCTCGTATAGCGACCTTATCCAATGCGGCGGATGAATAGTTCCAGGAGGAAGGTTCGATCATGTGCAATGACTACGAGCAACATATTCGCTGGAGCCTTTATAAGGACGCCATCGAGAAATTGAACACTGCTGCGGCTATTAAAGGCGATGAAGATAAGCTGATCCTTGCGGACGATATCCGGGTGGGCGAACTCGGACCCGTCGTGCGCGCTGCCGGCAATGGCGTTGAGGTGTCCAACATGGTTTTCGGTTTCCCGCCGCCAAAACCGAAGCGGCCGCGCACCTTCAATTTCATTTCGGAAAAGCGCGACTTCAGCGGCAGCAAGCGCTGTGGCGTCCTGGCCTCAGCTTTTTTTGAATTCACCGGCAAGAAGTACCCCAAGGCCAAGCATCGCTTCACGTTGAATGACCAACCCTTCCTTTTTGTCGCAGGACTTTGGAGAGAAGGAAATGGAGAGGAAAGCGACAGCTTTACGATGCTGACCACCTCACCTGGTCCTGACATCGAGCCTTACCATGATCGTCAGATCGTCGTGCTGGCACCGCGGGATCTCGAACACTGGCTCTATCTGACGAAGCCCCGGTCCGAATTGTTGCGACCGCTTCCCGCAGGTTCACTTTCGGTCGAAACCGTCTTTGCCGGCAGTGACTGAGTTTATAGCTGGGGCGCACCGGGCCATCGAACGCGTCAACCTCCACCCGCAGGCACTCATGAAGGCGTCCTTCTGACCAAATTTTATATATAATTTCTGGTCAGTAACTTGTCAGTGACCAGAATATGTATATATTCTTTGGTCATTGAGGACCCAGCCTATGCCCGACCCCACTTCAGACACGCTGAACAAGGTAGCTAGCCGCATCGCAGAAGCGGCGCCGGCAGGCGTGTGGTCGAAAGCCGATTTCCTCGACATCGCATCACCCCATGGAATCGAAAAGGCGCTGCAACGCCTCACCACCCAAGGGGTAATCCGCCGCGTCCATCGCGGTCTTTACGACCAACCCGGCATCAGTACATTGACCGGCGCCATGGTCTTTCCGCCGCGCTCAGCTTTCATCGACGCCATCGCGCGACGCGACAAGCTGCGGGTCATCGTTGATGGCATGACGGCGGCGAACGACCTCGGCCTGACAACCGCCGTTCCGGCACGGTCGACCGTACACGCCGACACCCATCCCCGCACGATCGAGATCGAGGCCAATCTTGGCGACCCGCAGGCAACGGCGCCCGTCACCTACCGTCTCGACTTCAAGCGCATTTCGGCAAAGACGGCGTTCTGGGCCGGCCATCCTGCCATGCGGATCATCCAGGCCCTGGACTGGTTCAAGGACGACCGCGCAACCGAGCCCTCGTTGATCGACGGCATCGTGCGCTTTATCGACCGCTCTGCGCGCCGCGCCGACATTCTGGCCGATCTGCGGGACAACAGGACAAGCGTGCCCTCCTGGATGTATACGGTCATCGACATGATCATCCGCAAGGCCGAGCAGAAGCACAACAATGCAGCGTAGGTTCCTTGAAATTCTCCGCGCGAGCCCCGACGAGCGCCGGGCGCTTTACGCGTCGGCGGCCGCTCGCCTAAATACGCGAGCGGAAAACGTCGAGAAGGACCTCTATGTTTGCTGGATCCTCGATTTCCTGTTCAATCGCAGGCCGGACGACGGCGTGCGGCTGTACTTCAAGGGCGGCACGAGCCTCAGCAAGGCCTTCGGCCTGATCCAACGCTTTTCCGAAGACATCGATATCGGCATCTACAAGGCCGATATCGGCGCCCCGCTGGAAGCCGATATCGAGGCCCTGGCCTCGAACAGCCAGCGAGAAAAGGCGCTCACCAACCGGGTCGACGAAGCCGCGCGCAGCTATATTTCTGGACCGCTGAAAGCAGCCTTGGAGGCCGACCTGGCACAGACCGCCGCCGACATCGGTGACCCTGGCCATTTCTCGATGCGCTTCGGCTACGACGACTACCGTCGGACCGATGCGCTCGATATCCTGATCGTCACCTACAAAAGTGTCTTCGACTCAGGCGACGGCTACGTCGAACCGGCGGTCCGGATCGAAGGTGGCGCACGCCCGGATCCCGTGCCCGCCGAACTTCGCACCATAGTGCCCTACATCGCGGCCGAGCTGCGCGACCCGGACGGCTTGGCAGTACCCAACGTCAATACGGTCCGCCCGGAGCGCACGTTCTGGGAAAAGGTCCTGATCCTCCACGCCATGACGGAAATGACGGAGACACGAGGGGCGGCCGGCGATGACGGCCGTCGCGTCCCCGATCTCAATCGATATTCCCGCCATTATTATGACGTCCACCAAATCTGGACTGCCCAGGATTATGGCGAAGCCACAGCGTCCATGACCGAGCTGGCGGAAGCCGCCCGCCAGCACAAGATGCTCATGTTCCGCGCCCCCGACCACGGCTACGAACGCGCCTTGCCAGGAAGCTACCGGTTATTGCCGACCGACCAGATGCGCGACCGACTTCGCGCGGATTACCGCCGGATGGCCGCCATGATCTTCGGCGAGGCACCGGACTTCGAGACCGTCATGGACAGCATCACGCGGCTCCATGCCTTCGTAAACCGCGCGGCCAAGCAAGGATAGCCGGACGAACCATCGGCTGGCGCTCAATGTGTTCGGTATTTCGAGGGGATCGCGTCGATGGCGTCCGTCGGAATAGGATCGTCCGCCACATGCCAGAGCACCGGAACCGTCGCCGCGCTCTTTAGAAGCTCCTCGCGTGCCTGGACAAGGATGTCCGTCTCGTCAGGACGCACGACATAGAAGGCCGTCGGCTTTTCAGGGCTGTCCGTGAGGAGCAGAGCCGCCAGCGGCCGGCCAGCGCTCATATTATATTTCAGCGGTTTGACGAACGCCCTGCCCGTAGCCACGGCGTAGTCGACGACGATTGCCTCGGTCTCATCGCAAACCGGAATCCATTCCGAGGTCGTTGCCATGAGCGTTACGTCCTCGATGGTCGCGATGCCGCTCGGCTTCACCGACAAGGTCCCGAAGGCCACCAGATGGCCTTTGCCCTCGGTCCGGGCCAGCATCTCGAGTTCGGTTTCAAAGCGGCGGCGAAGCAGGCGATACAGCTCCTCATTTAGATATAGCGGATCGTCCGGAACGTTCCGGGCCATAAGCTTGTAGCCGTAGGTCGACGCACCGATGTCCTTGACCTCGACCAGGAACATCATCAGGTCGCGCGCCTGCTTGGCGCTGGCGACGGTCTGCAAAAGTGCGCGACGGCGAAGGCGGATTTCATCCTTGGCGTCGAGACGAAAGGGTTCCGGGATGAAAAGACGACGATGGAGCCGCACGCTTTTTGCCGTCATGCGTTTGGCGGCGTCGAGCAGCCGGCTGCGCACGATCCACCAGTTACGCTTACCCTTCATGCCCGGCTTCCAGTGCGTAAGTTCGGCCTGGTCCCAGAGGTAATGCAAGATCGCGCGCAATCCAGCGCGCGAGGTGGATGGCTTGCCGCCCTCATCGTCAGCCGTATCTTCCGGGTGCGCTTCGGTCGGCGCCGCGCTCTCACGCGGCTGGCGCTTCAACGGGAAACCCAGGCGAAGGTCGACATCGCCCGTCAATGGATCCTCGCGAATCGCCAAACCCAGAAGGCGGCCGAGGCCGGACGCTTCGAGAGGGGGTTCATACCGGTCGCAATCGACGGCATGTTCGTGCCCGCTCGCCGGCCAGCGCTTCAGGATGAACTGCTCGCCGAGCCTGGCTATGTACATGCGCGGCCGGACATCGCTGCAGTCACACAGAGGTGGGTTTCCCTTGTGATGCTCGTAGTGTTCGCGCAAGGCGGACTGTATTGCCGCCTCGCCGATCTCGCCTGTGACCAGGACCCCGTTCAACCAAAATCGAGACATTCAGTCCTCCCCTTACATGCTGCGTTCAGGCTGCGGCCTGTCCATCGACTTGACCTTGTCACCCATATCCATACCGCCATCGCCGACGTACCGTTTCGACGGATCCTCGCGCCCTGCCGGCCCGCCCGGAGCGCCATGGTCGAGGCCTCGTCCGGCCGGCGGGGTCGGCGTGAACAGATTGTCGAGCGCAATGAGATTGATGCCGTCGTGCTCAGTCACCTTGCGCATCAAGCCGGAGAAGCTGTCGGTGACGAGGTTGAAATCCGCCCGAGCGCGCGACGCCATGATGTAGGCGCGGGCGTGGTTGACGAAGTCGCCCATGCCGGTAGATTTCAGGACGGCGACAACCGACGAATAGGATTTGCCCTGGGCCTTGTCCGCGGTGATGGCGTAGGCATGGGTCATGAACCTGAGCTGGCCGTCGTCCTTCGACACCTTGAGCAGGCGGCCATCTTCCGCTGCCTTCAAGGTCACGGTTTCAGAATCGGTACCGAAAATGGCGAATTCATCATTGGTGCGAATGCCTCGCGCCTTGTCCGTCTTGTTGAACAGCACACGATCACCCGACGCGAACGCCGTTTCAGTGGGCCAATAGACGCCGACCGGCAGTTCCTTGCCTGGCTGCAGGTGCTTCGCGAGGTCGAGGATTTGGGCCTTGCCGGCCTCATCAGTGCCGACGAGCGAATTCCGCCGATGGCGGAAGCTTTCCACGCTAAGCGTGTCGCCGGCCTTGAAACGGCCAACGTCGGCGAAGAAATGTACGACCTGACCCTTCTGGTAGAAGCGGCTGGCCATCTTGTCATGCGCGGAAAGGCCAGCATCCTTGTAAGTCGCCTGGTCGTAATCATCACGGGAAACCACACCTTCCGCCTGGAGGCTCGCTCGGATGCGGTCGTTCATCAGCCCGCGCATCCCGTTCGTATCTACAACGACCTTGGCCTCGCCGCGGTTCTTCTGCCATAGCGCGAAGGCGCGGTCGGCAAGGGCTTCGTCAGTCGCGCCCTTGCCGGCTTCATGGATGAAGGGCTGTAACTGGCGCAGGCCTTCGGCCGACTTGCCCTCGGCAAACGCCCTCACCGCCTCCTTCAGGGTCGGATTGCCTTCCTGGCGCATGATCGTGGTCAAGTCCGCCCGGGCCATGCCGGCATTGTGCTCGATACCCATCTTGAAGGGCGCGCCGGCCTGCAGGGCCGCGATCTGGCGGATGTCGCCTGACAGGATGACCTTGTCGATCTTCAGGTCCTTCTGCATGCGGAACACGGCCTCCAGCTGGCGGTTGCCGAGCATCGAGGCTTCATCGACGAGAAGCCACGCGCCGGCATATTCCTTGCGCAGGTCGGGCATCATGGCGGGTCGTTCATCGCGCGCGTAGGCGTAGCGCGACAGGATCGCCGACAGGGTCTTGGCCTCGATGCGCTTTTCCGTCAGTTCCTTGACGGCCGAGTGCGTCGGCGCCGCACCCTTGATTGAGCGGACCGACTCGACATCCTTTTCACTGCCAAGCGCCATGACGATTGATGGCGTCTTGCCGGCGAAACGCTCCTGTCCTGCGGCAATGGCTTCCATCGAACGATAGGTGGCTTCGAGCGTCTCGTAGGCCGTGGTCTTGCCGGTGCCGGCGAAACCCTGAACCGCGACGACACCGTCGCGCGAGGTCAGAGTCAGATGGACGGCCTTGTACTGATCGGGCGTGAGTGCGACCTGTACGCCAGCCTCTGCCAGGCGCTCCGGTCGCAGGGCGTCGGTGACTGCAGACGCATCATAGCCCCGGCCACGGCCCTGGCGGCCTTCGATATGGCGATTGATCGCGCGCTCGCGGTCGACAATCTCATCCGTCGTCACCCCTTTCAGAACGGAGCGATCGGCGCGAACAAAGTCATTCCGCTCGAAAAAGCCAGTGTCTTCGTAGTCGGCGAGGCGCAGCCGGTTTCCGTTGGCGACCATCGCGCGGAACAGCATGTCGTGACGCGTCGCGACTGTCGTGGTGTAGAAGGCTGCCTCCTTGCCATAGTCGAGTGCGCCCTGCGCGGTATCGAAGCGAGCCTTGCCACCAAGCACCTCGCGCACGCGTTCGATAATCTCGCCAAAGGTCGAGCCTTTGTGAAACGAGCGGTCGGTGCCCTCGACCCTCGCCTTGGCTGCATCACTGGTCGCCGCGACATCGAAACCGCTTTCCGCGCTGGTCGCGGCCCATTCGGCGCGAAGTTCGGCCGTCGTCTTGTCCGATTTTGCCGGTCGGTCCTTCAGGACCGCGGCCTCCTGTTCGGCTTCATTGAGCGGCCGTCCCTTGGCCTTTTGCATGTCCGTCCGGTTCGCATCGATCTGGGCGGCACGCCTGGAGTGCGCGAGGATCGTTTCTGCCGGGACTTCGGCCAGCTCGAACGTATTGAGCGTGTCGCCGTCCCTGATGTCATGACCCAATTCCAGGGCGAGATTGCGGAACTCCGCCTGATAGATGGCGCCGACCAGCTTCATGTTCCTGAACACATGCTCGCTTTCGAGCGCGCGCCATGTGCCGTTTTCATCGCGGGTCGCGTTGAGGACGATGACGTGGTCGTGCAGGTTCGGGTCTTCGGCCCGGGAGGTCGTGTGCGTCGTCCGGGCCATCAGGAGGTTGCCAGAGATTTCCTCGCGGCGTGTGCCGTCACCGTCCCGGATGCGGAAGACGGAAAAATGCTTTTCGGCATAAGCCATGGCGACGTCGATCGCTTGGCGGTGCGCCTCGACGAGGCGCACGTCACCGTCGGCGTCCAGGGCCACGATGGATGCGGATTTGGGTGCGCTGAAGGTCAGGTCCCACCCTGCGGCGTGTCGCTCGCCACTGGCTTCGGCCAGGTCGACGCGCTCATCGAGGGAGAGTTCGGACCAGGCCTTTTTTTCGCCCTCTTCCTTTTCGTTCGCCTGATCAGCGTCGTCTTTCGGTTCAAGATCCGCTTCGCCGGAGCTTTTCTCCGAGGCGTCCCGACGCAGCACGACTTCGCGCTTGCTGATCTCCTCGCCCTCGGCATCCGGATTGATACCCAGGAGCACGGCCTTGAACTCGTTTTCATCGACGGCGCCTTCCAGTCCGAGCAATGCCGCGCCATCGCCTTTCCACTCCAGCGCGCTGCCGGCGGCCTCGTCTTCCAGGGTGTAGTAGGCGACAGTTGCGTCCGTTGGGTCTACCTCGACCGCGTTCTGATCGGAGGCCATGTCGGGGGCGCCGCCAGCGTGGTCTTCGCGCGTGTAATAACCGGCGGCCGCACCGGCCGAACCTATACGGGAGATGCTGAGCATGGTCAGATGTCGCCCAGGCCCGGTGCGTTGATGGCGTCATTCAGCCAGTCGAGGATGTCCCCTTGCCTGGCCGGCTGGAGGACTGGTGAGAGGGCGGCTTTCGCGGCGTCGTCAGGACCAAGCGAGGTTACGCTGCCTTCCTCGACCAGAGCCTGGTGTGGAGCAGACCGGACCGCCTCGGTCTCGGCTGGCGCCAGGTCAGGCAACTCGCCGCGCGTCGGTTCCTTGTCGAGATCGTGCTCGCCGCCGGCGACCACCATGGCTTCGGGCGACATCAGGCCGCCGAGGCTGTCGTCCTTCTGTGCGAGCGCTTTCAGATAATGGATCTCGATCGGGTTTTTGCGGTTGTGCGCGACGAAGGACGGCACGCGCTGCGGCCGGATAACATAGGGATAGGTGACGAGAGACACCGGAAAGGACGTGCCCTGCTGTCCAGGGGAAAACATGATATACCCCGTCCGGGTCGCCAGCCGCTGGATCTGTTCCGGCATGGCGATGGGTTCCACCGTGTCCTTTGGAGCCAGGCCCACGCCGTCGCGGATATTGTTCGCGCCATAAGACGTCGTCTCCTCGATGCGACGAACCTCGCGTTTGCCGATCAGGTCCGACATGAATTCGCCGGTGCGCGGGTCGTTGCACGCCAGGATGAGCTTGTTGCGCAGCTGGCCGACGATGGAGCGCGCCTTCGGCTCACCGTAGATCTCCTCGATCTGGCTGACCTGCTGCATGCCGACCACCATGCATCCGCCGAACTTGCGCAGACGCGCCGGAGAGTCCGCGAGACTGTCCATCTTCCCAAGCGAGGTGAACTCGTCGAGGATGATCCAGGTCGTCTTCTTCGATTGTTCCGGCGTGCGCGACAACAGGGCTGTGATGGTCAAGGACGACAGGTGCGCCAGGATAGGCTTGATGGTCGCGGCCAAGTCTTCGGGGGCGCTCAGGAACAGAAAGCCACGCTGGGCGGGATTGTTGATCCAGTCGCGAATGGAAAAGTTCTCTGCTGTGCCGAGCAGGTGGCTCAGGCGCTCAGCGCCGGTGATCAGCACCGATCGCAGGCTGTCCGAGCGCGGACCCGCCTTTTCGCCGAGGGTGTTGGCTGCCGGCGTGTTCTTCAGGTGCGCGTAGAGCTTGTCGTGTGGTCCGACCAGTAGTTCAAGCAGTTCCGCGATGGTCGGATTGCGGTTCTCCCTGGCGCGCATGGTCGTGCCGAGCAGCCAGCCCGCGTAGGCATAGATGGTGCGCGTGGCGAGCGTCCAATAGGGATCACCTGTCTTCGGGTCGGCGAACAGGTCGGCCGCGCTCGATTGCCAGTGCGTGAGGTCGGTGAGGTCCATATAGGGCGACCAGTCGACACTGCGGGCATCGAACGGATTGAAGATCAGATCGATACCCTCGCGATAGTGCGCCCGGATGAACTCCCCTTCCGGATCGTAGATGATGCCGCCATCGCCCAGTTGCCTGATCGTATCGATCAGGCTGTGGATCGCGACCGACTTGCCCGAACCCGTGCCGCCTACCACGAGGGTGTGCTCGTACTCGGCCTTGTAGGGATAAGGCACGCACCCGATCGACGGCCGCCGAAAGTCCGACGGCAGGACGTGAAAGGGCAGACCCGCCTTGTTCGCCTCGATCTTCGCGCAGGTCAGAAGCTCCAACTTGTGGTGATCGAGTCCGCCCTCGGCCCAGCGCGCTTCACTGACAATGGCGTGGGCCAGGTCGGTGTCGGACTTGAGTTGAGTGAGAAGCCGGTCGAAGCGCTCGCCGTCCTGCAACAGGTTCGCCGGATCTGGCGCGGGTCCGGCATTGGCCCGCGGCCGGACGTCGTCACGCCGGCGGACCATGCGGACGATGGCCGTGGCGCGAGTCCACGTCTCCCGGATGGCAAGGTAATGACGATGGAGCCAGTCGCCTGAGCCCACCGCGCTCGGCAGGCCAAGCGCCCGCAGTGTCTCGTGGTTGATATCGCGGGCTTTTTCGAGGTTATACTTGGCGATCAGGCCGAACAGGATGCGCAACGGTACGATCTGCTGTCCGCGGATGTCGTGGCTCTCCAGCTTCTCGTCACCCGAGCGGATGAACGCGTAGGACATCAAGGACAGCATGGCGAGCGTGCCGAGCACCCATAGCCAGACGCCGCGCCACATATATCCGAAGTAGGTATCGATGGCGGTCCTGACGTAGGGCAGGCTGTCATAGGCGGCGGCCGACACCGCGTGCGTTGCGCCACTTGGGTCCGTGACGCTCAGTGTCTGCGGCAGGGGCGTGCCCATTGTCCGATAGCACCACGCGACGAGGTGCAGGCCGGCATACACCTGGTCCTTGTCAGGCGCTGCACCATCCGCGATCGCCCAGCATAACGCGGCCCACAACAGAAGAACCCACCTGAGCTTCCGCCACAGCTCCACGATCATGTCGTAGGTGTGTGCGATCGTCTGACCGCCGCGTAGCCACGCGCTGCCCGTGCTGTTCTCCGGGCGCTTCTTCTGTCCCGTCACGATGCTGTTCATGTCTTGATTTCGCCTTTGATTTCAACCTCTTGTGAGGTCAAAACTATAGCATAAAATCAAGCACTTAGCACCTATTCGGGATGCAAATTCCAGCGTGTCTGCGCGTGTCGCTCGAACAGCGAAAACAGTTCCGAAACGAACGCGTCATCATCTGGCCCGCGACGCGCAGTGATCGCCTCGGGGATCTCGGGATTGGCACCAAAGAGTCGCGTTGCTAGTTTGCCGATGGTTGGGATCACGTCCGTGCGGATGTCATCCGGCACAAGCCTTGATGCCAACACGTTTATCATCGCGTAGGTCATAAAGCTGTGCTTCGACGCCATCTGCAGGTGATACGCCGTCGTATCGTCCGCTTCGCGTTCGAGCACCGTGGCAATGTACTGGTTAAGCGGCATGTCGAGTCGCTCCGCCTTCCGCTTCAGGTCTTCCAGGGTGCGCGGGTCGAGACGAAGCTGAAACCGGGCGTTTCGATTGTAGTTCTTGGCTACCAAGAGACTATCCTTTCTAGGCGTCAAATATGACGCCTAGTTAAACGGAATAGCGCATTGATTCTATGAAGGAAAGCTAAAATCGTCGGTTAAACGAAATTACTAGGCGTCAATTTCGACGCCTATATTTTAACAATGTTTTCGTAAGCAATATCAATGTACTAGCAAAACCGCCGCGTGGGCGTCAGGTGTGCTAAAAAATACGCTTAACTCGCGTTCATTGCCTGTTGTTCCATGTTGCCCTGGGATGACCTTTGGTGCGCCGTTCAGACGAAATGCCTCGCCGTCATATCGACCTCGGCGCCGCACCTGTCCTCGCGCCCTTTCCTCTCAGAAAGGGCTCCGCTGGTGGGCCGTCTCCATCCTTCGCGGAGAACACCCGGCCATCGGGACAAGACCATTGTCGCCCTGACGACCACGCCCTTAGGCCAAGTGGAAAAGCTCGCCCTCGAAAAAGCCGGTCGAGAAGCAAAAGAAAATGGGCGCCAGCTTCCGCCGGCGCCCGCGTTGGTCAATTCCTGTGGTCTTTCGCTTCCTGTGCCCACTTCGCTTCCAAGGCGGCAACCAAGTCCTCGAGTTCAGCAAAGCGCGGGTCTTGGTCATAAGGTAGCGTAAGGGCGGATGGTTCAGTGAACATGATGTGGATCTCCTCGTGAGCGTCATTGACGCGTCGTCGGACCGGATCGGGCCCCGGTCGGTCACCGAGGCGCAGGCCAAAGGCCGGAGGCGAGGGAAACGGCTTGCCCGTTGACCGGCAGGGTGATCTGGTACGATCGGCCGACAATGAGGCTTCGAAGAGCGTGACGGGCGACCAGCCCGTCACTCCTTATGGATCACGTCGCCATTCAAAACCTCACCTGACGACAGGACCATGTTGTAGTCGACGCGTGCGGGCCAAGCGGGACGATCGATAAGACCTTTGGCGCGGAGGTTGGCTTCCGCGTTGATCACAAGGCCCCGGACAATGTCGAACGGCATGTAGTGGAAGGTCAGGATGCCGTCTTGCATTCCGCCGCGCAGGGTGATGCCGGCCATGCCGTTGCGCGAACGATTCCAGACGACACCCCCGCTACATCCGGTCGTCTCGGCGGGCCCATCCGGCACCGGTCCCCTCGCCTGACGTAGCGGTTGGATGGACGGCCCGACATCGACGAGGTCGTAGAAATTGTAGGGTATGCTCCCGGTGTTGCCCTCCAGGCGCAAGAGGCTCTTCATGAGCCCGAATATCGCCAGGTCATCCCCAATTGCGATGGCTCTATCTTGCCGAGCATCGAGGTCGATAACGTGCTCGAATTCCAGAGGGACAGCCTCGGGCCAGCAGATGACCGCCAAATCCTCTACGTCCATTCCCGCCGCCGCGTCGGACATGCCGGCCCAGTTGAGGACAAAAAAGGCTTTCACACCTACGGTCGAATGCATCTGGTCGTCGGTCACAACGAGGTCGTAAGGGGAAAACCCTTTCATGCAGTGCCTTGGTATCACACAATAGATGCGACCATTCAGGCGGGTGACAACCAAGCATCCAGCATGCGTACCCCAATAGTCCTGGTCATCGACCCTTGTCTGGAAAATAGCGGGGCGGACGCAACTGAAAGCCCGCGCCATTGGTGACTTTGTCTCGGCCATGTCGCCGGCGTCCTCTCGACTGGAATCGAATCGAAGGCCCCTAGATGGAGACGGCCAGGTTTGATTGCAATTTCAGCTGGACCGGCCTGCCAGCTTCGCCCGCACGCCCACGAACCAATCTACCCGCTCCTGCCGAGTCGCGTTCGCCAGCCGGAGCAGCAGGTCACAATGACAGCGTTTCGGCGAGCAAAAGCAGATCAGATCCTCGCCGCGCAGTTCGTCCAAGGCTCGCAGGAGCGCGTGGTCGTGAAAAAGATCGATCTCGTGCTGATCGCAAACCGCGTCTCGATCCGACTCCGTTACCATCCGGTTGCGGTTTCCCTATTTCGAGCCACGGCCGCAGTAATGGCCCTTTTGGTCTGGGCCCATCGTTTTCTTGTTCAACACCACTGGCATACCGGCCTCCTCGCACCAGAATACGCGTTAAGGACTTGCGCGCCGGCTCAGACAGAACCGGCGCGCATCGCCGTCAAAACGCCGGCTCTTCTTCCTCGGCGCCGGCCGGTGCTCCCTCAGACTTCTTCGAGATGTTAAAGCGGATGTCATGAGCGTAGATTTCTACCGCGAACCCGTTCTGTCCATCCTGGCGGTCATAGGTGCGATGTGATTGCGATCCGATGATGATCAGTTGGTCGCCCTTCTTGATGTGCTGCTCGATGAGCGTGATCAGGTGCGGGGCGTTCGCCTTGATCTCGTACCAGTCGGTTTCCTCGACCTGTTCGCCCTTGGACTTGAACCGGCGGCTGACGGCGACCGAAAACGAAGCGAGCTTGCGGTCATCATTGAAGGTGCGGGTGGTGTTGATCCGGCCGACATTGGCGACGAGAGTGGTGTAGGCTGCGGTGGACATGGCGTGGTCTCCTGGATGATCCCTCGGGGCCTATCCCCTTGGGCCTGCGGTCTCGACCGCAATCATGCGTATCCCTGTCCCCGCCTCAGGGGCCGGCATGCACCGCGAAGCGGCCGAAACGCAGTGGAGGAGGCTTGCCCTTGCATGGCGGACCGGCGGGGCGAGATTTCGCATGTGATTGTGTTCATCGAACCGCTCGCCCAAGGGACTGCCCAAAGTCCAGACTGAGACCCTGCACGGCCGCCCTCAGCCTTCCATCGCAGTTGGATGTTGGACAAGACGCGTTCTCGATCCATCGATACCCCCCTCGGCCTCGGAACCGCCGCCCAGATCGGAAATGGCCGTGGGATCTACAGGTCGAACGGCTCGGCCATGATCTCGGCGATCGACCGGGCGGGCTCCGTTCCCATGAGTAGTTCGGCGGTCTCGCGCAGGTCGGCATTCACGGCCACGACATGAGACCGCGCGGATTTGAGAAGGGCGATATTGACCTTCGCCACGAACATTTCCGCCTCGCGAGCGCTGAACGGACGACCTCGCCGCCAGCCCAGGCTTGCCCGGAAAAGATGCTTCGGTCCGAGCGGAACGGCGATGTAATCGCCCCGCTCGCGGAATGTAGTCGAGCGATAGACGGGCTTGTCGGAGAGTATCAGACTGGCCGAGGACGCAGACAGGTCGAGGACCTCCCAATGCGACCGCTCGATGATCTCGCCCGACAGGCCGTAATTCATCATGCGCTTGAGGCCGGCCACTCGCTCCGCCTCGGCCCGGGCGCGCCACGCCGCGATGTATTTCGTCGCAACCAGGATCGGATCCATGTCCGGAACCGACGCTCGCATGTTCCTGACGCCCTCATCCTCGTGCTGCTTCCACATCACCGCGTGCAGGCGCCGGAAAGTCTCGACGTCGTCAGGATGGCGGTTGAGCAACGACAGGAGAAACCGGATCCACTCGCGGCGCCCGGACCCGATCAAGGGCATATGTCCCGCCAGCATGTCGCGCTGAAGTCTCGCGCCAGTGTGGTCGAGGGTCTGGAGGTAGTCGAGTTCGAGCCAATGCGCCTTGAAATCCGTCACCTCGTAGCTTTTGTCGGCATAGACATCTAAGTCGAACATGACCGTCGACGGAGGGTCCCTGCGGCTGACGACATTTCCGACTGGTGTCCTAGCTAGGATGGTCACCTTGCGATCCGGGCCGGACCACGCCTTGATATAGCCTTCCGGAACGTAATGATGCCTCCGCGGCGGATTGTCCGTCATGGGTCTGCCTCCGCTGGGTCACTTACCGGAAAACCCGCGTCGGGGTTTCACACACCCGATGTCTGACGAAAATCGTGAGTCGAAACAAGACAATAGGGGATGCGAAAGCATCCCCAGAAATGAATCCGTAAGGAGTCAGTCGGTTGGCGAGTGGGTGCCCGCTAAAAGGTTAACGAAAGGTTAACGGGGTATCGCACACCCACCCGGCTTTCAATCTATGGCGCGAGAGATGTCGGAGGCTTCCGGGTGGCGCGAGGCATTCTCCAGAAGGCGGTCGTAAGCCTCGGCCAGGGCATCCCGGTTGCGATAGATCATGCTCATGTGCGACAGTGTGAACAGGGTGACGATGATGCCGGCCGCGTCCTTCGAGACCACACCCTGGTAGCCGTTGCCGTCCCATTGGAGCGCGAAGCGCTCAGGCGATCGCGGCGCCAGATACAGGGCGTCCCCCGCCTCAAGGAAATCCCAGAAGCCGCCGCGATACTCAGCGCACATCCTGGACATGAAGGTATAGACGGCGTTCTCGCCGACGATCATCAGCGACGGTCCGAACAGCCGTGGCAGAAAGCCCATCCGTTCGATTTCAGGGACAATGCGGGTCGTGGGCTGGGGTTCGGAACCGGATAGCGAGTGCATGAAAACCTCCTCTGGATCAGTGCATCCGGCCTGCCCTCCCCTTTTCCTTGCCCGCGACCGGCCTCAGACCCCTTCGCGGAGAAGATGCGCGCAATGACGCGAATAGGTGGCCACGGCACGCCAGTAGGCCGCCATGGGTCCCTTTCGCCGCTTCCAGGAACGTTCCGCCTCCGCGTCCGCCTGCTGTCTCAGGTTGCGTAAAAGGTCAGCAAGCACGAGGCGGTCTTTTCGCGGCAAGGCGAGCAGTGCCTGGGCCGCCGGCAAGGTGCGCAACGGATTGACGTAGCCCATGTCAGGCCTCGATCCGGTAGGCGCGCGATGCGAGATTGGTGATCCGGTAAAGTCCGCCATTGGCCAGCGACCGGTAGACGAGGCCGCGCTTGTATGGCCGGCGCACCGCGCGAAAGCGATCGAGACGCTTGCCGTCCGAGAACAGCATAGGCTCCTCCAGCACGACGACCTGTCCCTCAACCGGCTTCGCCTTGGCGCGCAGCACGCTCGCTTTCGCCGCATTGGCCCGGCAGTCTTCCCGCCATTTGAGCGCATAGGGATATTCCGTCTCGGTGAGCAGGTCGAGAATGCCCGCCGGACAGTTGCGCCCATGGGGCCCAACGGTCTCGTCCATGTCCTTGTAGCCGAAGACATGGCCATCACGTGACTTCGGATTATGCCGGAACAGGCAGACGCCCGCGAAGACGATCCGCACACCATCGGCCCTACGGACGCGTTCGACAGCGGCATAATAGACCCGGCCGCGGACCGAGGATTTGAGAACCCGAACGTCCGCCTCGTCGTTCGACCAGGTGTAGACGGAGTCGAGATAGGTTTTGGGAGTCGTGTGACTGCCCATTGAGGAAAGATAGAGCCAGCCCATCGGATATTCCTTTCAGCGAGAGGGAGCATCCGACCGGCCCTCCCCTCTTCCTTTCAGCCTTCGGCCCGGCTGACAAGATCGACGAATTCGGCCAGGATCTCTTCCGTCGTGCGTGACATCACACTGTGCGCACTGATCAGGGTGGCGCAGCCGCCGAAACCATCGGGCCGCATCTTCGTGCAGGTATAGGACGTAGTCAGGGTCACGTAGTCGAGCCGTGCGGAGCGGCGGACCACGTCCTGGAAGATGGTCTCGGGAAACGAGCCGTAGTGGCTGGCCGTCAGATCGACGGTCATAGCGCCGGGCTCCACCGCGACCACATTGAGAAGGTCCTTGGTCACGGCGTTGAGAAGGCTATCGCGATCCCAGCTCTTCGCCAGGGCCGATTGCAGTTCGACGACGTCGATCGCCGGCGTCTCGTCGATCCCGAAGGTGGAAAAGAAATAGGCTTCGCCGTTCGTTTCCTCATGCTCGAACATGTGGCGGAGGACGAGATACTCAAGCGGCGTCATGTCCGTCACCGCAAGATCGGGCTGGACGACAGTCGGGGAATGATAGTCGGTCATCGGGTGTCTCCTGTGCGTAAGTGCACAGGGCCCGGCCCTCGCCTCTTCCCTATTGCAGGGGAACGCGCCGCATTCGAGGGGGGGTGACTGCGGCGACCTCACCGATTTAGGAAAATGCATTCGCCGGGCGGAAGTGCCGAAGGAGAAACAATCTTGAGACTATCGCAGTGTCAGGATTGCCGGCTCGCCCGCATGATATCCCGTTTGGACAGTCTCTTGCGCCCAAACGATTTCTAAACGGGGCCGATGCGAGATTCACTCCCTGTGACACCACGATTTCGCTTCAACGCCTTCGTGGACGCCGCCTTCCGGCTTGTCGTCATGCCGCCGATCGGAGCCCTGTCCTCCCGTTGCAATTTAATTGCCACCTCTGCCGCAATCAGATAGCCAAATGTGCCAGGTTTCGAGATTCTGTTATGACTGTTCGCCTCTATGATAGCGCGTGGGTACGAGTTGCTGACAGCGACGCACCCTTTCGCGTGACCAAGGATCCACGTAATCCTGGCGTGTTCGAAGCTGCGAGCTTTCGTTATGACATTGACGGCCGCCCTCTACCGAGCAACCCCGACGCTCCGCCAGTCATAGCCCTCTTGAGCTTGCAGGATTTAAGGCAGGCCGGCTACTCATTGAACTACAACGGCGATCTTCGCTCAGATGTCGGCAAAAGTGCAAAGTAAGCTGATCGCACGGTCAACCTGACACCCGTCCGCCGCCGCGACGAACATGCCATCGATGGGATCTAGGGGAGACCACCCTCTCGTGCCCTCCCCGCACCCAACGCCGCGGCCCGGAACCGCCGCGTCGAGCTCAATGCACCGTACCGCTTTCCGGTATCACATGCAGTGCGGTCTTTAGCCCCGCCGACCTAAACCGTTCAAGCATCGCTACCTTCTCCGCATCGGTCGGAACATGGTGGACAAAGCCAGGGATCAGCGACGGATCGCCGACAACCGGGAAGGGATGCATCCCTTCCTCGCGGCCGTCGGCAAACATACCCGTGATGTGGGTCTCCAGACCGGGCTTGGCGCGCCGAACCGCGATCCCCTCTACCGTCATGACCGAGGCCGCATTGCTCAGCCGGTCGATCCCTCTTGCGTTGCAGAGCCAGCCAAAGTCCCTGCGGTCCAGGTGAAGCGTGAGCCCTTCCAGCCCAGCCATTCGCGCCAGGGATAGGGACAGGCAAAGCCGAACTTCGATGCGATCGGTTGGGTATCCGTCAGGTGACTGGCTCTGCTCGGTCGAGATCAATTCGACGAGTATCTCCAGTCCAAACCTGTCGTGGGGGTGCTTCATGATAGAGATCATGTCCCGCCCTGCGCAACTGTCAAGTTTCGCGGCCGCTCGCCACGTCTCCGCGTTAGGGATCGAGCCCGCAGGGTGGAGACCCGGAACGGGGCTCCATCGCAGACGACGAGCCCGGCGGCAGGCGCAGCCTGACGCAACGCCCGCCTTGACCACTGACGACGGGCCCAAGTGTCTGAAATTTTCCAGGCAGGATGGTAACTAATGCCGCTACACCCCAGTCTGTTGCCGCCACCTCGCGAAGCCTCCGAGGCTGCATAACTCCTCAATATGGCTGTCGATGCCCACCCGCGCGAGAACGAAGGCCCGCGAAGCCCTTCATTCGCGGCGCGGACCGCAAGCTGATCCGCGACTGGACGGAATCTCTCTGGGGCCTAGGCCTCGTGGCTGAGTCTGACGGTCTGTGATATGCTCATAGTGAATTGGATTGCGGGGCGAGATGACCTTTTGGAAGATGAGCGTAATCGTGACGTGTCTCGCTGCTTTCGCTGCGGCGGGAAACGTGCACGCTCAAACGCAAGCCGGCCCCTCGAAGCCTGATCCTGCTGAGGTGCAGGCTTGGAGGTCCAAGATGAGTGACTTTCCGGATTTCAAACGGGCAATGCTGTCATTGGTTTCGAGCTTCGATCGTGACAAGACAACGCAGGCAGACATCGAAAGCATCATGGATACGAAGTTCGAACCAGACGCTGGCGCCGAAACCTTCGTCATGAAATCATCCGAAGATGCTAAGGCAGCAAAAACGTACAAAAGCTTGAATGTTGTCCAGTTGATTGAACAGTGCCATTTGAAAAAGGACACTTCAGAAAAAAGCCTCTGTTATTCTGCAGAGTCGACTGAGATTATTTACGCTGGTCAAAAGATACCTTTCAAAACAGATTTGGATGGATGTCTGAGCCTCACCGCGCTCAAAGCCAGCTTCTTCTCTGAGGATGGTTGGCATTACGCGCAATCGAGCATGTTTTATCCAGGGGTTGTTGGATCACGTCACGGCGCGCAACTATTCGCTTTTGTGGAGCCCGACACTATGAAAATGGAAGACCCGGAAGCGTTCGCTCAGCTGTCCGCTGATCCACAGCTCGCATCCGACCAAAACAAGATGCGCGCTCTAAATGAGATGAAGTCCCATATTGACGGCTGTGTTTTCCTGCTGATGCTTCGCTAAAACGATTTGAAGCCGTAAGGAAAACGGCTGGTTTTTCTGGCGCTAGCTGGCTGAGCCTATTCTTGCCACTACGCCGCAGACGCCAGGTCGTCGCAAATTCGGTCGAGAGATACGCCGGCCCCAAGCGGATTCACAGCAATCATCTTGCAAGCATGTGAACACGTGCCGTCTTCGAAAGCTCCACTGGCCCGCGCCCGTCAAAACCATTCGACCTGTCGTCCCTCAATCGACGGCGCGAACGCCCGAACAGCCTGGAAATCCCGAACACCCGAAAAACCGCTTGCCTTGATGCACACCCTGTTGGGCCTCGCGCAGCACCATGGGACGCTCGCAGAGTGGGCAAGGAATATCCGAGTCCGACATAGGATTGGGCAACCGATCCAATACCAGACGGCCCGGAACAGAAGCGCGCCCGGCTGCCAGCAAATTCCTCAGCCTCTGCCCGCTCACCAGCCAGATCGGTTTGCCTGCGGCGAAATCACTGGCCGCCTTGGTGAACACCCCGGAGGTCACGACATAGCCGCCGGAAGCACCGTCCGCGCAGACGACGCCATAGAGCGCCCGGACGACTTCGACGCCGACCGACCGCGCGCGCCAATGCTTGGCCTGGACGAGATACCGCTGCCCCTGCCGCTCAAGAACGATGTCGATCCCGCCATCGCCACCTTCGGCGGTAAGCTGCGCGGAAAAGCCGTGTGTCGAGAAGCCTTGGGCGACCACCTTTTCGAAATCGGACCAGGACAGGCCCGCCAGGACCTCCGGAGACGATGACGCCTGCGCGAGCCTGCGATGACGCTGCCGCTCGACATACCCCACGCCCCAAAGGACGGCCGACATGACGAGACAGAATGGCACCAGGTACTGGAAGACCAGGGCGGCAACCCTCACGATGCTCAATGCCGCAGCGTCCGCTGCCGCTGCTGGCCCGCTAGCCGGCACCACGGCCACAGCCGCAAAATGGTGGCATACCAGAAAGCTGCCAATAGCCAACGGCAGGGTGACTACGGGCGGAATGCGACTGAAAATCCTGATCCAATCGACCAGGTCGGGCTTACGGGAGCGGACCATGCAACACCTCCAGAGAAGCCGGAGTGTGTCAAAGGCCTAGGGTGCATTACAGGGGGTAAAATGGGGCCAATTCAACGCAAGCGGTGCAAGACGGCATCACGTGCGGCAGACCGACCCCAACGGATGCGAAACGGCCGCACGACCACGAACCACCAGCGGCGATCTATACCGGCAGGTCGAGGACACTGTCGCGCGACGGGCGGCGGTCCTTGAAGAAGACGACGTGCAGGTCGGAACTGACGGCGGTCTTGCCGGTTCCGAGATTGATGATGTCGGACAGGAAATGCCAGGTCAGCTTGTCGCGGGTGACCCGGATGTCGACGCGGTAGCGGTCGTTTGCCGTAAGAAACGCCAGGTATTTGACGTGCGCCTCCATAACGACCGGCACATGGACGTCGATATCGACGCCGCGCGCGCGCAGAAACTCGTGCCTGGCATGCTGAAGGTACTGCAAATAGATCGAGTTGTTGACGCCCTGGTGCATGTCGACCTCGCTGTCGCGCACCTTGTCCTCGCGTGAATACAGAACCTCGCTCACCGGCACCTCCCCTGAATGCCGCCGCTATAACCGCGCCGGCGGCAAACGTCCAGACGGGGAAATGGTCCCGAGGCGGAGCCCGGGACCCGGACGCCTACTTCCTGGCCGTAACCGCCACCACGCGAATGCCCCGGCCTCGCGCAGCTTCAGCGATACGAACCGCAGGACCAAAGGCGCCTTCGGCAGCGACCGTCGGATCGAGCGTGGCTTCCAGAGTGAGCACCAGGACTGGGTCCATGGTTATCAGTTCGTCATTGGCCCGGAACGGGGCGGCCGACTTGAACCGGTCGAAATTGGCCTTGGCGATGATCGGATTGATGCGCTTGTCCCGCGCCCACTTCAAGGCGATCTGCTCGGCCCCGTAGTTGCCGGTCGTGGCCAGCCGCATGTCCGGATACTGCGCCAGGGCCCAGTTGAGCGCATCGTATATGCGCATGGCGTCGACCTGCGACTTGGCATTGCGGGCACCGCGGAAGACGACCACGTGCGCGCCGGGATCGGCCAGGGCCTGTTCACGACGCTGGCGAGCCCGCAAAGCCTCGCGAACCTCGATCTGCGCCTGGCTGGTGGCATGGTTGCGTGCCGAGCCCCGCCAGGGCGTCCAGACTTCGCCGGTCTGCTGGGTATAGGTGTCGGCCATCGCGTCGCGCAGAACCTCACCGATCATGACCACGGCCTCGGCGCGGTTGAACTTGAGGTGCGCCTCCTGCAGCTCGACATCCTTGATCTCCGAACCGTCGAAGTCGCGGTTGAGGCGTCGCACGTCGTCACCGGACCGGTCGGCCTCCCGCTGCAGCCGCAGGATGGCGCTATGCAGCCCGCCGATCAGGCCCTCCATCAGGGCAGGGACCTGCTCCTCGAGCGCGGTGTTGAGGAAGGCATCGAGCACTTCGTTGGCGATGTTGTGACCCAGGCTTTCGACCTCCGCCTGGACCGGATGGGGGAGTTCGTGCTGGGCGTGGGCGCAGGCTGTGTCGTAGGCGCTGAGATCGAGAGTGGAAAGAAGAGCGTTCATGGTGAGGACCTTGCAAAGAAGAGAACCGGCATCCCGGGGAGGCTGCGGTTCGCCTTGCCTCCGCACCCCGTCCGCCACGGCGGATTGACAGGGCAAGGGCGCGCTTGCGCGCTCGTCCCGACCCTTGCCCAAAGGCAATCCGACCATGGCAGGGGATGCGGTCAAGGAGGCATGGCGATCGTCGGCGGCGAGGCCACCGGTTCTACTTGCAAGGATGAAAACGTGACGCGACGCCCGTCCGTCGCTGCCCACCAGGCCCTGAGCCGTACAGGAGTTCGCCTGCCGTCTATCGAAACGCCGGGAAATCCGACGTTCAACGACGCTGCATGTGGCCATCCATCCCCCGATTACCGGATCACCATGGAAAAGAAACGGCTCGGTTCCAGCGTAGTGTTCCGCGTGTCGCCAAACCAAAGCCCGGCCGTGTCCGTCGTAAATAATAGGTCAGTCGTCGGCTTTTTCCTGGGCTTGGTCCGAAATCTGGACTCGCATAGAGCGAATGCGAAGGAAGGGCAGCCCTTGGTTAACAATTTGCAATTTGCACATTGGATGAAGTTGGCGCTTTTTAGTGGCTCATCTTTATTGTCCGGGCTCAGCTATGATTAAAACCATTGTAGTCACGCTGTTGGCAGTGAGCGTAGCATCGACAACTCATGCCGCGACGGACGTTAAAGATCCTGTCTGCGAGAGCACCGCCTCATATGAAGGTCTTGGTACGCCACCCGGTGTTGATCAGGCGTTGCCCTTCGGTGCGGGTCTGATTTCGTTTCCGGAGACTAACGAGCGCGTTGCCGCGATTGATCCAAAGGGAGGGGAACTGTTTTTCACGCTATTGGGTGCCTCCGGCCCGCAGATCATGCGATCCGTCTACAAGGACGGCAGATGGCAATCGCCTACTCTGGCCGGCTTTTCAAACATCGGCGTTAACACCGAACCGTCGTTTTCCCCGGATGGCCGTACGCTGTATTTCGTTTCGACGAGGCCACCAAGCAAGGGTACCGACATTTGGAAGGTGGAACGGACAGATGGTGGATGGTCTGAACCCGTCCGCCTGAGCAATGCCGTGAACGGCGACGGCTACGAATGGCATCCGCAGGTTATCTCAAACGGAGACCTGTATTTCGCTGCCGAAGACCGTCCTGACAGCCTGGGAGGCGCAGACCTGTACATGGCGAGATTTGATGCCGGCGGGTATTTGCCCGCGAAAAACCTCGGTCCAGACATCAATACAGCGGCCAACGAATGGGACGGCTATGTGGGGCCGTCTGGCGATTATCTGATATTTAAATCCAATCGCCCCGGCGGGTATGGCGGCCTGGATCTATATATCAGTTTACGCGCCGCCAATTCCTGGTCGGCGCCTCGGAATCTCGGACCAGCCATCAACACGGCCGACGATGAAGATGCCGCAGAAGTCACCCCGGATGGGCATTATCTGACATTTGCGCGAAGCAAGCTCGGGACCCAAATGTGGGATATGTATTGGATCGCTACGCGCGCCATCTTACCGGTCGCCTCCACGAAGCATACAGCGAAACTTCCGTCGTGCTAATTCGGTAGGCCTTGGCGTCGGTCGACGCGCCAGGGTGTAGGCGGACAGATCGATTTCAACATCGCCCCGTCGCCCCTCATGGCGGCACCAACGAGAGCGGACAGCTCAATCTTGGCAACGTCGGCCGTGATGTTGAACGCTACAAGGTGGTCCAAAACATTCACGACGCAGTCCGAAAATTTTTGCCGAAGATCGGAAGGGACAAACTCTTCACAAAGGGCCGGCATTAAATCCATGACCGCTTTTTTCGCATCGGCGGCGGTGCTTCGCCCCTGTTCCACGCGGGAGAAGTAATCGAGCGCTTGGCTCATGACCATGACATGTCTCCAAGGTCCGCCTCCATCTTCCCTCACTCCGAGATACGCCGATTGAACGTCGAGCGAAATATGCCAGCGGCGCGTTCACATCAAAATTCGATGCACTCTACCAATAGAATTTGACGGCCTGGACGACTTTCGCAGGGAAATCCGCATTTTTTTACAGCGTGTCTAACTGGGCTAAAGAACAAATCATCCGCTCCTTAGTGAATATTCTGTCTTAAGCCCTTGTGTTGTTGAAATTTCTGGTCGCGGGGCCGACCTGAACCTTTGACCTTCAACTTATGAGACGGCGCAAAGTCCGTTGCGGTCCGGTCGCCAGCCAGCGCCGCCGGCAGGCCTCGAAATGCGATTTCGGGGTCTCACCGGCCGCAGGCCGGAAGTTCCGCACGAAGCCGGGATTGATGCCGGCCTTTTCGCGCGCCGACCAGATACGCGCGATCTGTTCCTCGGGAACCTGGTGGCCGAGACGCTCTTCGATAAAGGGTATCTGCTCCAGGAGTTGGCCAGCATCATCGAATACGGTAAGCGTATACATTAGGCCCAGCTGGTTGAGCGGTGAGTCATCGCGCAGATACCAGCTGACGCCTTCATGGCGCCTCGTATCTGAAATGAATTTTCGGAGCTCATCGAGGGTCATGGCAATATTTGCGCGGGCCGCAAACGCTTTCTTTGGTCAAAAGGATTGATTTCACAGTGTCGATGCAGAATCAACTGATGGAAAGAGGCACGGCGGACCCATACAAGTAAAGCCCGCCGCCATACAAACTGGCTCAGGCAGCGATCGGGGAAGATTCCCCGATGCCCGCAGACGCGGCATCCCGAAACTTCAGGATGAAATCCGCAGCCGCCTGGGCCTTGCCCGCCGCCTTCAGGAGTTCGGTCGGCCGGTCCTTCAGGATCTTCGCCCAGAACCCGAGATAGGCGACGTGGTTGGCAAAGACGCTGTGGCTGGGATTGATGCCGAGGTGCAGGGATGTCAGGTGCGACGTCAATTCGGCAACCAGTTCCTCGCGCGCATAGTCTTCTCGGGTCTCGTTGGGGACGAAACGGTCCAAACGGTGCTTCGCGCCTGTGGCATGCCCGTTATGCCGATATCGGCATAATGCCCATAATGCCCATAATGCCGAATGCCGGATTATGCCTAGTGGTGAGGGTCGGCCATTATGGGTCAACGGTTCTTGGATCGATTTGGCGGCATAATTAGGAGCAATTTCAGCAATCATTGTTGCTGAGGTTAAGGGTCTTTTAACGGTAGCATCAAAAATGGACGGACCCAGCGCCGCAACTGAACGCGCCCGGCGCCCATACTCGACCGGCGGACGCCTCGGGTTTGGCCGTTATCGCCCACAAGGGGACTTTCGACGAGACGTTCGATAGCTCGCAGTAGGTACTTAAACCGGCGAAGTTCGGATGCCAACGCGACCAACCGACCAAAATTAGCCTCCGTTTGCGTTTCATAGTATCAATCCATCGGAACAATCGCGGGGGCTTCAGTATTTTCACATCGGACATTACAGCATCACTCCTGAGCGGGCTGACTGTTGGGATCGTTTTTGCCATGCTGATTGGGGCTTTGCGCGGCAAGAGCACCAGAACGTTTCGCGGCGCTGCCGTTCTCTTCGGCATGAGCGTGGTGACCTATGCCCTGGCGATAGGTCCGGCCGGACGGTTCATTGGCAGCATTGGTTGGCTGCGCGTCTCGCTCGGCACGTTTGTCTGCGGCAGCGTGGGCTATTACGGCGTGCTAATTGACACCGTCTTCCGGGACCGGAAACCGACTTGGCGCATCTGGCTGCCAACCCTCTCGATGATCGGCTTGGGTGTCCTTGCGCTGCATGGGGTCGGCCCGGTGCGCGGCGTGGCCCTGGCAGGATATCTTGGCCTGGCGATCGGCGTTCCCGTCCACGCCGGCTTTGTGCTTTTCGCCGGGAGATCTGGCGATCTCGATGAGAGGCGTCGTCGGTTACGCTACCCGATCGTGCTGGCCACCCTGATCGTTGCCGTCGCCATTGTGCTCGACCTCATCGCCGCCACGGCGAGCCGCATCGGCCTTATCCAGGGCTGGCACAACCCGGAGCGTCAGGTTATCCTGGCGGCGCTGACAATACTGGTCGCCGTTCTGGTGTTCGATGGCCGTAATCCAACGCGCCCGCGAGATCGCGAACATACCGGCCTTGAGGATGCCCGCTTGCAGGCGATCGTCAGCGCCATGTCGGAAGGGTGCCTCTGGCGACGCGAAGGCCTTACGCTCGGAACGTTATCACAAGAAAGCAAGGTCCCGGAACATGCGGTTCGTCGGCTAATCCTCCATCGGCTGGGACATCGCAACTTTCCGGCATTCGTCAATGCTTACCGTATCGAGGCCGCCTGCCGCGCACTTGGCGATCTGGACCGAAAAGCGACTGTAGCGGCTGTCGCCTTTGATGTCGGTTTCAGTTCATTGAGCGCGTTCAATCGGGCATTCCGTGAGGTAATTGGTGACACCCCGACGCAGTGGCGCTCAAAGCAAGCCGGCGTGCCGGATAGAATGCTGGGCAATTCGTCAAAAATGACCAGCTTTCGATAAATCGCCGCGACGGCGGACATTGTCTCGTCCTTGGTCGGGTCCATGTTGTTTCCGCCACTACAGACCCTTCCCCTCGCTCATTCCCGTCGCCGCGCTGCCGAGCGCGCGTTCGGTTCTGGCCCATTCAGAAAGATTTCCTGGCAGCCGGCAGGTGAGATCGGCGCCTGCGCCGCGACCGTCGCGCGGGCGATCGCTGAACTTGGCGGCGAACCGATTCTCGGATTTCACATCCACCACTGGCCGAACATGTTTATCGAGGCTCTGCCTCACTACGTCTGGAAGCGTCCCGATGGTGTGCTAGTCGACCTGACAGAAAAATATCCCACCGATGTCGCGCGGCATTCCGTGTTTTCACCCTACCCTGAAGGTCACAGCGGGTCCCTTGGTCCCGGTCAATACTTCCTTCTGCGACATGCTCCGGAGGTGATGGCACTCATCAAGGCGGGCCTTGAGCAGGCACGCACGCGGCGGCTGATTGAAGACGCCATTAGGACGAGGGAGCGAGCCGGCATCGAAGCCCGGCGACCACTATTGGATCTTGCAGATGCGGAAGAGGTCATGGCCTTGCGGCGGCATGAGCGAGATGTTGCGGCGGCGATTGAAGCATGTTGCCGTCTTAGCTTGAGAACAAGTCACTCAAGATAGTCAGGAGTCGCCTGGGTATGAAGCGGGGCGAGATAGTCCGGAACGGGCGCTACGCGGCCGAAGACGGTCCTGCCGTCTATCTGCTGACAAAGTAGTACTTCCGATCTTTAGCCACAAATTTAATTTATATCCGTCCCAATTTTTCGTCAGTTGCTGAGTAGCGGTGCTGATGATAGTTATAGCAATCGCTCGCAATAATGCAGATGGCGGCACGGCCTTTCCTACCTAAACCTTAGTTGAATTAGGTCGGCGTTCAAGTTGGACGGGGAGCTATTCCGGCCGATGTATCGCGCACTGCGACTTGCAAAACCGAGGGGTTCGCAATGAAAAACATTTATACCATTCTGAAAATGAGCTTCTGCGTCGTTGCGTTCTGTCCGGCCGGCGTGATGGCCCAGACCGTGTCGAGTTCGACAAGTGCGTCGGCATCCTCATCAGCTCCTGCCGGCGCGAACGGTCCCATCTTGCAGAAGGTGCTTGAGGCGAGCGCCAAAGGTGAATGTCCTGCTGACCTTATGGGGCAAGGCCTGCTCGATGCTTGCCACCAGCAAATCACGGCGATTCAGCCGATGCTGACCGCCAAGGGCAAGATCACCAAGCTCGAATTTCTGGGTGTGCAAGGCCAAGGGGAAATGTGGCGCGTTACCTTTGAGCACGGCACCCAGGTTTGGGGCATCTTTGTCGGACCAGGCGGCAAGGTCGAAGGCATGGGAACCCAGGACAATTGAAACGGTCCGACTGGGAGGGGAAAAAATGAAGGCTTCGATCTTTGCGCTATCAACAATGACCGCCGTCTTGGGCGCGAGCGGAGCGCATGCTGAAGACGCCGCTGGCGGTTGGGCAGGCGTGATCGATGATCATTTGGCGGTCCTTGTTCATATCCAGAAAACAGCCAGCGGCTATTCGGGGCTGTTCGAGGCGCATGAGGAGCCGGTGTCCAAGCCGGATCCTAAGGCGTTCAGCGGTGTGGTCGAAGCCGTTTCCGCCACGCCCGATCATCTTGTTTTCTCCGTTCCGGTCGTCGGCGGTCAATTTGACGCGCATTGGGACCCGGCGAAAGAGGTATGGGCGGGCAAATTCCAGTGGGGACCGGGCGGCTATGTCTCGCAGATAACGATGAAGCGAAGCACGGCCGCGACTTTCGCGGACCTGCCACCACCACCACCCCGGCCCGACGGTCCGGCGGACACTGCCAAGATGGACGAAATCATCCGGACCTATGTGGCCAACGACCAGTTCATGGGCACCGTTCTGGTCACCAAGCACGGCAAGGTCGTGTTCGATAAGGCTTACGGCTATGCCGACCTCGAATGGCGAACGCCGATGACGACAGATGCCGAGCTGCGCATCGGCTCCATGACCAAACAGTTCACCGCCGCCGCAATTCTGCTCCTCGAGGAACGCGGCAAGTTGAAGACGGAAGACCTCATCAAGACCTATCTGCCGGACGCACCGGTCAGCTGGGAAAAGATCACCATCCATAATCTCCTTACCCATACGTCAGGCCTGCCCAACTACACCGCCCAACCCGGTTTTCAGGTCTTGTCGAGGCAGGCAGCCACGCCGAAAGATGTTCTCGCACTATTTCGCGACAAGCCGCTTGAATTCGCACCGGACAGTAGCTGGGCTTATAGCAACTCAAATTACTTCCTGCTGGGCCTAATCATCGAAAAGGTCAGCGGACAGACCTATGCCGATTTTCTAAGAGCCAACCTTCTGACGCCGCTGCACATGGACTCGACCGGCTACGACATCAATGCGGAGGTGCTTCCGCATCGCGCGCTCGGATACGCGCCTGGGGCGCATGGCTTGGAGAACGCCGCCTATGTCGACATGGGTACGCCTTATTCTGCAGGCGCCATGTATTCAACCACGCATGACCTCCTAATCTGGGAGAACGCCTTATTCGGTGGAATGGTCTTGTCCGCCGCCTCGCTGAAGAAAATGACCACGCCATATAAGACGGACTACGGCTACGGCCTATCTATCCATTCCGAGGATGGACGGAGCACAATCGAGCACGGTGGCGCCATCAACGGCTTCAATTCGGAAATGGCGCATTATCCGGACGACGATGTAAACATTATCGTACTTGACAACATCGAAGGTGGGACGGCTTCGGCTATTCACAACGCGCTTCTGCGTCTGGTGCACGGCGAAACCGTGACGATGCCCGCGGTGCGCAAGGAAGTCCATGTCGAGAGAAGCATTCTGCAAAACTATGTCGGAAACTACGAGCTTACGCCCACTTTCAGCATCGTTTTCACCCTGGAAGGCGACCAACTGATTTCGCAGGCTACAGGCCAGGGTAAGCTCCCGGTCTTTCCGCAATCCGATACGCTGTTTTTCGCTAAAGCCGTCGATGCCCAGGTCGAATTCTTCAAGGACGAAAAAGGCAATGTTGCCTACATGGTACTGCACCAGGGCGGCAGCGACATCAAGGGCGTCCGCAAGTAGGCTTCTCACAATCAAGACACTATTGGCGTCTAAGCAGACCAAGGCGAATCTGTGATTGCTGTTGGTGTCCGCAATGGGCGCTTAACGGCCGATAACGGGGGGACGCTCCAAGGAGAAGAGACAGCACTTGTTGGTCGTTATGCATTGCTGACGTCAGGTTGCTCGCGAAGGTCCCCGGCAAGCGCACCTGTACGCGTACCCCGTCCCATTCGCCTCGTACCGACGTGAGGGTGCCGCCGTAGGCCCTCACGAGCTCATCTACAAGGCTTAAACCAAGCCCGCCGCCAGGATCTCTTTCGTCTAGCCTAGTGCCGCGCCTCAGAACTTCGTCGAACCTTCCCTCCGAAAGCCCCGGGCCGTCATCCTCGATAGCTAGGACGAGCGTACGTGCGTCCCTGTCCATTTGAGGAACCGGGTCGGGAACAACTGGTCATGGTCCCTGGCACTGCGTGACAGGCCGCGCTCATTGTAAGCGTCCGATGTGACGCGTACGGCAGCGCCAATAACGGAAACATGATACCGTGAGAGAAGCGATTCAGCAAAAGAGACCGATCTGCGAGGCAATATGCATACAAGGCGGGAATGGCTTGCGGCGGCTCTGGCCTCCTCCAGCGTCGCGACGGCAGCGCGCGCCAAGCCGGCCCAACATGCCGGGCTTTACGCGAAAATCGAGGACGCCATAAAGGCCGCCGCTGAAAAGGCGCCTGGCCATGCCTTGTCCATTGGTATCGTCGAAAATGGTCAACTGGTTGCCCAGAAGCACTATGGCTCGACTATCGACCGGCAGGCCGTATTGCCGAATTCGAAGACGATTTATCCGATCGCGTCGATCACAAAGGTCCTGACGGGAATCATGTTCCTGCAATTGGTCGACCGGGGCGTAGTTCACCTGACCGACAGGGTCGATAAGTATGTGCCGGAATTTTCGCAGATTCCGAACCCGTACCCTTGGGCGCCTCCCGTTAGCCTGATGCAGCTTGCGACCATGACATCCGGTATAGATGTCGAGGATATAAATCCGCCCGCTTCAACGGGGAACACGAGTCCGGATGACGACTTGCCCGCAACGTGGGAGGACGGCGCGGCGGCCAATATTAAACACTACAGGTTCAAGTTCGAACCCGGGACGCGCCGCTCTTACTCAAATTGCGGCTACTCGATCCTTGGGCTTGCGCTCAGCAGGGCGGCAGGACGGCCTTACGTCGAGTACGTAGAGTCCAAAATCCTCAGACCGCTAGGCATGAACGACACGACTTTCACCGTTAGCGAGCAGATCGCTAAGCAATTTGGCTTTGGGAATGAACCATTGGCACATCGGCCACCTTGGCTACCGGCGGGCGGAGCCTTCTCGACCCTGGAAGACCTGGTAAAGCTGATGCGCTTCCAAATGGGATATGGGCCCGAAACGGTTCTATCTGACAACGCCCTTGAAGATTCATTCAGGCTTGTAGTGCCGTCCGATGGAGATTTTGCATACGGAGACGCAATCGGCTTTGCCGTTGTGAGAAACCGCGATAGCGACCTCGTTTCGATAGGTCACGGTGGACATACTTGGCATTTCAGTGGCTCATATCAGTTCGACCGTCCATCAAAAGCAGGAATCCTCGTGCTCACGACGCACGAGACTGACGAATTCAAGCCGGTTGTTCGGCATTCATTGAAACGTATGCATCCAAACAGTCACGGCGGCACCGGACTCGAGCCCCTAGAACATCATTGAGGGCTAACTCCGTACATAGACCGGAGTGTTGAGTTTCCTCAGAAAATGACCCTGTGAAGGTCGGAATTTCCGTTTCGTTTTGACACTCGTTTTGGCGATCAGCCCCTGACGGGATCCAGGGAGTCTTGGGTCAACCCGCGGCAAACATGCAGGGTCAAGTTCAGGCGAAAATCAACACTGGTGGGCCAAATCGTTGTCGGATAAACGGGGAGCGTAAACACGTGCGAAATCGCCATAGGGACCGTAGAGCAGTTTACGGTAAAGCGTACTGCGCTGCAGATAATCGATCGTCTTCATAACATCTCTCCTTCGCACCAACTGCGACGGAAAGACCATATCTATGCCGAGCAAATCGACGCTTGGTCATGAAAAACACCGGGAAAAACACGACCATTCGGCATAGTTCGCCGTTCGGCATAAACGGCCAAACTCAACGGCCTGGAGCCGGAACGGTATTTGGCTCATGTTATCCTTTGTATTAGCAACAATGGTATCGCAGCTGGCCAGTCTACTGCCTTGGACCGTCATTCGAGGCCCACTGTTGTATCGAGAATAAAGGGACGAAAACTTGTCGGAAAGAGCCATGGATTTGATTGGCGCGGTGGAGATTGCTAGCTGCAAGGCGTGGCCAGCTCTCAGTGTGGAAAATTATGGAGGATGGCAATTTCGAAGCGCAAACGGCTATACCAAACGTGCAAACTCCGCGTACGCGGTAGCTCCGATAAGGCCCTTTCAGCAAGTTCTCGCAGCAGCCGAACGCTATTACGGCCAAATAGGACAGGAAGTCCTCTTTAGATTATCTCCGCTCGCCGGTTACGAGTCGCGTCGCATCCTTATGGCCAACGGTTATTCGAGTGTTGATCCGTGTAATGTGATGACTACTGTGCCAACCCAAGGCGATAACGTCTCCAGTATCGTGATATCGGAGGGCTTGGATGATGGTTGGCTAGTCGGTTTCGCTGCGGCCAGCCAGATGTCCCTGAAACGATCCGAGGCTCATAAGAAAATAGTTTCGAACATTCGCGGCCGAATAGCCAGCGCGACGATCTATGATGAAGAGGCTGCAGTCGGGTTCGGTATGGCTGTCCTGGACGGCGAATTGACAGGAATATTCGACGTTGTGGTGTCTTCAGCGCATCGATGTCGTGGACACGGAAGAGCTGTCACTAAAGCGCTCTGTTCATGGGCATCGCAGGCACGTTCAAAAGTAGTCTATCTCCAGGTTCAAGCAGAAAACGCGCCAGCAAGGGCACTGTACAAGAGCTTGCGGTTTTCAGACGCCTACAGCTATGAATATTTCTCCCGTCCGGAACAACCCGCATGACCGGACGCTTACGCTTCGGCTACGACCTGAATGGAAAGGCAATAACCAGCGCCGTCGCTACGATTTTCTGCGCATTTGGAGATGCTCTGGCCCCTGTGGCGTAAACGTACCATCGGCGGGCTGTTCCAAATGAAGAAGACTTGCCAGATGGCCGTCAATCGCACCCGTCCAATTGCCTGCGGCCGGTTCTGCAAATGTGGGCTCAGCAACCAAAAATGCCGCAAGGATAGCCAGTCCGGCTGTTAGTTTCATAAATTTCCCTCCCAAACAGTGGGCACTATCTCATATGAATTGGGGATGTAAAGAAACGTCCGAAGCGCTCGAACTTGGAGGGCGTCATCAGAAAAACGGCCAGCTTTCTAATAAGCGGGGGTCAAGTATAGCAGGGAGAGACAAGTAAAGACCCGTCGCCGTACAATCTGGCTCAGGCAGCGATCGCCCGAGATTCGGCGATGCGCGCGGCCGCGGCAGCCCGATACTTCAGGATGAAGTCCGCAGCCGCCTGGGCCTTGCCCGCCGCCTTAAGGAGTTCCGCCGGCCGGTCCTTCAGTATCTTCGCCCAGGAGCCAAGATAGGCGACATGGTTGGCAAAGACGCTGTGGCTGGGATTGACGCTGAGGTGCAGGGAGGTCAGGTGCGATGTCAATTCGGCCACCAGTTCCTCGCGCCCATAGTCTTCGCGCGTCTCATTGGGGACGAACCTGTCCAGACGGTGCTTCGCTCCCGTGGCATGCCCGAATTCATGAAGCAGGGTCGCGATGTAATCCTCGTCGGTTTCAAAGGCGGCCCGGGGCGGCATGCTGATGCGATCGGACAGCACATGGTAACACGCCACATTGCCGCCATGGGACACTGGGACCGGGAAGGTCGCGATGATGCTGGCAATGTCGTCATGCAGGGGCTCCCGAGCGTCGCACGGTGCCGGCAGGAAACGCTCGGGCAAACCTTCGACCTGCGCGGCATTGAACACGTTGTAGGATTTGAGGAAACGCAGGACCTTGTCCTCGCCGCCCTCGTCCTCGGTACCGTCGACGATGCGTGTCTTGTACAATATCGCCGGCGACGCCTTCTCACCCTTGCGAACGTGGCCGCCCAGTTCGACGGCCTGGTTGAAGGTCAGCCAGTAGGGACTGTCATAGCCATGGATGGCGCCGAGCGTGGAAAGCAGGACCGCGTTCATTCCGGAATAGGGCTCCCCGGTCGACCGCAAGGGCAGCGAGGGCGAACGCGACAGGGCCCACGGCCTCCGCCAGGGTGCGACCCCGGTTTCGAGCTGGGCAATGAGGGCGGATAAGGTATTTTCGAGCAGAGGGGGCATGGAAATCTCCAGAATTCACCTCGACCATTCGAGGCTCCCCTGCTCCGCCCTTCCCTTTTCCTCGGGCCGACGCATCAACCGGCCTAGACTGCGGGACTTATCGCCGACGATAAATCACGGGCCTTTGATGGCTAAATTCTTCATTTTTATCATTCACGATAAATTTTGCTGATTTGACCACAAACTCGTCTCCTTTATCGCGAACGATAAAACGGCCTTGTTTTGACGTAAAAGTGGATGTATTTATCGCCAACGATAAAAGGAGCCGCGCATGACTGCCCCAGCAATGACCGATCCGCTGACCCTTCAGCTGGGACAGGCCCTGCGTCAATTACGCCAATCCAAAGGACTGAACCTGGAAGACCTGTCGCGACTGTCCGGTGTCGGCATCTCTACCTTGTCCCACCTCGAGAACGGCAATCGCGATCCCAAGCTGTCAACGATCACCCGCATTCTGAAGGCCCTTCGCAGCGACCTGCGTGATCTGCTGTTCCCGGCGCCCATCGATACTGCCACCGCGCCTCGGACGGGCACCGGCTATCACGACCTGGACATCTGAGCATGGCCGAAATCGACACCCTCGCGGTCTATTACGAAGCCTACGAGATTGGCCGCCTCCACCTGGGCGCCGATGGCACAATCGCCTTCGCCTATGATCCGCGCTGGCTGGCCACACCGGGCGTGTTCCCGGTCTCCGTTACCATGCCGCTGACAGACGCGCTCTACGCACCGGAAACCGTCCATCCATGGGTGGCGAACCTCCTGCCAGAAGAGCGGCAGCTGGTGACGCTCGCCAAAATCATGGGTGTCGATCGCAATGATACCATCGCGATCCTGCGGGAAATCGGTGGCGACACGGCCGGTGCCCTGTCTTTCGGCGAACCTTCACTGCGTGAAAAATGGACCTACACGCCACTTCAGGACTTCTACAAGATCGACACACCCGACGCCGCGCTTCTTCGTCACTTCGAGGACCTGAAGGAACGCCCCTTTCTCGTCGGTGAAGACGGTATCCGCCTGTCGCTGGCCGGTGGCCAGGAGAAGACGGCGCTGACCGTCCTCGATCCCCATGGCCGGCCACGCCTCGGCCTGCCACAAAAGGAAGACAAGCTCGCCATTCCGCGAAACGGTGCGCCATCGACCCTTATCATCAAACCGGACAATCCGAGATTGCCCGGAATTGTGGAGAACGAAGCCTATTGCCTGAGCCTCGCCGCCGCTATCGGTATCCGGGCAGCTGAAGTGACCATTGTGAAGGCCGGCACGCGCAACGCTCTGGCCGTCGCCCGCTATGATCGCAATGTACGCGACCACGGCGGCATCCGACGGCTGCACCAGGAAGACTTCGCCCAAGCGAACCGCGTCTTCCCCACCTACAAATACGAGATGGGGACGTTTCCAGGGCCGAGCCTGCAGACGCTGCTGGCCACCGGCGTCCACCTTCCCCCACGGGATGCCCTTCACCTGCTCGACCAAGTGATTTTCAATATCGTCGTCGCCAATACCGACGCGCACGCCAAGAACTACTCGCTGCTGCTGAACGAACCAAAGTCGCTCGCGCCCCTTTACGACGTTTCATCGGTGCTCCCGTGGCGGGACGCGAAGATCAACCAGAACTTCGCACAGAAACTTGCCGGGAAGAAACGTCGCCCTGGCGACGTCGAGGGACGGCATTGGGACTTAATCGCCGAATCCGCGAGCTATAATCCGCGCGAGACCCGCAAACGCGTCGAGGAAATCGTCGATAGCATCGTCGCCGGAGGCCACAACGTGGCAGCCCGGATAGCCGACCAGGATGGCGCCGTGCCCGAACTGGTCATCCAGGCACGCGACTGCGTTGAGGAAAACGCCTTGAGAATCGTGCGGCAACTCAAGGACAAACCCGGCGCCGCGCATCGCGCGACGCCGGGTAAAGCCGCCTTTCGGGAAATAATCAGATAACTGGTCAATGCAAGACCAGTTCCTGGGCCGGATAAGCCTTCAGGACAGCGCCCATCACCGTGACGTCGCCGACCGGCAGGAATACCCGGGCTGCGTGATTGATGATCTCGACGAAGCAACCGAGGTCACGCAAACGCCGCGCCTCGGCGCTCGCGCCGGCAATCTCCAGCCGATACCGGTCCATGACTTTCGATCGCGTCATGCGCAAGCCTTGTGCCAGACGCAGGGTGCCCACGTTTTTCATGACCAGGTCCTGGGCGCTGACGGGGTTGGCGATGTCGCGCTGAACGTCGGCCACGCCGAGCTGCTGGAGGAGACGCAGGGCTTCGGCCTCCGACAACACCCTTCCGAGCCAGGTCCGTCCGTCCGGCGCGCGCAGGCGCTTCACGCGGCATTGCTGGGACGGCAGGCTTTTCCAGATCGGCAGCAACAGGCCTGACACCAGGTTGAGTTCCGAGTGCACGAACGGATCCAGCCGCTCGATCTCGGCCTGCCAGAGGCGGCGCCAATCCGCCTCTGGAACCTCATGCCAATTGCTCTCCTCGTACTGGGTCTCAAAAACGACCTCGGTCTTGGTCGGTCGGTGCAACCGCACGGCCTTGACCAGGCCGTCGTCGTCGCCCGTCGTCGTCACGCCGCGTTCCAGAAGGGCCGTGCGCTGCGATTTGGCATTGTAGATGAAGGCGTAGGCCGTATTCGGCCAATTGTCGAAAATGTGCTGGAAGTCCTCCAGCTGCTTGATCTCGCGACGCTGGCGCACCGAAAACTTGAAAAGCCGCGTCTCTGCCCCGGTCTTGTCCACGCGGATGACCGCGTCACTGACAAGCTCGACCTCATCCGGCACCACATCCTCGACGCCCTTGTCGAGCAGGCCAGAGGCTTCCGCCCGCTCCAGGATCGCCTTCAGCCGGGTCTCGAACGCGTCGAACAGGGCATTCTGGTCGGCGATGCGCAGTGCCAGCATCCGGTTCAGGAAGGTATGCAGCGGTGGCAACATCTCCGCCGAGGCCAGCCCGCCTTCCCCATCGCGCAGCTTCAACGCTGTCTTGCGCTCGAATTCCTCGAGGCCCATGCACTCGATCTTGCCCTGGTACATCGCGCCGTAGAAGGCCTGCAGGGCGCGGCGCGCGAACTCGTTCTCCAGATTGTCCTCGGCCTTGAACAGTCCATTGCCGGCGCTGCGCCGCTCTCCCTTGGTCAGGGCTCCCAGGCTGTCGAGGCGGCGGGCGATGGTCGACAGGAAACGCTTCTCACCCTTGATATTGGTGGTCACCGGTCGGAAGCACGGCGCCGACACCTGGTTCGAGCGATGGGTTCGACCAATGCCTTGGATGGCGTTGTCTGCCCTCCAGCCGGCCTCCACGAGGTAATGGCGCCGCGGCTTGTGGTTCCCGCAGGCCCGGTCGGCGTGATAGCTCCGGCCCGTGCCACCGGCCTGGCTAAACACCAGGATGTCCTTGCGCCCGCCCATGAAGTCGTCGGTCTCGGTGCGTGCCGCCGATGACGACCGGCGCTCGAGGACCATCCGGCCTTCCTTGAGTACGACGCGGCGATTGCGGCCCGTGATTTCGGATATCCGGTCCGCGCCGAAGTGGTGGACGAGGCTGTCGAGAACACCGGGAACGCCCGGCAAGGTGGCCAGGGTGAGGATCAGTTCGTCCCGCAGGGCCAGGGCTTCCTGGCTGTGTACGGCATTGCCGTCCTTGTCCTTCAAGGGAACGGCGATCTCGTTGCCATTGTCGTCAGTCTCCATGACCATGCAGGTCGTCGGGAACGAGTGCTCCAGGTACTCGGTCACGGTATCGCGGGGCGTCAGGTCGATGTGCAGGTCGTTCCACTCGGCCGGCGACACCGCGTCTAACCGCCTGTCCATCACCGCCTGGTTGGTGCTGACCAGCTGGACAACGCAGGCATGGCCCGCCGCCACGTCGTCTTCGATGGCCCGGATCAGCGTCGGCGCCTTGAATCCGCACAGCAGCGCATTGAAAAACCTTTGCGCGGTCGAGGCAAAGGCCGATTTCGCCGCCGACTTGGCCTGGCCGGAATTGCACTTGCCGTCGGTGACCACGCCGATTGCCTCAAGGGCCTTGTCGAGATTGCGGTGGATAATTTCGAAGGCGTCCGCCCACGTGTCCCAGATCTCGACATTGGCGGGCGTCAATTCGTGCATGAGCGGATCGATCGTCAGGCCGTCGAACGACAGCATGCGCGCCGTGTAAAGACCCTGGGCCTTGAGCTCCCGCGCGATCAGTTCCATCACCGCAACGCCGCCGTCGTCGGCCGCCTTCAGGAACTCCTCCCGGGTCATGAACGGCGCCTCGGCCGAACCCCAAAGGCCCAGGCGGCAAGCGTAGCCCAGGTTCTCAGGCGTCGTGGCGCCGGTCGCCGACACATAGACGACCCGGGCCTTGGGCAGGCGGTATTGCAGCATGAGACCCGCGAGGCCCTGCTGCGATGGCTTCCTGGCGCCGCGATTTGATTTGCCGCCGGCGGCATTGGCCATTTCATGGGCTTCGTCGAAGATCAACGCGCCGTCGAAGTCCTGGCCCAGCCAGTCGACGAGCTGGTCGAGACGCGACTTCTTGTCCTGGCGCCCGGCAACGCGCAGGGTGGCGTAGGTCGTGAAGAGAATACCCTTGTCGGCCCGGATCGACTGCCCCAGCTTGTAGGTATTCTGGCTGATGAGGTCGGACGCGCTGCCGCCGATCGCCGTCCAGTCGCGCCGCGCATCCTCGAGCAACTCGTCGTTCTTGGATATCCAGAGCGCGCGCGTACGGCCATTTGCGATGTTATCGGCAATGATGGCCGAGATCTGCCGACCCTTGCCCACGCCTGTCCCATCGCCCAGGAAGAACCCCTTGCGGACCTGGAAGGCGCCAGGATTCCCTTCCTTGACGGCGCCATAGGTTGTCTGGCCCTCGCCGAGGGCCCACCAGCCGGGCAGTATGTCTGCATGGGCCTGGCCGGCATAGATGACGGTTTCAAGCTGCGCGTCCGACAACCCGCCGTCGACGATGGCTGCGGGTAGAAGCGGCTGGTAGGTCGGGAGTGGCGGCGCGACGGTTCCCATGGCCGTGGATTCGACGAGGCAAGACGGGTGCGCATGGCTGGGCTGAATGTCCATCCGCGAGACGCGGTAGGCGCTGTAGAGACCTATATCGGTGCCTGCGCCCGCCCAATCCTTCGGCGAAAATCGAACGAGGGCCGTCGTCTTGAGGAAGGCAAGACGGGTCGAGGCGGCCGGTCGGGGCGCATTTGCCGCAGGAAATGCCGAATTAAGCCCCGCTGAGCGAAAAACACGCGCCCTAGCCGTCGTCCTCGGCGAAATGGCCAGGACGGCCTCCAGGACCTGTTCCAGCGTCTCGACGGGCGTGATCGACGGGAACCCTGAGCTCGGCGGGACGCGGTCGAAGATCAACAGGCCGCACTCGACCGAGGTCCCGTGTTTGCCAAAGCTGTCATCAGGTAGGAGGATAGCTGCCCGCACGGCGAACAGCCGCGCCAGTCGCTGCGCTTCGGAACCCTCGAAGAAGGAGGCGGGTACGATGGCGCTGACGCGCCCGCCGTCGGCGAGGCATTTGCCGGCACTCAGGAGATGCGCCTCCAGCTGCTGGAAGGGCGGATTCAATACGACGGCGTCGAAACTTCCCGCCGTCGTCACCCGGTCGTGCAGGGTAGCAGCATCGAAGCGTGAGCGTGCGCTCTGCGGAAAAAGCCCGTCGAGAAGGTCGGCGCGTGTCGGCGCCAGTTCGTTGAGATGCAGTTTCGCGCCCGTAAGTTCGGTGAGGACCGCCAGCATGCCCGTACCGGCCGAAGGCTCCAGCACGGTGTCGCCATTGCGCACCTGGGCCGCGAGGACTGCCAGCGCTGCCAGTTCCGGCGGCGTGGAGAACTGGTCGAACGCGATCTGCTCTTCACTGCGCCGGGTGTGGGTCATGCCGAGGCGGCTTAGTGCGGCGAGCGCAGCGATGGTTTCCCGCGGCGCATCCTCGAGCCGCACGACCTGGTAGGCCATCTTGCGAAGCTGCAGGACCTGCGCGGCCTCCTGGGCATCGTAGGCGTCCTTCCAGGTCCAAAGGCCCTCGGTATCGCTGCCCATGAAGGCGAAGCTCATGGCTTCGCGGACATTTGAGCGGTCGAGGCACCGCCCCTTGGCAAGCAGGGGCAGAAGTGCGCGCGCGGCGCCGAGGATACCGGCTGACCGGCTGATGGAGGACGCAGCGAAGAGTGATAGATTGGCGGACATGTCCGGGCTCCCGATCTGGCGTGAGGCCCATCCCCATCGTCCAGTCGCCCTCCCCTGCCCTCCCCTCTTCCTGCCCGGTCAGCAGCAAGGAGATGGCCCCTGCCGGTCGGACAGAGGCCATCGTACCTATTCCGCAGCGATCGGTTCCGGCTGGGCGTCGCAATCGGGATCGGCCGCGCCTTCGTCCGATGCCGTGATTTCAGCCTCGGCATCGTCGTCCTCGTCGGTGAGTTCGGCCTCCGCGATATCATTGGCAAAGCTGAGGGCTGGCGGCTGCCACTGCCGAAGGACGCCCTGTTCCGCAACGAAATCGGCCAACGCGCCTTTCTTCAGGTTGACGAGTTCCTCCAGGTCGCAGCCCATCTGGGAGGCGTAGCGCAGCAGCTGCTTCTTGGAGCCGCGGGCATAGAAAGTGCCGTCGGGATACCAGTAGGCGCGCAGGTCGAAATCGAGTTCGTCGGCGACCTCCTGGATCTGTGCCCGGGCGCGGCCCTTGATCCGGTCCGTCCTCTCCTCGTCGATCCACACATTGGCCGCGGTCATCAGCGCCAGCAAATCCTGGATCTGGGGGAAACCAAGCGAGGTGACCCAGGCATAGGGGCGCAGGCCGGAGGCCACATATTGGTCGCGATAGGCGACGAGGCGGTCGACCAGTTCCTTGTCGAGGCTGTCCATTGGGGCGTAGCCACGCGACTGGACGTTTTTGACGCACGAAATCTGAAGGGCCTTGTCATCGCCGATACCGAAGGGCTGGACCAACACGATCTGCTGGAACTGCGAGGCCACCTGGAGCTTCAGCGCCGCGACGAAACTGTCGGAGAGCGCCCGGCGGAAGCCCCGGACGAGGACTTCTGTCGCCGATCTGTGGAAGGCGTGGCCACGGTCGGATGTATCGACCACCACCTTGCGCTCGGGCATCGGGTCGGGATTGCGCGATGGCTCCGGTGTGTAGGCCGACGGCTCGGGCGCGGTTTCGGCCCGCCAGGCCGCGACGTCCGCATCCGTCGTGTAGACGCTGATTCGCAAGGGCTCGCGATCGCCGGGGCGCAGTAATACGGCTCTGACAGGCATGGGCGCCGCCGTTGCCTTGGCGAGCGCCAGCCTGGCGGCGAACAGGGCTTCCCAGGCCTGGACGTCGCCGACTGCCAGCGCTTCTTCCTGTTCGGTTTCGAGCGCCTCGCAGGCTTCCTTCGCGGCATTGATCCGCGCCTGCTCATCCTTGGCCCGATTGTAGCGGTAAGGCAGGGCGCAGAACCCATCGGGCAGCTCCGCCTCGGCATCTGCCGAAACGAACATGGTGACCTCGGCCGCCTCACCGATCGCCTTCAACGGCTCGACCTTTTCGGACCACAAACGGTAGGCGAGAACAGTATCCGTACAGGAGTCGGGCAACTCCCCCAGCAAATCGGCGGACAGTTTGCCGCCCGCGGCGCGATAGGCGTCCATACCCACGAAGGTCATTACGGGAGAGTCGGCCGACAGGACACCCTGCTCAAGATAGTGTTCGACATGCCCAGGCCATAGCCGGCCATTGGCCCGCGCCGCCGTTGCCAGCTTCTTCTGCTCCGCCTGCGACGGCACGCGCGCGATCAGCTTGAGGACGGAGAACTCGAACAGCTTGTCCTTGAAGGCCAGGAGGACGTCCATGTGGACCTGGGATACGGCGTGATACTTGCGCGCCTCGGCGAGATCGACGCAGAGCGCCCGGGCCATAGCTTCGACCGTAATCTTCTTGGCGGAGAGTGCGCGGATGGCCAAAATGATCTCCGCCGGCTTCAGCGGCAGGCGGGCCTGGTTGGCTGTGATCGCTGCGGCGGCGATCGCTTCCTTCGTTTCGCAGAGATAGGCCGGGATTTCGAGGTCTTCGGTGACCAGGCCCGCCGCCAGTAAATGGCGGAAGCCGAAGATGCGTCGGCGCCCGTCGAGCGCCATGAACGGTTTTTCCGTCTTGCCCCCGGCGCGGACGAGGAGCGGAACCAGGAGGCCGGCCGCGTCAGGCGCAAGGCTCGTTGCGAGGTCAGGGATCAGATCGTCAGGCCCGTCAAGGAAGCGCGGGTTCTCAGGAGCGATGTCGAGGTCCTTCAGGCGCACACTGATGGACTTCAGGGCGGTTGCCGAGTGTGCCGGGACGACAGCCGAGGCGGCTACGATCGAAGACGTGGTCATGGTAGGATTTTCCCGACTGGCCGAGGCCCATCCTCGATTACCAGTCACCCCTCCCTGCCCTCCCCTCTTCCTTGGGCGCCGCGGCCCAGCGCCATCCTGTTGAAGTCCTCCCAGGGCCAATCGGGCAGGACGACCTTCGCCTCAAGCCCGGCACCGATCAGCACTTCGGCCAGGACGCTTGCAGCCTCTTCGCCGGGCCGCCCCCGGTCTGCTGCGATCGTGACACGCGAGACATCAGGGGGTGGACGCCAGCGGCGCAGGTTGCTGGCGCCCAGAAGGGCGGCACCCGGAAGGTCGAGGATTTCGGTTGCAGACAGGGTGGTGATCACCCCTTCACCGACGACGACGTGGCTGGACCATGGATCGAGCTTGACCGCGGCACCCTCAGGGACACGGCCGACGGTCTTGCGCGAAAGCCGAAGTGCAGCGTTGCGGCGGCCCTGGCTGTCGAGATAGGTGACTTCGATCGCCGAGAGCCGCCCGGACGCTGTTTCGATCATTGCCATCAGTGCCGGGCAGTGAAGGCGGTTGTGATCGGCGTAGACCGCCACGGGACAATGAGGATGGTGGCGTAGAGCGGTAATCTCTCGAAGGGATCGGCCGATCCCCCGCCAGTGGCAGAGATGGCGCTCGCTGAGCGTACCCCCAATGGGAACGCCTTCGCCCCACAGGTCGATCGCGCGCCGCACCTTTGCCGTATCTGAAACTAGAGGGGCCGGCGGTGCGGGACTCGCCTGGCCTGACGGAAATCCGGCCTGGTCGATGAGGCCGCAATCACGGAGGTCTGCCAGGATTTCCGCAGCGGTTGAGGAACCGAAGCTGTGAACGACGACCCGTCCGGTTCTCCCGATCAGCAAGGATGCCGATCGGTCTATCCGGCTGTGGCCAGGCGCCGGGATGGAGGCTCTCCGCCCTCCGGCATACAGGTCTCCGCCTCGGGCGCGGACGATTTGGTGCAGTGACATGGGCTTCTCCCTTGAGGATGCAGCCCGAAAGTCCCTTCCCTTTTCACTGGTCCACTCCGGGGCCTGGACACGATCGGCCCCTATTCTCCCGATAGTCATCGTCGCGAACGCTTGACCGTTAAGGATTTGAGCCGGTCGGTTCCCTTTTTCACCCTCAGGGGGCTCAAAAGCGGGCGACCCTCTATGAGTCGCCCAAGCTTTTGAGTGAGCGTCGATATTTCCTCATCCGCTGAGATCGTTAAAAAGAGTCTTGTTAAATAAGGAAAGTTATAGGGTTAAAGGTGGAAAAAAGGGCTTTTTGTCCATATATCTCAACGAGTTGATGGGGCGCCCCGCCCCTGATATCCCGATGAACTGGCCCCTGTTCTACCGATTCCTCGGTCCCTGTTATACCGATTCAAAAAGTCCTTGAAATCCCGATAGTTATGGTGGGTTGTCCACAGGCGTGGAAACTTTCCTGCTCAGAATGGAAGCTGTGCCCGAGGCGAGTCGCAAAAGAGTCAACTGAGTTTTTCGGGAATGTTGTGTTAATTCCGTCTCTTACCTCGGGAGCCAATGATATCGGCCCCTAATATCCCGACACTGGCACCGTCCTCGCCAATAGCTGCAGGTCCGCTGAAATGTAATTATTGCTACCTTTTTTTGCGCTTCAACCGGCCATTTGAAAATCGTTAACTACAAGTTACGGCGAGTTGGGCGACAGAAGGCCGCCTAAATGCGGCTTGGTCCCTGATATCCCGATAATACCGGCATGTCAGTGGCCCCTAATATCCCGATGGCTCCACGAGTCGCTGGCGTGTCAAGATACTACTCTAAGTCTGCGAAAAGGCCGAGAAAACGCCCCTATCCTGAGGTAGGACGCGAACAATCATGACGTTGGGCGCGCGTGCGGGCTGCCTTGGGGCCGTACTTGTGGACCTTGGCCCTTGATATCCCGATAGGGTCGGGCGGATTCAGCCCCTGATATCCCGACAAGGGCGGGCTTATCGCGAGGAGGTTTTGTTGGGCTTGGCCCCTGATATCCCGATAGTCGAATCAGCCCTTGTTCTTGCGATCGTTATGCCGCGCGCGTTCTCTTGGCCACCGTGCGTGGGTTGGCTCCGCTGTCGATCAAACTTGCACGAGCGTCTTCTTCCCCCATGCGGCTAAGACGCTGTAATTCCTCACGAATGGCCTCCTCTTCCTTGATCTTGCCGGCAAGATGGCGATCGACGAAGTGCACAGCCGGCTGCCCGTCCGCAGCTTTTACAAGGGTCATTTCATAGCGCGGGAGCTTGTTCTCCCTGACGGATCGCTTGAGCATCTCTGCAAACTTCTTCTCGCTGCTGTCGCTGCCTGTCTTGGCGCGAAGCGTTCTGAAGGTGCATAGCCAGCCTTGGGTCTGGTTTCCGGCATGCTTGCGGGCGATGCGGTAAAGTGCGCGGTCGAGGCCGCCCGACAGAAGAAAGTACTCTCTGTCGAGGGTCAGGACATTGCTGGAAGTCGTGATGGCGCTGTAGATCCAGCTGGGAAGGGTCAGGGAGATGGAGCGCACCTTTTCCATCTGTTCCGGTGTCTCGATAGTCCCCTCCCCTTCAAATTCGGCCAGCCAGCTGAAGGTGGCGAATTTGCTCTTGCCCGCGCGCAGGTTCGTCGTAATCGATGTGTGTTTCAGCCGGTTCATTGCCTCGAGAAGGAGCCGATAGTCCGTTCCGCCTGTCTTGCGCGCGATTCCGCGAAGCATTTCGTAAGGTGTGGTATGGATTTTCGGAGACTCGAGGTTCCGACCACGCTCCTTTTCGGCGACGATCTTGGAGATACACCAGATCATGATATCCGCGTCCCAAATGGTCGCCATGCCAAATTCGGGGTGTGGCAAGACCTTCACCCAGACCGAGCCATCTTCACTTTGGTATTCAATGGGTTTGTTGCGCTTACGCTTGGACAAGGAAAAGAATGGGCGCTCCATCAAGGACCGCTCGTCCTTGGGACTATAATCGATCAGGTCCCGAATGAAGAGGTCCTGATTGGGATGTGGGTCGATCCTCTTGTTCATGAACGCCGGAACCTAGGTTGAAGCGCCAGTCTTCGGTAAGTCTACCCTGCTCGACGGCGCAGTATTGATGTTGACTCGATTCGCATCGGGTCCGCTAGAAGTCTTGTGCGGAGAAGGGCTAACGACAGGAAGGCCAGGAAATATAAGCCATTTGCCGTGGTCCCCTCACCTGCGCTTGCCGTACGCGTCCATCAAGACCTGCAGGAACTCACCGTGTTTATAGCGTTCCTTTTTTGCCATTGCGCGGAAGCGCTCAAGTATATCGGCTGGGGCCTTGATATTCATCTGGCTGTCATCGGACGCTTCGCGGCTGGGAAACGTGGCGACCTTGTCGATGGCTTTTTTGACAGGTTTTGGAGCGGATGTGGTCGGCGCCCTCGGCACAGCCGGCGAAACGTCGAAGTCGTTGAGGTCGCCGAAATCCAAGGGTTGTCGGGAACTTTCCATCAGGCGACCTCCTTAACCTTTTCACGATTTGCACGGAGTTTGGCAACGACCTCGGCCGTGAAGCCTTCAACGTTCTGAATGGCCGCATCCAGGTTGTTCACGTCTTTCGCCGTCATCGATCGAATGGTCCCGCCGATGGCAAAAAGTGCGGAAAAAGCGTCGCGCTCGTAGATTTCGGTCTGGAACGTGTCGATTTGGGGGTTCTTGCGAAATTGCTCGCCGATAAGGCGGGCGGTCCTGGACTTGGCGATGACCCGGGACTGGGTAAACAGGACGGCATAAGGGATCGTGCGACGGGCCGCCTTCATGTCACGATGGACTTCCTTGATCACATCGATGGCCGCTATTGCGTCCTGCTGCTGCTCCTTGGTTGGGATAATGACGAGATCGGACCAGGACGTGGCATAACTCATCAGGCGCGAAGCGGTTCCTTCGAGATCGATGATGACAAAGGGCGTCCTGGCGCTGGCCTGCTCTATCTCCTCGAGTATGTTCTTTTCGGTGACGTTCGAGACGACCGTAAGTTCCGCTGGGACATTGCCCATGGTTGCCCATCGGGAAATCGGCTGGCGTGGGTCCGCGTCGATCAGGGTTACGGGCTTTGAGTTGGCAAGCTCGCAGGCGAGCAGCAAGGCGCTGGTGGTCTTTCCAGACCCGCCTTTGGAATTGGCGAAAGAAATGACGGGCATAGCGGTCCTCCTGGACGTCATTCATAAAGCGATTTGGTTAACGGAAACTTACTATACCGTAGAGTATTATACCTTAGAGTAACGTAGGGTAACTTACCCTGGGGTAGCCCGTGGTACCTGTAGATACTTTTTTGCCGGACCTGGCCTGCTATACCAGGATACCTGAAGGTACGTTAGGGTACCGTACCTGTTGGTACTTTGGGGTAACTTCATCTACCCTACCCTTTGGTACTCTAAAGTACCTTAAGGTACTGGTGCCCGGTACGCGTTTGGTACCTTCTGGTACCCTGAGGTACTTCCGTTAGGAGGGCGAAAATAAAACGCCCTTATAGGATCAGGCGTTGCAGCGAGCAGCGGCAAACGCAGTCGACCAGCGATTCCAATAATAGCCACACAGCAACAATGCATGATTCTCGGCCTGTGACCATGCGCCAAGGGCGGGAAACGCCAAACAAGTTGCCGGGGGAAGTGCTCGTCGCGCTATTTCCAAACCTCTCACTGTCCATTCACAACGGAGAAGGGGAGGGGAGTAGGGCGAGTTCGCGGACCTGCCGCGCCGCTCGCTTATCTGAGCGGACCATCGCCATCGCGGCGGTCAAACGATGCCCGCAAACAAGGCACGCCGGATTGCGATCTCAACGATTGGCGTTCGAATGGTTAATGAAACGGCAGGCCGGACCTGCATCCACGCCAGAAGCCGGCGCGGTAAACATGGCTCTCAAGCGTCCTATGTTCGCGGTTGCCGCAACCAGGCATAGGCGGAGTCGACCGTGTCGAAGAGTTGGAAGGTCCTGGTCGGAAACAGCACCTTGTAGGTATCAAAGCGCTCGGCGGTAAGCGGATCGATGCTGACGGAGGCTACCTTCCGCCCCAGGTCCTTGTCCCCGACCATCTCGTACCAGCTTGCCCGAAACTCATCGAGCTCATCAAAGAGAATATGGCCTTGGAACGGCAGCATGTTGAACATGCAGTCGTACTTCCACGGCTCATGGACCTTGGCGAACTCAAGACGGATATGTTCGAAAAACTTGAAGCCAAAATTGATCGCCGGATAGTTGATCCGGATCAGGTGTCCCGGCTCGATAAGAAACTCCAGGCGCACGTCCTCAGGAGCCACAACAGGTTGTGACCGATACATTCGATTATCCAACAATTGGTGTTCGTTCGAATGTTTGCTACGAACAAAAACACCGTTCGTCAATCCGATTTGTTGCAACGCAGAGAAGAAACAACCGTCAGCCTAATATGCCGCACAGTCGTTCGTCCATATGGAGAAATCTGGCCCATGGAATAGTTTCATAGCGAATTTGATTACTAACGACATCATGACTGGCACCAACGTATCAAGCGGCGATGCATCACACGGGAAGGTTACGACGCAAAGTTTCGATACAGTTCGGCGACCGTACGCGGGCGATTGCGACTGTCATAGAAGATCGATGGATTCGCCCGGGCGGCCGCCGGCGAAATGGCGCTTGCAGCAACGTATGGCGTCGTCTGGTTCAGCCTCAAGAATGCCAACCCGGTATCGACACCAAAAAAATGCAGGGCATAAAGGTCTACCCAGGTCGGGGTCTGCCCGAAAACCGATGAAAATTGCCGATAATTCCTCAGCGACACAGCGGCGGAAATCCGCGTACTCACGACAGGATCGAAGCGAAGGTCGAGAATCAGGTTCTTTTCAACGGCATTATCAATGAGGCAACGACCCGATGCGTCCGTCCGAATTCGGATTGCGGGCACGCCTGCTATGCCGCCGAAATCCCTCATGGCACATAGCCACGTGCCTTCGGTGAACTGGAAAAGGCCCCCGGCGGATGAACTGTTCGACCGGGCGAGGGGATCAAGCGCGCTTTCACGGATCGCCAGCCTGACCAGATAGGATGGGTCCATGCCCGTGTCTGCGCCGATCCGCGTCACTAAGTCTCGAATGGCCTGATTGGAAATCGACAATCTGCGAACGGGCGCCGGAGCGGCGAGGGTGACACGACGCTCGGCGGCCAGCGCGGCCAACTGGGCTTCGGCAACCATGCGCCGGCTTTCAGGATCGAATGACCGCTCCTCCAGCCAGGCCGCAAAGAAGCCTGGTTGCAAAACCTGCTCGTCACGAAGGCGAAATCTGGCGATCTCTTCACCATGTGGCGGCACCTCGGCGGCAGAGACCGTACATAGACAGGCCGTCAGAGCGGCGGCATGTCCAAGCCTGATCACGACAGCTGGCCCAGGGTCTGGGCGACCGCCTGGGCGACGGGAAGAAAGGCTATCGACAACGAATCCGCCGGCGGCGCCAAAAAGATACGGGTGACCTCGCCAAGGTACTCATTCAAGCTGCCGCTCGATTCCGCGGCGCTATAGAGCTGCGACGGCCAAACACCCATCTTGAGGATCATGTCATGCAGCAGGCTGACCTTGGTGGGACCGCTCAGTATGCGGCATCGTTCGTCGAGCACGGGCTCGAGATATCGCCGCAAGGTCCCGCGGTCGATACCGAGTGCGTGGGCCAATTGCTTGCGGGCTAGTTCGCGCTGGCTGCTTATGCGGTAGCGGATCGTGAATCCGTAGCGCATGCCTTCGGAGACCCTCGCGGTCAGGACGTCGGGCAAATGCGCGTTTTTTGGGACATTCCAAAGGTCGGTCATTAGGTTCCCCCCGGTTGCAGTTGTCAAAACTTATCAACAGTTTTTGAATACCTCAAGCCATACTTGAGGTTTTATGAAAACAAATGTAAAGCCTTGCTTTAAAATACCTATTTTATGAAACGATCTGCCCTTTGTTGGTTCTTGACCAGGTGGTTGGCATAAAGGAAAAGGCATGCCAGCACTACCTGGCGTATCCCCCAGCGCTGCTTTTCTCCCGTTGAACAGGTCTCTTGAAAATGTCGGGACAGGGGCAGGATCTTCTGATTCAGGAAGTCCCTGGAAACGGTGACGGACCCTTCCTTATATTGGTCGATATCGAAGGCGCCATCCGTCGCCAGGACAATTTCGTCGCCGGTAAACCGGGAACAGAACTCCATAGCCGGCTCGACGAGCAGCTTGGTTGTCACCTTCATGCCCATGGCCGACCGCTCAAGAGCCATGAAGCGGTTCGCGTGCTCGATCACGCCTGACTCGACTGTGTGGCACCAGTTCGGATCGTTTGTCAGATCAATCACCACATTGCTCGACGCCGGTCTGCGTGGAGCGGCGCGTCGTGACGATTTGAGGGGCCGCGCGGCGAGGGGAGGCATGGGACCTTCTATATGCAAGGGATGCCACCACGAATACGCGCGTCTGCCGTTCAAGAAAAGAGTCAAAGCGGCGTCACACCGCCCCGGCACCCGTCTTTTTTGGCGACGTTTTGCCGCAAATGAAGCAAATCCACCGCAGCAGGCCCAAATTTCGCAGCAAGTGACGTGATTCCGCCTCACGTGCCGTTGTTTTACCGCAGATGCTGCAAATTGCCTTCAACGGCCCGGCTTGAATACAGGTTAGCGAAATGTGAATGCTTGGACGTGGCCAACGGCTACGCCAAACACTCTCAATGAAAGGCTAAAAGACATGAATTCCCTCATGTATAGGGTGGACGATGCGCGGCATCGTCTGCTCAAGGATACCGTGTTGCTCGAAATCCTGATGATTGCGGCTGCGGTTCTGCTGCTCATCGCATTCGTCACCGGCGCAATGGCCGGTACGGACACGACGTTCAATGCGGCCACCACGACGCTGACCAATTGGTCGACTGGGTCGCTCGGCAAACTCGCTGCTGTCGCCGGCATCGGCTCCGCCCTGGTCGGCATGGTC
>NZ_JBFUDU010000016.1:0-131509 GCF_056404555.1 Asticcacaulis sp. P2_C5
CGGTGAGTCGCGCATGTCGTCCGTCTCGGGCTTGAAGGTCAGGCCCAGCACGGCGATCGTCTTGCCGGCGGCGCTGCCGCCGATCGCCTTGACAACCTTCTGCGCCATCTTCGCCTTGCGGCTCTCGTTGATCTCCACCGTCGCCTCGATCAGCCGCGTCGGGGCGTCGAAGTCCTGCGCCGTCTTGACCAGGGCCAGGGTGTCCTTCGGGAAGCACGAACCACCATAGCCCGGACCGGCGTGCAGGAACTTGGTCCCGATACGGTTGTCGAGGCCGATGCCACGCGCCACTTCCTGGACGTCGGCGCCCACCACTTCGCACAGATCCGCCATCTCGTTGATATAGGTGATCTTCATCGCCAGGAAGGCATTGGCGGCATATTTGATCAGTTCGGACGTGCGGCGTGTGGTGATCATCAGGGGCGACTGGTTGATGAACAGCGGACGATAAACCTCCGTCATCACCGGACGGGCGCGTTCGTCCTCGATCCCCACCACGATCCGGTTCGGGATCATGAAGTCCTTGATCGCCGCCCCTTCGCGCAGAAATTCCGGATTGGAGACGACCGCAACATCGGCAGCAGGATTGGCTTCGCGAATGATCTTCTCGACCTCGTCGCCGGTGCCCACCGGAACCGTCGACTTGGTCACCACCACGGTAAAGCCCTTCACATGCGCAGCAATCTCCTTCGCCACCGCATAGACGTATTTCAGGTCGGCATGGCCGGTTTCCTTGTTGGTCGGCGTACCCACCCCGATGAACACAACTTCGCAGTCACCCACACAATCCGCCATGTCGGTCGAAAAGGTCAGACGGCCCGCCTTGACATTGTCACGCACCATTTCTTCAAGGCCGGGCTCGAAGATCGGAATCTTGCCGTTCTTCAGACCTTCGATCTTGCCAAGATCCTTGTCCATGCACACCACGTCATGACCGTATTCGGCAAAGCAGACGCCCGATACCAAACCCACATAACCCGAACCAATCATCGTGATCTTCATAAAGCATCCTTAGGCCTGCCGGAACAATGGGCGCCACCCAAGGCAAAAAACGCCACCAAAGCAAGTGAAAAATGGTGATTTCTACGCTTTGTGCGCCGGTTATTGCGCACATTAAATCCTATTGGCAAAACCTCCGGCCCAACCTACCCTGTTTGGTATTGAGCGAGGGGTATCAGACATGCGGTTCGAGTTCGGCACGGTTTTTTCACGGTTTTTCGATCTGGCAGGGCAGACCCTGCCGGTTCTGCTGGCCATCACCCTCTTGGGCTACGTCCTGCCCGACGTCGCTTTTACTTGGGTCATGGAACGGTATCTTGGTGCCGCGCCTGATTTCGACACAGCGCGGATAATGTCGCCCGGCAATCTGCATTGGGCTCTGTTGGGCGGTGGCGGACTGGTCAATCTTGGCCTGTACATGATAAATTGCGCCATGGTCAGCGAGGTCGCGATCCTCAAGGGCGCCGGCAAACCCGTCAATGTGTTGAGCGTGTTGAAGTCGGCCGTGATAAATGCCGTGCCGATCCTGATCATCTCCATCCTGACCGGCCTATGGATAGCTGCAGGCTTCATTGCCCTGATCGTTCCAGGAGTAATACTAAGTCTCGGCCTGAGCGTCGTCATTCCGGTTTTTGTTGGGGAGCGTCACCTCGGCATTTTTGGAGCCATGAAAAGGTCGCTGGATCTGACACGCCATCACCGCGGCACTATTTTTCTGATCCAGCTGGTTTTCGGCGTCGTCTACGCAATCCTGACCATGGGCATTGGACAAGCGGCCGTGTCCGTAGTGAGCCATTATTCAGATTTCCCGGGTCTTGATCTTATTGTCCTGGGACTTAGTGACCTGTTGAGCCTGCCCCTGTCCTTGCTGACGGCTGTCATCTATGTCTGCCTGCGTCTCAGCAAGGACCGTAAAGCGCCCGACAGCGCAGCCGCTGTGTTCGAGTGATGACCCGGACCGGTCTTACCCTGTCCCCCTCCCCCCTGCGTGTGCTGGATCGTGCCCTCGTGGCCTTGCGCCAGGACATAGGTCGGCTGCTGTTGGCGATAACGCTCTTTTTCCTGCTGCCTTACCTTGCGGGCTATTTTATCGTCTATAAACCGCTGATCGACGGCAGCCGGGATTTTAGCCAAGGTTTCAGTACCGAGTATCTCGTCCGCTATTATAGCTTCACGGCCTCGTACTTCGTCCTGCACGCCCTCTCTTTTTGCATAGCCGGGCGATTGATTCACGACCGCCTGCGTGGCGTCGGGACGACCTTTCTTCAGGCGGTGCGCGAAGGCCCTTGGCTGTGGCTGCGCGGCCTGCTGCCCTACCTCCTGTTGTCGGGCCTTACCTATCTTGGCCAGTCCCTGGTGGCGCCGGCCATACTGATAGCCTTTATCAGCACCTTCCTGCTGCCCCCCTTCATGCTGGAGCGCCAAGGATTTATCAGGGCTGTCAGGACGGGCTGGTCCCTGTGCCGCGGGCGATTCGTTATTACGCTGCTCGATGTTGCCCTGATAATAACGCTGAGCTACGGCGCCCAATGGCTGATCGGCTGGATCAATGGTCATTTCGCCGGCATCCTGTCCTTTACGACGGCGTCCATCGTCCTGAACGTCATGCACGCCATTGTACATCTGTTTATCACGGCCTGTATGCTCAGTCTCTACGCCTGCTGCCGTGAACTGGCCAGGCCTCCGGGTGAAGTAGCGGAGCTCTTCGAGTAGGTCTTGACCCGCCTTGCTATGTCAGCGCCGCTTCGTGCTTGTCCTTGCGGCGTTTACCCATCAGCATCTTGCCTTCCAGCCAGGCCCGCAAAGCCCCGTAATAGGCGCGCAGAAAGGCTTCGTCCGACGGCACATCCGCCCAGTTCTTCGGCGCCTGCCAGTTGATCCGCGCCTTGATCTTGTCGGCAACCGCCCGCATCACCGCCGGTTTGCGTTCCCGCAGCACCTGCTCCAGCACCTGGAGCTCCATTTCACCGTAGGCCAGTTGCTCGGGCGTAAAGGTCAGGCCCACGGCCCTGTCGCCGTCGAGATCGGCCAGGTCGTAGCTGAGCGACGCCTTGGGCATGTGGACGACGCGGCTGCCGGCCAGGAAATCGCCCAGGCGTGCATGCTGCTTGTTGAACAGCGGCAGCAAAAGCAGGGCCAATGCCCACAGGAAGGCCATCAGGCTGAGCAGACTGTGGTTGCCGGCCGCCCCACTGAAGATCATGGTAATCGGAATATAGAGCTCGACCTCGCGCAAGGCGTTGCGGGTGAAGATCGCCGCCGGCGTCAGACGGCCGCCGTCATGGGCGATAACCCGCAACTTCAACGCCCGCTTGCCGGGGGTCGCTGCCTTGGGCCCCATCTCGAAGAACATGAAATAGCCCGAGCGGATAAAGAACATGGTGGCGTAGAAAATAATCTCCAGGATGGCGCCGGCAGTCTTATGCGTCTTGAAGAAATCGTGGTCGATCGGCAGCAGATAAAAGAAGATAATGATGAGGACGGGTGTCACAACGATGATCAGCAAATCGATAAGGATCGCCCCCATCCGTTCCCCGAAGCTGGCATTGATAAACGGCAGGACCACGCCTTCCGGCGTCAGGACCTCCGTCGCGGTGCGGCCATATTCGCCATAGGGCGCATCGCTCATCAGGTCGCGCTTAGCCGCCTTAGCCATGGGTCGTATCCTTGCCACGCCCGACAAACAGGTAGTAGAGGCTCCACAGGGTCAGCATGGTGACGCCAATGGCAATACGCACCCATGGGTCGGTGATGGTCTGGCGGCCGATGCCCTCCAGACAGCCGGCGACCGTCAGCATGGCAGCCACGCCGATCATCACCGTTCCGGTCAACCGTCCCGCCTCGGATAATGACGCGCGCCGCGTCGCGTCGCCGGGGAACATGATTTTGCGCGCGATATGGTACCCCGCCGCCCCGGCAATAATAATAGCGAACAACTCGGTCGTGCCATGAATGGTCAGCCAGGCGGCAAATTCGAGACCCAGCCCCTTGGACGCGAACAGCCAAAGCATGGCGCCCAGCTGGATGCCCGTATAGATCAGAAGGGCCAGGGTCGGCAGGCCGAATATGGCGCCGAAAGCGAAGGCCGAGATGGCGACCTGGGTATTATGGGTCATCAACATGACGGCGAACGGCGACAAGGCGGCCTTCTCCGGGTTTCCGCCCAGGGTTTCCTGCAACTGTTTGAGCGTGCTGCCGGTATTGCGGTCCTCCCCCGGCATGAAGACGGCATACCAGTTCGTGTCGTGCGCGCACAGCATCCAGCCCAGTATTCCGCCGCCGGCCAGGCAGACGAAGGCCAGCAGGATTTCCCAGCCCAGCGCGCGGACCGAACGCGGCCACGCCTTGAGGAAGAAGCTCGACAGCACCTCCTTGAGGCGCGTCTGGGGGCCGTAGATATTGACATAGGCGCGAGCGCACAGGGCCTGCAGATAGGTGATCAGGTTTCGGTCGAGCGAAATCGACTGCGCCATGCTGAGCGACGACATGGCCGAACGGTAGAGAACCGGCAGGTTCAGCAGTTCCTCGACCGAAAAACTGGCCAGGCCCTTTTTTTCGACCTTCTCAAGCTGGGCATTGAGCGTGCGCCAGTCGCCCTGGCGCATCTCGCGGAACTTCTGGCTCTTCAGCTGCAGGGCGGGCTTTGGGCCATTGCTGCGCGATGTATCGGGATCAGGTGCGAAAGGATCTGGCATGTGACCTCACAACCGGTCGGCGCGTTTCAGCGCCAGATATTTGGTGACAATCGCGGTCGCCAGGCTTTCGGTCGGCGCTTCCAGCACCTCGATCCCCTGGCGGCGCAGGATGGTGAAGACTTTTTCGCGCTGTACGGCCAGACGTCGGGCAAAGACAGCGCGGGTGACGTCTTCGGGCTGGTTCGGCACCTTGTCGATCAGGCCGTCGACCACCTCGTCCTTGAAGGCGACAAACAGGACCAGGTGCTTCTTCGACAGCCGGTTCAGGCTTTCGAGCATCAGGTCGGCGCTGACCTCATCGATGAAGTCGGTGAACAGGACGATCAGCGAGCGGCGTGCAACCTTGGCGTTGAGATCGGCCAGGGCCAGGGTATGGTTCGACTCTTCCTCGGAATCCTCCAGCCCGGACAGCTGGTGCTTCAGGACTTCAAAGGCCTGGGTGCCCGATATCTGCGGCGCGGCGTGATAGGGTTTGGAGGCAAACGCGAAGGTGCGGACATTGTCGCCGATCTTCAGCGCGCAATAACCCAACAACAATCCGGCATAGATGGCGCGGTCGAGGCGTTTTAAGCCCGCCAGGGGCTCACCCATCAGGCGGCCGGTATCGTAGGCCAGGACAATATGGTGATTGCGCTCGGCCTGGAATTCGCGCGACAGCAGCTTCATGTGGCGGGCCGACGAACGCCAGTCGATGCGGCGATGGTCCTGGGACGCGTCGTATTCGCGCAGGGCGTGATACTCAGAGCCGTTGAACAGCTGGTTCTGCACCCGCACGCCATAGATGTTGTCGAGCGAGAAAAGGTCCGAGGCGTCCTGTTCGACGCCTTTCAAGTCCGGCGTTATGGTGACGCGGGCATCGAGCGGTATGCGTTTCTGGACATGGACCAGCCCCATGAAGCCCGTCCAGCGCATATAGGCGGCGTCGATCTGTCCCGCGCCACGTCCGGCCGCCATCAGCTTCAACGTGCCGTGGAAGGCACCGTCGTCGCTTCGCCTGATGTAGCGATCATAGACCGACGCTGCCAGCAGCCGGTTGAGGCCCAGCCTTAGTTCGAGACTGCCCGGGTTGCGCCAGCGGTTAAAGTGCGCGGTAAAGGCCACAGCCTGTTCGCGCCCTACCCCGAGCGACTTCGGCAGTTTCAGATCGAAGCTGAGTGCCTGGCCGACCGGCGCGAAAAACCCGTCGAGCAGGGCCAGCACAAACAAAAGCGCCATGACCAAGGGCACCCACGCCCAGACGCCGGGCGCATAGAGACCCACCCCTATGGCGATCGGAACGCCCAGGGCCAGCAAGGCCAGCAATCTTGGAGTGGGATAAATCGACATCTTCTATCTGGTTTTACCGGGGAATTTCGATTTTTTCGAGCAGACCCTGCAGGACCGTATCGACCTGCTGGCCTTCGATCTCGGCCGACGGCGACAGCAGGACGCGGTGACGCATACAGGGCCGGTAGAGCGCCTTGATATCGTCCGGCAGGACATAGTCGCGGCCATCGAGCGTGGCGCGTGCTCGGGCAGCGCGGGCCAGCAGGGCACCGGCGCGCGGACTGGCGCCGACGCTGAGCAGGGCCGAGTCGCGCGTGGCACGGACCAGGGCGACGATATAGTCGAGATTGGCGGTGTTCAGCTTGACCGCCGCCACCGTCCGGATGGCTTCGTCGAGATCGCGGCCCGACAGGACCGCGCTGACACCGGCCGCCGCCGGATCGGTCGAAGCCGCGGCATTGCCCGACGTGTCGACGATACGCTTTTCTTCGTCGAGCGTCGGATAGCCCAGAATGTGCTTGAACAGGAAGCGGTCGAGTTGGGCCTCGGGCAGCGGATAGGTGCCCTGCTGCTCGATCGGGTTCTGGGTGGCGATCACCGTGAAGTGGCTTCCCAGGTCGTGGCGAACGCCGTCGAGGGTAACGGTGCGTTCCTGCATGGCTTCGAGCAGGGCGGCCTGGGTCTTGGGGGGCGTGCGGTTGATTTCGTCGGCCAGCAACAGGTCGCAGAAGATCGGCCCCTTGCTGAGCGTAAAGGAGCTGGTCTGGAAGTTGAACAGGTTCGAGCCCAGCACATCGCCCGGCAACATGTCCGGCGTGAACTGGATACGGCCGAAGCGCAGGCTGAGCGACTGGCAGAAGGTGCGGGCCAGCAGGGTCTTGGCCGTACCCGGCGGACCTTCGAGCAGGACATGGCCCCCCGAGAACAAGGCCGTCAACAGTAGGTCGACCGTATCGGCCTGGCCGACAATGACCTTGGCGATTTCCGTGCGCAGTTTTTGCGCCAGAACTTGGATGTCAGATATGAGCACGTTCGATCTCCGTCTTCCAGGCGTGCAATTTGAGCGTCACGTCGATGAGTTGATGGACGGTGGCGACACGCCCCGCCTTGTCCTTGAGGTTCAGATAGCTGTCCGTCGCGCCGTGTGTCTTGCCGATACGTTCGGCCAGGTCGTCGAGGCTCTGCGACGGGTCGACCTGCATATGCCCCCTGCCCCGGATCACCATGTCGCGGACAAGGGTTGCATAGGCCGGTCCCAGACGGGCTTCCTTCAGGGTAATGGCCATCAGCCGGGCGGCATTGTCGGCCAAGGTTCGCACACCGCGACCGAGCGGCGGGCCGGCGGGCGCCTCCTGGGCGGGACCGAAGCGGGCGAAGGCCGCCCACATCAGGGCCAGCCCCAGGATCAGCATGGCCAGCGGAATGGCGACGAACGGCGGACGGCTCAGCGCATGCAACAGGTCGTGGTCGAAGCTGAGACCGTTGAAGGTCATGTTGAAGATGACCCTGGACTTGCCTTTTGTCTGCGGTGTCAGACCGTCAACCAGCGCCAGGGCGTTCACGACCTTTTGCGGCTGCGCCAATATCTGGTTGTTGAGCAGATCGGGGTCGCTGAGAACATAGACCGGTACCTTGGTCTGGGGGCGGCCCTCGGTCACGATCAACCGTGACAGCACCGGCCGGCCGTCGGCCGTGACCAGGACCGGCACCAGGTTGGGCGCGGTGATCGATTGCAGACCGGCGATCCGGCCCGCCCGGATGGGCGCATGGAACAGCGACTGGCCCGGCGCCGGCGTAAGGACGATATCGGCAGCAATCGGCTCGTCCGGGTCGGGCCGGTTCTGGAACTCTATCATGGGGTCATGGTTCGGATTGGCTACCTGGGCCTTCGGCTTGGCCGGGCGAGCCGCGCGGGTAATGCCATAGTCGACGTCGTCGAAGGTGATGGTTTTTTCCGCGCCGATATCGACCTTCTTGCCGGCCACGCTCTCTATGGGAATCGGCCGGCCGTCGGCGCCATAGGTGGTCGGCTTCTCGCTGACCGGCGACAGGATCGTCAGCAGACGGTCGAGCTCCTTGACGTCGGTCAGGGTAGGCGCTTGCGCCCAGCGCGGATTTTTCGGCCACCAGTGGGAGTCCCACTTGGGCACGACAATGAGGACAGCCTTGCCCAGCGGCCTGTACAGCAGGTGGTTGACGCGACGCTGATCCGGCACGTTGCCGTAATCGGCCTGCGCTTTAAGCGCAGCGGCCACGACCTCATCGACGCTGCTGCTGGCCCCCTCACCTGCCGAACTTTCAGCGGCAGAGGCGCTGTCTTCGTCATCGTCATAGGACGGTGACTCGTTCATGGTGAAGACGGAGTAGGCATCGTCGAGCGTGATGATTTCGAGATCGCCGTGTTCGGCCGGACCGTCGTCTTCGTAGCGGTTGATCACGGTGAAATGACCATCGGCGTCGAGTAGGCGGCGCAGGCCCTGGAAACCCTGTGCCGAGACGGAGGTGACGACCGGCGACGGCGGACTTTCCGGATCGGCGCCAACCTGGACCAGAACCAGGGCCGCAATGGCAAACATCGCCAGGCACAGGAACAGTGCAATAGCCGGCAGCCAGCCTGACATCTTGCCGGGCTTGAAGCGTTCGAGGAGCTTCACCTTCGGGCCCTTTGGGGGTGACTTTGCGCCGGCCATCAGGCGATCCCTTCGGCAGCAATAAAGTCGACATAGGCCTGACGGCAGGCTTTGAAGCCCGGTTCACCGACTGCGACGCCGGCGAAATAGCTTTTTTCCACCCACTCGACGATCTTGCGGAAGGCCGGCCGCGCCCCTTCGGGCAAAAGCGGGTGCGAACAGATGTCGCGCGCCGAATAGTGCAACTTTACAAGGTCCGGACGAAAGGCGTTGATGTCGGCCACCGAGCGAACCAGGAGAAGGTGAACCGCCTCATCGAAACGACCCGCCGCGGCGAGCGCATCGATGTCGTGCAACAGGGCGACGACAGCAGCCCGCGTCGGTCGCCACGGCGCGTCGGCGCGCAGATGATCGCGGACAAACAGGCGCTCGAACCGGGTGGTGATAAACAGACGAACGACCGGTGACAGTATCAGGAGAAGGACCGCGATACCGATGAGGATCAGTATGTAGGGCAAAAAAGGCCCGAGAGGCTTGAACAGGTTGCCCAAGGCTTCGAAAAACTTGCCGACACCTTCGAAGAATTTCCGCCAGCCTTCCAGGGCCTTGTAATCGACTTTTTCTGCAGGCGCGAACTGGCTTTGCAGGTCGTGGGACTTATTGACCAGATCGATCAGCTTTTGGCCATGACTGACCGCTGGCGCGGCATGGGCGCCGACATCCGGTGCAACAACAGACACCTGACCGGCGCTGCTCGATGCCGCTGTTTCGGCCACCTAATCTACTCCCCCACTCAGTTGCGGTTGAGATTAGGGGGCAAATACCGTGTAGGTCAAGCGGCAAGGCGGATTGGCCCTTCATTTTACAGCCTATTCCAAGCGGCGATGACTTATCGCGCTTGGCAAGGGCAAACGCCCGCCCGAGCTTATGCGAGGAGCCATGCGGCGCTTGAGCTGAAAAAATGATAATACCAACCTGCACCTTCCGGGTCAGTAGTCTCTGCAGGTTGGTATTATCGCACACCCGCGGCTGGAAGCGGCTCCGGCCCGTCTTCTGGCCTGAGAGCCGCTTCCTCACACCGATCAGCACACGCTCTTAAGCGTTAGAGAGTCTGTTATAAGACTCCTTAAGTAAGTTAAGGCTTGGATTGTCTCTATTTAGCCTTTGTATTCAGAGACATGTGGACAGCGGCGGTGGGCATTCCCCCGTGTCCGGGTGGGTGTTCCCCCGCGCCTGGTGTGTGTCATCCCCCGTGCTTAAGGTGGGTGATACCCCGTGCAGTCTCTTGGACGGTCCGTCGGCATACCGTGATTTTCCACAGATATATCCACAGGGCACCGGTGTGTGTTCCCCCGTGAGTCGGCAAAAACCTTTCCTGGAACAAGCTTTTGGTCGCTTTGGAGGGTGATTGAGGCACTTCTGCCGGTGTGTGATCCCCCGAAGGGGCATGGATGAGTCGCATTTTGGCGAGGTGGGCTGCAAAAAAGGCGAATCGGGTGTGTGATCCCCCGATGATTCCGCTGTGCTGTCCCCCTGCCCCCGCCCCGGAACCATAAGAGAACAAGGCCTTGCGGGCGCCTTTTGGGTGTGCGTTCCCCCGATAGGTCGCCCCGATATACGGAATGCCCAGAGTTCACACTCGGGCGGCGGCGCGGCGCTTGAGCGGCGGGCGGGCGTTGAGGGCAGCCAGTTCACTGACCACCTGACCCTCCAGACGAGCCAGGCGCGAGACGACGAACAGGGCTGGCGAACCGTCCTGGGTGTGGGTCAGTTGCAAATCGTATTCCGGCAACTGATTGCGCTCGACGATCTTGCGCAGCATGCGATTGAACTCTTTCGGCGGGCTGTCCGAGCCGGTCTTTTCGTGCAGGATCTCCAGACGGCACAGCCAGCCTTCGGGCTGCACACCGGCGTGTTTGCGGGCGATACGGTAGAGGGCACGTTCCAGCCCACCGGTCAGCAGGAAATAGTCCTGATGCATGGTGAGCAGTGAGCGCTCGTTGACGATGCCTTCATAGACCCAGTTGGACAGGGTCAGGGTCATGCCGCGCGGCTGGCCGGTCGCCTGGTCGACTTCCAGCGTCCAGCCATCGAGCCAACCGAACTGGGCTTCGGTCCGCCGGGTCGGCGCGCGCAAGCTGGTGCGGATAGAGGTGGTCTCAAGGCGCTGGAGCGCCGCCTGCAACTCCATATAGGCCTTGCCGCCGGTGTCGCGCTTGATGGCGCGCAGCAGGTCATAGGTGGTGGTCTTGAGTGTGCGCGGCAGGTCGTTCACACCCTGCGACTTCATGCGGTTGAGCGCAGTCGCCGCCCAGATGAGAATGTCGGCGTCCCAGATCGTCGCCATGCCATAGGCCGGCATGGCCTCGACCTTGACCCAGGTGTCGCCGTCCGGCGAGGTGTATTCGATCGCCTTGAGGCGCTTGCGTTTCTGCAAACTGAAGAACGGCCGCTCCATGACCTCGCGCTGATCCTTCAGCGGCACGTCATTGAGCAACGGAATAAAGAAGTCCAACGTGGGGTTCGGGTCGCGGCGACGGGTCATGCCCGGAAGACTCCCATGATTCCTTAAAGGAAGAAAGATGCAGGGACCCCACTCTTAGTGCGCTAACACTGCGCTCCCTGAGCGCGTCCCCTGCACCCCGTAACTCGATAGCGCAGGGCCCCCTGCCCTGCCCTTTAACGCTCACCCATCGGGTGCTTTCCGTACTTATGTAAAATGGTGTCCAGCCCCTCGCCGATCAAAGCCTGGACTGTCGTGTCGCGCTCGACCGCCAGCAGCTTCACCGCCTTGGCCATCTGCGGACTGAAATAGCCGGCGATCATGGTCTTGCCGATACGCGCCGGCGTCGTGCCGCGCGCGACTTCGGGAATCGGCATCGGCGCCTGCTCTACCCTGGCAACCGGTTTGGGCACGCGTGGGGCCTGGACCTTCATGGCGGGCGCCGCCGGCGCGTCGCGGGCCGCCTCTTTCTCTATGGCCGCGGTTACCGAGACCTGAGGACCGGCGACGGCGGCCAGACGTTCGGCGAGACTGGGACGTGTAGCGGACTTGCTCATGCGGCACCCTTAAGAGGTTCTGGTTTAATTTTCTTTTCAACAGGCTTACGTGCGGGCATGTCGAGGCGTCCACACACCCACGTGTAGAGTGCCTTGACTTCATCGGCGGCCTTGCCCAGCGGTTCATATTCGCTGGCCGTCAGGCCGTTGATTACGGCGTGGCGCAGGGCAGCGCGATCGACCAGGCAGACCGGCGCAATGTTTAGCCCCAGCGAATGGATGACGGTCGCCACCTCCTCGATCAGGCTGTTGGCGCGCGCCGGCACCGCATTCAACAGGACGCTGGCCGGTTTTTGTGCCACGCGGACCAGTTCGGCCGTGGTCTTGATGGCGTGCAGATCGAAGGCCGAGGCGCGCGTCGGAATCAGGACCAGGTCGGCAGCCTTGGCGGCGGCGACCGCGGCCGAGTCGGCGGCCGGCGGCGAGTCGAGAATGACCAGGTCGACCCCCATCTTCTCGGCCTCCTTGATGGTGGGCCCCAATCGGGCGTGCGGGGCAGCGACGACGACCGGATTGGGATCAGAGTCCTTACCCCCCTCCCCGTTCCGCCAGTCCGCCCATTGGGCCGCAGTGGCCTGGGGGTCGAGATCGATGATGGCGACGCTGTAGCCGGCCTTGGCGGCAGCAACGGCGATGTGGACCGCGATGGTGGTCTTGCCCACCCCGCCCTTCTGCGAAACTATGGCTAAGGTTTTCATGTGTAGGCCTTTGGATAGGTGGACGGCCGTGACGCGCGGGCATGTGGCGATGTCGACGCGCCGGTGTGTGGACGTGTGGCGGCGTAGGGGTGCGGATAACCCGCCGTGTGGCCCGGACGGTAGGTGGGCGGGAGGGCAGGTGGACTTTTCCACCCGTTGGCCTGCACAGGTGTGGACACCTCCGCAACCTTACCTTCGGACGCGTCGATCAGTGGACGTTCGAACAGGTCGGGTTGTCCCGGTGAGGGCAGGTCGTCGGGCAGGGGGGTGGACAAGACAAGGTCTCCGCATGTCGGCAGGTGGTCGTGGCGCCAGTTCGGACGATCGGGCATGTGGACAGCGGCGACAGTTCAGGATGACCACGCTTCGATGTGGCCACGTCTCCGATCGTCCCCGCGCCCACAGTCACGACAATCGGACGTGTGGACACTCTGACACCATGAGTCGCCGGGTTTGGTAAATAAATCATGAAAATGGGCGGACAGGGGCGTCACCTGGCTTTCACGGATAAATGCGTGTTAGCGCTATCATAACAAAATCAAGCACTTGGCTCTTATCCCTGATTTCTGCAAGTTTTTTGATGTGACAAACAGAAAAATTTCAATTAAATGAATTATATAGCCCAAAACAGCGTGCGCTGCGGCGGGCTTGGCCAGCTTTCATGGCCAAATACGGACTGGCAATCGACACCACATATAAAAATCGTGGGACGGGGAAAACTATGCGGCATATGCAGGGCGTCAGCCTGACCTACGGCCTGTTGGAAACACTGGGGCAGTCAATCGTCATCGGCGAGTTCGAACAGCACGGCTTTCCGACCGAGGCCGAGCTGTGCACCAAGTTCGGGGCCAGCCGCACCGTCGCGCGGGAAGCCGTCAAGATGCTCTCGGCCAAGGGGCTGCTCAGCTCACGGCCGCGCCAGGGGACGCGCGTCGAAGACACGGCCAACTGGAATCTGCTCGATCCCGACGTCACGCGCTGGATGACCGAGCGACCCTATTCGAGCAAGATCTATCGCGAGCTGACGGAAGTGCGGATGGCCATTGAGCCGATGGCGGCGTCTTTGGCGGCCAAGCGGGCGAGCAAGGCTGACATCAAGGCGATACGGGCCGGGTTGAATGGCATGCGCGACGAGGCCAGCCACCACGATCTGGCGCTGCTGGCCGACATAGACTTCCACGTCGCCATACTGAAGGCGTCAGGCAATTCCTACATCATCCAGTTGCGTGAGCTGATCCACACGGCGCTGACCATTTCTATAGGGCTGACCAATCGGATCGCCGGTCATACGGCCAGTATTTCCGCCCATGAGGCCGTGCTGATCGCCATCGAGAACGGCCAGCCGGACGTTGCCGAAAAAGCCATGCGCGCGATCCTTGCAGAGTCTCTGGAAATGATCGACAGATTTCAAGGCGAGTAGGGCAGGGGGCTAGGCGGCTGCCGGTAGCGCCTTGATATGGCTGCGTATCCACGAGGCGAACGATTCGGCGCCCAGCTCGCCATCAGCGACCACCATCAGGCCCAGGAAACACGCCGTGTCGTCGGCATCGAGGCCGTAGCCGTTGATGTTCAGGAACAGCTCGATCATGACCAGGGCGGTCGGCAGGTTGGCCGAATGGAACAATTGGTCGTGAGCCAGGCCGTAACCATAACAGGCGGCCAGGCTGGCCAGGTCGGTCGCCGAGCTCTGGTTGAGTGCCGTGGCGCGGGCGGACAGCATCTTCATCATGCTGATTTCGCGCAAGCCCGGGCGGCCGCCATGCAGGGCGCAGATTTCCGCCTGGACGGCCTGGATCAGACCTTCGCGGATCAGGGTAAAGGCCATTGCGCTTCCTACTTGTTCAGTTCGTGGACGACGTTGCGGCGCTTTTTCATCAGCTCGCGCGCCGTGTTCATCTGTTCGGCGAAGACCGGATCGTAGGGTACGATGCGATAGCCATCGGGCGCTGCGGTGATGTAGAGGCTGTCACCCTTGTCGAGCTTGAGGCGCGTCAGCACCTCCTTGGGCATGATGACGCCCAGTGAATTGCCGATCTTGGTGATCTTCAGTTCCATATTCCGATTCCGTATTTTAGAGCGCAATCCGATAAAGTGGATACCACTTTTCGGTTAAATTGCGCGACCAAGCAAAGAGTTAGAGCAAAATGACGATTCTTCCTAAAGTCAATTTGCTCTAACGGCTTGCGCTTCTTCGGTTTGCGCGGGTCGACACAAACTCGTATTACGCACGTTAGAACCCGCCGCGCGGGCAAGTCAAGGGGATTGTGCGGTGCACGGTGACCTTCTTGCGCGGGGTGAAAAAAACGTAACCGAAAGACCTGTTGTCAGACCGGCCAAGTCGTAATACTCCATTGAGTTATAACGGCATTATTCAGGTTGGATTGTATCAGGCGTGATCAGTTGGCAGGACTTGCGCGCGGGTGAATGGCGGCGGTTGCGGCCGAACGCGGCCTTTATCCTCGTCCTGGCCGTGACGGTTGTTTCGGGCGCCGCCGGTGTAATCCTGGCACTCAATTACCAACCGGCTGGCAGGCTTTCCAAGGATTTCTGGACGGTTTGGTTCCTTGCCGTGAGCAGCCTGATGATGACCGGGGTGGTGTGGGCGGCGCGACCGCGCGAAATGGCCACGCAGCTTTTTGCCATAGGCGGCGTGGCCTTCATGACGTCCCTGATGGCCATCGCGATGTACGGCGCGATCGAGTCGGGCGGTGACACTGCCACGCTAGGCGTATTGGCGCACGTCAATGAAACCGCCAACCAGGTCTTCTATCTCAGCCTGATGGCCCTGTTCCTCGCCTATCCGGTGCGCCTGGCGCCGGCCGGTTGGGCGTGGGGCCTCTTCGGGTTGCTGGTGCCTTATCTTGCCGCGCGGGCGATGGGGCTGTTCGACGTGCCGGCTGCCGCCATGGGCTGGTCGCTGTTGCAGTTGCTGGTAATTGTCGCCTTGACCGGCTGGCAATGGTTGGCGACCCGCCGTCGGCCCCGTGAACGCGCGGCCCTGACCTGGCTGGCCTTGTCGGTCGCGGCCGGCGCCAGCCTGTGGGCCTGCCTGTTGCTGGTCAGCCTGGTACGCGGCGAACGCAGCGACGGTGGCGTGATCCTCCTGGTCCTGTTCTTTCCCTTCTATGCCGGCCTCGCCATGGGCGTGGCGCGGTTCTGCCTGGTCGAGTTGCAGGACTGGACCTTCCGAATCCTGTTTTTCGTCATCGCCGCCGTGTTGTTCCTGGCTATCGATGCCGCTTTGGTCACCATGGCCGGGGCAGGGCAGGGGACCGCGCTGGGGGTGACTTTGCTGCTTGTCGTCTTTGTCTACCTCCCGGCACGCGACTATGTCTGGCGGCGCATTCGCGACGGCCGCACCATGGCGCCGGCGGCCCTGTTCGACGCGGTGCTGGAAATCGCCTTCGCCCCGACGCCGTCAGCCCGGGCGATGACATGGAGAGCCCTGTTGCAACGCTTGTTTGATCCGCTGCAGATGGACACGGCCGGGCGCGATGTACCGGACGCCGTGCTCGAGGAGGACGGGCTTCGGCTAAGCCTGCCAGCGGTGGCGGACGCTCCGGCCCTGACCCTGGGTCTTGCACGACAGGGCAGGGGGTTGTTCTCGCCGTCGCAGCTGGCCCTGGCCCGGCAACTGGTGGTGTTGGTAAGAACGGCGGGCGACAGTCGCGACGCCTATGAACGCGGCGCATCGACGGCGCGGCGGCAGATGGCGCAGGACCTGCATGACGACGTCGGCGCGCGCCTCTTGTCGGGTCTGGCCCTGGCCGATGAACGTGTCGGGCCGGTTTTCGAGGGTGTCCTGGGCGATATTCGCGCGATTTCAAAAGCCATGCTGGGGCAGGCGGCGCCGCTCGATCAGATCGTCGCCGACATACGCTACGAGTGTGTGCGGCGGCTGGAGGCGGCGGGACTGGTGGCCGTGTGGACACCTTGGCCTGAGGACGCGGGGTTGGTGCTGGCAGATTATCGTCTGCAGAAGACCCTGGCCTCGTCCCTGCGCGAGGCTGTGTCCAACATCATCCGTCACGCCGGTGCGACGACGGCGATCATCGACCTTGCAATCATCGGCGAGGACCTGATGTGCCGGGTGAGCGACGACGGGGTGGGTGTGCCGCAGGCGGTGCTGGACGGCGAGGCGTCTGGGGAAGGCATGAGTGGGTTGGGGCTCACCGGACTGGCACGGCGGGCCGGCGAGATGGGCGGGCGGCTGCGTTTCGAGCCAGTCGCGGCAGGGACCTGCCTGGTCATTGTACTGCCACTTAAGGGAGGACTGTGATGGAGGGGCGGCTATGCCTGATCGTCGAGGACCAGCCGACCAACCGTGAGCGGCTGGTTGCCGTGGTGGGCGAAGCCTTCACCGCGGTCGAGGTCATCGCCGTGGCCAATCTGCGCGGGGCGAGGGCGTGGCTGGCCGAAGATCCGCGCGCACAGCAGCTGTGGCTGGCCCTGATCGACCTGGGCTTGCCCGACGGCTCGGGGATTATGTTGATCCGCGAATTGAAGACCGCCGTGCCCGAGGCCATGCTGGTCGTCGCCACCATCTATGACGATGACAGCCACCTGTTCGAAGCCCTGGCGGCGGGGGCGCAAGGCTATTTGCTGAAGCATGGCGACATGGGCGACATGACTCACTATCTCAAACGCATCGAAACCGGAGAGCCAGCCCTGACTCCATCGATCGCCCGTCGGCTGTTGCAGTATTTCCACGGGCCGGATGTGCCTGGGCGGGCGGCGGAGATCGCCCTGACCGGACGCGAGACCGAAACCCTGACCTTGCTGGCGCGCGGCCTGACGATCGCCGAGGCGGCCCAACGACTGGACCTGAAGCCGCAGACCGTGGCGGGTTACGTCAAGGTTATCTACCAGAAGCTCAATGTGTCCTCACGCGCCGAGGCGACGCGTAAGGCAGTGGATAGAGGCCTGGCTTAGTCGACGCATTTGTCGGCTTCGTCGATCAGCTTGTCGACCGCCATGTTGTTCAGTTCGTCGAGTTCTGCCTGATCAGGCTTGGGGGCGGCGTGGTAGATGGTCTCCAGCGCTTCACCGACCGAAGCGGTCGAGGTCGCGAGTTCCTCCAGTTGTGCCACCGTATCCTTGTCTTCCTGGGTCGCGTCGGAAGTCTGGGCCTCCTTCAGCATATCCACGACCTCTTTCTCTGTCTTGGCCAGGGACGTCATGGTCATGCCGACCGCCAGGCAGCGGCGGTTTTCCGCATCGCTGCGATCCCTGGCTGAAGCGGGGGCGGCTATTATGGCGGAGAGGCCGGCGACGGCGGCGATGGCGAGGAAAGTCGTTTTGAACATGACCTGAGACCCTTGTCTGGAGCACGTGCGTACAGTTTTCTGGCCGTGCTGAGTGATGTCATGGCTACATTTTTGCCATGTTTCGGACACAAATCCGAAAACGGACGCCCTCGATCGTCCTGAGATTGCGACGGTCAATTCGACATCACGGTAGTGCCAGGTGACATGACATGCACGCTCGTGCGGCACGTAAGTACCTGTTTTTCCGCGCGTCTCCGGGACCATCCCCCTTTCGTCTTTGTTGTCTGGAGGATACACCCGGCGTGCAATACGGCAACCCCCTGAACAGGGGGTTACAAGATTTGTAATAGGAATTTGTTAATTATTGTGTCGAAAACATGGCGATGGCCGCGCCAGCATACAGGCTCAGGCCATAATTTTATGCGTCTTGAGGAAGACCGAGTGCTCCATCTGCTGTGCCGCCGTTCTAGCGAAGGTATCGCGGATGAAGTCGAGTTGACGCAGGAGCTCGCCGGTGGGGACAGCTTCGGCCAGTGGATCATACGCCCTGGGCATAAGCCCCTGGCCCGTCATCACGGCCAGCCAGCTCGGCAGCTTGAACAGTTCGTGCTCATTGATAAAGACGCGACCTGTCTCTGCGAACAGAGTCATGCGGTGCTTCAGACTGTCCGAGATGTCATTGTGGCGATTATAGGCCCAGAAGGGTGTTTCTTCGCGCTCGGTTGCCTTGTAGTGCAAGACGAGAAAATCCCGGACATCTTCATAGTCAAAGCGGACCTGGGCATTGTACTCGGTCGCGAGGTCGGCGGAAAAGGTCAGGTCGGGCAGGCATTTCAGCAGCTTGGTTACGCCCTTTTGGATCAGGTGGATGCTAGTCGATTCAAGGGGCTCGAGGAAGCCAGCGGACAAACCTATCGCGACGACATTGCGGTTCCAGGCTTGAGCGCGCCGACCGGTCTTGAAACGGATAACGCGAGGTTCAGCCAGGGCAGGGCCGTCCAGATTGGCCATAAGGGTGGTGACGGCTTCCTCGTCACTGATGTGGCCGCTGGAATAGACATAGCCGTTACCTGTGCGATGCTGGAGTGGTATGCGCCATTGCCAGCCAGCGTCGCGGGCCGTCGAGCGTGTGAACGGTGCAATATCTGCATTTTCCGAGGGGACGGCCACGGCCCGGTCGCAGGGCAGGAGCGAGGTCCAGTCGACATAGCCGGTTTTCAGCGTCTCCTCGATCAGCAGCCCGCGAAAGCCGGAGCAGTCCACGAAGAAATCTCCGGAGACTGTTTGGCCGGATTGCAGGGTGACGCTCGTGACGAATCCGGATTCGGGGTGTTGCGAAACGTTCGTTATCTTGCCTTCGATCCGGGTTACGCCGCGCGCCTCGGCATAGGCGCGCAAGTAGCGGGCGTAGAGGCCCGCGTCGAAGTGGTAGGCATAGGCGACGGTCGAAAGAGGCGTTGATGGATCGCGAGCCTGTGGAGCAAAACGATTTGTACGTGCCAGCACAGCGGTTTGGCAGAAGTCATTGAGTGGCGCCGCATATCCGTTAGCCAGCGCTTTCAACCAATAATGATGGAAGTCGCAGGCGTCGAGACTTCGGCCGTAACTACCAAAAGGATGGAAATAACGATGACCGATCCGTGTCCAGTCGACAAACTCTATCCCCAGTTTGTACGTGCCTTTGGTCGCGCGCATGAATTCGCGCTCGTCAAGGTCCAGCAACTGATTAAACAGGGAAAGTGTTGGGATGCTGGCTTCGCCGACGCCGATTGTGCCGATTTCGTCGGACTCGACCACGGTAACGCGCGTCGAACGGGTTGACGGAAAACGACTGAGGAAGCGCGCCAGGCCCGCAGCAGTCATCCAGCCTGCCGTGCCGCCGCCGACGATTACGATGTCGCGCAGGTGAGTCATGCCTGTCTTTTCACGGAACCGGGTGAAGCACAATGCTGGCCGATGAAGTCCGAATGACGTGGAAGTTGCGCGACAACGCTGCCAATTTCATCGCGTCTGCGCTTCAGGACGGCACGCAGGTCATCAGCACTTAACCGGTCAGCGAGATGATCGTAGGTTTCGGAAACGACGCCATGGCCATTGAAGATGGCAATCCAGCTCGGTGTCTGGAAAGAATCACGTTCGTAGGTAATGACCCGGCCGCAATGGCGGAACAGCGCAATACGTGTTTCGAGGCTGGCCGGTAAAGGCATTTGCGCGCAATAGCGCCAAAGCTCGCCGTCGCGACTGTTCAGGCAATAGTGCATGATGATAAAGTCGCGGACGCGCTCATACTCCATAAGGACAAGGCGGTTGAATTCACTCTCTATGGCCGGCGAATGGTTTCGGCTGGGATAGAATTCAAGGAATCGCACGACCAGATTTTGGATAAAATTGATCGAGGTCGATTCCAAAGGTTCGATAAAACCGGAAGCGAGCCCGACGCAGATACAATTCTTGTTCCAGAACTTGTTACGATGGCCGGTTACAAAACGGACCAGCATCGGGTCCTTCAGGGCCGGACCGTCGAGATTGCGCATCAGCGTGTCCTGGGCCGTCTGGTCGTCGCTGAACCCACTGGAATAGACGTGGCCATTACCCGTACGATGCTGCAGGGGAATACGCCATTGCCATCCGGCCTCACGGGCTGTCGAAACGGTGTAGGGCGCAAGTGGCTCGGCGCGTTCACATGGCACAGCCCAGGCCCGATCCACCGGCAGCCAGTGGGACCAATCTGTATAGCCGGTCTTGAGCGCACCCTCTATCAGCAGGCCGCGAAAGCCGGAACAATCGATGAAGAAATCAGCTGACTCGCGTCGGCCGTCTTCGAGTAAGACGGCGTCGATGAAGCCGTCCTCCGGGCGCAGCTCCGCGCTGGCGATCCTGGCGTTAAGTCGCTTAACGCCGCGCGCCTCGGCATGGCTTCGCAGGAATCGCGCATAAAGCGACGCGTCAAAGTGAAAGGCATAATTGTAATTATGCATCGGCGAACGCGGGTCGGGGTTGGGCGGAAAGAACTTGTTGGCGGCGGCCAGCTGAGTCGGCAGGCTGTACGCTGACAGAGGTGCGTCGTCACCCATTTCACGGGCGCGCCGCCACAGGTGATAGGCATTGATGGCCTCATGGTCGGCGCCGAAATCGCCGAAACCGTGGAAATAGCGATTGCCTTCATGTCCCCAGCCGCGGAATTCGATGCCAAGTTTAAACGTGGCTTCGGTCGCACGAACGAATTCGGCTTCGTCCAGCCCGATATGGTCGTTGAAGAAGCGGATGGCCGGGACGGTGGCTTCGCCGACTCCGATAATGCCGATCTCTTCCGACTCTATGAGGAGGATTTCACAGCTTTTTGGCACGGCGACGCTCAAGGCTGCGGCCGTCATCCATCCCGCCGTGCCACCGCCGACGATAATGATTTTGCGAAGTGGCTCGAACATGCTGCCTTCCTTGGGGAGAGCGAACTTATAGCCCATTTCTCTTCAACGCCATATTTCCACTGCGAATGAAAAATACCCTTCCGGGACAAGGCCGGAAGGGGGGAGATCGAGAAGTTCACGATTGGGAGGTGCGGCCGCAGGTGCTCGAACCTGCGGCCGCTTACGCTGATTTAGTAGGTTGCGCGCAGGACCACGGCAATGCGGCGGTCTGTCGCGACCCAGGAGTAACGCGGACGAACGTTCATGTTGGTGAGCGTGCTGACCCGCAGATAGGTCTTGGCGTGGCCGAGATTTGTGGCCTGCAGACCGATCTTGTACTGCGAATTGATGGTGTAGAACGCTGAGGCGTCCCACTGACCGTACTGTTCCGACCAGACCGGGCTGTTGATATTGGCGCCCGAGGTGGTCAGGAGGAACTCATCGCGCCAGTTGTAGGCCAGGCGTGCCGAGATACCGTACTTTTCATACATGATGGCGAGGTTGTAGCTGTTCGGCGACATGCCTTCCAGCGGCAGGCCGCTGAGGTCGGCATTGACCACCTGATTGCCGTCAAACACGTTAACCAGCGGGTTGTGGCCGCCCGAGGAATCGATCTTCGTGTAGTTGGCCTGGATGCCGAAGCCGGAGAGCGGGCCGGGCAGGAAGTCGTAGAACTGTTGGTAGGCGATTTCGAAGCCGTCGACCTTGCCTTCAGACCCGTTGATGTAGCGCGTAACGTTGAAGGGCAGAGTCTTGCCGTTATTGGTAAAGTTGACGATCTCGCTGCCGCCGTAGATGTAATCCTCGATCTTCTTGTGGAAGAGATCGAAAGTCAGGCTTCCCGTAGGCGCGAAGTACCATTCGGCCGTAAGGTCAAACTGTGCCGCCTTGATCGGCTTCAGGCCAGGATTGCCGGCGACGCCCGACAGATTGACGACATAGCCGCTGGCCTGGTTATCGAGACCAATCGACAGTGTGGTGTAGGCGTTGTTCTGGTACAGCTCGGGACGAACGATCGCCTTGGAGGCCGCAAAGCGGAACTGAAGCTGGTCGTTATACTTGTACCGCAGGTTCAGGCTGGGCAGGACGTCTGTATAGGAGGCCTGGCCACCGTAGTTTTGGGCAAGCGCAGTAGAACCGAATGCGGCAGCGTCGGCGGCTAACTGACACTTGGCTGCGGTGTTGACGGCGTTGACCGTACAGGGAGGTGTATTAGCAACGACCGACGAGACGACCTTGCCGTAACCGGTAGCCTCGGTTTGCACGACGCGCAGGCCGATATTACCGTCCAGAGCACGGTCATTGGGCAGTTCGCTGCCGAATGTGGCGATGAAATAGCCCGCCGTTGTCTTTTCAACCTGGTGGTTGACGCCGGCCGAGACGTTGTCGCCGCCGGGGTTGAAGCTGTCCCAGTTACGTGACAGCGGCGACCAGCCCCAGCCCTGAGTTTCGGTACCATGCAGTACCGCGTAGGCCTTGTCCGTGCCTTGGTTGACGACCCATGGCGCTGCCATCCAGGCCGCGCCTGGGATATTGGCGTCGCCGTTGAAGAAATTATTGTAGTCGTGATAAACGGCGCCTGCGGCGCCAGGGCCATGTGCCGAGTCATCGAGGAAGGCGCGGCTCGATTCGCTACCGGCACCTTGCCAATACTGGTACGACAACAAGCCCCAGTTCCAACCCGACTGACGGGTCAAATAGTCCTTTTCGGTTTGGCGGACGCCGAACTTGAAGGTCTTTAACCACTTGCCATCGTCGAAGTCGTAGCGGCCGTCAAGCCGAACGGCGGTTTCGCCGCCCTTGTTGTCCTCGATATGGTCCATCGCCGCGGCCCAGTAATAGTCCGAGATCTTGGACGTATCGCCGGTCGTCTGGATGGTCGGAACGTCGGTGCTCAGGTCGATCTTGAACGGCAGGTCGTTCTTGTGGTGCGTATAGGCCGTCATCGACAGGATATCGGCGGTCGAACGGACGTTCTGGATGTCGAAGCTGAACGACAGCTTGTCCGTGGCCCACCACTTGGCATTGAAGGAGATGTCGGCTGTCGACTTGTGGTCCTCGCCATAACGGGTGTCGGTGTCATACAGGGCCGTCGGAATCGTGCCGCCGGTGAAGATGCCCTGGCTATCGTACTTGAAGTCGTTGCCAACGTCGTTGGCATGCACAGCCCAGTCCCAGCTGAAGATACCGTATTCGGTGTTCTTCGCGTCAACCTTGGCTTCCATGCCGGTCAGGGTGAACAGCCAGCTGTCGTTAGGCTGGTATTGGAAAGCGCCGTAGATGGCCGTACGGCTCTGGTCCCACTGAATTTCCTTGGCGCTGAGTCCGGCCGGGATATATCTGGTGTTGCTACCAACGGTCGTCGCGACGAAGCGGTCGGCATTGAGGGCGTCCGTGCGGTTGCCCACGTCGGACACCGAGTAGTTGAGCAGGACGCCGAAGCGGCCGGCAGGCGTATTGAACTGCCGCGACAGGATGGCGCTGTAGGAGTTATGCGACTTCTTTTGTAGGTCGCCATAATTGCTATCGACGGAGAAGGCGGTGATCGACTTCTTCTGGTCGAACGGCAGGCGCGTGCGCAGGTTGATGGTACCGCCTATGCCGCCTTCGGTCAGGTCGGCGGACGGGTTCTTGTAGACGTCGACGCCGGCCAGCAGGTCGGCTGAAACGTCTTCCCAGCTCAAGCCGCGGCCGTTCTTGGCGGAGAAGATGTCGCGCCCGTTGGTTTCGGAACGAACCCAGCTGAGGCCGCGGATCTGGACGGCGCCGCCTTCGGCAGCGATACGGCCCGGGTCACGGTTTTCATTGGTGCGCTGAATGGTGAGGCCCGAGATGCGTTGCAGGGCTTCAGAGACTGACCGGTCGGGCAGGGCGCCGATATCGACCGCGGTCACCGAGTCAACGATGACCTCGGCGTCACGTTTGATTTTTTGCGCGCTCTTGATCTGAGCGCGCTGGCCGGTGACGACGACCGTGGTGGCATCGTCGGCCGGGGCCGGCGCGTCCTGTGCCTGAGCTGTGGCCGCGAAGGCCATCATGCCCAGCACCAGGACGGACGTACCGCCCATCAGGACCTTAAGTCTGGTCGGTAAGGTTTTCATACTCGTTTCTTCTCCCTGAAATCTGCGCAGCTTTGCGCGATGTCGCACACGATGTTTTTGGCCAGGCGGGAGGAGATCGAAATCCCTACATATGAAATATTATTCAAATGTAAAAACGAACAAAGGTCGCAAAACCCCGTCGCCTTTTCTCGCGCGGCCGACGCGATACTCGCTGGAAGTGCGGCTTGCATAAGCGTGACACAACCCTGGGTTCGCGTTCTCTGACAACGCTATCATATTGTATGATCATGGCTATTGTGAACTGATCCCGACCCCCACAATTGCCCAGACAATAGCAGAAATGCCACAGAAGTTATTGAAAATATAAGGAATATTTTAAGTATGATAAATAATAGGAATAAAATTCCAAATATAAAAAGATTGTTACATTTAAAAAATTAAATCTGCGGGGGGATGTTACGGCGCAACTAGAGATTTCATATTTGCGAATTTTTTTTGTGAGTTTTCGCTGATAAAATGGCGTCGACGCGGGTAGCCGCGTTTTGCACAGCCATGGCCACGATCGCGGTTCGCAGATTGTGTTAGTTCAGTACCATGTAGAAGTTGACCGTCTGCGCTGTGTCATTGCGCACCTCGATCTCATTGGCCCCGGTGAAGGTCGGCACCCAGCGGCAGCCGAGATTGCGCGTCGAAGGCGCAACCGAGCACACGGATGCACCGTCGTCGTCGCGCACGGCGAGGCTAAGGGGCGCGTCGTCAACAGGAACCAGGACGATTTCGGCGCGCTGGCCGGCATTGAAGTTCTGGCGGGTGCGGAACTGACTGTTGGCCGAAACGCGGCCGGAACGATAGCCGGGCCCCAGTGTGCGGCCGCGAAACGCCACCGCGCCGTCGCTCTTGGCACCCAGTGCCTTCGCCTTGCCGGCCCATTCACGCGCCAGGTCGGGTGCGCCGTCTTCGGGCCGGGCGCCCATCAGGCTCAGTGCCCGGGCCTGGGCCAGAAGGTCGTTACCATCACCACGCGCTTCGGCGGCGAGGCCCTGTTGCAGAATGTCGGCGACGGTTCTGGCATCGCCCTGGGCCAGGGTGTCACGTTCGCGCCCGGCCATCCGTTCGCCACGGTCAGAGGCGAGTGGCGCCGTCGAAGATACGGGTGCGCAGGCGGTCGTGATCGCCACGCCAGCCAGAACGGCCCCGATAAAGGCCCCCCGAACTTCCCGAAGTCCGGTCGAATAGGTCAAGCCTCGCTTCATCAAGACTGGGTCTCCGGCGCAACGATGAACTTCGCCCCCTTGCCTATGCTTACAGTATCCGGGTGGGTGTCTTCAACCCTGACCGCCAGATTGTGCCGAGCCGCGATGGCGGCGACCAGGGCCAGGCCCAGACCGTGACCCTTGGCCGTCGATCCGGCGGCGCGCTGATAACGTTCGAAGATGCGCGTCTTGTCGGCATCGGCGACGCCGGGACCCTCGTCCTCAAGCGTCATGACCGGCCCCGGCCTGAGCGAAAAACGCAGTGTCTTGCCCGAAACGCCGTATTTCAAGGCATTGTCGAACAGGTTGACCAGCATGCGCGACAACTGCATGGCGTTGGCGCGGACGACGATGCCGTCGTCGATATGGCTTTCCAGCGTCATGCCGGCGTCTTCGGCGCTGGCCGAATAAAGGTCGCACATGCCGCGCGCCAGTTCCGACAGGTCGACCTCGGTGATGCCGCGCATATCGCCGCGTTGAGCCTGGGCCGAGGCGATGTCGAGCAGGTCGTCGAGCAGTCGCAGGGTGTGGCGGACCTGGTCCTGGGCTTGTTCGAGGCTGGCAATGGCGGCCGGGTCGTCAATGCGCGCCAGGGCGTCTTCGAGGCGCTGGTTCAGCGCGGTGAGGGGGGTGCGGACTTCGTGGGCGATATTGTCGCTGACGTCGCGCTGGGCGGCCAGCAGACGCTCGACGCGATCAAGCGTCATATTGACGTGGCCGCTCAGGGCGTCGATTTCATCGCGGTGTCGGGTGATCGGTGTGCGGGCGCGGAAATCACCCTCGTGCAGGCTGTCGAAAACACCGTTGATGGCGGTGATGCGGCCCTTGAGGTGGCGGGCGGCGAAGGCGCCGATGAAGAAGGCGAGGACCGCGATCAGCAGCACGGCCGCAATGAACAGCAGGCGGGTTTCGCCGAGTGTCTTTTCAGACAGGCCGAGCGAGCGGCCGACCATCAGGCGGACTCCGCCCTTCAACTGGGTTACCCGGGCGAGGACCCGGTCGTGACCGGCGCTGTCGACGATGCCGGCCTGCGATACGCGCGAGTCGAGTTTCGGCCACGGTGCTTCACCGATCAGAGCCTTGCCCTGGGGATCGAGCAGCAGATAGACGGGGCGCTCGAGGGTCGAGGGGGCGACGTCGAGACGTTCCTGCAACCGGCCGCGCAGGCCATCCAGGCCTTCGGCGTGATAGGCGTCGGCCAGGCCGGCTATGTCGGTATCGATCGTCGCCTGGAGGGCGGCGCGGGATTGATGCACCAGACCGCCATAGACCAGGGCAAAGACCGCCGCGCAGACCAGTACCGTGGCCAGGGCCACGCGCACGGCAACGTTCATCGCGACAGAATTTGGCATCACGACGGATCTTGAGCCTGAGGGGCTGGTGGGGGGTACGCTAGACAAGGGGGAACTCTTTTACTGTGGGTGGGCAGATCAGCCGGAAGCCCGCGCCGCGGACGGTTTCCAGGCAGGGGTGGTCGAAGCCGTCTTCCAGGCGGTGGCGCAGGCGGCTCATATTGACGTCGATGACGTTGGTCTGGGGGTCGAAGCTGAGGTTCCACACGTCTTTCAGCAGCATCTCACGCGTGACGACGTCGCCGGCGTGTTCCATCAGCAGCTTGAGGATCTCGAATTCCTTGGGCGACAGCGCCAGATGCTGGCCCTGGCGGTGCGCGGTGCGCGACTTCACATGCAGTTCGATATCGCCGTACAGCATGACGGCGCTGTGGACCTGATTGCGTGAGCGGCGCAGCAGGGCGCGGACGCGGGCGGTCAGTTCGTGGTCCTCGAATGGCTTACCGAGATAGTCGTCGGCGCCGCCTTCCAACCCCTCCGAACGATTTTCCGACCGCGACAGAGCCGACAGCATAAGGACCGGGGTCTCGATGCCGGCGCCGCGCAGGCGAGCCAGTATGGTCATGCCGTCGAGGTCCGGCAGCATGCGATCCAGCACGATCAGGTCGTAGGGCGTCTGGCCGGCCTGGGCCAGACCCTTCTGGCCGTCGGCCACCCAGGTCACGACAAAGCCCTCCTTTTGCAGCACGGACATAATGATGTCGGCGTTGCTGGCTTCGTCCTCGATCAGCAGGATGGATGTGTCGGTCATGGTTGTCCCGTGTACGTTGTCTCACTCGTAACAGAATGTCCGAGTCCAGCACAATTTACAAAGGCTGTGAGGATTGGGAAAGCGACGTAGGATCCAGGTATTTGGATACGTCAAAAAGTAGAAAGGGGGTTCCCACAGATTAGCACAGATTTTCACAGATTTTTCAGTGTGTTATCGGCTCAGTCATGAGCCGGTTTTTAAAATGGCGCTTCGCGCCCTAACAGGTTGGCATCAGCCGAATGTTATTTTTAACGCATTGAAAAATCTGTGAAAATCTTTCTAATCTGTGGGAAGATACTTACCTTACGACGAGCGAGAAAGGCGCCCAGATAGCCGGGTTGGCGCTGCCCTGGACGGACGAATCGTCGAGCAGGTCGAGCATTGCTCGGCGCAGGGACTGGGCCTGGGAGGCGCCTTTGGCATTGCGCCGGACCGTGTCGACAGCTAGCCGGTCTGCGACGTCGTCGCGCACCGGCCACAGCGACACCAGCAGGCTGTCGGCGCCCGCCTGCATGAAGGCGTGGGCCAGGCCGGAATAGCCGGCGGCTCCGGCTTCACGGCCTGAACCCGTATTGCACGCCGATAGTATGACCCAGCGCGCCTTCAGGCGCAGGCCGGCGACATCCGAGGCGGTCAGCAGGCCATCATCGTCGGCACTGGCCTGCGCCGGCGGCGTCAGGACCAGGGCCGGCTCGCGCAAGGTTTGCAGATTGCCGCTGATCAGGCCGTGGGTGGCGAAGGCAATGACGCTGTAGCGCGACAGGTCGGTCGTCTTGATGCGGGCTTCGGTCGCATCCGCGCCGGTGATGACCTGACTGCCGGGCAAGGCCAGGGCGCTATCCATACGCTGAAGTTCGCCCTCGGCATGGGGCAGGCTGGGCATCTGGCGCAGGGCCTCGGCATCGCCACCGCGATAGACAGCGTCCGGATCGAAGCCCATGAAGCCGTTATCGGGTGGACCCAGCATCGGCGCGCCAACGCCCAGGAAACCCGAACTCTCAGCGAGTCTGGTCGTACGAGCGATAAAGGCCGGTTTGACGGACAGGGCGTAGCTGCGGATCAGCCAGGCGCTGTTACGCAAGGCCTGGGAGTCCATATCGGAGCCTTGCGGTGCTTCGGTCAGCAGCAGCGCAAACGGGAGTGTCATGATCGGGCCGGAACCCAGGATTTCCAGCTCTTTCGACGGACCCAGGGTGCGGCGGATATGCGGCGTGAATATAGCCTGTCCCAGCAGCCAGGCGGGGGCGCGGGCAAAGGCGGCGTGGTCGTTGCCGGCGGTGCGCAGGGCCGTGTCGACTGAGCCGCGCAGGGTCGTGACCGCTGTAAGGGCCTGGGCCCGGCCAAGTGGACTTGACGCCCAGTTCAGACCGTACGGGGTCAGGGTCAGGGTGATCAGGCGGTCATCGCTGAGCAACGGCATGACGACGGCCTGGGATCGGCCCAGGGTGGCCCGGGCGGCATCGACCGACAATGGCCGCGGATGGCTGAGGCGGCCGAAGTCGGGATAGACGGCATTGAGTTCGCCGGCCAGGCTGGCCAGGGCGACGTCGAGGGTCTGGATTTCGCTCTCCAGCCGCTTGACCTCGGCATCCGACTTGCCGCGCGCATAGGTGCGTTCGCGATCAAGGCGCAGACGCGTGACCTGGGTATCCTGAAGCCGGCGCGCCAGTTCGGCGGCCCTGGGATCAGAAATGGCCGAGCGGGCCGCCATGGCCAGTGATGTCGTGGACACTTCGCTGACGGCTGCCATCTGGGCGGCGGCAAAGGCGGAATCGGGATGGCCGGCCTCGAGCGCCAGGTCGGCGAAGCGGACGAAGCTGAGCTGATAGGCGGCGATGAGGTCGGTCTGCTCGGCGCGGACGATCGTATAGCTGTCAAGGTGGACGCGCATGGCGGCCTCCACGGCCTGACCGGCCGTAAAGGCCTCATCATGGCGCCCGAGCCGTGACAGGACTAGGGCCTGCAGCATGGCAGCGCGCACCCGGTCCGGCGCGTAGTCGGGCATTTCGCGTTCGTAATAGGCCATGGCCTGGCTGACATTGGCCAGGGCGTCGTCATAGTGGTGATCCAGCAAAAGCGCTTCGGCCAGGCGCGTATTGAGCCGGGCGCGGGTTGTGGCGCCCGTATCGCCGGTCGCCGCGATGGCGGTCAGGCCTGCCGTCAGCTGGGATTGCGCTTCGCTCAGCTTGCCGTCGTCAAGCGCGATCTGACCCAGCTCCAGCCGGATTAGCCCAGGCAGGTCGGGATTGGCGCCCATATTGACCCCGGCCAGATCGTCGAGCGCGGCGTCGAGCAGGGCTGCGGCTTCGGGGGCGTGGCCTTCGCGGTGCAGGACCTGGGCCAGGCGGTAGGTGAAGCCGGCGGTGTCGAGACTCTGCTTGCCACGATATTGCCGTGCCAGGTCCAGGCCTTCGCGCAGGACGGTCTCGGCCTCGGCGTAGCGGCCCATGTCCATCAGGGTGGCGCCCAGGGTGTTGAGGCCGAACATCAGGGCCGGATGGCCGGCCGGCAGCTTGTCGCGCGCAATGGCGACCGCCGAGCGGCTGGTGTCGAGCGCGCCGTCGAGATCGCCGGCCAGACGTAGGGCGCCGGCATAGTTGGTGAGTTGCATGGCGTAGACGCGGACCAGATTGTCCTTGCCGGCCAGGCGGGGCAGGGCGTCGCGATAGGCGGTGATGGCGGTGTCCAATCGACCTTGCGCGAACAACGAAAAGGCCAGCTGAACCTTGACGGTCGCGACCATGTCGCCGCCCGGGCCTTCGACCTGTTCATAGAGGGCCAGGGCCTCGGTCTTGGTGGCGTAGGCGCCGGGGGTGTCGCCCAGAAGGTCCTGAAACGCCGCCTGGGCCAGCAACAGGTCGCCCATCTTGCTGCTGACCGCGAAACCGGCGCGCGCATAGGCGTCCTGGGCGGCCATGATGACCGTGATGGCTTCCTGGCCGCGCTGCGCACGCGCCAGGCTATAGGCATAGATGGTGGCCAGATCGGCGGCGAGGCCGGGATCGAGCTGTTTTGCCATGGCGGCTTCGTCGGTCAGGGCCTTGAGCTCTTCGAGGCTGGGGCGCGCGCCGGCAGACTGATAGCGGTCGACGGCATTCTGGATGCGATCGCCGAGTGGAGCAGCGGCTTTGGGTGTCGAAGCGGCGGCCTGGGGCCGGCTGAGCGCTGGTGACGCGGCCATAACCAGCAGGCCCAGGGCCGCCGCCATCACCATCCTGCCCATGAACCGCTCCCTGTTTTATGCGGATCAAAATAACCGCATTATTTTCAATAGCAAAGGCAAAATAAAACCCTCCGGCGGTTGGAACGCCGGAGGGTTCGAGGGCACTGAAATGCGATGCGGATGCCATGATCAGCTGTTATTCCAAGCGACAATGATCGTAGCTCATTGTCGCTTGGCAAGGGCGACCGCCCGCCGCGCACGTTTGCGCGAGCCATGCGGCGCTTGAGCTGAAAAAGACTTAACCGAGGAACTGGACGCCTTGGACCATCACAGCGATGAAGCGCTGGGCCGAGTTCTGGATGGCGGTCGAATTGGCGCCCTTTTCGACGTCGACATCATATTCGAGGTGGATGGTCTTGTCGGTCGCATAGGCGCGGGCGAAGCGGTGGCTCTTGTTCCATTCCGGAATTTTAGAAGTGTCACCGGAAAATGCGACATGATACTGGATCGACGTGCAGCGGCCGTCCTTGCAGCCGTAGAAGAAGATCTTGTAGTCGATGCTGGTTTCGCCGACCTTGAAGGCGGCGTCGACCAACGGATCGCCGGCCGAGTCCTTGCCGACGCTGGCGGTCTGGTCGATGCCCTTGAGGTCGGCAGCGACTTCGGCGCCGGTCACGCCGCCATCGGGATAATCCTTGGCGATCAGCGGCGAAGCAAAAGCGAGGCTGCCGGCAACGGCAACCATAAGGGCGGTTTTGAAAGCTTTCATTGTGGAACTCCCCGTAAGTACGGGCGGCTGTCCACGATTGGAACCGCCCCGAAATCATGTGGGCAATATTTCCGAAGTGCGGGAAATGCACCAGTTACAATGATTGTTAGGTTTGCGTTAAGCGCGACTTACAGGATTTGTCATATTGATGATTTAAGCGTGGTCGTGATGGACAGGCCTTGTTTCATGGTTTTGGTGACCGGGGTGCGTTCGCAGACCTCGAGCAGGCGCTTCAGTTGGATCTCATCGAGCGGGCCGCTCACGGTGACGGTGCGATCGATAAACTCCGCGCCGGCTTCGTCGCGGTAAAAATGCAGGGCGATATCGGCGGCTTCGAGCGGCCAGCCCTTGTGATCGGCATACATACGCAGCGTAATGGCGGTGCAGGCCGACAGTGACGCCAGCAGCAGGTCGTAGGGCGCCAGGCCGGCATCCTGGCCGCCATTGGCCGGCGGTTCGTCGGCGATCAGGTCGCGTCCGGCGACGTGGATATGGGTGGCGTAACGATCAGTGGCGATATGGGCGGTAGCGCGTGCCATGCCGTGATCTCCGTGAGAACGAGGTTGAAAGGTAAGGCGGAAAGGCCGCATTGATACCGTGGCGGTATTTCACATATATGGAAAGCCGGCAGATATAACAGGAGTCAGTGGCATGAAGATGAGCGCAAAAGGCGAAGAAATCCCGGCGGTCCTGTCGGGTGGCAACCCGCGTATCGCCAAGGGTGAGGGGGATGCGCCGGTCCAGGCCTATATCGCCGCCATGCCGGGTTGGAAACGTGACCTCGGTCAGCGCCTGGATGCCATCATTACACAGGCCGTGCCCGACGTGCGCAAGGCGGTGAAATGGAACTCGCCATTCTACGGCGTCGCAAGTCACGGCTGGTTCCTGTCATTTCATGTTTTTACGCGCTATGTGAAGGTGGCCTTCTTTCGCGGAACGTCGCTGCATCCCCTGCCGCCCGGCGCAAGCAAGACCGAGGGTACGCGTTACATCGATATCCACGAAGCTGACGAACTTGATGAGGCGCAATTGACGGATTGGGTGACGCAGGCGGCGGCCTTGCCTGGGTTTATGGCGGAGCGGACGTGACCGAGGTCTGTCCATCCTAAAAACTATAGTCTGATGTCTTGAAATTATTTCGCGCAGAAAATATCTGACGCGCAACCCCTGCACGATGAGGTAAGCCATGACGACGACCCTGGACGCCACGAAGCCTGAACAGCACGCGTTCGAAGCCGATGTTAGCCGCCTTCTGCACATGATGGTGCATTCGGTCTATTCCGATAAAAAGGTATTCCTGCGCGAACTTATCTCTAACGCAGCGGACGCCTGCGAGAAGTTGCGCTACGAAGCCGTTTCCAATGCCGCGCTCATTTCCGACGACGCCCAGCCGGGTATCGTTGTTTCGTTGAACGAAGAGGCGCGCACCCTCGTCGTCGAGGATAATGGCATCGGCATGAGCCGGGACGAGATGATCGACGCGCTGGGTACGATCGCACGTTCGGGGACACGCCTGTTCATGGAGCGGCTGGAGGCTGCTAAGTCGGGTGAAAAGGCGGAACTGATCGGTCAGTTCGGGGTCGGTTTCTATTCGTCCTTTATGGTAGCCGACCGGGTGGATGTCCTATCGCGCCGGGCCGGTCATCCGGATGCCTGGCTATGGTCCTCCGATGGCAAGGGCAGCTATACGATTGCCGAGGTCGAAGGAGAGGCGGCGCCGGTTCGTGGTACGCGCGTGACCTTACACCTGATGGAAGATGCCAAGTCCTTCACCAGCAAATGGACCGTCGAAAAGATTATCCGCGACCAGTCCGGACATGTGCCGGTTCCGATCCACCTGATCGAAAAAGAGGGGGCGGAGGCCGCTGTGGTCAGCGATGGCGCAGCACTTTGGACCAAGCCGAAGAACGAAATTTCCAAGGAAGACTATGCCGACTTCTATCGCGGTGTGTCGGGTCAGTATGACGATCCGCTGCTAAATGTGCATTTCCGTGCTGAAGGCCGCCATGAATATACGGCCCTGGCCTTTGTTCCCGGCGCTCGGCCGTTCGACCTGTTCGATGCCGACCGCACGGGCCGGATGAAACTGTATGTCAAACGCGTCTTCATCACCGACGAGGCCGAGCTCTTGCCGCGTTATTTGCGCTTTGTTCGTGGCATCGTCGACACGTCCGACCTGCCACTGAATATTTCGCGCGAAATGATCCAGGAGAGCGCCATTCTCGCGGCGATTCGCAAGGGTGTAACCGGCCGTGTTCTGACAGCTCTGGAAAACCTGGCGGATACGGAGACCGAAGCCTTCGACAAGGTATGGGACCTGTTCGGCGCGGTTCTCAAGGAAGGCATTTATGACGATTCGGAACGGCGCGAACAGTTGCTCAAGCTGGCGCGGTTCCGCACAACGGCCTCGGGCGAGGGGCATCGCAGCCTGGCCGACTATGTCAAGGACATGAAGAACGGACAGACGGCGATCTACTACATCACCGGTACGAACCTGGATCAGCTCAAGGCATCGCCGCAACTCGAGGGGTTTCGCGCCAAGGGCATCGAGGTCCTGCTGCTCACCGATGTTGTCGACAGCTTCTGGGCTCCGGCGGATCAGGTTTTCGACGGCAAGGCGTTTACCTCGGTTACGCAAGGGTCGGCCGATCTCGATAGCGTCACCGGGGATGACTCGGAGGCTGAGCCGAAGCCGGAAACGCCGCAGGACGTCGCCGCCTTTATCGATTTCGCGCGCGAAACCTTGAAGGGTGAGGTTTCCGATGTGCGGGTTTCGACTCGGTTGACGGAAAGTGCGGTCTGCCTGGTCGCGTCGGAACATGGGCCCGACCTGCAGCTCGAAAAAATCCTTCAGGGCGCCGGGCGCCTGCAAAAGGCGTCAAAACCGGTCCTGGAGATCAATGCCCACAACGATCTGGTGAATAACATAGCGCTCAGGACTGTCGGCGCGGACAGGGAGGACGCCGCCTGGTTGTTGCTGGACCAGGCCCGTATCCTGGACGGTGACAAGCCGGCCAATCCGCGCGAATTTGCCGAGCGCCTGTCGCGGTTGTTTGCGACGGCGTTTTCACAACGGGTGTAGTGTAGTCGCGAAAAAGGCCACAGCATCTCTGCTGTGGCCGCTTAGATTCAACTGTGTGTTTGCTTACGCGGCAACCGTGCCGCGCGTCTTGCGGCTGTCGAGGGCGAAGGCGCCGGCGCCGAAGGCCACCACTTGCAGCAGGCCGCCGGTGATGGCGATGTTCTTCATGAAGTGGATCATCTGGTTCTGGTCGGCGAAGTTGTTGTGGAAACCCAGGGCCGCGGCGACTGTGAAGACCGCCAGGGCCGCGGCCACCCAGCGCGTCTTGAAGCCAACAATCAGGGCCAGGCCGCCGATCAGCTCGACTGCGGTGGCGACGACATAGGCAACTTCCGGCAGGGGCAGGCCGGCCGATTGGATATAGCCGATAGTTCCGGCGGGATTGGTCAGTTTGGAAATGCCGGACATTACGAAAATGACGGCGATCAGTAGACGACCCAAAGCGGGCAGGTAGGCTTGGAACTTGGTCATGGTGGCTTCTCCTCAGAAGAAAATGTGAATTGCTGATGATTTAGACATTGAACGGATGGAAGAAAGAGCCCCGCCCACCGCCCGCTCGGGCGGCCCCGTTCGGCGGTCCCCCCTCCCCATAAATGGGGCGGGCAAAAAAGAGCGATGAGTGGGGCGGGCCTTGCCTTAGCCGTGGAGTTTGATGGCGGTTTCGGCGACCTTGCGGCCCTGGTAGCGGGCGCCGGTCAGTTCGTTCTCGGTCGGTTGGCGCGAGCCGTCGCCGCCGGCGATTGTCGTGGCGCCGTAGGGCGAGCCGCCGGTGACTTCGTCGATCTTCATCTGGCCTGCGTGGCCGTAGTCGAGGCCGACGATCACCATGCCGAAGTGAAGCAGGTTGGTGATGATCGAGAACAGTGTGGTTTCCTGGCCGCCGTGCTGCGTCGCCGTTGAGGTAAAGGCGCCGCCGACCTTGCCGTTCAGTGCGCCGCGCATCCACAGGCCACCGGCCTGGTCGAGGAAGGCCGCCATCTGCGAATTCATCCGGCCGAAGCGCGTGCCGGCGCCGACGATGATGGCGTCGTAATCGGCCAGCTCATTGATGGTGGCGATCGGTGCCGCCTGGTCGAGCTTGAAGTAGGATGCCTTGGCGACCTCTTCCGGCACGGTCTCCGGAACGCGTTTGATGACAGCTTCGGCGCCAGCCTCGCGCACGCCTTCGGCAACGGCGTTGGCCATGGTTTCGATGTGGCCGTAGGCGGAGTGATAAAGAACGAGAACCTTGGTCATGATGGGTATCCTTGATGAAACGGGGAGGGGGATTGGCGTGAGGGAAGTCAGGGCGACAGGATCAGATCCGGCCCATCTTGCCGGCGTAGTAGTCGCGGACGGCCTGTTCGAGTTCGGCAATGGTGTTCATGACGAACGGGCCGTGGCGGACGATGGGGGCGTCGAGCGGATCGCCGCCGACCAGCAGCAGTTCAGTGCCTGGCAGGGCCGTCAGCTTGACAGTGTCGCCCGGCGTCAGGCGGGCCAGCTGGCCGGGTTCGATATCGTGGCCACCCAGGCTGACTTGACCTGTCAGGACATAGATCGCCAGTTCGGCCGGGCTTGACGCATCGATATCGAGCGCGCCGCCGTCACCCAGGCTGGCATGAATGACGAACGGATGGCCCGAGGTCTGAACCGGACCTGTCACGCTGCCGACCTGGCCGGCGATCAGGCGAACCGTGCCGTTGGCGTGGGGCAGAAGCGGGATCTCGTCACGTGTCACATGGCGATAGGCAGGCTCGGCGTGTTTTTCGCCTTTCGGCATGTTGATCCACAGCTGGACACCATGCTGGTGGCCGCCATCGCGGCGCAGGATGGCATCGGGGGCTTCGTCGTGGATGATACCACGGCCGGCGCGCATCCATTGCACTTCACCGGGGCCCATGGCGCTGACATTGCCCAGGCTGTCCTTGTGTTCCATGCGGCCTTCCAGCAGCAGGGTCAGGGTCTCTATCCCGGCATGCGGATGGGCCGAGGCGCCCTTGGCTTCGCCGGGTTGCACATCGATCGGACCAAACTGGTCGAGAAAGATGAACGGGCCGATCGCCTCATAGGCGCGCGCTGGAATGGCGCGGCGAACTTCGAACCCGTCGCCTTCCAGGGTGCGGAAAGCGGTATGGGTGTCGGCGACGGCGCGGTCTCTGGTGGCTGTAAGCGTTGTCATTGGGGGCCTCTTTCGAAACAATGACGACGGTATAGTCTCGCTGGTATTTTCTGAAAATCCGTATAATATTGAAAAAACTGTTCTGAAAATTAGGTAAGTGATTCAGATATGCAGACCGGCACCCCGACTTTCGATCAGCTCCACATCCTGGCTACCGTGGTGGATAGCGGCAGCTTTGCCGCCGCCGCGCGTCGCCTCAATCGCGCCACCTCGGCCATCACCTACGGTATCGACAATCTGGAAGACCAGTTGGGCGTGACACTGTTCGATCGCGTCGGCACGAAAAAGCCGGAGCTCACCGAGGCCGGACGATCGCTACTGGCTTTCGCGCGCTCGATCCTGCACAATGTCGACAAGATGCGCGCGCGCGCAACGTCGCTGCGTGAAGGCCAGGAGGCGGAAGTGTCGCTGGTCGTCGATGTCATGCTGCCGACCGCCCGCCTGGTCGACGCCTTGCAGGCCTTTCAGGCGGCGTTCCCGACCGTCTTGCTGAGGTTGCATGTCGAGGCGCTGGGCGCAGTGACGCAGCTGATCATGGACGGGACGGCGCGGCTCGGCATCAGCGGGCCTCTATGCGTCGGTGAGGACGATATCGAAAAGCATATGATGGGCCACGTGCGGCTGATTCCGGTGGCGGCGCCCTTTCATCCTCTGGCGCGCGGCGGCCGGCATGCGCCGGGCGATGCGCGCGAGCATATCCAGCTGGTCCTGACCGATCGCTCACCCCTGACCGCCGGGCAGGATTTCGGCGTGATTGCCGCGAAGACGTGGCGACTGGCCGATCTGGGTGTCAAGCATGCCTTGCTGCTGGCCGGGGTCGGCTGGGGCTCGATGCCGGAATTCATGGTGCAGGGCGATCTCGACGCCGGGCGACTGGTCGAGCTCGACATGCCGGATTGGCGCGACGCCATGTATCCGCTGCAGGCGGTATGGCGGGCACAAATGCCGCCAGGGCCGGCGACGCAGTGGCTGATCGACCGCTTCGCCAGCCAGATTTAACCCGTGGCCTGAACCTCAGCCTCGGCGTGGACCATCTCCAGCACTTCGGCCAGGGGTTTGGGCCGGCTGAAATAGAAACCCTGCAGGCTGTGGCAACCTGCCAGCTTCAGCAGACGGACATGATCGGCGGTTTCAACACCTTCGGCCGTAACGGCGATCGACAGGGCGTTGGCGATGCTGACCGTGCCGGCGACAAGGGCGGCGGCCTGCGGGTCAAGATCGACGCGCCCGGCCAGGGACTTGTCGATCTTGATGCGATCAAAGTCGAAACGGCGCAGATAGCCGATGCTGGAATAGCCGATGCCAAAGTCGTCGAGCGCCATGGAAACGCCCAGCGCCTTCAGGTTGGAAACAGCGGAGATGGCGCGATCGGGATTTTCGATCAGATAGCCTTCGGTGACTTCCAGTTCCAGGCGTTCGACCGGGAAGCCGGTCGTCTCAAGCACCTGGGCCACCTTGCGTTCGAATTCCGGATCGCGAAACTGGGCGGGTGAAATATTGGCGCTGAGGCGCAGATCCGGTACCCCACCGAGATCGCTGCACGCACGATTCAGCACGAACTGACCCAACTGGTGGATCAGGCCGCTGGCTTCGGCAATGTCAATGAACTGATCGGGCGGCAAAGGGCCTTCCGGGCGTCGCGGCCACCGGCACAGGGCCTCGACGGCGGTAATGCGCAGGGTGCGGGCGTCGACGATCGGCTGGTAGACGACGTCGAATTCACCGCGCGCCAGGCCTTCGCGGATGCCTTTTTCGATAGCTTGCTTACGCAGGCGCGTTGCTTCCAGGTCCGCCGTATAGAAGGTGATGCGGGCCTTGCCGTTGGCCTTGGAATAGTACATCGCCATATCGGCGCGGCGGAACAGTTCCAGGCTGGTGCAGGATTTCAGGTCACCCGTGGCAATACCGATGCTGGCGCCGATCTGTACGGTGCGCTCGCCGATGCGGATGGGTGCCGTGAGGAAGGCCAGGGCGGACTCGGCGAAGACACGGGCCAGGTCGGGCCCATTCTTGCCGCCGAGCAACAGGGCGAATTCATCGCCACCCATCCGGGCTAGCATACCGCCTTCGGGCAGATATTCCTTGAGCGCGGCGGCCGTGATCATGATCAGCTTGTCGCCGATATTGTGTCCGTAAATGTCATTGACGTCCTTGAAACCGTCAAGGTCGATAAAGACGACGGTCTTTTCCACCCGGCCATGCTTCTTGCCGCAGGCTTGCAGCCGTTCGAACAAGGCGCGGCGATTGGGCAGCCGGCTCAGCCCATCGGTCAGGGCAAAGCTCTGGGCGTCCTTTTCGCTTCGCGCCAGCTTCTGCAGGCTGTAGGCGCTGATCATCACGAAGATCAGCACCAGAAAGCCTGTCAACCAGGTGATCTGGCGCAGCCTTGGTTCGGCCGCCTTGGCCGTTGCGGCGCCGGACAGGGTCGGCAGCCAGGTCAGGTGACCGGTCACACGGCCGTCGGCGCCGACAAGTTCCAGATACGGGTGGCTGGTGTCGGCCGCCGATGTCAGGCGCAGTTTATCGATGCGAAAGGTGCGGCCCATGGCGGTAACCTGAGCGGGTGTCAGATGGCGTGTCATGACAAGATAACGCCGGCTCTTTCCCATGCCGTCCTTCTCATGCCCGGTCAGGCGTTCGACATACGGATGCACGAGGGCGATACTGACCATGGCCGGCCCATAATCTGTCAGCGTAAGGCCTGATTTCGCCACGTCCCCGGCATCAATGGCCTTGCGGTGCAGATTGACAAGACCCTTGAAACCAGAGCCGAACATGTCCGAATTTAAGCCGGCATAGGGTTTGGCGCGGAAATAACCCCAAAGGATATGGAAGTTTTCATCCAGAATGAAGCTGCCGTCATAAGGCTCGCTATCTTTCGAGGCTACGCCCCAGTTTTCGTAAGCCCAGGTCGCGCTGGGCGATGTCCGGTACATATTGCGGGCCGCATCGTCCCACTGGGCGTTGTCGGTCGTCAGGGCCGACAGGCTGTTCAAGCTCGACTGGACCGAGGCCTCGACCATGTCGTTGCCGCGCGCCAGATCCATCTGGTTACTTTTTTCAGCAATCGCCGACAAGGACGAATTCAAAAGAACAATGATGGCGACCAGCGTGCCGACGCCCGCGGCCGCCACGATGCCGAACAGCATACGGGCCTTGGGACTGATATTCCAGCGCCGGTGCCATGAGGTTAAAATACGCAAATCCGATTGACGGTCACCCGCCCCTTGTCTTCTGATTGGGTCGTCCGCGTCCTGCGGCCAGGTTCGTTGTATACGACAGGGGTGAATTCTCCCTTAGCGCGGCGCATTATTCCATCGCGCGTCCATGATGCGCTGCGAGACAAGATCAAGAAAAGCTTTAGTCACAGATTTCACAGATTAACACAGATTTTCCAATGGGTTATTTGGGTTTGCCTTTGCGCTTTCTCCCCTGATAACAGCGCGCAGCGCCTTTTTCAGATGCAGGGACATCATCTCTATAATGTCATTTAAGTCGTTGAAAAATATGTGTTAATCTGAAAAATCTGTAGTTAAAAATCTTCCTTTGCCTCTACTACAGGCACCGCTAAGGTTCGGCGTCGCTCAGAATCAACTATTGATGGCGATCTGCCTGTGGCCATGCAATACCATGTCGCCGTGTACAATTGGGGTTTTGTTGAACCCAGCTTTAGGGGGGCGCCCGACCTCAGGCTGTCCTGAGCGAGCGCACCTCGAAGACGTCGAGATTGGTGCCGCGTGTCGTAAAGCGCACGCGAACCTTCGACTTGCCGGCGATAAACCCGGCGGGCAGGGGATAGTCGACGGTGCGGAATTTGGCGTCCGGGGCGAAGTCCAGGGTCTCGCTTTTCAGCAGCTGTCCATCGATCGTGATGTCGAAGGCTTTTTTGATATCCTGACCCCAATAGGTGATCTGGATGACCGCCCCGTTTGGATCGACGGCCAGGTCAAACTCGAAATACTTGCCGCTACCCCACATCAGCGAACGACCAGCGTGGCCAAGGCGCGACGACACCTCGGCAATGTCGGTGGCGAAGGCGTGGTCGCGTTCGGGCTGCATCTCGCCCAGGCGCATCAAGTCGACGGTGCGGGCAGTGAGTTGGGCACGCGCCGCCTGGTCGGCCTCATAGGCCGCTTTTTGAACCTGCCATTCGGCATCGGTGAACAGTGGAAAATAGACGGCCGTACGGCGGCGATACTGGCTGAAGAAGGGCTTTAGCGCCACGGATTGCGGCTGTGCGACCAGCATCAGGCTAGCCGGATCGAGCGCGTCCAGGGCCTGGGCCGAGACCACGACGGGCGCAGGCGGGACGTCGCCGGCCGCTTCGCCCATATCAGCGGCCAGAACCATCGGGCCTTTCACGAAGGCGGCAAGGCGCGGATTGTCCGCTACGGTTTCAACCTTCACGGTTTGTGGCAGGGTCAGGGTCACCGTGTCGCCGGGGTGCCAGTGGCGGCTGATCCGGGCGTAACCGCCTTTGGTCAGGATCGGTTGCGCCACACCATTGACCGTCAGAGTCGGTTTGTCGGCCCACGCCGGGATGCGGACAGCGAGCGTAAAGTCGACCTTGTTTTTCGGCGTTACGGTCAGGCTGATCGGTGTGCCTGTGGTAATGTCGCCGGTCAGGGCAACTTTTGTCGCCTTGTCGGTCCAGGTCAGTTCGGACGGGATAAACAGGTTGACGAACAGCGTATCATCCTGGCGCCAGTAGATGCTGTCGCCGTGCTTGGCGTGACTTTCCATGCCGGAACCGACGCAGCACCAGAAGCTGTCCGTGGGTGTCGAGTAAAGACGTTGCGAACCCGAACTGAGGGGCATGAAATAGACGAATTGACCGGTCTTCGGGTCCTGGTGCGCCATGATGTGGTTGAGATGGACGCGTTCGTAATAGTCGAACCACGTGGCGTCGGGCTGCCACTGGTACAGATGCCGAGTCAGTTTCAGCATGTTGTAGCTGTTGCAGGCTTCGCAGGTCTTGTCGTCGATACGGTCGGACAGGTGGTCGGGTGCGCCGAAATGCTCGGAATCGGAATTGCCGCCGATGACGTAGGAGTGGTGGTGAACGACGCGGTCCCAGAAGAAGCTGGCCGTGTCGCGGTAGCTGGTGTCGCCGGTAATCTCGTATAACCGGGCCAGGCCGATCAGTTTCGGGATCTGGGTATTGGCGTGCTTGCCTTCCAGTTCGTCACGACGCTGCGACAAAGGCATCAGTATGGCCTTGTGGTAAAGGCGGCGGCTCATGTCGAGATAGCGTTTGTCGCCGGTGCGGGCATAGGTCTCGGCGAAGCTTTCGTTCAGCCCGCCATGCTCGGCCGCCAGGATCTGTTGCAGTTCGTCGTCGCTGAGTCCGCCAAGAATGCCGATCAGATAGTCGGACATTCGGGTGGCCACCGTCAGCGCCTGGGCATTGTCAGCATAGCGGTGGGCGTCGAGCAGACCGGCATGGACCTTATGCCAGGTATAGAGCGGCACCCAGCCGCCGTTGATGTCGAAGCCGTGGGTGGTGATGTTATGGGCGCGGACCTCTTCGAAGACGATCTTGCCATCGACGATCTTGCCGTTGCGTTCGACCGTGGTGCCGCCGATATAGCCGTCGCCGTGCTTCGCCTGGATCGTCGCCAGTTCGCCGACCATATAGTCGAGGCGCGTCTTGAATTCGGGATCTTTCGTCTGGGCGTAGATCAGGCCGCAGGCGGTCAGGTAATGGCCAAGGCTGTGGCCGGCTATACCCATGGCCTCCCAGCCGCCATAGACGTCACCGCGCGGGGGCAGGCCGGCGGAGACGCGGAAATTGTGCAGGAAGCGATCGGGTTCGAGCGATTTGAGATAGACGGCATTGATATCGACGGCCGTGCGCCAGATCGATGGCGTCAGGGTGACAGCTTCGAGCGGAAAGGGGGTGACGGATGCGGAGTTTGGGGTAGACTTCGACGTCGCGCGTGAAACGCCTGGCAAGGCAGCCAAGGCTGCGGTGCTGGCCAATGCTGCACTGGCCAGGGCTGCACTAGACAGAAGGGCGTGACGACGGGTAGCGGGCATGAAATCCTCCGGTTTTGTCGGACAATAAAGACCTGTGAGGCTGTGGCGTCAAGGGGCACTAGTATACTCAGACAAAAGTATCTTTACCGTGTGGATCGCAATTGTGCGCTGCACGCTTGAAAATAGCCACATTGCGGCAAAATGGATAAATATGATTTGTCCTACATTTCCACCTTGTCGGGTTCAGGCTTCGATGCTACAGCGCTTTTTGTCTGAGTAGAAAGCGTGAAAAACGCGTCGGGCATTTTAAAGTGGGCGCCTCAAGTTATCCCAAAAGTGGCAGCCACTTTTTAACATGAGGCCAGGGAAACGCTAGTTACAGGGTGGGCGCGCGTGAGCGGCATCGAAATCATCAATGTCTCCAAGGCCTACGGCGCTACGCCGGTGCTGGACGACGTTAGCCTCAGCATCAAGACAAACGAATTTGTTGCTTTTCTGGGGCCGTCGGGCTGCGGCAAGACAACGCTTTTGCGCATGATTGCCGGTCTGGAAGCGTTGGACGGCGGCGAAATCCATATCGGTGAACGTCGGGTCGATCAACTGGCGCCAGGGGCGCGCGGCGTCGCCATGGTGTTCCAGAGCTATGCCCTGTATCCCCACATGACGATTGCCGACAATATGGCGTTCGGTTTGAAGAATATCGGCCTGGGCAAGGCGGAAATTGACAGCCGCATTGCCGAGGCAGCGCGGATTCTTGAGATCGGCGACTATCTGCACCGCAGGCCCGGTGAGCTTTCGGGCGGCCAGAAGCAGCGCGTCGCCATCGGCCGCGCCATTGTGAAAAAGCCTGACCTGTTCCTGTTTGATGAACCCCTGTCCAATCTGGATGCGGCCCTGCGGATGCGCACCCGTCTGGAATTGGCGCAACTGCGCCGGCGGCTGAAGGCAACCATGATTTTAGTGACGCACGACCAGGTCGAGGCCATGACCCTGGCCGACCGCATCGTCGTCATGAAGGACCGCAAGGTGCAACAGGTTGGCGCGCCCATGGAAATTTACGAACGCCCAGCCAATATCTTTGTCGCCGGCTTTGTCGGTTCGCCGCCGATGAATATCCTGAAGGTCGACCTGGAAACGGGTGGACAGCTGGCGGCGGCAAGGCTGGGCGGCGGCGTTGTGCAGACAGGGATCATGTCGAGTGCCTTGCCGAAATCGGACCATTGGCGGATCGGTCTGCGGCCTGAGAACCTATCGGTCATGGCGGCCGGGCAGGGGCTGAGCGCGACGGTAGAATTTGTCGAGCGGTTGGGCGAGCGAACCCTGGTCTATGCGCGACTGGGCGATGGCACACCGGTGACCGCCGGCGCCGAAGGCAATAGCCGGGTCGGCACGGGCGATGCGGTCGGTCTTGAGATCGCCGGCGCGACGGCGCATCTGTTTGACGCCGACGGAGTCGGGTATCACGCGGAGGCCAGCCAATGAGCGGCGCGGGATATGCACCCTCCTCCCTGTGCCGAAGGCATGGGGAGGTGGCTCGCGAAGCGAGACGGAGGGGTCATTCTTCCGGCGGGTTATTACCCCTCCACCGCCTTCAGCGGTCCCCCTCCCCATGCCTTCGGCACAGGGAGGAGGGAGCCTCCAGCTGCACCGTACGTGCAGCACTGGGGTTTGCAAGATGACCGCCGCCGTATTGAAAAAAGGCAACTGGTCGAACGCGCTGTTCGTGGCGCCGTATCTGCTGGTCTATTTCGGCCTGCTGATCTATCCGCTGGTTGCCGGTATGGGGCTCTCCCTGTTCAAGGCCGACCTGTTCGGCGGTGGAGAGTTTGTCGGGCTGGAGAACTTTAGCCGGCTGATGCGCGACGATGTTTTCCTGCACAGCGTCGTCAACACCTTCTATTTCGTCGCGCTGACCGTGCCGCCACTGACCGTCATTCCGCTGTTCCTGGCGTTGCTGCTGAACCGCTCGACCGGCACGGCGGCGTTTTTCCGCGGCGTTTTCTTCTCGTCATCGGTCCTGTCGGTGACGATCGTCACCCTGATCTGGCGCATGATCCTGATGGGCGACGGCGGTCTGGTCGCCGACATCCGCAGCCTCTTCGGCGCCGGCGCCGTGCCGTTTTTGAGCGATCCGAGTCTGGTCATGATCTCCATGGCCATCATCACCGTGTGGTGGTGTCTCGGCCTGCCGATGATGCTGTATCTGTCGGCCCTGCAACAGGTGCCGAAGGATATTTACGAGGCGGCGGCTCTTGATAATGCGTCGTGGTGGCGGACCCTGTGGTCGATCACCCTGCCCAGTGTCATGCGCACCGTTATCCTGGTCGCCATCTTCGAATGCGTGCTGCAGTTCCAGCTGTTTGGCCAGCCGCAACTGATCACCCAGGGCGGGCCCAATGGCGCGTCCCGTCCGATCGTGCTGTTCATCTTCGAGATCGGCTTCCGGCGCTGGGACGTCGGCTATGCCGCGGCGGCATCGCAGATCCTGTTCGCCATCATCCTGATCGCCACCGTGGTGCAGTACATGGTGACCCGAAAGAAGGGTGTGTCATGAGCCCGGCGCAGTCAAAGACCGTCCGCGATGGCGCGATACTGGTGACGTTGATCGGGCTGGGTTTCATCATGGTGATCCCGCTGATCTGGACCCTGCTGTTGTCGCTGAAATCCAATGGCGACCTGTTGCATTCCACGGCCAACGCCTTTCATGCGCCCTATACGGTCGAGAACTATGCCGCCATCGTCCGTAATTCCGGCGTCTTTCGCTGGCTGCTCAATTCGGTGATCGTCTCGGGCCTGACGACGGTGGGCGTGCTGGTTCTGTCTTCCCTGGCCGGATATGGCTTTGCCCGGCTGGAGTTTCCGTATCGCGACCAGATCTTCCTTCTGGTCCTGTTCGGCCTGGCCATTCCGGAACAGGCGGTGATTATCACCCGCCACCAGCTGTTCACAGCCCTGCATCTGCATAACTCCTATCCCGGCCTGATCCTGCCGGGTCTGGCGGCGCCCTTCGGCGTATTCCTGATGACGCAGTATTTCCGCGCCATCCCCAAGGAATTGGACGAGGCCGCCATTCTCGACAATGCGTCGCGGCTGAAGATCTTCTGGACGGTGTTGCTGCCCCTGACCATTCCGGCGCAGGCGACGCTCGGCATCTTCACCTTCCTGTCGTCATGGAACGACTACTGGTGGCCGCTGATCTCGGCGACGCGCAGCGACATGTTTACCCTGACGGTGGGGCTGTCAGCGTCGCAAATCAACTTCGCCCAAACCTCGGGGCTGGGCTATCTGATGACCCAGGCGGTATTCGCCGCTGTGCCGATCCTGATCGTCTACATCATCTTCCAGAAGTACATCGTCCGCGCGGTGGCGGGAGCGGCGATACGATGAGACAGCTTGTCATGGCCGCACTGGCGATACTGTCGCTCAGCGCCTGCAAACCGCGGGACACCTACACCCATATCACCGTCCAGCGCATCTTCGGCGAGTGCCGGGCCAATGTGCCCAAGGGGCAGGCGCCGCTGCGCAATCCTGACGGTGAGTGCGAGGTAGTGACGGGTCTGCTCGATCAGTTCGAGAAGGAAAACCCAGGGATCAAGCTCGACGTCAATATCGCGCCGTGGCCGGGCTATGACCAGTTATCGGCGCAATATGCCGCCGGCGATCCGCCCGATATCGTCACCATGCATATGTCGGCCATGCCGGATTTTGCCTCGCGCGGGCTGATCGAGCCGCTGGATGACGGCTTCAAAACCGTCGGCATCGACGTCGACAATTTCACGCTGGCGGCGCGCAAAGGGGTGACCCTGAGGGAGCACGGCCAGACCAACGTCTACGGCATGCCGTTCGATAACTGGACGCAGTTGTGGCACATCAATATGAACCTGTTCGCCAAGGCGGGCCTGGTCAGGGATGGCCAGCCGATCCTGCCGCACAGCCCCGACGAACTGCTGGCCCAGGCGCGGCAATTCAAAAAGGCAACCGGTCTGCCCTATCTGCTGCAACCGACCGACAACGAACGCGCCGCCTTTACGCGTAATCTCTACACCTATCTGATCGACCAAGAGGCCGCCTTCTTCAGCGACCCGCATCATATCCACCTGAATACGCCTGAGGCACGTCGCATCGTCGGCCTTTTCCGCACCATCTATGCCGAAGGGCTGATGGCGCCAGGCCAGGACTATCCGGCGGCCATGGCGTCGTTCCTCAACGGCCAGGGCGGTATCTGCCTGGTCGGCACTTGGATGATCGGCACCTTCCAGGCCGAGTCCGAAACACAGGGCCGGCCGTTGTATCATGGCTATAGCGTCAAGCCGTACCCGATGCTCTGGGGTACGGATCAGGTCGCTTATGTCGACGGCCACGCCTGGGTGATGCCGAAGCGTCAGCGAACGCCCGAACAGGCTGCCGCCGTATTGAAACTGATGAAATTCCTGCAGGCCCATGACTACGACTGGTCGCGCACCGGCCACCTGCCGACCCAGGCCGATGTGGCGACGAGCGCCAAGTACCTGGCACTGCCGCACCGCGGGGATATCATCCCCCTGGCGACAGCGGGCCAGACCTTGCCGGCTGGGGTCGAGCGCCAGTTCGCCATCCAGGACATTGTTGGCGACGAAATGGCCTCGGCCATTACCGGCCACAAGACCATCGACCAGGCGCTGGCGGATGCCGAACACCGCGTCAACGATCTGCTTTTCCACGTTCTCTGAGAGCCTGACATGACCCTGCAAGCTACCGTCATCGCCGATGCCGACTTTGTCATAGCCCCGCTGGACCGCCGTCTGTTCGGCACCTTTGTCGAGCATATGGGGCGCTGCGTCTATGGCGGCATCTATGAGCCCGGCCACCCGACAGCCGACAGCAATGGCTTTCGCGGCGACGTCCTGGCCCTGACGCGTGAACTGGCGCCGACCCTGGTGCGCTATCCCGGCGGCAATTTCCTGTCGGGCTATGACTGGGAAGATGGTGTCGGCCCGAAGGACAGCCGGCCGGTCAGGCTGGATCTGGCGTGGCATTCGACCGAGACCAACCAGTTCGGCACCAACGAATTTATGACCTGGTGCAAGGACGCAGGCGTCGAGCCGATGTTCGCCGTCAATCTGGGGACGCGCGGTCCCGACGAGGCGCGCCATTTCCTCGAATACTGCAACCACCCGGGTGGCACCTACTATTCCGACCTGCGCCGGTCACACGGTTTCGAACAACCGCACGACATCAAGTTCTGGTGCCTCGGCAACGAGATGGACGGGCCGTGGCAAACCTGCGCCAAGACGGCGGCCGAATATGGCCGTGTTGCCCAGGAAACCGCCAAGGTGATGAAGTGGGTCGATCCGACGATCGAACTGACGGCGTGCGGGTCGTCGCAACGCCTGATGCCGACCTATGCCGCCTGGGAATATGAGGTCCTGGACGCCTGTTTCGACCAGGTCGACTATATTTCGCTGCACCATTATATGCGCAATGACGGCAACGATATAAGCGAGTTTTTCGCTGAAATCGAAGCGCTCGACTATTTCATCAAGGAAGTGGCGAGCGTCGCCGATGCGGTCGCCGCCAAGCGCCGGTCGAAGAAGCGCATCATGCTGTCGCTCGACGAATGGAACGTCTGGTACAAGGCGCATACGCCCGGTGACCTGAAGAAGCCGGGCTGGCCCGAAGCTCCGCCTTTGCTTGAGGAAATCTACAATTTCGAGGACGCCCTGGTGGTCGGCGGCTCGCTGATCGTCATGATGAACAACGCCGATCGGTTGAAGGCCGGCTGCCTGGCGCAGCTGGTCAATGTCATCGGGCCGATCATGACCGAAACCGGCGGGCCGGCGTGGCGCCAGACCATCTTCCATCCCTTCGCCGACTGTACGCGACTGGGCCGCGGTGAGGTTCTGCGCCTGAAGGTCGATACGACGACCTTCGAGACGAAGGCGCAGGGTGCAATTCCGCATCTGCTGGTCACGGCGCTGCACGATCGGGATGCGGGGACGATCAGCCTTTTTGCACTCAACCGCTCGACGACGGAAGATATGGCGTTCGATATCGATCTGCGCGGGGTAGGCGAGGGCCTGACGATCGCGGCCGCGACGGAATTGCACGATGCCGACCTGAAGAAGGTCAATAGCAAGACCGCACCCGACGCGATCGCGCCCCTGACCAATACGACAGCGCGAATCACCGGCAGCCGATTTACGGCCACGCTCAAGCCGCAGTCGTGGAATGTGTTCGCCTTGCAGGCCGGATAGAACCGGCTTTGAACGGTTATGTCGTGAAGTTGCGCGTAACAGCTTGCTAATGGACAATTCTGCTAATTGTCTAATCGGAACGCCGTGAACTGCTTGATTTTGTATGATTATTATGGTGTTGGCGCAGTCATTATCGGCTGATATTCCCTCACAGGACTGCTTAGACACACCGTTTAGGCATGGGTTTCAAGACTTTGTTGCCGATTTGAGACATTTCTAGTAATAATCAGACAAAACATGGCTTGTTGTCAGATATCGCTATTGACAGTCATTTATTGTCGGACAATATGGCTGGATAGAGTTCAGAATTAACGAACCAATTTTCCAGGGAGCCTCTACAATGTCGGACATCACGTCATCGGCCAGTCGCGGCCGTACGTTCAAGAAAATCTGCCTTACCGCAGCATCCATGCTGGCCATCGGCCTGGCTGCCCCGGCTGCCTTTGCCCAGGACGGTGCCGTTGCCGAGGACAGCACGGTCGTCATCGTTACCGGCGTGCGAAAGGCGGCGCAGAGTGCGCAGGACATCAAGAAAAAGAATGACCTCGTCGTCGATTCGATCGTCGCCGAAGACGTCGGCAAGCTGCCGGACAATAACGTCGCCGATGCCCTGGCGCGTGTCACTGGCGTTCAGGTCCGGCGCGATTCGGGCGAAGCCAATTCCGTCCTGATCCGCGGCCTGCCGAACGTGGTCACGCTGCTCAACGGGCGCGAAGTCTTCACGACGACGGGCCGCTTCGTCGCCCTGGCGGACATTCCTGCCAACATGCTGCAACGTGTCGATGTCTATAAGTCAAACAGCCCTGACCAGATCGAGGGCGGTATTGCCGGTACGATCGACATTCGCACCCGTCGTCCGTTTGACGCCAAGGGTTTCCAGTTCAACGCCAATGCCCGCGCCAGCTATAACGACAAGTCGGGCCGTTATGATCCGAACCTGGGCGCTACCATTTCCAATCGCTGGAATACTGGCAATGGTGAATTCGGCGCTCTGCTGGGCCTGTCCTATGTCCGCAGTCATGCCCACGAAGAACGCGCCTTCAACGTCGAGTCGGTCGATCAGACCGGTTTCTTCCCGACGGGCACCCTGCCGTCCGGCGTGACCAGCATCAAGGCGCCGTTCGTCATGGGCTATATTCCAATCAAGAGCGATCGTCGCCGTACGGCGGCCAACGTCGCCCTGCAATGGCGCCCGGATGAAGACACTGAAATGTATCTCGAAGGCTTCGCTACCGACTACAAGAACGATTTTGAGCTCGACTTCTTCGTTGGCTTGCCGCTGCTTGGGGACGGCAATATCTCGGCGACTGTCTTCCCGGGTACCAATATCCTGCACACCCTGACCGACCATAACGTCTTCACCATCACCTCGACCCAGGCAAACCGTCAGAAGTCGTTCACAACCCAGATCGCCGTCGGCGGATCGCATCGGGTGGGTAATTTCAAGTTTTCGACTGATCTGTCGGCGACAGACTCAACCTTCGACTACGAAAACCCGATCGTCGACGCCGGCGTCATTGTGCCCCTGGTTCAGGTTAGCACCGATGTCGACGGTACGGCCCAGTTAAACTATGGCGGTCCGAATTTCGATATCAAGAAGGGCGATGGTTTCTTCCTGGCCAACTGGTTCGATAATTACGGCCACGACAAGGGCAAGGCTGTCGATTGGCGCGCTGACCTGGTCTATACGCCGGACGATACAGCCCTGCGTGAATTCTCGGCCGGTGTTCGTGTGGCCGAGCGCAAGGCTGAACATATCAATAACTTCATCGGCGGTTTCGGCGGGCCCATTTCGCCGGTCAATGCCAATGATATCCCTGGCTTTGGCGGCCTTTCCGACCCTATGGCGTCGGGTGGACCCGACTACATCATGACGCAGTGGTATACGCCCAGCGCCGACTTCCTGCTTGACCATACGGATGTGATCCGCAAGGCCTTCACCGGCACGACGGCCGCCAAACCGCTTGATCCGGGCTCCTTCTTCTCGGATGTGGAAAAGACCGCGGCGATTTACTGGCAGGCCAAGCTGGGTGGCGATATGGGTTCCGTGCCGTGGTCGGCTGTGGTCGGCATGCGCCTAGTCAATACCAAGGAAATCCTGAAGGGCAACCTGTCGCAGGACACGGATCCGAACCATCCCGGACTCGAATACACGCCGATCGATCGTGAATCGGATGTCACCGATCTGTTGCCCAGCCTGAATCTGAAATTTACTCTGCGGCCGGACCTGATTGCCCGTCTGACGGCCGGACGCACCTTGACGCGACCGAACTTCGGCGACCTCAACCCTGGCGTTTCACTGTCGACCGTTGTTTCCAACACGACTGGCCTGACCGGTGGCGGCGGCAATCCGAACCTAGAGCCCTACAAGTCGAACAATTATGATGCATCGCTGGAATGGTATTTCGCGTCCGACGGTGCGTTGACGGCCACCGCCTTCAACCGCACCTTCAAGGGTTATATCCAGCCCTTCTTCGGCAGTGAAACTTTTGGCGGCCTGTCTTACCGCGTCAACCGCCCTGGTAATACCGGCGATGGTCATATCAACGGCATTGAATTCGGCTACCAGCAATTCTACGACTTCCTGCCAGGTATCCTGAGCGGCTTCGGTCTGCAGGCCAACCTGACCCTGATGGATGGCGAAACCACGGCCTTCAGTTCGGTACAGAACCAGTTCATCGTGCGCCCGATTGCCGGCCTGTCCAAGACGACCTATAATCTCGCCCTGCTGTATGAAAAGGGTCAATGGTCCGGCCGTCTCGCCTATAACTGGCGCGACAAGTTCCAGGACACGCGCGAATTCACGCCGACCTACGATCTGTGGGTGAACACGACGGCGCAGATGGACGGCCAAGTGTCCTACAAGGTCAATTCGAACGTGACGATCACCCTCGAGGGCGTCAACCTGCTCGACACGCATTTCAAGGACTATTTCGTCGATCCGCTCCATCCGGAACTGACCGGTTACTTCCCACGCGATACCCGTCGTTACGATCGCACGATCTTGCTCGGCGCCCGCTTCAAAATGTAAATTTCGTCTCCTAAACTCGAACAGGGTGCTGGCTCAAAAGCCGGCACCTCTTTTTTTGGACCCATGGATCCACGACTTGCATAATCCAAATCCTGCGTAGTCGGCTACCGCGACCTATTGTCAGAGGAAAGTGGACGGAAGCTTCGTCAATAATCTCCCTAATTGTCCTACTGGAAGGAACTGAAAGCTACTGATTTTATACGATTATTGTAACCGCTATCGCTAATATTTGCGCAGTAGTTTTATGTATGAAACCGTATCGGCGATATTTTAATCTATGATTTTCAATGTGTTGTTGCCTAATTGCGACAATGAAATTATAAATCAGACAAAAGGCTCTGTGGTCGCGACGGGCGCTATTGACAGTCGTTTATTGTCGGACAATATGGCGACACAGAGTTCAAACCCTAACGAACCAAACCTGCCAGGGAGCGTATAAATGTCTGACGCCACGTCAGAGGGCCATCGCGGCCGTCTTTTCAAAAAAATCTGTCTTACCGCTGTGTCGGCTATCGCCTTGGGTCTGGCGACCCCGGCCGCCTTCGCCCAGGACGCCGCACCGACCAATGACGACGGTACGACGGAAGTCGTCGTCAAGGGCGTTCGCGCCAGTGTCCAGAAGAGCCTGGCCATCAAGCGCCGCTCGGTTCAGGTCGTCGATTCCATCGTCGCCGAAGACATCGGCAAGCTGCCCGACAACAATGTGGTCGAAGCACTGCAACGCGTGACCGGTGTCCAGGTCGGCAATCGTGGAAACGCCGAAGGCTCAGGCATCTTCATCCGCGGCATGCCGGACATTACCTCGACGTGGAACGGCCGTAACATTTTCACGGCCTCGGGCCGTCAACTGGAACTTCAGGACATTCCTTCGAACCTGGTCAGCCGCATCGACGTCTACAAAACGCGTTCGGCCGATCAGTTCGAAGCCGGCCTGGGTGGCCAGGTCGACGTCCAGACGCACCGTCCGTTCGACTTCAAGGGCCTTGAGGTATCTGTCGCGGCGCGCGCCATCTATCTCGACCCGACGGGTAAGACCAATCCGAATATCGGCCTGCTGCTTAGCGATCGCTGGGAGACCGGCATCGGCCAGGTCGGTGCACTGCTGAACGTCAGCTATGCCCGCACCCAGTATCGTGACGAGAATATTACGGCCGGCGCCGAATTCCCGTACATGACCAACCATCCGGCAGCGGGTTTCGCGCCGTACGAAAAGATTCCGGCCGGGCTCGGTTGGCAGGTCGGCACAGAAAGCGGTCTTCCCTATTCCGAAGGTTCGACCCTGAAGATCAATGGCGTCGACACGCCCTACATCCTGACGCGCGACGCGGTCATCGCTACCGACCTGCTGGGCGATCGCGAGCGCCCGGCACTGAACCTGGCCCTGCAATGGCGCCCGAATGAAGATTCGGAATATAATTTTGAGTATGCCTACGAAGGCTATCGCAACAAGATTACACAGCGCATGCTGTTCACCTTCGTCGACTGGTGGGGCAGCCTGGCCGACGGCGGTGTCGATCCGGCCTCGACCGTCCATCTCTATCCCGGCACCAATATCGTCAAGTCGCGCACGGTCAACTATCCGTTCAGCTTCACCAGCGGTGAAAACACGACCCAGAGCACCGACACCAACATCGTCGCGCTGAACGCCAAGTGGCATCTGAGCGAAAAGCTGAACATCAAGGCCGACCTGTCGCATGTCGACAGTATCTTCAACACCCAGTTCATCGCGCTGCGCGCCACGCACGTCTATGACAAGGTGACGGTCGATTTCAACCACAATGGCGGCGTTCCGTCGCTGGCCTACGGCAACAATGCCGACGCGGCCAATCCGGCGCTGTGGAACTCCGACTACTTCTATGACAACGCCAACCGCAACACAGGTCATTCGACAGCGCTGACCATCGACGGTACCTACGACTCCGACTGGGGCATGGTGAAGAAGATCAGTTTCGGCTTCCATCAGGACGTCCACAGCGCCACCGAGTCGCGCTGGTTCCAGGACGGGTGTCTGTGCGGCCCGGCCTTGTCGACCTACAGCCCCGACTTCGTGAAATACAACGGCGGCTTCTTCGACGGCGAAGCTGACCTGCCGCGGTCCTGGGTCGTTGTGAATGGCGATTACCTGGTCGCCCATGCCGACGACATTCGCAAGGGTGTGCAACTGCGCGAACCGTGGCGTAACGTCCAGACCAGCGAAAACCTGCATTTCAACCGCAACTTCGCCATCCACGAGAAGACGACCTCGGCCTATGTGATGGCGGATCTGGAAAATACGGTGTTCGGCAACCTGCTTCGCACCCAGATCGGCGTTCGCAGCATCCGCGTCGACACCGACATGGTCTTTACGGATGAAACGGTGGCTCACAATGTAACGACGGATCATGCCCGGGCCAGCAAGGCCTTGCCGAGCGTGACCGTGCGTTACGATGTCGGTGACAATATGCGCTTCCGCTTCAACTATGGTGAAACCCTGCGCCGGCCGAACTTTGCCGACGTCAATCCAATCCTGACACTGTTCGACACCTTGACGGCGGTCCCGGGCCAGCCTGCTCCCGTTCCCTGGGGGACTGGCTTCGGCGGCAACAAGGACCTGAAACCAACCGAATCGAAGAATGTCGACGTCGGATTTGAATGGTACTTCGCGCCGGACAGCATCTTCTACACAACCCTGTTCCGCCGAGAGATCAATGGACTGGTCGTGCCTTTGCTGCACCGTATCAATGCGACGCGTCCCGGCTATACGGCGACCCAATTCGTCGTCACCACGCCGGTCAATGCTTCGGACGGGGTTATGCAAGGTGCGGAACTGGGTGTAACCTATTTCCCGAAAAGCCTGCCCAGCTTCCTGCAGGGTATCGGTTTCCAGGGCAGCCTGACCTTGCTCGATTCTTCGCAGAATATTCCAATTGCGAACGATGCCGGCGAAGTTGTAGCGCAGGCGACGAATGATTTCTTCGGTGTGTCGAAGACGTCGTACAATGTCACCCTGCTCTACGACCGCGGTCCGCTGAGTGCACGTCTGTCGCACGTCTGGCGGGACGACTGGCTGCGCGCCAACGAAGCGCGTCTGTTCGCCAATCCGATTGGCATCTGGGCCAAGGCCGAAGGCTTCACCGACTTCGGGGTGAACTACAATATCAACGACAAGATGTCGGTGTCGCTCGACGCCACCAACATCTTCAAGCAAAAGGCACAGGGCTATTACAAGTTCGGCAGTGCCGGCAATGCCGACCTGACTAACTTCAACACCTACCTGATCAACAGCTCGGTCTCGGTCGGCGTGCGCTGGCGGATGTGATCGTATCGGAATGGCCGCCGCAGCCTTACAGCTACGGCGGCCGCTTCACGTGATGAAGGGCAATCTTTTCAATAGGTAAGCGCCGTGGCTTCCACTCGCCGGCATCTTTTACAGGGTCTGATTGGGGCGGGGCTTTGTGCGCCTTTGCCGCTCAGCGGCGAAGCTGCCACGGTTGAGTTGACCGGAAATATAGCGCCGGTTCATGATCCCTGCATCATCAAGGGCAACGGCCTTTACCATGTGTTTTGCACTTCGCAGCTCGGCCAGGGTTCCGGCCTTATTCATTGGCGGACGTCGAAGGATCTGGTGCACTGGGAGCTGAAGGGTGCGGTGCTGCCGGCTCTGCCGGCCTGGGTAAGCCAGAGCCTGCCCGAAACGCGCGGCGCCTGGGCGCCGTCCATCGTCTTTACCCACGGACAGTATCGTCTTTATTATTCGCTCTCGGTTTTCGGGCGCAATACATCGATCATCGCTCTGGTGACCACGCCGACGCTCGACACCAGCGATCCGGCCTTCGGCTGGAAGGACGAGGGCATTGTCGTGAAATCGGTCAACGAGGACGATTACAACGCCATCGATGGCCAGGCCTATGTCGACGATGATGGCAGGCATTGGTTGACCTGGGGCAGTTTCTGGTCTGGCATCAAGATTGCCGAACTGGACCCGCAAACCGGCAAGCGACTGAAACCGCCCGCCTTTCCGCAAGGCCTGGCCGAACGCTCCTCGCCCGACGCGATAGAAGCGCCGGTCATTTTCAAACGTGACGGCTACTACTACCTGTTCGCCTCCTGCGACTTCTGCTGCCGGGGTGTGAATTCCAGCTATTACACGATTGTCGGCCGGTCGCGCACCTTGACCGGTGGCTATGTCGACGACAAGGGGATCAGCCTGAAAAAGGGCGGCGGTCGAGTTGTGCTGCACGCCGACCTCGATCCGAGCGGCCGCTGGAAGGGTCCGGGCCACTGCGACATCCTGTCGGACGGTGGACGCGACCTGATCGTCTATCACGCCTACGACGCCACCAAGGGCGGTATACCGACCTTGCGTATCAGCGAACTCTCTTGGACAGCTGATGGCTGGCCGGTTGCCATCTGACCATCTGTCAAACATTAACGCGTAAAAACAGGACCATACAATGAAACGCCTTTTTGCCGGATCCTGCCTGGCCCCTGTTGGCCTCGCCCTCGGCCTTGTCATTGGAACGGCCGCGGAGGCCCAGGCACCAGCTCCGGCCGCGCCGCTACCAATCTCGATCGGCAGTCGCTTTGCCGAAGGCCAGTGTCTTGAGACGCGGGCGGATGCGACCATCATCATCGATCGCTGCAACGCCCAGCCGGTGCAACTGCTGTCGTATGACGACGAGACCGGCCAGTTCCATCAGGGCGATCAGTGCCTGGCCGCTGTCGGGCGGGGCCAGCCCTTGGCCATGGTAACGTGCGGTGACGGTGACGAGCAGAAGTGGACTTTCATGGCGGATGAGACGCTGCGCAGCGATTCCGGTCTGTGCGCCGATATCCTGAACTTCCAGAAGGCGGCCGGCACGGCGGTGATCGCGTGGGACTGCAACGCGACGGATAACCAGAAATTCTTCGCCACCAATGTCAAGGTCGTGGCGGCTGTGGCGCCCAAGGCTGATGCTCCAGTGGCGCCGGTCATCACCGGCCAGCCGGTCATTGCCAGCTACTTTACTCAGGGCAAGTGTTTCGAGGCGTCGAGCCGTTCGACCCTGACGGTCGAGACCTGCAATATGAAGCCGGCCCAAACCTTCCATTTCCGCCAGGGCGCCAGCGGTCAGATCGTCCAGGTCGACAAGTGCCTGGCCTCGGCGAACAAGGGTGAGCCTTTGGTTGTGACCGCCTGCACCAATGGGACGGAGCAGGACTGGATGTTCGCCGCGGAAGGCACCTTGCGTAATCGCGCCGGCCTGTGCGCCGACCTGCTGGCCTTCCAGTCGCGTGCCGGCACGCCGGTCATTGCCTGGGACTGCACGGCCACGGACAATCAGAAGGTCTATCCGGCGATTGCTGCGGCTTCGGGTTCGTTCTCGTACGGCGACAAGCTGGCCAAGCAACTGACAGCGGCCGGCAAGCCGACCACGGTATCGATGGTTGCCGGCTATTCGGCCTATAACCTCACGGCTTCGGGCGGACGCGGCTTGTCGGCGAATAGCGAGGGCCGGGTGATCGGGGGGCAGGACGACACAATCGTCGTCGGTGGCGCGGGTGTGCTGACCGTGCGCTTTGTCAATGGCCTGGCCGCACCGGGGATCAAGGCCGAACTGGCGCCGTCGACGGATATCCTGCCGAAGGACTGGTCGTTCTTTTCGGGAACGACGGCGGGGCGGATGGTGGCGCAGTAGGGGAAGCAAGTCGCAGGGGCCCCACCGTTAATGCGCTAACGCTGCGCTACTTGAGCGCGCCCCCTGCACCCCATAACAGGACAGCGCTTAATTGGATCAATGAAAAAGCCGGGCCAAGAGGTCCGGCTTTTTCATTGATATAAGTAACTCCGTACCCGTATCGGGGTGCAGGGGCCCGAGGCCCCTGCGACTTGCTTACTTTACCGCGTGGTCAAAAACTCTACCTACAACGCCCTGATCTCAACTCGCGCATCCTCGGCCGTGACCAGCGGATTACGCAGGCCGTAGGCAAACGCATCGGCGGTGATTTCGAAGACATCGCCATCGATGGTTTTCACGCCGTCGGCGAACGATGCGGTGGCCGTGCCGAAGCAATGGACATGCACATCGCCCGGTGTGCGGAACAGTTCGTACTTGAAGTGATGGTGCTCGAGATTGTCGAACGAGTGGGACATGTTGTCCTCGCCCGAGATGAAGGGCTTTTCCCAGATGACTTCGTTGCCGCGCCAGATGCGCGACGTGCCCTGGACGTTCTTCGGCAGTTCACCGGTCAGGATCTCGACGCCCAGCGACGCAGGCCGCAGCTTGGAATGGGCCAGCCAGAGATAATTCTGCTTTTCAACAACGTGGTCGGAAAATTCGTTGGCCAGGGCGAAACCGACCCGATAGGGCAGGCCGTCGTCACCGATGACGTAGATACCGGCCATTTCGGGCTCTTCTCCGCCATCCTCGGCAAAGCTGGGCGAGGTGAGGGGGGCGCCAGGGCCGACCAGGGTGTTGCCATTGCCCTTGTAGAACCATTCCGGCTGGGCGCCGACCTCGCCCTGCGCCGGTTTGCCATCCTTCACGCCCATCAGGAACATGCGCATGGAATCGGTCGGCGTGTCGGCGGCGGCTGCCGCCTTGTGCATCTTGTCGCGGCCCTCGGCAGAGCCCAGGTGCGTCAAGCCGGTGCCGGTCACGTGCAGATGGGCCGTGTCGGGATGGTCGATCGGGCACAGGACCCGGCCTTCGGCCAGGGCCAGCTCTACATCAACAGCATCGCCCAACCCCTGTTTCGCGACCTGGTCGGCGAGCGACACGCCGCCGGCAATCGCCGTCCGCGCCAATTCGTAGGTCGACGATACATCATTGACGAGCTGTGCGCCGGCCGAGGTCGCGGCAACAAGTTGGCGCTCACCGGTGGAGCTGACGATCTGGATGAGGCGCAGGGCCATGGGTGCACTCCGGGTGTATTTGGTGGTTTTGAATAGTCGGACAAAATAATGCTGTAGCCAAGCCGCTTCGCCTTGTCAAATGTCTGAGGAAATGGCATGCTGATTTCATGAATGCACACGACAGAAGTGCCCGGGGAGACGCATTGCACCGCGAGGCCAAGGATATGCCCTTGCGTCACCACATGGGCCAGGGGCGGCTGCATGGCGCCCTGGCTCACCGCTTGGGGGTCGATATCCTGCGCGGCGTCTACCGCCAGGGCCAGACCCTGCCCAATGAAATGGATTCGAGCACCACGCTGGAGATTTCGCGTTCGGCCTATCGTGAGGCCATCCGCATCCTGGCCGCCAAGGGCATGGTAGAAAGCCGCCCCAAGACCGGCACGCGGGTGACCGAACGCGCGCGCTGGAACCTGCTGGATCCTGAGGTCCTGGGCTGGATGTTCGAAACGGAACCCGGTGAAAAATTCATTCTCGACCTGTTCGAACTGCGCCTGATTACCGAGCCGACGGCCGCCGCTCTGGCCGCTGAACGGCGCAAGGAAAGCCATCTCGAAGTCATGGACCATGCCCTGATTGTCATGGCCCAGCAGACACTGGCGACCGAAGCGGGGCGCCAGGCCGATCTCGATTTTCACGACGCCCTGATGCAGGCCTCGGGCAATGAAACCCTGGTCAGCCTGAGCTCGTCGATCGGTGCGGCGGTGACCTGGTCGACGCGCTATAAGCAACGTGCTGCTGCGCTGGACCGTGATCCCGTACCCGATCACCGCGCGGTCTTCGAAGCCATTGCACGCGGTGACGAGGGCGATGCGCGCTGGTGCATGGAATCGCTGGTGCGCCTGGCGCTACGCGATACACAGAGATCGATGAGCCTGGGATAAATAATACTATAAATGTCGCGCCGTTTCGCTATATAGGCAGATAAGCGTCAATCGCTAATTGTCTGAGTATATAAAGCGCAATCGGGGACCTATATGACCTTTTCCGCCAGCCGTTCCGTATTCGATACCCTACCCGACGGCCGCGAAGTCGCCGCTGTAACCCTCACCAATGGCACCGGGATGACGGCGACCATCATTGCGTGGGGTGCCACCTGGCAACGCATGATCGTGCCGGACCGGGACCGGCAAGGGGCGGATATCGTCCTGGGTCACGACACGATCGAGCCCTATATAAACCAGCCGACCTATGTCGGCTCCATTGTCGGCCGCTGCGCCAACCGCATCGCCGACGGACAATTTCGTCTCGATGGCAAGACTTATGAGCTGACGCGCAACGACGGCCGCAACAGCCTGCATGGCGGGGTTGAGGGCTTCGACAAGCGGCTGTGGACGGTCGAGGCCTTCGGTGACGATGCCGGCGCCTGGGTCACGCTCAGCCTGGTCAGCCCCGATGGCGACCAGGGTTATCCGGGTGAACTGCGGGCTCTTGTCACCTACCGGCTCAGCGAGGACGCCCTGACGATGGAACTGACGGCGACATCGAACGCGCCCACAGTGTGTAACCTGACCAACCATGCCATGTTCAATCTGCGCGGGGCGTCATCGGGCGAGGTGGCGACCGAAGGTGTGCTTACCTTGGCGGCCGATACCTACACGCCGATCGATGACAATCTGATCCCGACGGGTGAACTACGCCCGGTTGGCGGCACGGCGTTTGACTTTACCCGCCCGCGTCGTATCCGTGATGGGGTGCGCGACGGCCGCGACGCACAGATCCGCGTTGGGCGAGGCTATGATCACAATTTTGTCCTGCGCGGCGGCCGCACGGCCGAGCCCAAGCTGGCCGCGGTCCTTTATGATCCACCGTCGGGACGGCAGATGACCATCCTGACGACCGAGCCGGGCTTGCAGGTCTATTCCGGCAACTTCCTCGACGGTACCCCGTTGGGCAAGGGCGGAGTCTTGATCCGCCAGGGTGACGGCATGGCTCTCGAGGCCCAGGTCTTTCCGGATTCGCCGAACCAGACGGGCTTTCCGGATGCCGTGTTGCGGCCCGGCCAGGTCTATCGCCAGACGACGGTGCATCGCTTCAGTGTCGGGTAAGAAAGAACCTGCCCACAGATTTTCGCAGATTAACACAGATTTTCAATAGCTTAATGGGGAGCGGTTCAGCTCCCGGCAAATGCTGATCGCCGCGCGACCGAGCAGTCCGATGCTTAAAATCTGTGTTAATCTGCGAAAATCTGTGGGCAAAATCGCTATTCATTTCGATCCCGACTTTCAACAAAACCTGTCGAATCTATTTCAGCTTTTCATCACTATAGATGGCCGTCCGAACAACCGGATCGTCCGACGAAACTTCAGCGCGATACATGCCGAGATCATTGATCGCGAAGGTGGCGTGGCCGGAGGCGTCCATAGCGATCAGCCCGCCATCGCCGCCAATTGCGCCGACCGACATGATGGTGTCATAGGCCGCCTTTTCGATATCCTCATGGTTCCACAGCACGCGGTCGCAGACCTGACGCGCCGCCGAGTCGCGGATGAAAAATTCGCCCGTTCCGGTCGCCGACACGGCGCAATCTCCGTCACGGGCATAGGTGCCGGCGCCGATGATCGGAGAATCGCCGATGCGGCCCCATTGTTTGCCGGTCAGGCCGCCGGTCGAGGTCCCGGCCGCCAGATGACCGTCGCTGTCCAGAGCCACCGCGCCGACCGTGCCGTACATATGCGTCGGGTCGGATATAGCAGAATGGTCTTTTTTCCAGTCCTGCAGCATCTGTTCGCGTTCCGGCGTGCGGAAATACTCCGGATCGACCTGTTCCAGGCCCTGGTCGATTGAGAACTGATCGGCCCCTTCGCCGGCTAGGAAGACGTGGCGCGTCTTGTCCATGACGGCGCGGGCCAGCAGGATCGGGTTCTTCGTCCGGGTGATACCGGCAACCGCGCCGGCCTTCTGCGTCGCGCCGTCCATGATGGCGGCGTCGAGATAAATCTTGTCGTCGGCGGCGATGGCCGCACCCTTGCCGGCATTGAACAGGGGATTGTCCTCCAGCACCTTCAGGGTCGCCGTCACGGCGTCGAGCGCCGTGCCGTTCTTGGCGAGCACGTCCTGGCCGGCCTGCAAAGCCTGGGTCAGGGCGGCGCGATAGGCCGCATCCCTGTCCGGCGTCAGGTCGCCGCGATCGAGCACGCCGGCGCCGCCATGCAGGGCCAGCGACCAGTGCGGCCGCTGGCTGATCTTGCCATCCACCACATCATAGGTGCGTTGAAAGGCCGGGTTACCGACCGCCAGGGTCGTGACGTTGAAGGTGCTGGTCTTGCCGATGCCGGTCACCTGAACGTTCATGTCGTTGAGCGGCTTACCGGGTGCCAGGTCATTGACCTCGCCGCCTTGGACCAGCCAGGCGTGACCGTCATTGTTGCTGTAGACGCGCGCCGTGCCGTCGGACTCAACCGTCATGGCCGCCTGTTCGTCGATGCCGAGACCGACCAGCGGCCAGGCATATTTCGCTGTGGGTGAGGCGCGCATGGCATTGGCCTTGACGACAAAGGCGACCAGGCGGCCCAGGCGGTCGCGGACTTCGAAATGGCTGTCGGTGACGATGCGGGCCAGGGGTTCAAAATGGAAGAAGTTGCTCTCGATAGTTACCGCCGGTCCCAACGGATCGGCCAGGGCTTCGGGCGAGGTGATGCTGCCGCCGTCCATGGCGCCGTACAGCCACGAACCCTGGACCGCCAGCCCGGCCGACGTGCCACCCAGTGGCTTGCCGGCCTCAACGTGGGCATTTATGGCTTCGTTCAACGGGGTGCCGCGCCACATGCGGACATAGTTCGCCTGGTCGCCGCCGGCCAGGAAGATGGCGTCGGCCGATTTGACCGCCGCCAGCAACTTCGGATCAGATGAAGCCTTGCGGTTGGTGAACAGGAAGGTACGCACAGAGGCCAGGCCGCCGACCTGGTTATAGAACTCGTCCTGGGACTCGGTCGTGCCCGAGGCGCGCAGCACGACCAGATGGCCATGGCCGGCGTGGGCGGTGAACCAGCGGAAGGCGTCATAGGCCCAGTCGCCACCGCCGCTCATCAGCAAACCGCCCTGGACCGGGTCGGGCGTCGGCTTTGATTCGTCCCCGATAACGAAGGTCTTGTAACCCGGTCCACCTGTCCACTTTCCCTTGGCGGCGGCGGGCTGAGCGACGCATCCAAGCGCAAGGACAAGGCAGATGGCGGCAAGAAAGCGAGTCATGCAGAGCTCCGGCAGGTGGCAAATTTGCGTCACTGTGATCGCAATTTTGACATCTCGCAACAATTTGGTTTTCGTCTTAATGGAGAAAATGCCACTTTCCTTTTTTTACGGGTTGATTCACCCGTCTGCGGCGCCAGCGGCCGGGGCCAAAAATCGAGAATGTTGGCGCGTCATTTGCTTGCAGGAGCTGCCTAGATGAAAAAAACCTTGTTCCGTCAACTGTTGAAGCCGGGCCTTTTGGCCGGATGCAGCCTGATCGGGCTCAGCGCTTCGGTCGCCTTCGCTCAGGATGCACCGGCGCCGACCGAGGAAACAACCGTCGTGACGGTGCTGGGTTCGCGCATCCCGCGAGCGCGCAAGGAAGGGCCGGCGCCGGTCACTGTGATCACGGACGCACAGATCCGCGCCGGCGGCTACGCTTCGGTGCCGGACGTCCTGAAGACCGTGACCCAGAACAGCGGCGAGACCCAATCGCAGCAGTCGGGCAATGCGGCCGACTTCTCGCCGGGCGGCCAGCAGGTCGACCTGCGCGGCCTGGGTCCCAACCACACCCTGGTCATGGTCAATGGCCGCCGCGTCGCCGACTATCCCATGCCGTTCAACGGTTCGAGCAACTTCACCGACATTTCCAACCTGCCGCTGGGCATGATCGAGCGCGTTGAAATCCTGTCGGGTTCGGCCTCGGCCATCTACGGCTCCGATGCCCTGGCCGGCGTGGTCAATTTCAAGCTCAAGCAAAAGGCCGACGGCACGACGGTCGATTACCGCTACGGCTGGACAGAAGCCGGCGGCGGCGCCTCGCATCGCCTGTCGGTATCAAGCGGCTTCGACTCCGGCCGTTTCCACGGCGTGTTCGGCGGCGAATATATGAGGACCGACCCGATCTACGGCTATCAGCGCGAGCGTCAGGACTCGACGCTGGACGCGCCGGATTCGGCCTATCAGACGCCGGTAACCAACTGGCAACGCCTCGACGCCGACCTTTACTACGCCAATGACGCGACGGAGGCGCAGTGCGCCTTGTCGAACAGCACCAATGGCGGCACGACCCATTATGCCATCGACGACTATTACGGTGACGGTGATACGATCCTGGGCGCCTATTGCGGCAGTGAAAACGCCATCGGCTACCGTACCATCCAATCGCAGCGCAATGCACTGAACCTGGTCGGGTCCTTCACCTACGACGTCAGCGATGACATGCACTTTTTCACCGACGTGCAGTTCGGCGTCAGCAAACTGGAACTGCTCAAGCGTCCGACGTCATGGAGCTATGAAGACGAGACTGGCGATGACACGGGCAGCTTCTACAACAGCTATGACGGCATCTACGACAACTGGTATCGCATCTTCACCCCGGAAGAAATGGGTGGGCTGGATCGCGCCAAGCGCCATGTCGATTCGACGACCCTGACCCTGACGCCGGGGGTGCGCGGCACGATCGGCACCGATAAGGTATGGAGCTATGAGGTCGCGCTGAACCTCAGCCTGTACGATTCCAAGGTACGCTTCCCGCTGATCAACTTCCGTAAGGCCAATGCCCTGTTCCTTGGGCCGCAGGTCGGGGTCGATACGGATGACGCCTATCTCGGACCCGATGACGGCTATGGCTATCCCGTGTTCAATGCCAATCCGACGCGGTTCTACACGCCGCTGACTCCGGCGGAGTATGGTTCGATCGCCGAGGATAGCATCTACAAGCCGAAGAGCTCAGTCGGTAACCTGAGTGCCCAGATCGAAACGACCGACCTGTTCGAAATGCCGGCGGGTCCGGTGGGCTTTGCCGCCCTGATCGAACTGGGCCGCCAGGACTACGACCTTGGCACTGATCCTAAGGCCGTCAACCCCTACTATTTCAGCTGGATCGATTCCCCGGGCAAGGGTCACCGCACCCATTACGCCACAGGGATCGAGTTCAGCGTGCCCTTGCTGTCAAGCGTGCAGGCCAGCGTGGCGGCGCGCTACGACCACTTCAACTATGCCGGCCACGATGTCGGCCAGGGCACCTATAATCTTGGTCTCGAATACCGGCCGCTGCGCACCCTTCTGCTTCGGGCGGCCTACGGCACCGGCTTCCGCGCCCCCGACCTCAACTATGTCTTCAAAGGCGTGGGCTATGTCGAAGGCGGTGCGCCCGACTATTACCAGTGCTTCAGCGACGATCCCGACACCGATCCCAGCGACTGCGATGACGAGCGCTTCCAGGTCCAGACCAGCGGCAGCCTGCAGCTCGAGCCGGAAACCAGTAAGTCGTTCAATGTCGGCTTCGTCTGGTCGCCGTCGACCCACTTCGATATCTCGGCCGACTATTTCAAGATCGATATGGCGGGCGAGGTCGAGGATCTGGAGGTCGATCCTATTCTGCGCGACGAGGCGGAGTGCCGGCTGGGCGACCAGGATATCAGTTCGCCGACCTGCCAGGACGCCATTGCCCGCGTTATCCGCCTTAGCAACGGCAATATCCGCACCGTGGTCATCAATCCGATCAATGTGTCGAAGGAATCGACCTCGGGCCTCGACGTCACGGCTCATGCCAGCTTTCCGACGCCGATCGGCACACTGGGCCTTGGCGGCAGCTACACCCACGTCTACGACCACACCTATATCCGCTATACGGGTGACAGCGAACTCGACAAGCTGGCGGTCGACAGCGACTATTATATCCCGCGCGACAAGGCCAGTTTGAGCGTCAACCTGAAGTCCGGTGCATGGCGCTTCAACGTCGACGGCAACTATCTCAGCCGCCTGCCGAACTATGACGAAGACGCGTGGGTCAAGTCGTATGTCACCTACAACGCCTCGGCGCAGTACGACATCAATGACAAGGTTTCGGTCTCGATCGCCATCGACAACCTGCTCGATGCCAAACCGGCGCGCGACGATACCTGGACCAGCTATCCCTATTATAATTCGAGCTGGTATGACGCCATCGGCCGCAGTGGATTCATTCAATTGACGATGAAATACTGAGCCGCATTGCAGGAAAAGGCAGGGCCGGGGGCAACCTCCGGCTCTGCTGCGTCAGATCGCTGTGCCTGGCTCAGCGTAGCCGCGTCGGCGTTTCTGCTGCACGATCCGCTCTGCGATAACGGCCGCGTGGTCGGCATCGGCAAACCAGGTTTCCTTCGACTGGCCGGCGGCGCCGATCCGACCCCAATGGCGGATCACGGCCATGTCGCCGAACAGGGTCGGCTGGAACGAAAGCTCGTAAAACCGACGCATATTGCGCGCCGGATCGATGCGTCTGAGGCTATGGTTGGCCATGAGAAAACCCAATGAATCCAGACATGTAGCATAACACGAAACGTTTGAATTTCCCATAACTATTTTCGATAATGCTACGACAACATATTGTTTCAATGCCATAAATTGCCCCCTGTCTTGACTTTGGCGGCAATCAAGGACGGGCTTGTGTTTCCGGATTGCGGACATGGATCCAGCAAGCTAGCATGGTGCAAGCAGTGGAGAGACCTATGGTGGGACGAGTCAGAGTCGCGGCGTTTTCCTTGTCCCTGGATGGGTTCGGAGCGGGCCCGGAACAGAGTCTTCAGGACCCTTTGGGAAAAGGCGGCAAGACGCTCCATAGCTGGTTTTTCGGCACCAAGACCTTCCAGGCCATGTTCGGCGCGGGCGGTGGCTCGGAAGGCGTGGACGAGACCTTTGCCCATCGCTCGATGGACGGTTTCGGCGCCTTTATCCTTGGCCGGAACATGTTCGGTCCCGTGCGTGGGGAGTGGCCGGACGACAGTTGGAAGGGCTGGTGGGGAGACAATCCGCCCTATCACACGCCCACCTTCGTCCTGACGCACCACGCCCGCGACCCGATCGTCATGGAAGGCGGCACCACCTTCCACTTCGTCACGGACGGGATCCATGCCGCGCTCGAGCGCGCCCGCGATGCCGCCGGAGACCTTGACGTCAAGATCGGCGGTGGCGTCTCGACCGTTCGCCAATATCTGCAGGCCCGCCTGATCGACGAACTGCATTTCGCGATTTCGCCTGTCGTGCTCGGACGCGGTGAAGCGATGTTTGCGGGCCTGGATCTGCCTGCCCTGGGCTATCGCGTGACGAGCTCTACGCCCACCGAACTCGCGACGCACGTCGTGCTCGAACGCGCGGCGAGCGAATAACCGGCGGCCTGTTACTTTGCCACCACCATGACCACGCCGACCATTATGGCCGCATAGTGTGTCACGGCGCCGGTCAGAACATGGCCATGCCAGACGGCGCGGCGAAACCTGAAACGCGTCACAATAAACAAGACCGCGCCTATGGTATAGACGATGCCGCCGGCGGCCAACAAGACAAGCGGTATCAGCGACGTCCCCTCGGCCAGCGGCTTTATGGCGATAACGATGACCCATCCGATGGCCAGATAGAAAACGGTAGACACCATCTCGCTCAAACGCGGCAGGAACAGCCTGATCAGGACTCCGGTGGCGGCGAGGCTCCACACCGCGATCGTCATGCCCCAGCTCCAGGTGCCGTGCAGCAACTGGGTGGTAAAGGGCGTGTAGCTGGCGGCAATCATCAGAAAAATGCCGGCGTGGTCGACGCGATAGAGGAACGGCTGCCAGCGCGGATGGGCAAAATTATAGGCAACAGAAAAGGCGAGCATGGCGATAAAGCCAAGCGCATAGACGGCGATGGCGAGGCTTAGCCCCATGACGCCATGACTGACGGAGAGGGCCATGCCGCCGCCAATCACAGCAAACGACAACCCGACAATGTGAACAATCAGGTCGGCCAGACGTTCGCTGGGGGTGGGATAATGGGGTTCGGTCTCGACATCCAGACGCGGTGCACGGCCGTGCCCCGGCCTGACAATGCCGGCCTTGATGAACAACCGATGGAGATAAGCAGCAAAACTTGTTGGGGACGTCAATTTCATCGTTCGCACTTCCAATACAGCCCATAACTTGGGAGTACGGGCGTAAGGAAGCGATGTCGGACCCTGAACAAAAAAGATTTTTCAGGGTTTGGACGCAGAAAGCTGTGGTGTGGAAACCTTCAGCGCTCTGCAAAACATGACATTTTATGAAAAATTTTTCAGAATTAAGTTGTTCATTTACATACATATTTTCATTGAGTGCCAATTAATTTTGCATTAAGTTGTAGACTATGGCTCCGTTAGAAGGCCGCAGAGGAAACGCTATGCAAGCTCGACGTCATCCGGTCGCCGTCATGGCGGTTACACTGATCGGCACGCTGATATGTGCGATGCCCGCCCTGGCCCAGGACACCGCTCCAGTTGCCGGTCCCGTTGTTGCTGACGCGTCGCAGACGGCCATGGCGACGGCACAGTACCAAGCGATTGCCAGTGTGGACTCACCGGAAAAGACCCTGCATGCCGATATCATGCTGAGCGGTGACGGCAGCCTGTTCTATCGGATTTCGCGCAACGGGAAGGTCGTTATCGCGCCATCGCGCCTCGGCCTGATCCTGGCCAATGCGCCGAAGTTCGACCACGCGTTCTCGCTCGATAAGGCGCAGTCCTCGTCCCACGACGACACCTGGGAGCAGCCGTGGGGTGAGCGCCGCTATGTGCGCAACCACTATAACGAACTGCGCGTCGACCTGATGCAGAAGACATGGGACGACCGCCGGATGACGGTCGTTTTCCGGCTCTATGACGACGGCGTCGGCTTCCGCTACGAATTTCCCGACCAGCCGCAGTTGCACCGGCTCGAAATCATGGATGAACTGACCGAATTCACCGTCGCCGATCCGGCGACCGCGTGGTGGGATGTGGCCGGGGAATCGAACCGCGAAGAATATCTCTATAGCCATACGCCCCTGGCCGAGGTTAGCGAGGCGCAGACGCCCATGACGCTCAAAACGAATCAGGGCGTCTATATGTCCTTCCACGAAGCGGCCCTGGTCGACTATGCCGCCTATTGGCTGCGCCGGGTTGACGGTCAGCGTCTGCAGACGCGCCTGGCACCGTCGGCCATGGGTACGCCCGTGGTGCGTAACGCCCCGTTCCCGACGCCGTGGCGCACGATTCAGATCACGGATTCGGCGGCTGGCCTGTACAACGGTTCCGACCTGATCCTGAACCTGAACGAACCCAATCGGCTGGGCGATGTGTCGTGGGTCAAGCCGTACAAATATATCGGCATCTGGTGGGGCATGCACCTCAACAACTGGACCTGGGAAGCGGGACCGCGTCATGGCGCCACGACGCAGAATACCGAGCTGTATATGGATTTCGCTGCGAAAAGCGGTTTCCGCGGTGTCCTGGTCGAAGGCTGGAACAAGGGCTGGGAGGATTGGTACGCCAAGGGCTTCAACTTCTCCTATACCGAAGCCTATCCCGACTTCGACCTGCCCGCCTTGTCGGCCTATGGCGCCAAGCTGGGTGTCCACCTGATCGGCCACCACGAAACCGCCGGCAATATCGCCAACTATGAGCCGCAGATGGCGGCGGGCTTTGCGCTGTATGAGAAATACGGCGTCGATTCGGTGAAGACGGGCTATGTCGCCGACGCCGGCGGCGCGCGTGTCACGGCGCCGGACGGCAGTGTGCGCTTCGCGTGGAACGACAGCCAGGAGATGGTGCGCCATTATCTGGCCAATGTAGCAACGGCGGCGAAATACCATATCGCCATCGACACGCATGAGCCGATCAAGGACACCGGCCTGCGCCGCACCTATCCGAATTGGGTGTCACGCGAGGGCCAGCGCGGGATGGAATACAATGCCTGGGGCGATCCGCAGAACCCGCCGGAGCACGAGGCCAACCTGGTCTTCACCCGCATGCTGTCCGGCCCGATGGACTTCACGCCGGGTATCCTGTCGCTGCAGGGCCAGGGCAAGCCGATTGCCTCGACCCAGGCCAAGCAACTGGCGTTGTACGTCGTGCTGTATTCACCGATCCAGATGGCGGCCGACCTGCCGGAAAACTACGCCAAATATCCCAAGCCCTTCCAGTTCATCAAGGACGTGCCGACCGACTGGGACCAATCGATCGCGCTCGGTGGCGAACCCGGTGACTTCGCCACCATCGTGCGCAAGGATCGCCATTCCGACGACTGGTATCTGGGCGCTGTGACGGACGAAACCGCACGCAGCGAGACGGTGCCGTTAAGCTTCCTGACGCCGGGCCGCACCTATACGGCGCAAATCTATCGCGATGGCGACCATGCCGGAATGGAGGGCGACGCCCGCTTCGACATCGTCATCGAGACGCGGCAGGTAACGGCAGCCGACACCCTGACCGTGAAACTGGCGCCCGGTGGCGGCCAGGCTATCCGTTTCGTTGCCGGCAAGCCGGATAGGGCAAAAAAAGGACGGTGAAGCGTTGGTTTGTGGGCTGCATCGATTGTCGCGCAATGCTCTGAATATACAGCAATTTTCAACGCGGAAAGCGCCGAAAAGTCGGAAAGACGCGGAAAAAGAAAGAGGCAGAAAGCTTTCGCCCGAAGGGCATTCATTCTGCGCAGACTGCGGCATATGCAAATAGAGGCGCTTCGCGCGGTAGAACCAAATACTCGGATTTGGCTTCGCCGAACTTCGTTTCTGCGTCTTTCCGACTTTTCGGCGCTTTCCGCGTTGAAAATTGCTGTAAATTCAGAGGTTTCCAAAAAAGTGTGGCCGACTGCAGGTGCCCGGTAGACTCATCATTCTCGAACGAAGGCGCCTCCGCATGACTCGCGAATGACCAGTTGCGTAGAGACATATTCCGACACGACCTTGTCATTGGCCGCCGTACCGACCAGCTTTGAGACCATGAGCTGACCTGAGGCCACCAGGTCCTGTGACACAGCCGTCAGGCGTGGCCGCGACAGGTCTGCGAGGTGCGTATTGTCGTAGCCGACCACGCTCACATCGTCAGGAATGTGTAGCCCCAAGCGTTGCAGCGCCATCATCGCACCGAAGGCTATGGCGTCGCTGGCAGCGAAAACACCGTCGAACCGCAGCCCGCTGTTCCATAGGGAGGTCATAGCCAGGTCCGCCGCCGTCGTATCCGAAGCGACGGGCACGACCAGCTGGGGACTGAACGCCAGGCCATGCGCACCCAGTGCGTTGAGGTAGCCCTGAAAGCGTTGCCGGAATTCCATCCCGTCCGTGTCGCCGAGATAGACAATCCGGCGCCGGCCCAGCTTCGCCAGATGTTCCGTTGCGCGCAGGCCGCCGGCCAGGTTGTCGGAGCCGACAGTGCGGTATTTCTGACCCGGGGCGCCCTGGCCCCACACGATAAAATTGTCGTGGGTCTCGGCCAGTTGATTGAAGCGGTCGTGCAGCAGGCATTGTCCGATAAAGATGGCCCCGTCGACCCGCGCCGTTTCCATCACCTCGACGAGGTCGAGCCTGTCGTGCAGGGGCAGGTTGGACAGGTGCAGGTCGCAGCCCTGGCTGCGGGCGGCCTGGCCAATACTGGCGATCATCTGCTGATAAAATGGATTGAACAGCAGGTCGCCGGCGTGATGGCTGGACGAGATGAAAATACCCAGGGTACAGGCCGGCGCCTCGGCGCGCAGGGAGAACCGGGTTACGGCATACCCCTGTTCCAACGCGACATTGCGTACCCGGCGCTTGGTGATGCGATTGACGACGGGGGAATCGTTGAGGGCGCGCGACACGGTCGCGATAGACAGGCCTGCGATCCTTGCCAGATCTTCCAGGCGGACTTTGGTTGTGACACTTCCCATCCGGCCAGTGTGCACAGATCACCGGACGTCACAATTGATGCAGCGAAAGAATACGTATTCGCCGTTATGCCTGGCGCTGCAGGACCGGCAGGGCCTGATGGGCGCGCGCATAGGCAAAGGCGTCGCCGACGCCGATCAGCACGGGCCCCTGATAGTTGGCCGCAGCGACATCTCTGGCCAGGTCCGACAGGCGCCCGGTCTGGATTCGCGCATTGGCCCGGCCGGCATTTTCGACAAACACCATGGCGGTGTTTGGCTCGCGGCCGGCCTTCAGCAGGGCCGCCTCGATATGCGCGGCATTGTGCGACGACATGTAGAAGACAAGGCTGGCCTTCGGGTCGCCCAGGGTGCCGTCTTCAAAGGCAATCGAGCCATCAAGGCCGCGGCCGGTCAGGAAGGTGACGGCGCGCGCCTCGCCGCGATGGGTCAAGGGGAATGAGAACTGGGCGGCGGCGGCGCTGGCGGCGGTGACACCGGCCAGGGTCTTGTGCGCGATACCGTGGCGATCGAGATGCAGGCGTTCTTCCTCGACACGGCCGAACATCGACGGATCACCGCCCTTCAGCCGGACGACATGCAGGCCGCGGCGGGCCAGGCGGACCATCAGGGCATTGGTCTTCTCCTGTGGAACCGACAGGCGGTCGCCGCGTTTCCCGACGCAGATCTTGACGCAGCGGGCGGGGGCCAGGGCCAGAATGTCTTCGGACACCAGGGCGTCGTAAAGCAGGGCCTGGGCTGACTGAATCGCCTTGAGCGCGCCCAGGGTCAGCAGATCGGCATCACCTGGGCCGGCGCCGACGAGCGAGACGAATCCCGGAGACTTGGTATCATGCGGCATGGGTGACTTCCTTTTTCGCAAAGCTCAGCAGGCACTGTTTCAGTTCGCCCTTGCACGAGCCGCAGGCTGTGCCTGCTGTCGTGACGTCGCCAATCTCCTCGACGGTCAGGGCGCCTTCGGTAATGGCAGCATTGATCGTCTTCTCGCCGACGCCGCGACAGGCGCAGATGATCCGCCCCTTGTCCTGGACGCCGGGAAGACGGCCGATCAGCAGGGCGGCGCGATCCCTGGCATCAAGCACCAGATCGCCGAAACGCTCGAGCAGCCAGTCGCGCGACGGAAGGCGTTTGTCGATCGGTGTCAGGAAAATAACGCGCGTCAGGCGGCCATTCTCGATACGCACACGCCGGGTCACGCCGGCCGTTGTGTCGTCGAGCGTCAGATTGGTCTCGATCATCGCCGCGTCCAGCGCTGCGATGCCGGCGATCTCGAAACAATCGGCAAAGGCATGCGCGGTCCGCCGCCAAACCGTATCTTCGCCCCATTTCGGCAGGTCACCGTCGAAATTGCGCGGTGTCATGACGAAGCCGTGCCAGGTTTCGTTATAGGCGTGGACACGGGCCGGCGTGTGCTTGAACTCCGGCTGGCCCGACATCGGGTCGACCGCCGGGTTGATCAGCTGGTTCGAACGGCCCAACGGCGCAAATTGCTTCGTCCAGTGCATGGGTACGCTGAGACTGCCCTCGCGGACATCGTCCGTAACATTGGCCTTCAGTACGGCTTCGCCATAGGCGGTCGTCACGACGGCCAGGCGTCCTTCCCGAATGCCCAGTCGCCGGGCATCCTTTGGGTGGATGTCGAGCAGGGGCTCGGTGATGTGACGGTTCAGTTCAGGCGCCAGGGCGGTGCGCGTCAGGGTATGCCAGTGATCGCGAACGCGCGCGCTGTTCAGGCTGAACGGCAGGTCGGGAGAGGTCGCATTCGCCGGGCCGGCGGCTTTCGGTGCAATCAGTCGCGCCCGGCCATCGGGCGTGGCGAAGCGGCCATCGGCGAACAGGCGCTGGCCCGAACCAGCCTTTGTAACCGGCCAACGCGTCGGCGCCAGCCTGTCGTAGTCAGCGGGTGCGAGGTCGGCGAGGCCGCTCAGGTTGAGGAAACGTTGCCCGGTGTTTTCAAAAGCGGTCAGGCCGGCATATTCGCGGAAGACCTCTGACGGGTTGCGCCACGAAAAGGCAGCGTCCCACGAGCTGTTCATTCGGCGGGCAACCTCGGCGACGATAGCCCAGTCGGGCCTGACCTCGCCCGGCAGAGAGGTCATGCGGCGCTGACGCGAGATAACGCGTTCCGAATTGGTGACCGTACCGTCCTTTTCGCCCCAGGCCGCGGCTGGAAGCTGGATATGGGCCATGTCCATGGTGTCGGTGCGCGCAATAACGTCCGACACGACGACCAGTTCGCACCTGGACAGCGCTTCATGGATCTTGTTGGTGTCCGGCATGGAGACCATCGGATTGGTGGCCATGATCCAGATCGCCTTGATCTTGCCGGCATGAACGGCGTCGAACATGTCGACCGCCTTGAGGCCGGGCTTGGGCGCGACGGTTGGCGACTGCCAGTAACGCTGGACCAGGGCCCTCGACGTCGGATCGAAATCCATGTGGGCGGCCAGCATATTGGCCAGGCCGCCGACTTCGCGGCCGCCCATGGCGTTGGGCTGGCCGGTGATCGAGAAGGGGGCGGCGCCTCGCTTGCCGATCTTGCCCGACAGCAGGTGGGCATTGATCAGGCTCAGTCCCTTATTGACCCCCTGAGCGGACTGGTTGGACCCCTGGCTGAACAGGCTGACGACCTTGGGGGTATGCAGGAAGGCGTCGTAAAAGGTCTTGAGATCGGCCGGCGACAGGCCGCAGTCCTGCGCCACGGCATCCAGGCTCTGGTCATCCTCGCACAGGGCGGCGAGCAGGCGGGTGAAGCCCTGCGTATGCAGGTCGATAAAGTCGTGATCGATGGCGTCGCGGGCGATGAGATGGGCGCATAAGCCGTTCCACAGGCGCACATCGGTCTGCGGGCGGATCATCAGGTGCAGGTCGCTCGCCTTGGCCGTGTCGGTACGCTTCGGGTCGATGCAGATGCGCATCTGACCCTGGCGGCTTTCAATACGGCGATACAGCACCGGATGGGTCCAGGCGGCGTTGTGGCCGGAAAAGATCAGCAGATCGGCTTCCGTCAGGTCGTCATAGATGCCGGGAACCAGGTCGGCACCAAAGGCCTGCTTGTGCGCTGCCACGGCCGATGACATGCACAGGCGCGAATTGGTGTCGATATTGGCCGTACCGATATAGCCCTTGGCCAGCTTGTTGACGGCGTAATAGTCCTCGGTCAGCAACTGACCCGAGACATAGAAGGCGACCGCGTCCGGACCATGTTCGTTGATGATGGCGTTGAATTTCTGGGCGACCGTATCGAGGGCTTCGTCCCAGCTGGCCTGTTCAAGCTGGCCGTTTTCCCGGCGCATTCTCGGGTGGAGGAGGCGACCTTCGAGGCCAAATGTGTTACCGAGCGCCGTGCCTTTCGAGCACAGGCGGCCCAGATTGGCCGGATGGCTGTCATCGCCCTTGACCTTCAGAGCCCGCCCGCCGGCCAGGTCCGCCTTCACGCCACAGCCGACCCCGCAATAGGGGCAGGTCGTCAGGGTCGTGGTGGTGGGGGCGGGTTCGAACATGAATGGTTCCGGTGTAAGTCCCTTCTCTCCTCACAAGGAGAGAAGGGAAAATGGGGTCAGTGTGGAAGTCCCAGCAATATCCGCCCATCGCGGATTTCGAGTGGGACCGTGGGCGTGCAGCCCTTGCCGGCGTCGACGCCCATGGCCTCACCGGTCTCAAGCGAGATCGACCAGTTGTGCAGCGGGCAGGCAATGGCGCGGCCGTGGACGATACCCTCCGACAGGGGACCGCCCTTGTGCGGGCACTTGTCGAAGACGGCGAAATATTCATCGGCTACCGTGCGGAACACGGCGATCGGCCCCATCAGGGTCTCGACTCGGCGGGCGCTTTGGCGGGCCACTTCAATGGCGCCGCCGACATCGACCCAGTTTATGCTTACATTCGCGTTCATTCGGCGGGTTCCGGTTGCGTGAAGCCTTCGCGCAGATCGGCGAGCGGCGAGAAAACCTTGGCAGGTTCGGATTTTGGGGCGTGTTCAGCCCAGGGGTCGACCTGGTAGATTTCCTGGCTTTCCAGGAAGCGGGCGATCAGGGCGGCGCGGACCGCAGGCTCGGCAAGGCCGTCCTTGACGAAGTCGAGACCGACACGCTCCACCCAGGGGGCTGTGCGTTCGAGGTACCAGGCGTCTTCGCGGTAAAGCTGGACAAAGGCCATGGACCATTCCAGCGCCTCCTGTTCGGTCGCCACCTTGGTCAGCAGGTCGGTGACTCGCACATGGATGCCGGCATTGCCGCCGACATGCAGCTCGTAGCCGCTGTCAACGCAGACGACACCGAAGTCCTTGATCGTCGCCTCGGCGCAGTTGCGCGGGCAACCCGACACCGCCATCTTGAACTTGTGCGGCATGTAACTGCCCCAGGTCGCCTGTTCCAGCTTGACGCCGAGACCGGTCGAGTCCTGGGTACCGAAGCGGCACCATTCCGAACCGACGCAGGTCTTCACCGTGCGCAGGGCCTTGGCATAGGCGTGACCCGACACCATGCCGGCGGCATTGAGATCGGCCCAGACGGCGGGCAGGTCTTGCTTCTTGATGCCGAACAGGTCGAGACGCTGGCCGCCGGTCACCTTGACCATCGGGACGTTGAACTTGTCGACGACATCGGCGATCGCGCGCAGTTCCTTGGCCGAGGTCAGGCCGCCCCACATGCGCGGTACGACCGAATAGGTACCGTCTTTCTGGATATTGGCGTGGTTGCGTTCGTTGACAAAACGCGAGCGCGGATCGTCGGCATATTGCTTCGGCCAGGCGCACAGCAGGTAGTAGTTGAGCGCCGGACGGCACGACGAACAGCCGTCGGGCGTCGACCATTTCAGGGCCTGCATGACATCGGGGATGTTCATCAGCTTCTGCTCGACGATCGCCTTGCGAACCAGGGCGTGGCCGTGTTCCGTGCATTTGCACATCGGCTTGGGCCCGGTCTGGGCCTTGAAGGCATCACCCAGCGTGCATTTCAGCAGGCTTTCGACAATCCCGGTGCACGAACCGCAACTGGCCGAGGCCTTGCAGGTCCCGCGCACCTTGTCGAGCGTATCGGCGCCGGCGCTGATCGAGGCGACGACTTGACCCTTGGATACGCCGTTGCAGCCGCACACTTCCGTGTCGTCAGGCCACGCCGCAACGGCGTTAGAAGGGTCCTGGCCGGCCAGGGCATTGGTGACGGCCTGGCCGAAGATGAGCGTATCGCGAATATCAGCGACGCTCTCGGCCTTCTTGATCAGGTCGAAATACCAGCCGCCATCGGCCGCCTCACCGAACAGAACCGTCCCGACCAGTTTGTCGTCCTTGATGACGATGCGCTTGTAGACGCCGCGTGACGGGTCGCGGAAGACGATGTCCTCACAGCCCTCGCCGCCGGCGAACTGACCGGCGGAGTAGAGGTCGACGCCTGACACCTTGAGGCGCGTGGCGAGGTTGGAGCCGGCATAGGCGGCATCGACGTTCTTTTCGGTCAGGACGTCGGCCAGGGTGCGGCACATCTCCCATATGGGCGCGACCAGACCGTAGCACTGGCCGCGATGCTGGGCGCATTCGCCGACGGCGAAGATATCGGGATCGGACGTTCTCATCTGGTCGTCGACCACAATGCCGCGTTCGACCACCAGGCCGGACGACTTGGCGGGTTCGACATGGGGGCGGATGCCGACGGCCATGACCAGCAGCGAGGCCGGGATAACGCGGCCGTCCTTCAGCTTCAGGCCTTCGACATGGGTTTCACCGAGGATGGCTTCGGAACTGGCGTTGAGCACCGAGATGACGCCGCGATCGAGCAGGGCCTTTTCGAGCAGGCGGCCGGCGGCTTCGTCGAGCTGGCGTTCCATCAGGACGTCGACCAGATGGATGACGGTCGCCTTCATGCCGCGCTTGGCAAGGCCGTAGGCGGCTTCGAGGCCGAGCAGGCCACCGCCGATGACGACAGCCTCGTTGTTCCCCGTATGCTTGGCGTTTTCCGCCGCCTTTTGCATGGCGTCGACATCGTGCAGGTCGCGGAAGGCGACAACGCCGTGCAGGTCGGCGCCAGGCAGGGGAAGGCGGATCGGGTCGGAGCCCATGGCCAGGATCAGCTTGTCATAGGCGATCGTCTGCCCGTCGTGCAGGATGACATGCTTTGTCACCGTGTCGATCGACTGGACCCAATAGCCGAAATGGGTCTTCACGCCGTTGGCGTCGTACCAGTCCTGGCTGTGGGTGACGATATCGTCGAAGGTCTTTTCCCCGGCGAGGACCGGTGACAGCTGGATGCGGTCGTAGGTGGCGCAGGCTTCGGCGCCGATGATCGAAATCTCGAAACGCGTTTCGTCGCGCTTGAGGATTTCTTCGACGATGCGGCCACCGGCCATGCCGGCCCCAATTACAACTATGCGGGCTTTTTGTGCGCCCATAACGGACCCTTTCGAGCAAAAAAAAGAGCCCCGAACCGCAGCCTGCTCAAATGCTTGAGCAAGCCGGTTCGGGACTCCGTTGTCCTTATGATGCGCCGCCAAAACCTTCGTTGGTTCAGGGACGCGAATGGGGTTGATCTTCAGTGATCAGACTATTGAAGGTATTACAAAACCAGGGTTTGTCAACGGGTATTTGTAATTGTGCAGTGCGAGATGGTGGCTGTATTTTCGCGCGTAGGGCCTCACTTCGTGCCTGTGGCGCCGACCATAGTTGAAATCCACAGATTACACAGATGACGCAGATTATTGACCTTAGCCTTGTCCTGTCGAAATGGTCGCCGGCCGTGGTGAAGGGTAATCTGCGAAATCTGTGTAATCTGTGGATAAAGCCTTACTTTCTAAAGCTTGGCGTCGGCAGCCCCGAAGGCCTGCCAGGTGCCGCGCCAGCGCGCCTTGACCAGGGTCAGGCCGCCCAGGGCGATCACCGCCAGGCAGGCAAATCCGATCAGGCCGATCTGGTAGCTGCCGGTCAGTTGCTTGGCCAGGCCCAGGCTGGCCGCCAGGTAAAACCCGCCAACCCCGCCACACATGCCGACCAGGCCGGTCATGACGCCCATCTCGTTGCGGAAACGCTGCGGCACCAGTTGGAAGACCGCGCCATTGCCCATGCCGAGCGCGCCCATGCCGATGACCAGGATGAACAGGGTCTGCCACACGCTGGGCATTTTGAAGCTGAGGACGACTAGGGCGACAGCGGCGATGCTGTACATTATCGAGAGCGTTCGGATGCCGCCGATACGATCGGCCAGGCCGCCGCCGACCGGACGGAACAGAGAGCCGGCAAAGACGCAGGCGGCGGTGAAAAAGCCCGCGACAACCGGCTCCAGGCCATATTCGACGTTGAAATAGATGTTGAGCGACGACGACAGGCCGACGAATCCGCCGAAGGTAACGCCGTAGAAGAACATGAACCACCAGGCGTCGGACTGTTTGAAGATGGCGAGATACTGCGCCAGCGTCTTGGCCGGCGGCTGGTCGGGTGCATCCTTGGCCAGGAACTGATAGATGACGAAGGTTATGATCAGCGGGATGGCGACGATGCCGAAAACGGCCGTCCAGCCGAACATCTTGGCCAGGGTCGGCGCGAACAGCGAGGCGAAGACCGTACCGGAATTGCCGGCGCCGGCGATGCCCAGCGCGATGCCCTGATATTTCGGCGGGTACCAGCGCGAGGCCAGAGGCAGGGCGACGGCAAAAGAGGCGCCGGCCATACCGAGCACAATGCCGAGCGCCAGAATGCCGCCGTAGGAATTGACATGGAGCAGGAAGGCCGCGAGCAAGCCAACGATAACGATTGACTGCGCCACAGTGCCGGTCTTTTTCGGGCCGATCCGGTCGACCAGGAAGCCGTTGACCAGACGCAGGGCTGCGCCGGCCAGGATCGGCACGGCGACCATGAAGCCTTTTTCAGCCGGGGTGAGGCCGAGCGTCTTGGCAATCTGGACACCCAGCGCGCCAAGCAGGACCCAGACCATGAAACTCATGTCGAAATAAAGGAAGGCCGAGAACAGGGTGGGCGTGTGGCCCGCCTTGAAGAAGTCCTTGCTGATCATCTTGTCTCTTTTCACGCAAAAAAAAACGCCCCAAGCTAACCCCCGAAAATCGGGAAGTCGACCTGAGACGTCATCGTCAATGTAACCCGCGTCACCGCCATTGGCGCCACAAGGTTGGAGGATAGGCGATCGTCCTTGACCGCCATGGGACCAGGATGATCCGCGATGACCGTTTCGTCAATGCAAAGACGCAGCCAGCATCTCTCCCGGATGCGGCTGGGTCATGTTGCGCTGCAAAAATGTCACAAAATCCCCGGCAAACTGTCATTTTGCCGTGTCTGTGCGGTTTGCCGAAAAAAGAGCTAGTTAGTTACATTTGAAATCACGCCGGTGTGAGGAGGGGTTTTTCGACTTTGTCGTGGGCTTCCAGGAAGGCGACGATCTCCTGGCGGCAACGGACGAACTCAGGATCTTCCATGGCGCGCAGGCGTGAACGCGGGCGCGGACATTTGACGTCGACGATCTTGCCGATCGTCGCCTTCGGGCCGTTGGTCATCATCACGACACGGTCGGCCAGCAGGACGGCTTCGTCGACGTCGTGCGTGATCATCAGCACCGTGGCATTGATGCGCGAATGCAGGGCCATGACGGTATCCTGCAGATGGCCGCGGGTCAGGGCATCCAGCGCACCGAACGGCTCGTCGAGCAACAGGACCTTGGGTTCCATGGCCAGGGCGCGGGCGATGCCGACGCGTTGCTTCATGCCGCCTGAGATTTCGCCGGGACGTTTTTTGGCGGCGTCGCTCATCTTGACCAGGTCGAGGACCTTCATGACGCGGGCATGCAGCATGCTCATGGTCTCGTTGGCGCCATAAAGCTTGTCGACCGCCAGGCGGACATTCTCATAGACCGTCATCCACGGCAGCAGCGAGTGGTTCTGGAAGACCACGGCGCGGTCGGGGCCCGGGCCTGAGATCTCCTTGTTGCCGAGCAGGGCGGCGCCAAGGGTCAGCGGCACCAGGCCAGCGACGACATTGAGCAGGGTCGACTTGCCGCAGCCGGAATGGCCGATGATCGAGATGTATTCGCCGGCATTGACGTGAAGGGTAACGTCTTCGAGGACGCTGCTGATCACGCCGTCGCGTTCGAAGTCGACATACAGATTTTCAAGGGAAAGGAAGGGCTTGGTCATTGGGTTTATTAATCCGCTGTCGTGCCGCGTGAGACGATATTGCCGAGGCCCGCAACCATGCGGTCGAGGCAGTAGCCGACCAGGCCGACATAGGCCAGGGCGACGATGATGTCCGACATCCGCGACGAATTGTACTGGTCCCAGATGAAGAAGCCGATGCCCACCCCGCCCAGCAGCATTTCAGAAGCGACGATGGCCAGCCAGCTCATGCCGACCCCGATGCGCAGGCCGGTGAAGATGTGCGGCGTCGCGGCGGGCAGCATGATCTTGAAAAACACCTCGACGGGATGCAGGCGAAGTACGCGCGCGACATTGAGATAATCGACCGGGATATTGCGCACGCCGACGGCGGTATTGATCAGGATCGGCCAGATCGAGGTGATGAAGATGACGAACAGGGCCGAGGGCTGAGCTTCGCGCAGCATGGCCAGGGACAAGGGCAGCCACGCCAGGGGCGGGACCGTGCGCAGGACCTGGAAGATCGGATCGAAACCCTTGCGCGCCCAGGCGACCGTGCCGATGAAGGCGCCCGTCAGGACGCCCACCACAGCTGCCAGCGAAAACCCGATACCGACACGCGACAGGGAGGTCAGGACGTGCCAGAACAAGCCCTTGTCCACGCCGCCGCGATCGAAGAACGGATCGGTGATCAGTTCCTTCGAGTCGGTCCACACCTGGACCGGACCAGGAAGTCCGCCTGGGAAGGCGCGCGCTACACCCTCCCAGGCGGTGCCGAGCACGGCTATGACCAGCAACGGCATGAGGAAGGTCGAGACACGATCAGCGCCCTTACGGAAGCGAGCGGCCTCGATCTGTTTTTGTTGCGCCGCCTTGAGCAAGGCGGAGCGGTCGATCGTGGGCGGCGCGGACATGACTGGAACCTCGGGAGATTTTCTGACGCGGTCGAAAGCCATGATCAGCTCAGCTTCTTGATGGACAGGCTGTTGAGATAGGCGTCGGGGTTGGCCGGGTCGAAGACCTTGCCGTCGAAGAACTTTTCGACGCCGCGCGAATCCGTGGCAGGGGTAGCGATGCCGTACTGTTTGGCGACTTCACGCCACAGGTCGGCGCGGTTGACCTTGTTGACCAGGGCGTTGGTGTTGAGGCTGGCGTCGAAATTACCCCAGCGCTTGTTTTCGGTGATGAACCAGGCGTCGTGCGACTTGAACGGGAAGGCGGCGAAGTCATTCCAGAACTTCATGACGTGCGGGCTGCCGGACACCTTGCGGCCATCGCCGTAATCGATCGTACCCTGCAGACGCGGGACGATATCGCCGGTGGGCACGTTGATATATTGCCGGCCGGCCGTGATGGCGCACATGGCGGCGCGGTTCTTTTCGCACCACTGGGCGGCTTCCATGGTGGCGGCGATCAGGGCCTTGGCGGCGTTCGGGTGCTTGTCGACCCAGTCGGCGCGCATGCCGAGCGCTTTTTCCGGATGGTTCATCCAGATTTCCGAGGTCGTTGTGGCGGTATAGCCGACCTTTTGCGACACCAGCTGGCCGTTCCACGGTTCGCCGACGCAGAAGGCATCCTGGGTGCCGGCCTTCATATTGGCGACCATCTGGGGCGGCGGGATGACGATGGTCGAGCAGTCGGTATCCGGATTGATACCGCCGGCCGCCAGCCAGTAACGGACCCACAGGTCGTGGGTGCCGCCACGGAAGGTCATGGCGACCTTGGCGATGTTGCCGGCGGCCTTGAGCTGGGCGAACTTGGCCTTGAGGCCTGAACTGTTCAGGCCGACCTGGACGCTTTTCAGGTCGTTCCCGACGCTGATCGCCTGGCCGTTTACATTGAGGCGGGCCAGGATGTACATCGGCGTGGCCTTGGCGGCCTGGCCGGTCGTGATCAGATAGGGCATAGGCGACAGGATGTGGGCGCCGTCAATGCCGCCGCCCTGGCTGCCGAGGACGAGGTTGTCGCGCGTGGCCGCCCATGACGCCTGTTTCAGCACCTCGACGTCGGGCATGCCGTACTTGGCGAACAGACCGCGTTCCTTGGCGATGATCAGGGGTGAGGAGTCGGTCAGGGCGATGAAGCCCAGCTTGGCGGCGGCGACTTCGGGTCCCTTGCCGGCGGCGAAGGCGCCGGACGGGAACAGGGCGCGCGCGGCGGCCACGGTTGCTGCGGCGCCGATCAGCGCCTGGCGGCGGTTGGCGCCTGTTGTCTTGTTAAGCTTATCGGTCATAACGGGTAATCCTTGAATGATAGTTTGCGCTGGCGCTTTGCCGATTGAGCGCGGTCACAGCTTGTATTGGAGCATGATCCAGGTCTTGGTGCGCGAGGCCGGCATGGTGGGGTCGGCGCGTTCGAAATCGGCGTATTTCAGCATCAGGCTGAGATTCTTGGTGATGCCGGCGGTCAGGACGGCGTCCCATTCCTTGCCGATATCCATGCCCAGGCGATCCGACTTCAGGTCGTGATAGACGACTGTCAAGGTCGGGTTCATGATCCACGGCGCCCACGGCTTGGTGTGGCCGGCGATGACAAAGGTGGCGTTCAGGTCGTCTATGCCATTGGCGAAGGTCTTGTTGCCGCCGGTCGAGGCGAAGACATCCGCGAAGCCTTCGAAGGCGTGTACGGTGCCCAGCGGCGTGATGAAGCCCTGGGTGCCATTGCCTTCCAGCGCCTCATAATTCAGCTTGAAGGTATAGATGTCCCAGGTGGCCGCACCCTCCAGCATGGTTTCATGCAGGTTGAAATGCGGTGCCGGATTGTCGCCCGACGGCGTCTGGCCGGCATATTGGACGACGTAGTTGAGCTTCAGCGGACCGGCCCACTGGCTGCCGAAGGCGCGCAGGCCCGAGGTGGTCACCGAGGATACCTTGGCATTGGTGATGTCGGCGGGCAGGATGGTCGTGGCGGCGGTCTTGAAGTCGAAGGCATATTCGAACGCCGTGAACTTCAGGGCTTCGGAGACACTGTAGCTCGCGTTCAACAGATAGGAGTTGGAGGTCCAGTCCTTGGCGTCGCCGGCGACACGGTTGACGCGGCCGATATAGGCGCCGGTCAGCTTGACGCGCCACAGCGTCGTGTCGACGCGGACGGCGTCGAAGGTCTGTTCGTCCTGGCGCCAGCCGACATTGCCGATGAAGCGCGCGTCGTCGAGGATCATGCGCTGGCGGCCGACCGTGACGGTCGTGGTTTCGCTTGGTGTCCAGGTGATCTGGGCGCGATTGATCTCGGTCACCTGCGGGTCCAGCACGGTCGGATACGTCGTCTTGCCGTTCAGGGTCGAATTGTAGTCCGACTGCAGGGCCTGGACCGAGTCGACCTCGATCAGTGCCTTGAAGTTCTTGAATTCGCCGCTGGTAAAGCCGAAGCGGTTGCGCCACGTCACGGCGTCAGCCTGATTGGCAAAGCCCTGCTGATCGACATGTTCCGAGCGCAGGCTCGATTCGAAGATCGGCTTGGCCGCGGTGAGAGCGTCGGCGATCGTGTCCTCGGCCCGGGCGCCCGTTGTCATGGCCAGGCCAGCCATGGCGGCGGTCGCCAGAAGGGTTGTCTTGATTACGCGTGGTGTCAGTGGTTTCAGTCGAGTCACCGTGGTCCCCTTGGAAAAAGTAAAAAAAAACGTCCCAAGCGGACTTCCCCTCGAAGAGGGTCGGTCGGACTTGAGACGTCATTGTCTATGTGGCCTGCCGCGCCGCCATTGGCGCAGTGGGCGTGGAATTCGGTTGCCGCCGTCTTTGGCCGCACACGGACGATCAGCCTGGATCGCAATTACGTCAACGTGGATTCAAACCATGTTGCGTTGCAAAATAAATATGCGGCGGAAATGCCACGATTGGCGCGGCAAAAGGGTCACATTGGGAGAACTATGACGCTTGTGCGAAAAGGCGGCAAATGGTTGCAATTGTAATCACATATCTGTGATCGTCAAAAGCAGCGGAAGACCCCGCCATCGAACAGCCGGTTAGGCGGCATGGTGATCGCATTGGGCGTCGCGGGCAGGGTCCAGGGCCCGGGCCGGCCGCCTTCATCCTTCTCGTCGTTCATCGGACAATCGAAACCGAGGGGGGCTGCGGCTTCACACCACAGGTCGGGGCGATAGATGTGACGCGCCAGCTGATCGAAATCGTGATCCGGCGTCAGCCAGCCCCATGTCACCATCTGACCCAGGAACCACTTCGCATGACTGATCCAGGGGAAGGTAGCGGTCTGGGGATCCAGTAGATAGCCCGAGCCGCCGTCCTTGAGGGCCATGGCGATGGCCTCATGCGGTGCATTGACATAGATGCGGCGTGCCAGGATGCGCATCAGATCGTCGTGGTTGCGGGGATTGGCAGCCCACAGGCCGGCACGGAGCAGGGCGCGAATCAGGGCCACGGTGGCCTGCGGGTTTTGCTCGGCCCATTTGGAGCGCACGCCCAGCACCTTTTCCGGCTTCAGGCTCCAGTAGTCGGGATCGGTGAACAGGATCTCTCCGCGGCCCATCAGTTGCGCCGTCTGCGGCCAGGGCGAGCCGGAGCAGAATCCGTCGATGACGCCGTCCTTCAGCATGTCGGCCATGCGCGAAGGCGGCAGGACGACCCACTGCAATTGGCGTTCGGGATCCAGGCCGGCCGACGAGGCCCAGTGACGCAGGACGAAATGGTGCGGCGACCAGGTAAAGGGCACGGCGAAGACGAGCCGGCCTTCGCCCGTCTTGCGCCGGCGTTCGACTTCGCGCGCCAGCATGCGGCCGGTTTCGATCAGGGACAGCTTGGTCTGGGCCGGCTGGGTATCGGCCAGTCTCTCCTTGAGCGCTTTCGAGACGACGAAGGCATTGCCGTTGGCGCCCAGCGCCATGGGCGCGATGATGCGGCCCATGGAGGGACCTAAGCCCAGCGCTGCGGCAAAGGGAGCGGGGGCCAGGATATGGGCCGCATCGACCAGGCCATAGGCCAGCTTGTCACGGATATTGGACCAGTTGGCTTCGCGGCTGAGCGTCACGTTCAGGCCTTCGGAGTCGTAAAAGCCCAAGGCTTCGGCGACCAGTACCAGGGCGGCGTCGTTAAGCGGGCTGTAGGCGATAGTCAGGTCGGTCATTGATCGTCACCGGGTTTCAACAGGCCGCTGACGGCCAATATATCGGCTGCTACCGCCTGGATAGGCCGGCCGGTGTCCATGGCATGTTTGCGCAGTGCCTTGTAAGCTTCTTCTTCACTGAGGTTACGTGACTTCATCAATACCCCTTTTGCACGGTCAATGACCTTGCGGGCGGCCAGGTCCGCCTTGGCCTTGTCGAGGTCCTTGCGCAGGGATTGCGTGACGGCGAAACGCTGGGCGGCGACGGTCAGGACCGACGACATCCGTTTCGGATTGAAGCCGTCAACGATATAGGCGGCGACTCCGGCCTCCAGCGCCCTGGCCGTGGCATTGTCGTCGGAGCGATCGACAAACATGACGACGGGACGGGGCACCTGGTCGTTGACCACCTGCAGGGCTTCCAGCATGTCGCGGTCAGGACTTTCGCAGGCAATGATGATCATGTCGGGATCAAAATCGCGCAACATACGCAGCTCAAAACTGGGCCATATGCGGATCGTAGCTTCGCTGGCGTGGTCGGCGCGAATGCCGTCCGCCACCAGCGCCGCGCGCGCGTCGTCGGGATCAATGATCAGGACGTTCATGCGTTAGGGTGAAGCCTCCGGAATCGTGGGTGCTCATATCGCATTGCGTTTTTGAGCGGTCAATCCGAATATAGCATGAAGAAAAACAGCCTTCGGCACAAGTGGTGCAGTGCAACAAAGACTGCAATCCTCAGGCATGGCGGCTTATAATTTCACTTCGTCGATAGTTGGACCTCGGCGATTCCGCCATCGTCCGTGTAGACGAGGGGCGCGAAGGTGATCGAGCGCTTGTAGTCGCCGCCGCCATCAAGCAGTTTGTCGTGATAGAACAGCCAGGACTTGCCGTGGTAATCGATGATGGCCTGATGGTTGGTGCTGATGTCGAGATAATCCAGGATCGTGCCGCGATAGGTATAGGGTCCAAGCGGGCTTGTCGCGGTGGCATAGACGATCCGGCCTGGCCAACCTGTGGAAAAGCTGAAATAATACAGACCGTTGTGCTTGCTGAGAAACGGCGCTTCGCCGTATTTGATCTTGACGTTATCGGCGGGAAAGCCGTCGATCACAATGTCGCGGATCGGCCCGTCGGTTTCGGTCATGCTGGATTTCAACTTGACGATCTTCGGCACACGGGTGCCGAAGGCGAGATAGGCCTGGCCATCATTATCGATCAGGACAGCCGGATCGATCGGCTCGGCGCCGGCATTGGCGTCGCGCGCCTTGTCGATCAGGGCGTCGCTGCGCGCATCGACATAGGGGCCTTCCGGTTTTCGGCTGACAGCCACGCCGATCTTGTCGCCACCGACCGGCGCGTAGAAATAGTATTTGCCATTCCGGTGGGCGCTTTCGGGCGCCCACGCCTTGGCATCGGGCCGCGCCCATTTAAACACTGTAACGGACAGGAAGGAGCCCTTGTCCTGCCAGTGTTTCATATCCTTCGAGGTGAACAAGCGCCAGTCGGTCGAGTCCCAGTATTTGCCCGAATTGTCCTGGTCGTTGGTGGTGTAGAGATAGACCTGACCGCGGTAGACGTGGGGCGAGGGGTCGGCATTGAAGCGTGTCGAAATCGGTTCTGCGGCCTGGACGGGCAAGGTCAGCAGTTGGGCAACAAAGACAAGGGGCAGGACCGGGTGAAGTTTCATGGGTGGACTCATTGTGCAGATACCGTAGAGGGAGACAGGCCGAGCGCGTAGACCATGACCTGATAGATGTAGCTGGACTCGAATGTGCTGCTCAACAGCCAGGCGCGAGGGCCACGGGCATAGACCGGTACGTCCTCACCGGCATGCTGGGCGCTGTTCATATAGACCAGGGCGCCCTGATGGTAGTCGGGACCTAGGACCTGATCTTCGGTCAGGGTTGCCGATGCCGGCGCGCCGTCCTTCGGGCCGCCCGGGCCGCTGGCGTAGGACAGGGTGGTGCGCGGCCGGCCATTGCCGTCGGGCATGATCTGGCCGTGATTGCGTACCAGCCCAAGGATCGGCTCCTCACGCGACGACCCGGCGGAGATAACCAGGCTGTGGCTGTGATCCGCCGTGACAATGATCAGTGTGTCTTCGGGGTTGGTCATGTCCATGGCCTTCTGGACCGCCCTGGACAACTCATCGACGTCGGTAAGGGCGCGGTAGGCGTTGTTCTTGTGATGCCATTTGTCGATCGAGGCCGACTCGACCAGCAGGAAATAGCCCTTCGGATTTTTCGACAGGACATCGATCGCCGTCCCGGTCATCTCATCGAGCGTCGGCACATTGATATGCTCGGCGGTATCGACGGGCGAAGGCAGGTCGTCGGTCGCGAACAGACCGAGCAGGCGGTCGGTCCTGGCCGCATCCAGCGATTTCAGGCCGGCCTCATCGGTCAGGAACACGGATTGACCGCCCTGGGCCAGCCATGCCTGCGTCAGGTCGCGACCGTCGCTGCGGCGCCCCTTTCGCGTATCGCCACCGGGCACGAAGTCCTCAAGATCGCCGCCCAGCACGACATCCATGCGGACCGCTGCCGGGGCTTCGATCAGTTGCCGCGCCAGATCGACGCAGCCGGCCTTGACGGCTTCCGGCGGCAGGTCGACATCGGCCCGCCAGCCGCGAAACGGGACATGGCCATAGGCACCGGCTGGGGTTGCGTCGGTCACCCCTGCGGTCGTGACAAGGCCGGCGGACAGGCCGTTCAGCTTGGCCAGTTCGGCCACCGATTGCACGCGGCCTTTCAGGGCGCTGGGACAGTCTTTCGTCGTCACGCTGTCATCGACGCCGATCGCGGCATTGATGGTTTTCACACCGGTCATGATGGCTGAAATGCCATTGGCGGAATCGGTGACGAGCTTGTCGGCCGAATAGGTCTTGGAGAAGCCGGTATAGGGGAAGGTCTCGAACGATAACTGATAGCTGGCGCCGTCCAGTCCGCGCTTTTGGCCGGCGAAGATCCGGCCCGCCGTCACCGAATTGATGCCCATCCCATCGCCGATGAACAGGATGATGTTTTTGGCTTTCCCGACATTGGGCGTGCGTTGCAGGGCGGCACTCAGGGCAACCTCACCCTTTTCGAGCTGCGGATTGCGCTGATCTGTGCCGGCCTGAGCCGAGGTCGCGGCCAGGTCCAGGATCAGGCCCAAGAACAGGCAAGGGATTAGGCCGGCTGAAACGGTTTTCATGAAAGCTACGGGCCTTTCAGCGGGTCAGGCGCACCATAGTGTTTTTTGGCGCCGTCGAGATCGATTTCGATGCGGTCGATGATCACACCAGGATCGAGCGCATAGAGTTTCAGTTCGTGCATACCGGCGGGCAGAAAGAGCAGCGGGATGGTCTGGACCGCCGTATTGGTCAGCACATTCTGCCGCCATGCATCGCTGCGGCCGACAGTTGCGAAATCGATCACCTGAACGGCGCCGCCGTCAAGCTGGATCGCGGCCTTGACGCCCAATGCCGGGTTAAGGGCATGGGTCGGCAGGGCAAAGACCCTGAGCTGGCCGCCAACCGCGGTGACCGTGGAAAAGCGATAGGTGACCGGCGTCGTGCCGGCAATGTCACTTAGGGTGCGGCCCGGCAGGTCGAGCCGGGCGCGCAGGCTGGCCTTCTCGCTGCCCAGACCGTCAATGGCTTGCCAGTCCGGGCTCGCACTGCCGGCCACGGCGGGGAGGGTGACGAGGCGGTCAGCCTCGGTGGCGATACCGGCGGGCGCGGCGGCAAGGAGGATGGTATAGATGGGCAGGGTCGCGCCGCCACAGGTAATGGCAAGGTCGCCGGGGTCGCCCGTGCCGTCATAATGCAGCGTCAGTCTCTGCTCAAAGGCGTTTGCGCCATCGAGCGTACCCGAACCGGCCGACAGGGAGAAGGCCCCGGCCGTTCGCGACTGGGTCCACGATACGGGCCTGGCCTGATAGCTGAAAAGGGTCAGGGTTTTGGTCTGCGGCACGCCGCGGACAAAGGGCAGGGTATTGTGGTCATTGAACCATTGGCCGTTCAGGGCGATGTCACAGCCGGACTTTTGCGACTCCGACCAGTGCGGCCATAACGGTTCGTCGAAGACCGGCAGGCGCCGCGGCGCCATATCCATGATGTAGCGCCACTTGCCGTTGCGCAGGTCATTATAGTGGGCCGTGTCGCTGACGATGGCGGCATGTGCCGTCCTGGCCTGGTCAGCATAGAAATTGGCGCTGGCACGGCCCTGCTCGGCATAGAGGTTGGCGAGGTCGAGCTTCAGGATGCGCTGGTTGAGATTGGCACTGGCGCGCACCGGATAGAGGACCAGTTCGAAATAAGCGTCGCGGCGGTCCTCGGGGATCCGTGCGGCGACGGTCTCGGCGCGCGTAACGAGATCGGCGTAGGCAGCAATGCGCTTCTGCGCCTCTTCGCCGTCCGACTGGACATAGTCGCTGCGCCGGTTCTGCGTTACCCACTCGGTCTGTCCGAAACCCATGAATTCCGGTCGGCGCTCGAAGGCAAGGTCGTAATAGCGCATCATGATGTCGGCGATGTCTCCGGCCTGATCGGGTCCGAATTGCTCGCTCATGAAGGCACGCAGGTGATCGCGCGGCTTTTCCTCGAAAGTCTTCGCGTCGAAGGCGAGATCGAGGAAATACTGGGTCAGGTATTCGATCGGCTTGATGTCACCGACATTGACGATCCAGATCTTGCGCGCCTGCATGTCATAGGCACGTTCCATCTCTTCGTGGATCAGGTCCGGATGGGTGGTTCCCAGCCACAGATAGTCGTGCGGCCGGCCCCAGTAGGACAGATGGTAATAGACACCCGATCCGCCCCGTCGCTTTTGTTCGTCCGGCGTGCTGAAGCGGCGGACATAGCCATAATTGTCGTCGGCCCACATCAGGGTGATATCGTCGGGCAGTTTCAGGCCAGCGTCGTAGGCTTCCTGGAGTTCGTGATAGGCAACATAGACCTGTGGCACCTTATCGGCCGGCCGGTGATAGGCCCGGCTCAGCTGGTCGCGCTGTAATCCGACGACGTCCTGCAATATGGTCTTGCGCTCGGTCATGGTGCTGGCGCCCTGCATCGGTCCGTCATGGATGCCGCGCAGACCTACCGTATAGATGTTCTCGTAGGTCCGGCTCTCCTCGGCGCGCTCCTGCCAGTAGTCGGCAATGCCCTTGCGGTTGGTGGTGAAGTTGAAGGGGCCGCGCCTGGCTTCGTCCCATTCGCGCAGGTTGTTGCGCATCATCGGTTCGGCATGCGAGGTGCCGACCACGATGGCGTAGTCGTCGGCAAGCGGAGGATTGTCCTTATTGCCGTAAAATGGCGTCGATACCGAATGCATGGCCGGCCACAAGGTGTTGGCCTTCAGCCGCCACATCAGTTCATAGACGCGGGCATAGGTCCTGGGGCCGATATTGCCGGTTTTGGGGTCCAGTGTCCTGGCGGCCCACGGCTCCAGACCCCAATCCTCGTCATTAAGGAAGATGCCGCGATACTGTACCGACGGCGTATGGGAGAGAACAGTGTCGCGGCTGAGGATCAGTTTGTCGACCCGGCGTGGCGTCACATCGGCCCACCATTCCCACGGCGACACGCCCAGTTGCCGCGACAGGTCGACGACGCCGTAGACCGTGCCGCGGCGGTCCGAGCCCGCGATCAGGATGTAGGTGCGCGTCTTTGCCATGATGACAACGCGTTCGTAGCGTTCCCACTGGCCTTTGAGCACGGCCAGATCGATGCCGCCCTCCCTGGCGATACGCGTCACCAGGGGCGCGTCGTAGCGGCCAATGACGATACAGACCGCCGTACAGTCCGTCAGGTGCGCGGAGACCAGGCCTTTGCGGCCGCTCAGCGTCTCGAGGTCGTGTTCCAGCATGGTCGCCGCCAACGCCATGGTCTTACCGGAGTGCGCCGTGTCGTAGATGACCGCCGGCAGCTTGTCGCCGTCGTACAGGGTCAGGTCCGCGGCATCGGCCGATGTGGCCAGCAGGCCCGCCGCGAAACACGCAGCCGCAATTCCGGATAGGACTTTTTTCAAGGCTACATCCTCATCAACCTGCTGGACGGCCTTCTTGCTGGGCCTGACCGGTCGGCACTATGGCAATAAAACAAATATTGCACAATTGGAATATGCAGAATATTTATTCCACATTAAAGGGACGGATCGCCCTGAAGGAAAAGAGTCACAGCATGCGCACAATTTGTCATTTCATCAACGGCCAAAGCGTCGGCGGCGGCGCGAAGGCCGTGGGTGACGTCTACGACCCCAATACCGGCCTGGTCCAGGCGCAGGTCGAACTCGGGACAGCGGATATCCTCAGCACGGCTGTCGCCGGCGCCAAGGCGGCGCAGGGTTCGTGGGCGCCCATGAACCCTCAGCGTCGGGCACGCGTCATGTTCGAATTCAAGCGTTTGCTCGAAGTCCATATGGACGAACTGGCCTATTTGCTGTCGTCGGAACACGGCAAGGTCATTTCGGACGCAAAGGGCGACATTCAGCGCGGACTGGAGGTGGTTGAGTTCGCCTGCGGCATTCCGCATCTGTTGAAGGGTGAACATACATTGGGCGCCGGCCCGGGCATAGATGTCTATTCCATGCGCCAGGCTCTGGGCGTCGTGGCGGGTATCACACCGTTCAATTTTCCCGCCATGATCCCGATGTGGATGTTTGCGCCGGCCCTGGCCTGCGGCAATGCCTTTATCCTCAAGCCCTCGGAACGTGACCCATCGGTGCCGGTGCGCCTGGCGGAACTGCTGATGGAGGCCGGCCTGCCCGCCGGCATTCTGAACGTTGTCCAGGGCGACAAGACCGTGGTCGACGCCATTCTCGACCATCCGGATATTAAGGCGGTGAGCTTCGTCGGTTCCTCCGACATCGCGCAATATGTTTACGGGCGCGGCGCGGCCCAGGGCAAGCGCATGCAATGCATGGGCGGGGCCAAGAACCATGGCATCGTTCTGCCCGATGCCGATCTCGATCAGGCGGTGGCCGATATTATGGGCGCCGCCTACGGGTCGGCGGGTGAGCGCTGCATGGCCCTGCCCGTGGTCGTGCCGGTGGGTGACAGGACGGCCGATGCCTTGCGTGAAAGGCTGATCGTGGCCGCGGAGTCTTTACGCGTCGGGATCTCGACGGACAAGGACGCGCACTACGGACCCGTCGTCAGCGCGGCCCACAAGGCACGTATCGAATCCTATATCCAGATGGGCGTCGACGAAGGCGCGGAACTGGTGCTCGATGGCCGCGGTTTCCGGCTGCAAGGCCATGAGGACGGCTTCTTCCTGGCGCCTACCCTGTTCGACCGTGTCACGTCCACGATGAAGTCTTACCAGGACGAGATCTTCGGCCCGGTCCTGCAAATGGTGCGGGCTGCCACTTTCGACGAAGCCCTGTCCCTGCCGAGTCGTCATCCCTATGGCAACGGCGTCGCCATCTTCACGCGCGACGGTGATGCGGCACGGACGTTTGCCGCCAATGTCGAGGTTGGCATGGTCGGTATCAATGTTCCGATCCCGGTGCCTGTCGCCTATCACAGCTTTGGCGGCTGGAAGCGATCGGGCTTTGGCGACCTCAACCAGTACGGCATGGATGGTGTGCGCTTCTATACCCGCACCAAGACGGTGACACAGCGCTGGCCACAGGGTACCGCAGGCGACGGCCGTACCCTTGCCGATCAGAGCTTTGTTATCCCCACCATGGCTTGATCGGGTGTGGAAAACTGTCAAAGACCTGGCACATTGACGTTGCCAGGCGCAAAAAATGCGGTCTCTGTGTCTGGACGGGAGGCGTTGAACGGCACAAATATTTTATGCTAACGTTGACCTGGAATAAAAATTTCATTTATATGAAATCAACAGACCGTTCGTCATGCGCGGACGGCAGCCCTGAGGAGGGAACCATGTCCCACAATCGCCGCCGCTTTCTCACGGGCGCTGCCGGGTTAAGCCTTCTGGCCGTCACGGCCTGTACAGCCGGCAAGCCCGCCGCATCCAAGGATATTGTCGTCAGTTTCAGCGACCTTTCGCAACCCTTTTTCGTCGCCATGCGCCGCGATCTTGAGGACGAGGCGCAAAAGCTGGGTGTCAAGGTCCAGGTGCTGGACGGGCAGAACAACTCCTCGAAACAGGTTTCCGATCTTGAGGCCGCCGGCATTCAGGGCATCGGGGCGGTGATCCTTGCGCCGACCGATTCACGGGCTCTGGCCTCGGCGACCGATGCCCTGGCCGACCAGGGCGTGGTGGTCGTGTCCGTCGATCGCCATATCGAAGGTGCCAAACACGACGTACCGCATTTCGGTGCCGACAATGTCGCCGGCGGACGGGCCATGGCCGACTGGGTGGTCAAGACCTACCCCAAGGGCGCCAAGGTCGTCGTTATCACCAATGATCCGGGCAGTTCCAGCTCGATCGAGCGCGTCAAGGGCGTGCATGACGGCCTGAACGCGGGTGGCCCGGCCTTCAAGGTCGTCGCCGAACAGACCGGCAATTCCAAGCGCGACCAGGCCCTGACCGTGACGCAGAACGTCCTCACCTCGATGGGCGGGGCGCATCCGGATGTCATTCTGTGCCTCAATGACGACATGGCCATGGGTGCTTTGGAAGCCGTGCGCAGTGCGGGCTTCACCCCGCAGCAAATCCGCGTCCTCGGTTTCGACGCCATTCCCGAAGCGTTGAAGCGCATTCGCAGTGGTGAAATGGCCGCTACCGTCGAACAGAATCCCGGCCTGCAGGTACGCAGCGCCCTGCGTGAAGTGGTCGCCAAACTGCAAAAAAACACACCGATCGTCTCGCAGAGCCTGACACCCGTCCTGATTACCAGGGACAACCTCGACGCCGCATCGCGTATTTCCGAAGCCGGATAGGCACTGGCAGGGGAGATATGGCGATGGCGCTGCTGGAGGTGACAGAACTGACCAAGCGCTTTCCCGGCGTGCTGGCGCTCGACGGCGTGAGTCTGAACCTTGGGCCGGGCGAGGTCCACGCCCTGCTGGGCGAAAACGGCGCCGGCAAGTCGACCCTGCTGAAGATTCTGTCGGGGGCGCAGGCGGCCGATTCCGGCGATATCCGCTTCGACGGCCGCAAGCTGGATGAGCGCGACACGCCCATTGTCCGCCAGGGCTTGGGTATTGTCACCATCTACCAGGAATTCAATCTCTTGCCGGCCATGTCGGTGGCCGAAAACATGTATCTCGGCCGTGAACCGTTGTGGCTGGGCCTGATCGACTGGTCCAGGATGCGGGCCGATGCCGGCGCGATCCTGGCTGAATTGGGTCTCGATCTCGATCCGAAGATCGAGGTGCGCCGGTTGACCGTGGCCGAGCAGCAGATGGTCGAGATTGCCCGCGCCATGACATTGCAGGCGCGGCTGATCATCATGGACGAGCCGACCGCCGCCTTGAGTGAACGCGAGGTCGTCAAGCTGCACGATATCGTCCGCGGGCTGAAGGCGCGCGGCATCAGCGTGGTCTATGTGACGCACCGCCTGAAGGAAGTGAAGGCCGTCTGCGATCGCTATACCGTCCTGCGTGACGGCCGTTTCGTGGCGTCCGGTGATGTCGGAGACGTCGAGGTGCCGGACATGGTGCGCCTGATGGTCGGGCGCGACGTTGAATTCCTGCAAAGGACGCGACGGGCGCCAGCCGCCGAAGTGGCTTTAAAGGTCGAGGGCGTCAGCCGCAAGCGCGGCGCCAACGAGGCCCGCGGCACCAGCCTCAGGGACATTTCATTCGAGGTCAGGCGCGGCGAGATTGTCGGCCTGGCCGGGTTGGTGGGGGCGGGGCGTACCGACCTGGCCCGCCTGATTTTCGGCGCCGACGCCATGGATTCCGGTACGCTGTGGCTGGACGGCCGCCAATTACGGCCGTTCGCATCCCCGCGTCAGGCGCTTGAAGCCGGCGTGGCGCTGGTGCCGGAGGACCGCAAGCAGCAGGGGTGTTTTCTCGGCCATTCCATACGCCACAACATGACCCTGCCCAGCCTGGCGCGCCTCAGCCGGTTCGGTGGCTTTGTCGATGAGGCGGCCGAGGCTGCACTGGTTGAGACCTATCGCACCCGGCTCGGTATCCGCATGGCTTCGGACAAGGTGGCCATCGGCACCCTGTCCGGGGGCAACCAGCAGAAGGTCCTGCTGGCCCGCTGCATGGCTTTGGCGCCCAAGGTCCTGATTGTCGACGAGCCGACGCGCGGCATCGATGTCGGCGCCAAGGCCGAGGTTCACCAGGTCCTGTTCGATCTTGCGGCCACCGGCGTGGCCGTTATCGTCATCTCCTCGGAATTGCCGGAAGTCATGGCGGTCAGCGATCGCATCGTCGTTTTCCGCGAAGGCTGCATCACCGGCGTGCTCGACAATGACGGCGTCAGCGAGGAAACCCTGATGGGGCTGATGGCTACCGACATTGCCGGCTGTGCCGCCTGATAAAAAAGCCAGATAAAAAAAGAAAGTGCCACCTGACATGACCAGCCAGCCTGCCAAGCCAGCCTTCGATACCATCGGCTTCCTGCGTAAATACGGCACGAGCATTTTCCTGCTGCTGCTGATTGCCTTTTTCACGGCACAGAACCCGCGTTTCCTGTCGTTGCGCAATGCCAGCAACATCCTGACCGAAGTATCGATTTACGGTGTCATTGCTGTCGGCATGACCTTCGTCATCCTGACCAGCGGGGTCGACCTCGCCGTGGGCTCGCTGCTGGCCTTCGCCTCGATCGCCGCGGCCTGGGTGGTGCAGCATGCCGGCTTCGGGCCGCAATGGCTTCTGGCCATCGTGGTCGCCACGCTGATCGGCACGGCGGCGGGCTATATTCACGGCAAATGCGTTACATTTTTCAACGTTCCCGCCTTTATCGCCACGCTGGGCGGCATGACCGTGTGGCGCGGCGCGACCCTGATGCTGAATGACGGCGGACCGATTGCCGGTTTCGACGACGGCTATCGCTGGTGGGGCACCGGTGCGGTCGCCGGCTTGCCAGTCCCGGTGCTCATTTTCGCCCTGGTGGCGCTGATCGGCCATGTCGTGCTGCGCTATACGCGCTACGGTCGCCAGGTCTATGCCGTCGGCGGTAATGCCGAGGCGGCGCGGCTCAGCGGTGTCGATGTCAAGGCGGTGCTGATCAGCGTCTATGTCATAGTCGGCCTGCTGTCCGGCCTGTCCGGCTTTCTGCTGTCGGCGCGGCTCGGGTCGTCGGAGGCCGTAGCGGGTATCAGCTATGAACTGCGGGTCATCGCCTCGGTCGTCATCGGCGGCGCCTCGTTGTCCGGCGGTTCGGGCAGCATCCGCGGCACCCTGGTCGGCGCTCTGCTGATCGGTGTGCTGTCGAACGGGCTCGTCGTCATGCACGTCTCGTCCTATTTCCAGCAGGTGGTGATCGGAATCATCATCGTCATGGCGGTGGCCTTCGACGCCTATGCCAAATCCCATCGCGGCAAGGTCTAGACCATGGTCCCATCACTGCGAACCTTACTGGTCCTGGGTGCGCTGGCCTTTGCAGCGCCCGCTTTTGCGGCGCCGGCTCCGTCATCATACGTCCCGGACCGCACGATCTTGGCCGATCCGTTTGTCGGAGTCGACGGCGGTTCCGTGGTCGGCGGCAATACGGTTCCGGGCGCCGGCGTGCCCTTTGGTTTTGTCTCCTTCAGCCCCGATACGGCCAATGGCGACACCAATGGCTATGATTCCCAAAGCGCCATACTGGGTTTCAGCTTTACCCATGTCAGCGGTACGGGCGGCACCAGCAAGTACGGCAATTTCCGCGTTACCCCGACGCTTGGTGCGGTTCGTGTCAATCAGATGGTCTTTGCCAGGCGCGACGAGACTGCCTCGCCCGGCTACTATTCGGTCAGGCTCGGCAATGATCCGGCGCAGGCGATAGTGGTCGAACTGACGGCTTCGCGGCTGGTCGGGTTCCAGCGCCTGACCTTTCCAGCAGCGTCTCAGGGGCCGGCAGCGTCTCAGGGGAATGTCATCCTGGACGCCACCTCCGTCATCGGCCTGAGGGGCAGCGGCCAGCGCGCCACGGCGGCGCATGTCGATATCATCGACGATCATACGATTTCCGGCTGGGCCAGTTTCGAAGGTGGCTGGAACCCGGCGCCCTACAAGCTCTATTTCTATGCCGTGTTCGACCGCAAGGCCACAAACTTCGGCGCCTGGAAAGCGCAGCAGGGCGAGATGTCGCAACAACCGGGTGTCGGCGCCCTCGACGGCGGCAATCAGACCAAAAGCGTTGCCAACCGCCAGGGCCTGATGATCGAATACGATACCGAGCAGGAATTTTCCCACAAACTGGGCGCGTGGATGAGTTTCGACACGGCTTCCGCGCCCGTGGTGCAGATGAAGCTGGCCGTGTCCTTCATCAGTACCGACAAGGCCCGGGCCAATCTTGATGCGGAAATGCCGGGCTGGGATTTCAATGCCGAGCGGGCCAGGGCACAGGCGCTGTGGAACGATGCCCTGTCGCAGATTTCGGTCGAAGGCGGCACGGATGAACAGACACGCATCTTCTATACGGCCCTTTATCGCAGCCACACCATGCCGCACGACCTCAGCGGCGAGAATGTGTGGTGGCGTTCGACAGAACCGCATTACGAGGATTTCTACACGCTGTGGGACACCTTCCGCACCCTGCATCCGCTGCTGACCGTGATCCAGCCGCAACGCCAGCGCGACATGATCCGTTCGCTGCTCGACACCTATAAACATACCGGCTGGCTGCCTGACGCCCGCATCGCCGGCGCCAACGGCATGACCCAGGGCGGATCGAACGGCGATGTCCTGATGGCGGATGCCGTGGTCAAGACTCTCGGCGGTTTCGATACTGCACTCGCCTACGATGCCCTCAGGAAGGACGGCGAAATCGATTCCGACCAGCCCTTCCTGCAGGGGCGGGTACTCAGGGACTATCTGCAACTCGGCTATGTGCCCCTGACCCAAACCCGCTCGGCCTCGCGCACGCTCGAATATGCCTATGACGATTTCGCCATATCGCAAGTCGCCTTGAAACTGGGCCACAAGGCCGACGCTGCGCGCTATCTGGCCCGTTCCGCGGGGTGGAAAATGCTGTGGGACGACGAACTGGGCTGTATCCGGCCGAGATATGCTAACGGCGAGGGCCTGGAAAACTTCACCTGCACCTATGACTATCCCGACAAGTCGACTCCGTGGTGGGAGGCGCCCTTCTATGAGGGCAATTCGCTGCAATATTCGACCTATGTGCCGCACGATGTCGCCGGCCTGATGCAGAAGGTGGGCGGCCCCGGGCGGTTCACGGCCTGGCTCGACCGTCTCTTCGACGATGGCTATTACGCCCATGGCAACGAACCGGATTTCCTGGCGCCGTGGCTCTATATCCACGCCGGGCGTCCCGACCGGACGGCCGAGCGCGTGCGCCATATACTGTCGGTCAGTTACCACGCCAGCCGTACCGGCTTGCCGGGCAATGACGATGCCGGCGCCATGTCGTCGTGGTATGTGTGGAGCGCCATCGGTCTCCATCCCAATGCCGGCCAGCCCTTCTACTATATTGGTTCGCCGATTTTCGCACGCTCAGTGATCCGGCTCGAGGGCGGCAAGACCTTCACCATCGCGGCAAAAGACGTGTCCGACGCCAATCGCTATGTGACAGGGGCGCGCCTCAACGGCAAGCCGATCGACCGCGCCTGGCTGACCCATGCCGAACTGATGGGCGGAGGCGTTCTGGAGCTGGATATGAAAAAGGCCCCCGGTAACTGGGCCACGCATTTCGTCGCGCCCGGCAATGGTGAGACCAGAAACGGTGAAAAAGGAAGCCGACCATGAGATTCACGCACGGACTGGGACTGGGACTGGCCGCAGGCCTGATGCTGATGGTTCCGGCGGCCTGGGCGCAGGATAGCCAGCCGCTCTATCGTTATGTCAATCCGATGATCGGTGTCGGTAATGACAACCAGGGCGACACGGTCCCCGGGCCGGCGTTGCCGGCGGGGTCGATCCATCCCAGCCCGGAAACCCTCACCGGCAGCAATGCCGGTTATGATCCGGCCGCGCCCGTCAGCGGTTTCGCGCAACTGCATACGCAGGGCTCAGGCGGGGTGACAACCTACGGGACCTTCCTGCTGTCGCCGCAGGTCGGCCCGCCGCAGTTCGACGAGCCGGCGCATCTGTCGCCCAAGGTCGATGAGCGGGCGGCGGCGGACATGTATGCCGTGACCCTGACGCGCTACGCCACGCGGGTCGAGGTCACGCCGGCGCATTACGCCGCGATTTACCGCCTGACCTATCCTGACACCGACCAGGCCGATCTCGTCTTCGACATCACCCGCAAGATCCAGGGTGTGACCGCCAGCGACAATGCCGAGGTTTGGCTTTATCCGGAAGAGGGCAAGATCATCGGGCGTGTCAAGGCCAGGGGGTACTGGAACCCGGCCCTGGTCGACATCTGGTTTTGCGCCAGGCTGAACACCCGGCCGAAAGCCTGGGGCGTGGTGAAGGACGCAAGCGTCCTGGCCGGCGAGACCCATGCGAGCAGCGGTCCGGACCAGCGCCTGGGCGCCTGGTGGTCGTTCGATGGCCACGCCGCGCAGCCCGTGCTGGTCAAGATCGCCGTGTCGTTCACCAGTGCGCAAAAGGCCGAGGCCCTGCTCGACCATGACATCCCCGGGTGGGATTTCGACGGAACGCGGCGGGCGGCGCAGGACGCGTGGAACAAGGAGCTGAACCGTATTGTCATATCCGGCGTCGACGATAAGGCGCTGACCCGTTTTTATACGGCGCTCTATCACACCGCCGTCCAGCCGCGCGACCGCACGCTGGATCAGCCGGATTCGGAGCTGCATGCGCCCAACTGGGATGACTATTACACGCTGTGGGACACGTATCGTACCGAGTTTCCGCTGATGTCGCTGATCAAGCCGCAGGAATATGCCGCCAATGTCGGCTCGTTCATCCATACCTTCGATAAGTTCGGCGCCGCCGATACCGCGATCATTGCCGGTCACAACTACCATGTCGGCCAGGGTGGGGACGAGGTCGACAATATCATCGGCGAAGGGCTGATTCGCGGCGTCGACGGCATCGACTGGAAGAACGCCTGGCGCGTCACCCATTTCAACGCCTATGAACGCCGCCGTCCGCGCTATCTGATCGACAGCTATTTCGCAGTCGGCGACCTCAGCCCCGAGCCGAATAACCAGCGCGCCAAATCAGGCTCATCGACCATAGGTTTCGCGCTCAATGACTATTACGCAGCTCGGGTCGCGGAAAAGGCCGGCAAGGCGGACGAGGCGTCGGCGCTGCTTAAGCGGTCGCAAAGCTGGAAGAATGTCTGGAACTCGAATGCGCAAAGCGACGGCTTCACGGGCTTTATCATGCCGAGATATGCCGACGGCAGCTTCCAGGACATCGATCCGAAACTGGGCTGGGACGGCAAGATCTACAACAATGTCGGTTTTTATGAAGGTACAGCCTGGGTCTATTCCTACGACATGCTGCACGACATCCCCGGCATGATTGACGCCATGGGCGGTCGCGACCGCTTTCGTGAGCGGCTGGAGCACGCCCTGTCGGCAGGCCTGATCGACATGACCAACGAGCCGTCGTTCTCGACGCCATGGCTGTTTCACAATATTGGCCGGCCGGACCTGTCGGCCTACTGGGCGAACGAAATTTTCAGGAAGTTCACACCGGACGCCTATCCTGGTGACGAAGACAACGGCGCCATGAGCTCGCATTACGTCTTCAACCGTATCGGACTGTTCCCAAAGCTCGGAAGCGACCTCTACTATCTGCACGGCCCGCGCCAGCCGCGCACCGTCCTGCACCTTGAAAACGGCAAGTCGTTCGAGATCGTCGCCCGCAATGCCGGCCCCGACGCCATCTATATCCAGGTGGCGACGTTGAACGGCGTGCCGCTGAAGAGCGCCTTCCTGCACCAGTCGGACATCGTCAACGGCGGGCGGCTGGAACTGGTCATGGGCCGCAAGCCAGGCAAGTGGGGGCAGGGCGAGCCGGCTCCGCAATAACGGGGCCGGCACTGCGCGCTGTCAAAGAGCGTTTTCTGGCACCCTTGCCAAGTTGCAACTATTGCAACTTGATATCAGAGCTTGACCACCTGTCCGGTCTTGACCGAGAGCGCGGCGGCCTCGGCCAGAGCCAGGGCGCGGACCGCGTCGTCATAGCCGACGCAGGGCGTCGCCGTCCCGGCCAGGATGTCGGCGAAATGCGCGACCTCGTGGCGATAGGCTTCGGCGTAACGGTCGAGAAAGAAGTTCTGGAAAGCGTCCTGTTCCGGGCCCGTCTCGCCCCAGTGCGAAACGGTTGATTCCAGCACATTGTCGGCTTTCAGCAGGCCCCTGGAGCCATAGGCCTCGATACGCTGATCATAGCCGTAGCCGGAGCGGCGTGAATTGCTGATCACGCAGATCCTGCCGGACGCGGTTTTCAGCACGGTCTTGGCGGTATCGATATCCCCGGCTTCGCCGATCGCCGGGTCGACCAGACAGGCCGAACTGGCATAAACCTCAGTCGGCTCTTCGCCCAGCAGGAAGCGCGCCATGTCGAAATCGTGGATCGCCATGTCCTTGAACAGGCCGCCGGATACCTTGACATAGGAAATCGGCGGCGGGGCGGGATCATGGCTGATGATCAGCAGGCTTTCCAGCGCGCCGATACGACCGGCGTCGAGTTGTTTTTTCAGGGCGCCGAAATGGCGGTCGAAGCGGCGATTGAAGCCCAGCAGCAGAGGCTTGTCACCGCCGAGCGCTGTGGCCGCGGCGCGCGCGGTGGCGAGGTCCTGGTCGATCGGCTTTTCGCACATCACCGCCTTGCCGGCGGCAATGGCTTTCAGGGTCTGGGGCAGGTGCTGGTCGGTGGGAGATGCCACCACGATCCCGTGGATCGAGGGATCAGCGAGGACGGCTTCAAGACTGGAAACTTCGGCACCGGTTTCCTGGGCCAGCCGGTCGGCGCCGGCACCGTCCGGATCGACGATAGCCTTCAGATTCAGGCCGGGATGAGCGGCGACATTTTTTGCGTGAATGCGGCCAATTCGGCCGGCGCCGAGGACAGCGATCTGGAACATGGTACGTTTCCCGGAGTTTATCGTGTGGCCGGAGGACATCCGACAGCCTGCAATGGAATTTTCATTCCACATTTGGAATTATGAGTTAGTATGGTCGTGAAGACCAGTCCTGTTTTAATGCTAGAACAAATATTCCAAATTCTGTCAACGCGGAATTCGTTCGTCACCACCAGGGTCCGGTACAGAAACTAAAGGGAAGTCCTGCATGTCCGTTGACCTCGATACACAAACCCTGACGGCCACTGTGCCGCGGACCATGGACGAACTGCGGTCGGTCATCGTCAGCAACCACGAGGATCTGAGCCGCCGCATGAAGCAGGTGGCGAGCATTATTCTCGATCATCCCGAGGACCTGGCCTTTGAAACCCTGGCCGTGGTCGCACAGCGCTCCGGCGTTCAGCCTTCGGCGATCGTGCGTTTTGCCAAGGCGCTGGGCTTTTCCGGCGCATCGCAGATGCAGAAAATCATTCGCGATGAACTGCTGGCCAGTAATATTACCCTGGCCTATGGCGAACGTGTCCGGCAATTTAATGAATCGCTGACCGATTCCGAGGGCCGGGCCGTTGAAGGCATCCTGGCAGAATATGTCGCCGCGGACAGCCTGTCTCTGGGGCATCTCGGACAGAGCATCACCGCCGAAGATATAGACACGGCGGTCGGGCGCCTGATCGGGGCCGATACGGTCTATATAGCCGGCTTCAGGCGCGCCTTTCCTGTTTCATCCTATCTTGCCTATTCCTTGCAGCGCAGCGGCAAGAAAGCCATCTTTATAGAGGGTACCGGGGGATTCTGGGCGCACCAGATACGAACGATCGGCCCCAGGGACCTGCTGATTGCGGTCAGCTATCAACCCTATGCCGAAGAAACGGTCAAATGCGCCCATATTGCCGCCGAGCAGGGCGCGCCGATTCTTGGCATCACCGATTCAAAGGTTTCGCCCCTGGCGAAGCTGGCCGTGCAGACGCTGCTGGTTCGTGAAGCGGAAGTGCGATCGTTCCGCTCCCTGACGGCGACGCTGTGTCTGGCGCAGAGTCTGGTCATCGCCTACGCCTTTGCCTCGCAGAAGGGGGGCTAGAGAATGAAGGCGACAGTGGAATATTGTGAAATGATAATTGCATTATAAAAATTATCGGAATAAATATTCCATATAGAGGCGCGCGTTTGGACGCCTCACCAGGTTGGGAGGAGTGACTCTGTGAACACGCCGCTAAAGCATGGTCTCGATGTGATAACGCTTGGCCGATCCAGCGTGGATCTGTACGGCCAGCAAATCGGCGGGCGTCTCGAGGACATGAGTTCGTTTGCCAAATATGTCGGGGGCTCACCCACCAATACGGCGATCGGCGCGGCGCGGCTGGGCCTGTCTTCCGGGCTCATCACGCGGGTAGGTGCCGACCATATGGGACGGTTCATCCTCGAAGAACTCAAACGTGAGAGTGTCGATACGCGCGGCGTGGTCATCGACCCGGAACGCCTGACGGCATTGGTGATCCTCGGCATAGTCGACAAGGAGACCTTCCCGCTGATCTTTTACCGGGAAAACTGCGCCGATATGGCCATTCGGATGGCCGATATCGATCCCGACTGGCTGGCCTCGGCACAGGCCCTGGTGATCGACGGAACGCATCTTTCACAGGCGGATGTCTTTGCGGCCAGCCTTGAGGCGGTACAAAGAGTCAAGGCGGCTGGCGGCAAGATTATCTTCGACGTCGATTACCGTCCGGTTCTGTGGGGACTGACCTCCCGGGATATGGGCGAGCAGCGCTATGTCGCCGATTCCGAAGTGACCCGGCGCCTTTCGCAGGTTGCGGCATTGTGTGACCTGATCATAGGCACCGAGGAGGAAATGCGCATCCTTGGCGGCTCGGACGACCTGGGCACGGCCCTGAAAGCCGTGCGCGACCAGAGCAATGCGGTTCTCGTCTGCAAGCTGGGCGCGCAGGGATGCGCCATTTTTGCCGGTGAGATACCGCAAGGCCTGGATGATGGCCTGGTCGTGCCTGGCTTCCCCATTGAGATCATGAATGTCCTGGGCGCCGGCGACGCTTTTAGCGCCGGCTTCCTGCGCGGCTGGTTGAGAGGGGAAGATCTCGCGGTTTGCGGGCGCTGGGGCAATGCCTGCGGTGCCATCGTCGTTACGCGTCACGGCTGTGCGCCGGCAATGCCGACGTTCGATGAATTGCAGGCCTTTCTCGCCCAGCATCATCCCTTGTCGATCGAGGCCGCTGCTGCGCTGGATCACATGCATTGGGCCCAGACGCGGCACCGTGACTATGACTCACTGATGGTTCTGGCAATCGATCACCGCTTCCAGTTCGAGGAACTGGCCGGCGATCTCGGCGTCGATGCCGTGCGCATATCCGATTTCAAGCGGCTGGCCCTCCAGGCGGTGCATAATCTGGCGCAGGGCGACGAAGCCTTCGGCGTGCTTCTGGACGGTCGCTACGGTCTGGAGGCCCTGGCCGAGGCGGCGCATATGAAATACTGGATCGGCCGTCCGGTCGAGGTTCCGAAGTCGCGGCCCCTGGTGTTCGAGACCGGTCCTGATGTTGGTCTCGAGATGAACACCTGGCCGTCGAACCATGTCGTCAAGTGCCTGGTGATCTATCACCCTGACGATGTTGCCGACCTGCGCGCCGAACAGGAAAGGCAACTCTGCATTCTGTTTGATGCCTGCCGCAAGTCGGGACACGAACTGCTGCTGGAACTGATATTGCCATCCGACATGCCCTCCGATGCCACGACACGCAGCCGCGCCATGGCGCGCTTCTACGAACTGGGCATCAAACCCGACTGGTGGAAGCTCGAACCGGTGGCCGACGTGCGGGTGTGGGAAACCATCGATGCGGTGATCGCGTCTAACGACCCTCTGTGCCGGGGCGTTGTACTTCTCGGGCTGTCGGCACCGGAAGCCGAACTGTTACAGGCTTTTGAAGTGGCGGCGCGCTTCTCCTGTGTTAAGGGTTTCGCCGTCGGCCGCACCATATTCCACACCGTGGCGGTGCTGTGGCTGAGGGGCGATATCGACGACAAAGAAGCGGTGGCGGCCATGGCGGGAAAGCTCTGCTCGTTGGTAACGGCGTGGCGGGCAGCCCGTGGCGCAAGGGAAAGGGCGGCGTGAGCACCTCGGAACGCAAAACCTTGAGGCTGACCACGGCGCAGGCGCTGATACGCTATGTGACGCAACAGTTTATTGAGATTGACGGGGAAGCGATCCCCTTCTTCGCCGGCGTCTGGGCTATTTTCGGCCATGGCAATGTGGCGGGCCTGGGCGAAGCGCTCTACGGGGTCCGAGAGAGCCTGCCAACGTATCGCGCCCACAATGAACAGGCCATGGCGCATGCTGCCATCGCCTATGCCAAGCAAAAAAACAGGCAACAGGCCTTCGTCTGCACGACCTCCATCGGTCCGGGCGCGACAAACATGGTGACGGCGGCAGCTCTCGCGCACGTCAACCGTCTGCCGGTCCTGTTTCTGCCTGGCGACGTCTATGCCGGCCGCCGGCCGGACCCTGTCTTACAGCAGATCGAGGATTTCGAGGACGGCACCGTCTCCGCCAATGACTGCTTCAGGCCCGTGTCGCGTTATTTCGACCGTATCGTGCGACCGGAGCAAATTCTGAAGGCGTTGCCACGCGCCATGGCTGTCCTGACCGACCCGGCACAATGCGGACCGGTGACCCTGGCCTTCTGTCAGGATGTACAGGCCGAAGCTTTCGACTATCCGGAAACCTTCTTCGCGCCGCGTGTCTGGCGTATCCGCAGACCGCAGGCTGACGCGGACGATATCGCTGTCATGGCAGAGGCGATCGGCAAGGCGCGCGCCCCCCTGATCATAGCGGGTGGCGGGGTCAAGTATAGCGGCGCAGGCCAGGCCCTGAGCGATTTCGCCACGAAACACCGCATTCCGTTGTGTGAGACCCAGGCGGGGAAGGGGGCGGTCGTGTTCGATCATCCGCTGAACCTGGGGGCGATCGGGGTAACGGGCGCCGACGCCGCCAATCGTGCCGCGCGCGAAGCCGATGTCATTATCGCCATCGGCACGCGCCTGCAGGATTTCACGACCGGTTCGGCCGCATTGTTCAACCCGCTCGCCACGCTCATCCAGGTAAATGTCAGCGCCTTTGACGCCGGCAAGTTCAACGCGCTGGCGGTCATCGGCGATGCAAGGTCGGTCTTGCAGAGGCTTGAGACCGATTATCGGGCGCCTGACGCCTGGGTATCGTCGCTGCAATCTGCCCGAGCGGAATGGGAGGCACGTGTCGATCAGGTTGTTGCGCCCGCAAACAGGCCGACCGAGCCGCAGGTCCTGGGCGCCCTGATGCGAACTATCGATACGCGCGCCGTCGTGGTTGCCGCGGCGGGCGGGCTTCCCGGCGACCTGCACAAGCTCTGGCGGGTGGGGTCGACCGGCGGTTACCATATGGAATACGGTTATTCCTGCATGGGTTATGAGATTGCCGGCGGGCTGGGCGTTGCCCTGGCTGAGCCTGAACGCGAGGTCTATGTCCTGGTCGGCGACGGCAGTTACCTGATGATGAACTCGGAGATCGCCACCGCCGTGATGATGGGGATCAGACTGACGATTATCCTGATCGACAATCGCGGCTTTGGCTGTATTCATCGCCTGCAAAAGGCCGGCGGCGGTGAGCCCTTCAATAACCGCATGCAGGATTCCTGGCATCGAACCCTGCCCGAAATCGACTTTGTCGCCCATGCCGCTGCGATGGGGGCAAGGGCCGAGAAGGCCGGCAACATCGCCGAATTTGAGGCTGCGGTGACGCGCGCTCGCCAGTCAGGCGGTGTCAATGTCGTTGTCATCGAAACCGACGCCACCGACGGAACCGCTATTGGCGGCGCCTGGTGGGACGTAGCCCTGCCGGAAATCGCAAACTCGCCGGGCGCTCAGGCCGCGCGAAAAGCCTATGAACAAAAACTATCCGAACTCAGAGGAAAATCGTCATGAGCATCACTTTCGGCGTCAGCCCCATAGCCTGGATCAATGACGACATGCCTGAATTGGGTGGCGATACACCCCTGTCGACCGTCTTGCAGGACGCCCAGAACATAGGCTTTTCCGGCATCGAACTGGGCGGGAAATTTCCGAAGGATCCGTCGGAACTCAAGGCGCTGTTGAATCGTTATCATCTTGCCCTGGTGGGCGGCTGGTACAGTTGCGAATTGCTGACCCGCAGTGCTCAGGACGAAATTGCCGCTCTGCAGGGACACCTTGGCCTGTTGAAGGCCATGGGTTGCGACGTATTTGTCATTGCCGAAACCAGCAACGCCATTCACGGCCAGCGTGGAACGCCCTTGCGAACCCGCCCCCATCTGAGCGGTGACGACTGGGTTCTGTTCGGCGAACGCATGACGCAGGTCGGCGATTATTTGAAAAGTCAGGGCCTGGCCCTGGCCTACCACCATCACCTGGGCACGGTCGTCGAGGACGCCGACGATCTGGCGGCGTTTCTCGCCCATACCGGTCCCAGCGTCGGATTAACGCTTGATACCGGTCACGCCGTCTTGGGCGGGATCGATCCCTTTGCCGTCGTGCGCGATCATCCCGCGCGTATCGTGCATGTCCATTGCAAGGACATCCGCCAGGCCATTTTCGACGAGACCGCGGGCAAGGATACCAGCTTCCTTGACGGTGTTCTCGCCGGCATGTTTACCGTGCCCGGCGACGGCAGCATCGACTACATCCGTTTTATGAAGGCATTGGCCGGAATCGATTATAGCGGCTGGATCATTATCGAGGCCGAACAGGACCCCGCCAAGGCCGACCCGCGGCGTTACGCGCAGATGGGACTGGATACCCTGCGCCAGGCTGTGTCGACCTCGGGACTGCTGGAAGCCGCAGTCGTATGAGCCGCCTGCGTGTCCGGCCCGGCAACCCAGATGCGACGGGCAAGGTCCTGGATGTCACACCGCAAAGTGCCGGCTGGACCTATGTCGGATTCAGCGTGGTCCGCCGGGCGCCGGGCGAGATCTTTTCCAGCCGCGACGAGACACGCGAGACCTGTCTGGTGATCATCAGCGGAACCGCCAGAGTTACCGTGGGAGACAGCGTCTTCGACAAGGTCGGGGGCCGCGACAGTCCCTTTGCGGACGCCCCCCCGGGTGCCGTCTATGTGCCGATGGCGACGGATTTCGAAGTTATAGCCCTGACCGAGATCGAGCTGGCGGTCTGTTCAGCCCCAGGCGCCGCGGGCTTTGCACCGCGGTTGATCGCGGCGGAGGACATGCCTCAGGAGGTACGTGGCGCCGGGACGAATACGCGTTACGTCCGAAATATCCTTCCTCAGGATCGTCCGGCTCACAGCCTGCTGGTTGTCGAGGTCGTTACCCCGGGTGGCCACTGGTCGAGCTATCCGCCGCACAAGCACGATACTGCCTGCGAGAGCCAGGAAACCGCCCTGGAGGAGACCTATTATCATCGTCTCAATCCGCCTCAGGGTTTTGCCTTCCAGAGGGTCTATACCGACGACCGCAGCCTGGATGAAACCGTTCTGGTCGAGGATGGCGATGTCGTCATGGTGCCGAAAGGTTACCACCCGGTCGGTGCGCCGCATGGTTATGCGCTCTATTATCTCAATGTCATGGCCGGGCCTGAGCGGCGATGGATATTCCGTAACGATCCTCGTCACGAATGGATGATCACGGCGCCGAATACCAACCTGCACAGATACTGACATATAAGGTGCAGCTTGGTATTCGCATTTATTTCAGCTCAAACGCCGCATGGCTCGCCGCATTAGCGGCGGCGGGCGGTCGCCCTTGCCAAGTTGCAATGACGTTGACTCAATGCAGCTTGGAATAACGCAAAAAAAGAGCCCGGCATCAGGTGATGCCGGGCTTTTAAGTTTGGCGACGACCAGGGAGATACGCGGTCGTCTGCCGGGGAAATTGCGGAATTACCAGTTGAACATCGTGCCGTCCTCCAGACGGTTGACCGGCAGGTAGGCACGTTTGTAGGGATATCGGGCCGCGAGCGACTCGTCGATATCGACACCCAGGCCGGGCGCATCGCCCGGATGCAGGCGGCCGTCGGCAAAGCTGTAGGCGTGGGGAAAAACGGCGTCGGTTTCGGCGGTATGGCGCATATATTCCTGCAGGCCGAAATTGGGAATCGACATGTCGAGGTGCAGGGCGGCGGCCATGGTCACTGGCGACAGGTCGGTGGCGCCATGGCAACCGGTCCGCACGCCATAAATATCGGCGAAGGCAGCGATCTTGCGCATATGGCTGATGCCGCCGGCGTGCAGGACGGTCGCCCGGATATAGTCGATCAGCTGGTTCTGGATCAGGTCCTTGCAGTTCCAGATGTTCGAGAAAATTTCACCCACGGCAAGCGGCGTGGTCGTATGCTGGCGGATCAGGCGAAAGGCTTCCTGGTTTTCGGCCGGGGTCGCATCCTCCATCCAGAACAGGCGGTAGGGCTCGAGATCCTTGCCCAGCCGGCCCGCCTCGATCGGAGTCAGGCGGTGATGGACGTCATGCAGCAGGTGTACGTCCCAGCCCAGGGCCTCGCGCGCGGCGATAAACAGCTTGGGTATGTGACTGAGATAGCGGGTGGTCGACCACAGGTTCTCGCTCGGCATGTCATTGTCGGCCGGTTCATAGAACAGCTTGTCGTTTGAAACTCCGTAGGTCGAGGGCAGGCCCGGTATGCCGGTCTGCAGCCGGATGGCCTTGTAACCCATGGCTTTGTATTTCAGGGCTTCGGCGATGGTGTCGTCGATGGTCTCGCCGTTGGCATGACCGTAGACGGTGACAGCGGAGCGGCAGGCGCCGCCGAGAAGCTGGTACACGGGAAGGCCGGCGACCTTGCCCTTGATATCCCACAAGGCCATGTCAACGGCAGCGATGGCGGTCATGCCGACCGGGCCACCGCGCCAGTAGGCACCGCGATACAGGAATTGCCAGATGTCCTCGATACAGTGGGCATCGCGTCCGATCAGGCAAGGGATGACATGGTCGGTGAGATAACTGGCCACCGCCAATTCACGCCCGTTCAGGGTGGCGTCGCCGATTCCATACGTACCGTCGGCGGTTTCGATCTTCAGCGTGACAAAGTTGCGCCCGGGCGAGGAGACGATGACACGGGCAGCGGTAATTCTGGGCATGAGGGATTTGGGAGAAGTTGGGCAACTAAAAAAGCGGCGGAGCCTCTTTTCAAGGAGGCTCCGCCCATGGGGGTAGGAGGTTAGAACGAGGCCTTCGCCGTGAAGGTGAAGGTACGGCCGTCGTAGTCGATCCAGCGGACCATACGCGGATCGGTTTCGTATTCGTTACGATAGGAGTTGGTCAGGTTGTACGCATCGAGCGACAGGGTCACCCGGTCGTTGAGATTGTACGACGCCGACAGGTCGAGCTGGCCACGGGCCGCCGCGATGCGGGCAGCGCCGGTATAGGTGCCGGCCGCGGTCAACGGATAGGCCGAGCGGTAGTTGTAGACGGCGCGGATACCGTATTTCGGCGTCTCGTAATACACGATCGTGTTCAAGGTGTTCTTCGAGATGCCGGGGAAGGGCGCAGCTTGAGCGCCGGAGCCGGTCTGCTTGGCCTGGGTGAAGGCGTAGTTGAAGCTGCCGCCGAAATTCTTCCAGAAGCCCGGCAGGAAGTCGAGGTTCTGCTGGATATTGAACTCGATGCCTTCGACATAGGTCGGCTTGTCGACATTATACAGGCCGGACGCCTTGATGCGGTAGGTCGTCACCACGCCGCCCGACGTGTCCGTCTTGGAGGCGTTGCAGTTGGTTCCATCCCAGGCAAACGTGCCATAACCCAGGCCGCCGCCGTCGGTCGGACACAGGATAGCTGGATCGGTGATGCCTTCGACGCGGTTCTGCAGCTTTTTCTTGAACCAGGCCAGCGAGATCACGCCGTTCGGGCGGTTATACCATTCCCAGGACAGGTCGTAGGAGTCCGCCGTGTAGGGATTCAGACGGCTACTCGAGTACTGGACATTGACGTCCGTGATGGGGTTGGCAGTGGTCGACTGGGCGTCGACCGAGGTCGAGATGGTCTGGACCGGGTTGCTGGCCTGAGGCAGCGGGCGGACATATGTCTTGTAGAAGGCGCCGCGCAGAACCATGTCGTGGGTAATGTCGGCAACGAAAATGGCTGAGGGCAGGAGGTGACTGTACTTGTCCTCGTAGGTGTGCCAGGCAAAGTACGACGCCGAACCGACATTGCCGATACTACCGGGGAAGTTGGCCGTCTTGTCGAGGGTTGTGACCTTGTATTGCGTGGTTTCCGAACGCAGCCCAACATTACCGCGCACGCGGTGGCCCAGAAGCGACACTTCATACTTGGCCTGGATATAGGCCTCGGACAGGTCGTTATAGACGTCGTAATTGCCCGTTGCGTAAGCACCGTCACCAAAGTAGGTGTTGAGGCCGACGCCCGTCAGTTCGCCGCCGTTGTAGGCCGTAACCGGCGTCACGGCCGACAGGAAGGCGATCGGGTCGATCACCTGCCAGTTCTGGGTAATAGCGGCGTCGCCCTCCATGAAGTCGTTATTGGACGGTGGCGCAATCAGCATGGATTGCGTGATGTTCTGGGTCTGAGCCCCATACGCCATGTTGCGGTAGCCGCGGCGATTGTAGTGATTGCCCTCGAAGCGGACGCCGGCCTGGATGCTGGTAAACGGACCCCAGTCGAGATAGCGTTCGACGTCGACTTGGGCCGCCGTGACGGTATTCTTGGCGAAGCTTTCGCTGCCCGACAGATTCAGGATGTACTTGCCATCTGCGCTGTAGAGATTTTCAGGATCGCACTTCGACCAGTTCCACACGTTTGCCATCATGGTGGTGGCCCCGGGACAGGTCGCCGGCGAGGAGTCGTGGAAGGCATAGTTGAAAATGTGCTGCTGCGGTGTCGGCGACGACGTGTTCGAGAAGCTCGACAGGCTGCCGAAACCGGTATCGATCGTCGCGTTCAGGCCATTGCCGCCGGCCAGCGGGACGGTGCGCAGGTCGAATTCGGACTCGACGGATGAGTTCGACGATTCCGAATAGGTCAGCACACTGTTGAGGCGCCAGTCTTCATTGTGCCAGTCGCCATTGGCGATCAGGCCCTTGGACGCCTGGTGTTGCGAATAGAGGCGAGCGGACGACTTGCCGTCGTAATTGCCGTAGCTGACTTTCTGAAACAGGGCGCGGCCATCGGACATCATTTCCGGTGTACCGGAAGGGGTGATGGTCGACAGGACACCGCCGGTGCCGACGAAAGCGCCGTTCAGCAGGAAGTACTGTATCGTGTCGGGCAGGTCGCGCTTGGTATAGTAGCCGACGAGGCCGAACTTGGAGTTGTCGTTGGGCTTCCATTCCAGACCGCCCGATGCCGTCCACAGGTCGCCGACATTCATGCGGGTATATTGGCGCAGGAAGTCGAGATAGTAGACGCCATCCTTGCCCTGAGAGCCGGTCGCCGAGGTGGTGTAACTCGCGTCGTTACCGAGGACGGAATAGAGGGTTTTACAGAACGGATTGGCGACCGTGTCGCAGGACGTGCCGTCCGAATAATAGGTGCCGTATTTCGAGGCGAAGTCCGCCTTGCTCAGGCCGGAATTTTCCAGGGTCAGGCGGCTGTAGCTGTTGTAGCGCAGGGTGTCGCGGCGGAAGTTTTCCTTCTTGTAGGCCACCGTGCCAAAGACCGCGAAATTGGGCGAAATATGCTTGTTATAGCCCAGGGTGAAGGCCGGGGCGCCGAGTTCGCCGAGCGTATTGTATTCATATGACGCCTTCGCGAAGCCGCCATCCTTGCGCGACAGGGCAGGGGCGATCTGCATGTCGATATTGCCCGACAGGCCGCCAGACTGGGCATTGGCCATCGGCGACTTTTCGATGACGAAGGCGGTGAAGATATCCGAGTTGAACGCGCCCAGCGGCGTGCTGTCGGCCCCGCCTGTGGTGTTGACGACGGGGGGCTCAGCGAAGGCCTGGCCGTTCAGGGTCGTGCGGGCATAATAGCCCGGCATGCCGCGCAACCCGATGGTGGCGTTACGGCCTTCGGCTTCGCGATTGATCTGGACGCCAGGAATGCGCTGCAGCGCTTCACCGACGTTCAGATCGGGAAAGCGGCCCAGGCCATCCGAGGAAATGCCATCGGTGATTTCGATATTGTTGCGCTTGGCCCGCACGGCGTCGGCATAGCTCTTTTTGAAGCCGGTCACGACGACGACTGTGCTGTCGTCCGCGGGGGCTGCGGCCGGGGCTGCGTCCTGGGCATAGGCAGGGCTGAATGCACAACCGACCAGCATACTGGCGCCGAGCAAGCTAACTCTGAAGGTATTATTTTTTTTCTTTGTCTCAACCATGGGGTTTTCTCCTGTTACTGTCCAAATTATCCCGCGCTCAAAGCTGCCTTCAGTAGGTAGGCCGGCAGCGTCCGGCGTGGGTTTTCCTATTTTGCAAGACCATTACAACCATATTTTCACAATTGGCCGACCAATTTTAGCCTTGGAATACCGCCGAACCCGTGTCCGACGTGCCATGAAAAAGAAGGGTTTGGATGGACTAAATTGAACTCTACTGGGTGGACTTCAAGATTTCAGGCCAGGACCCGAAGCTTTAAATGTCCGATACGGAAGCGGCCCAAGCAAAGAGGTTGGAATTCATTGTGTGGCCCTGTTTTTAAGCGGCTGATGCTGAAAGCGTAAGCCGCCTGTTTTTTTGTGTCCGGCGGTCCGTGAAAAAGCGGGAAATGACGTGATCCAAATGACCCGCAATCATCGCGAAACCTTGCCGACGCTGAAGGGTAGGATTGATATTATAGAATGTCAATTCCGCTAATTTCAAATTTGATATTTTTATTGCAATTTTGAGGCACGGAAATTCCATATTCCGGCCAGGCAGCCACAAATAATCATAATAATATTATAAAAAGCAACGAGTTGGTGCGAAATCAAAAATGGCGAACCGTCGGTGATCCCGACATAAAAAGGCAGGATGTGTAGCGGGAACGCCACATTGTTTCCCTGCGGGACCAGCCTCGGTGACCGAATCTTCCGCTCGATAACCGCGCCAAAGCGGCTAAATTTGCGGACGCAGTGTGATGGCACCGGCCCTCAGAGACAGCCGGGCGGGAAGTAGCGCGTCTGAGTGGGCCGTTATAACGATCTCACCCTTTTCCCGCCGCCGTGTCTGCACGATGGCCTGGGCCAGGCCGTTGAACGCATGACGGAAAGTCGCCCTGTCGGCTTCGAGGCTGGTCGGGTTACCATTGCCGACGCCGATGATCTCTCCCGGTCCTTCGACGTCGAAATGAATCAGATTGGCGGCATTTGGGACAGCAATACCTGCCTTGTCGAAGACTTCGGCCCTCAGCATGGCGACGTCTTCGCCATCGGCGTTCAAGGTCAAACGGTCAGCGGTCAGGCCAAGGCGATAGGCAGGGCCGGCGGTTTCGCGGGTCTGCTTCATGACCACCTTGCCGTTCTTGTATCCGTAGGCCGTGATCTTGCCCGGCGCATAGGAGACGGCCCACTCCAGGTGCCTGTCCTTGATCACCGTCTTCCGGCCGGCGCTTACGCCATTGACGAACAACTCGACCTCATCGAGATTCGCATACACCCAGACAGGGATGCTTTGCCCTTTTTCCCAGTTCCAGTGCGGGAAAAGGTGCAGGACGGGCTCGTTTTGCCACCAGGACCGGTAATAGTAATAGATGTCCTTGGGGAAGCCGCAGGTGTCGAGAATGCCGAAATGCGATGATATCTCGGGCCAGCGGTTGAAGGGAGTCGGTTCGCCGCGATAATCGAACCCGGTCCATACCAGCCCGCCGGACAGATAGGGCTTCGAATTGTAAAGCGTCCACCAGGCCTCGGCCGTCAGGGCATAGGACGGCGCGTCCAGGTCGTAGGAACGGACATAGCCCTTGGCCTCGTCGCGGACATATTCGCCGCGTGTCGAAACGGCGCTGGCAGTCTCCGTGCCGACGATCGGCATGTCGGGGTAAAGCTTGCGGAAGGGCTCGATATCGGCTTCGTGGTAGTTGAAACCCATGACATCGAGGGCGGGCGTGATGCCATAGCCCTGGTAATGGTTCATGGCGGCGGTCACCGGCCGCGTCGGATCCAGCGCCTTGACGGCGCGGCGCATGTCGAGCGCGATCTTCAGGCCACGCGCCGTCCCTTGTTGCGACGTCTCCTCATTGCCGATCGACCATAGGATGATGGACGGATGATTGCGGTCGCGGCGGATCATGTCCTGCAACTGCGACAGACCTTCGGGCGTCGACGTCATCAACCGGGTTTCATCTACGACCAGCATGCCGAGGCGATCACAGGCGTCCAGCAATTCCGGTGTCGGCGGATTATGGGCGCAGCGCCAGGTGTTGGCGCCCATGTCTTTTAATTGCCTGACCCGCCAGGTTTGCAGGGCGTCGGGTATGGCCACGCCGACGCCGGCGTGGTCCTGATGGTTGTTGGCGCCACGAATCTTCAGCCATTGGCCATTGAGAAAAAAGCCTTCCTTTGCGTCGAAGCGGATATCGCGCAGACCGAAACGCGTGACGGCGACGTCGACCAGGTGGTCCTTGTCCCGTATCTCGGTGCGGACTGTATACAGATGCGGATCGTCCAGTGACCACAGATGCGGCGACGGGATGGCGGCCGACTGGTTGATGGTCGTCTCCGCCCGGGCCGCCACCTCAAATGAGATACGTGCATCGGCCACCGGCTTGTCCGCGGCGTCGTACAGAGTCGAGCGCAGTTCCAGCCTGCGCGCATCGTCGCTGGCGTTGGCGACCCGGGTTTCCAGCGTCACCTGACCAGAGGTCGCGCCCGTGGCCCACACGCCCCATTGCGGAATGTAGGCTCGCTCCGTCTTGACCAGCCAGACATGGCGGTAGATGCCCGCCCCTTCATAGAACCAGCCTTCACCCAGCGTGGCATCGACGCGCACCAGAAGCACATTGGGGCCGCCGTCCGTATCAATAAAGTTGCTGATATCGACGCTGAACGAGGTGTAGCCGCTTTCGTGCCGTGTCAGTATATAGCCGTTGAAAATCACCACGGCGTCGCGGAAGACGCCGTCGAATTCCAGGGTCAGGCGCCGATTTTCGTCGGCCTTGTCGAGCGTGAAGACCTTGCGATACCAGCCTATGCTGTTTTCCGGAAATTTTCGGCCGATAGCCTTGTAGCCGTGACCCGCCGCCGGGTCGCCATCGTCAGCGTTCTTCGGGGGGATAAAATATTCGTTCTTGAAGAAAGGCAGATCCACCGCCCAGTCGTGGGGCAGGTTGATCGCGCGCCAGGTGCTGTCATCGAAGGTGGCGCTCACCGGCGCGGCAAAGGCGGCGCCTTGCTTGGCAAAGGTCTTTTGATCACGGCCGAAACCGTAGTCGCGATTGACGTCTGCGGCATGGCCAAGCGAGAAACGCCAGTCGAAGTCCAGCAGCAACCGAACGCGCGGCGCGAGACCCTCGTGGCCGCCGGGCAGGGGTGTGGTTTCCGCGCGCGCCGGCAGGTTGAGCGCGGACGTGCTCAGGAGGGCGGCCGCCTGCAGGACCTTGCGTCTGTCCGGTTTCAGCATGGGGGTTCTCCTCTGTTTTGATTATTCGCGCAGTATGGCAGACCATGCCCTGTTGCGGAATATATTTTCTCGTTTTTAAAGATATGAAATATTCATTCCCTGCTTCTGGAGATCAGATCTTGATCAGGATCTTCCGGTGATCGAGATATAGTCCCAGTCCCCAACACACCAGCATGTAGGCCACCGCGCACAGCAACGAGCCAATGGCGCCGGGCGCGACCTTTTGGAACAGCTCGATGCCGATCCAGTCATAAAGGCCTGTGCCTCCGGGCGTCTTGATCAATTGCAAAACAGTGACGAACAGTTCCGAAAACAGATAGATGGCCAAGGGATTCTTGCCGAAGATCTGGAAGAACCGGACGCCGAATGTCTGCCCCGCAATCTCACAATAGGCGATCAATGCGGCCAGTATCAGCAGGTCGATTCCGATGGTCAGCAGAACGAAACTGCTGGTCCACAGACGCTTGGCCAAGGGAAAGGAAACGGGGGAGGGCAGGCTCCAGGCCAGGGCCAGAATGACCAGGGCGGCGCCCCAGATCACAAGGATCTTTACGGTTGCGCTGTCGACGGCGCGTGCCGAGATAAACCGGCCGGCGAGATAGCCCGCCAGCACATTGATCATGGCGGGCAGGGTGCCTAGCAGGCCTTCGGGATCGTAGCCATGGCCCTTGCGATACATGTGCGGCAGGCCCAGCACGGCACGGTCGAGCTGCGCACCGATATTACCGAGCGGGCTCAACTGTTCGCCCGGCGGGCCCAGGGCCATCAACGCTGCCCAATAACCAAGCAGCAGCGCGACACACAGAATGACGATCTGCCGAACCGTGAGATAACGCACGGCCAGCGCGCTCAGTCCGTAGCATAGGGCAATGCGTTGCAGCACGCCCATGATCCGGGTTTCGCCGAGCGGATTGAATGCCCAGGTCCCGTCCTGGGTCTGATGGACAAAGGGGAACCAGTACATCAAAAACCCGAGCAGGAAGATGATGGCTGTGCGTTTGAGGACTTTCAGCAGGAAGTCGGAATGTGCCACACCCGGCCGTATGGCGAAGCACAGCGCATTGCCGACGGCGAACAGAAAGGACGGGAAAACGACGTCCGCCAGGGTAAAGCCGAACCATTTGGCGTGTTGCAAGGTGGCGAAGGGTTCGGCGCCGGCGCCCGATGTATTCACCACGATCATGACGCAGACGGTCAGGCCGCGAAACACATCCAGGGCGAGGGAACGGTGTTTCTCCATGGAAAGGTCTTCAGTCCTGTGCGAGGCGGGCAACCAGGTCGCGCGCGATTTTGAGGGGATGTTGCGGACGACGGCGGACGCAAGCGACGTCGCGATCGACCCAGTCGTGTTCCCAGCGCGTGATCTGCGCCGTGAACGCCGCCTGATCGAACGGGAGCTTGTCGAGCGAGGCCTGGCGCAAGGCCGCCAGAAACTGTGTCCAGCGCGGCAGGTAGAAGTCTGAATATAGCCCCTGCCAGGCCTTGGAGGCGTAATCGTGCAGGTTACCTTTGCCGCCCCAGACGGTGATTTGCGCCCGGGCGTTGCGGGCATAATAGGCGCAGTCTGCCGGCGTGTCGCCATAGGCCCGGGCGTTGTCGATCCAGCTGGCGAGACATTCCTGCTGGGCGCCTAACAGGAGATCGAGTGTCGATGTCAGGGCGGAAACCTTGGCAAGCAGCCGATCGCCGGCCTCGATCTCGCCGGCCTGAAAGGCCCGGATCGCCTTCAACAACAAACTGTCGATCTCGATGGAAACCAGGTGGCGCGTGGCATCGATCACATCGTTACGGAACAAGGGTGCGCTTCCATATGACCCTGAAAGCGCCAGTAGCTTGACCACGGCCTGTTTCAGCAGGACCCTGTCGCCGGGGGCTGCATCATAATCGGCCATAGCGGCATCTGGTCGCTTGAACAGCAGGTAGGCGCCCGCCGTGCTGTGCCACCAGCGTGGCGTCCAGTAACGGGTGTGGTAGGCCGCCCCACTGAAGTCGCGCCAGGCACTCATCAACTCAGGCGAGGTTCGGCCGTAACGGGCGCGCGTATAGACCTGTAGCCAGTCTTCCTGGCTTTGATTCCCGTTACTCCAGGCCAGATCATAGAGATATTCGTAAACGATGGAATTGTTGTGCAGTCCTTCCGGGAAGGCACCGAAGCCGCGCAGATTGCCCTTTTGTGGGTTGATCGCCATCGCACCTATGTCTTCACGATAGAAGTCGAGATCGCCATACAGGGGATTGCTGCCGCCGTAATTGTGGACATAGCCGTAGATCCAGCCCTTGCCCTGGTAGGCCTGAGCGTTTTTCCACACGTCGGGATAGCGGTCATTGCCGATATCCAGCACCATCATTCGGTCGTCGGGTACCCGGCTCAGGAAGGCGCCGATGGCTTCCGGCGTCCAGAACACCTGATCGGCGCCGAACAGCCAGCCCTGCATGACCCAGACCGCGTCCGGCTGCGCGTTTTGGATGGAGGCATAGATGGCCTGGCCATAGTCAGCCAATCGGGCTTTCTTGAGTTCCGGCGGGACGGCTTCGATGGCCGCCTTGTTGGCTGTCGCATCGCCATAGCTGGCCTTGGCGGCATCGGCGCCATCCGCAGCGATCGGCGGCAGCATCTCATTGAAAGCGTCAGCAAGATAATAGTCTCCGGCACCGTAGGTCGCGCTGTAAAGCGCGATAAATCGGCTGGCAATTCCGGCAAACAGGGGATCGGCCGGATCGAGCCAATAGGTGGCATTGAAGCCTTCCCAGGCGCGCATCGTGTAGATCCGGGCCTGCGGATGTTTCTCCGCAAAGGCCCTGGGGACATAGCCGGCGAAGGCGGGCAGGATGGGCTTCATATCGAGGCTGCGCATGCGGTCCAGAATGCGCACCTGCAGATCGTGCTTCTTGTCGATCCATGCCGCGGGCAGGGGGGCCTCATAGCCTTCGATATTGCCCATACGCTGCCAGGGGGTAAAAGCTGGGCCGGAGAAATAGGCGCCAAGCTCGGCGTCCGTCACGCCATACTCGCGCCACAGGGCGCGCCAGACAAACTCCTGTCCTTCCATGGCCAGCGGCATGTCGATACCGTGCAACGCCATCCAGTCGATTTCGCGTTCCCAACGGGCCCAGGTCCACCACGGTGTCGTATAGCCGAAGGTACAGGTGTTCATATAGGCGCGGTGCTGAAAGGGCGTTGTGATTCTGCCCGTCTCAAGCGGCGGAAGACGTGACGGCAGGTCGACCCGTGCGCCTTCCCAGCTGAGTGAGGCCACACCGGTGTCTTTCAGATAGGCATAGGCGCCGCGGGTCAGGGCGATGGGGGACGATCCCCTGACGGTGACCTGGCCGCTGCGGCTCGTCACCTGATACCACGGGCTCCCGTCTTCACCGGCGGGATCGACGGCCAGCTGAAATGCCTTTGCGTGCGCGCCGATCAGGCGTGTCAGAACGTCCCGCGCCGGGAGCGACCACGGTTCAGCTGCCTTGACAATAGTCGGCAGGCCCGTTGCCAGGCCGGCGGTCAGGGTCTGCAACAGGATCTGGCGGCGCGAAGGTCTTATGGGCATGATGAAGTCTCCCGGTCGTCAGGCGTTCAGGCGTGGCTGCCGACTGGCTGGCAGGGTGAGCTTCGCCATGTCCTTGCCGGTGTCGGTATCACTCGAGTCGAGGAGGAAGGACTTGACGTTTTCAATATGGTTCCACATGGCAACATAGGCGGCCTCGCCATCACGACGGCGCATGGCATCGACGATTCGTCCATGATCATGCACCCAGCGTTCCCGATACTGAGAGTCTTTGATACGCCTGTGCAGGTTGCGCCACATTGGATTGTTGTCGCGCCGGTGCCATAGCTGCTCGACCAGGGCGGCCAGTTCGGGGTTCTGGGTAGCCCGCGCGATCGACATATGAAACTGGATATCCAGGCTTTCCTTGGCACCGTCGGATTGGGCCTGGCTATGGTCGTCATAGGCCGATTGGATGCTCGCCAGGTCGTCGTCGGTCATGTTCAGCGCGGCCAAACGCGCGATATGGCTTTCCAGCCACTGCCGCGCCTGGAGCAATTCAAAGGGGCCGGCAGGTGGCAGGGCGTCGCGCGATGACGCCAGCGGCATGTCGATGGGCTCGATCGGCTCGACCTTATAGGCCTTGCGCGTGATGTAGACCCCCGATCCCTGCCTTGGCTCGATTAGCCCCTTGACCTCAAGCATAACCAGGGCATCGCGGATAACCGTGCGGCCGACTTCATAGGCGTCGGCCAGGTCCCGTTCGGGCGGCAAGCGGCCGACGACGCGGAATTCCCCTTCGCGGATGCGTCGGATGAGGTCATTCCCCACCACCTGATAGGCCCGGCGATCTCTCTCGGTCGTTTTCATCCTGCCCATTTCCGCTGCTCCGTGGTCATTTGACTGACTTCATTTTCACAACGCAGTATTTTGTTTTTTATGATGTTTCAGCTACAAAAAATCGTCTGTCGGTTGCGCTGGCGGCACGCCGTGGTCATCCGTATTTGTAAACCAATTTAGAGCGAATGCCGGATTGGTCAAACAATTTTTCCGTAAAACTAAAAAGTGGTATAAAAATTCTACAAAATAGAGGTGTTGGACCTTGGCTCCTGGCAACAGACTGAGCGCCCGACGGTAACCACGCGATTAGCCGACTAACGAAAATTGACAGGAAGAGGCATTCACAATGGCATTGGCCTTCAAACCTTCGCGCAGGCACCTTCTGCAAGGTGTCACGCCGCTGGCCATCGTCCTATCGACAGACCCGGCAGTTGCACTGGAAAACAAGCGAGCGGCGTCGGCAGCGACTAGGCCGATGACACTCGACGCCGGCCACGTCTACTGGCGCCGTCCCGACCACAGAGATGTGCCGCTACCGGAGTGGGGACCCTATAGCGATCACCTGAACGGTATTTCGCATATCACCGACCGTGAGCGCGGACTACGCATGGATTTTGCCTTGGCGCCTGCAATCCTGCGCCGTGAAACCCTTATGCCCTATGCGGAAATGGGTTTGGCCATGCAGCCGGTGCGCGCCGATCCGGATCTTGGATATATCGCCTGGGACTATGAGCTGGTGAGTGGCGTCACTGTGCGGCTGGAATGGCTGGCCCTGTCCGCGGCCGGTGGCATGCTGCGGGCGACCCTGCGTAACCGCTCCGCCACGACCTGGCCGGTCGTCCTGAACTGGATCGCACGGTTGGCGCCACCTTCGAATCCGCCGCGCACGCGTAACGAAGACGCGTCCGGCATCCCGCATCGCGCCGTCAAGGGCGCGCCTGTCAGCCCGTCGGATATCGGCCTGCCGGTCTCGGCCCTGTGGGTTCATGCCCTGCATTATGAGCGCTTCGAATGGGGTGAGGGGCGGTTTGACGATCACCTGGTTACCGATGGCCGGCGGCGCGGCGAGATTTTCGACGACGGCTTTGTCGGCTCGGCCGGTATCGGCCAGGGCTTCGGCAATACGGCGGCGGACCAGGTGCAATGGCGCTTTGACATGCCGCACGCCCTGAAGAACGGCGTAGTGCGTTTTCGCTTTCGCATGCGTCGCGGGACGAGCACCTTCCGCGGTCGGGGGTTGTTTGGGGCCGATGTCGCCTTCGCAGCCGATGCTGCAGATGCCGGCTTTCAGACGCTTGATGTGCCGGTCGGCGCCGTGAAAGCCGGGGAACAGGTGCTTTCCCTGACCGCGCTTGGCGGCCAGCCCATCGAACTCAATGGGTTCGCCGTGGTCGAGGCAGAGGAACTTGACGCGGTCGTGTTCACGCCGCACATCTGGAAACTGGCGGCGCAAAGGCAAGATGATGTCGCGGCCGGTCAAACGATCATGACCTTTCCTGAGGAAACCAGCAGGGCCTACGGCCTGGCCTGGAGCGGTGGCACGGCCTATATTCATTCCGCGCGTGTCGATGATCTGCGTACGCTCGACGGCGCTTTGAACGACCCCAGCCTGTTCGACATGAACCGGCTGCCGCAGGGCGATGGCCCCGGGCACCTGACGATCGCTGCGCCGGCCGTGGTCTACCTGAAAGCCGGCGAGACCGTTGTGCGCGACATCTTCGTGGCAACCGGGGATGCGCTGCAGTTGACGCAAACACTGCAGCACTTGCGGGCCATGGATCTTGACCAGCGCCTCGATGCCGCGCGCGCAGCCTTCACCGTTGTGCCGGGCATCATAGCACAAAGCCATCAGGAAGGTGCGGAGCGGCTATTGGCCACCATCGCCACCAATATGCTTTTCCCGATCTGGACGGGTGGGCAGTGGGTGCGCAACTACTGTCCCGGACGCGAGTGGGCGTCGGTCTATACGTGGGATTCCGGCTTTACCGGCCTGGGACTTGCACGCAGGTCGCCGCGGCTGGCAACGGCGCTGCTCGACACCTATCTCAGCCCGGTCGATGACGAACAGGCGGCTTTCCTGCACCACGGCACACCCTTGCCGACACAGGTCTATCTGTTTCAGGAACTATGGAATCGCAATGGCGATCTGAGCTTTGCGCGGGCGCGCTATCCACGGCTGGCGCGATATCTGCGATTTTTGCTTGGCCGCGAGACGGGCTCGACCTGTCGCACACTGAAGTCCGGGCTGATCCGCACATATGACTATTTCTACAATACCGGCGGCATGGACGACTATCCGGCGCAGATGGCCGTCCATAGCCGGAAAAAGGCGGACCGCGTGGCGCCAGTCATGACCTCGGCCCACGTTATTCGTTGTGCGAAGATCCTGTGCCAGGTGGCCCGGGCCATAGGCGCGACCAAGGACCTCAAGGAATGGCAAGCCGATATCGCGTCGCTGAGCGAGGCCCTGCAGACCTGGAGCTGGGATGAGACCTCGGGCTATTTTGCCTATGTCGAACATGATGACAACAAGGCGCCGGTCGGACAGTGGCGCTCCCCCGCTGGTGAAAACTTCAACATGGGCCTGGATGGCGTCAGCCCTTTGGTGGCCGATATCTGTACGCCGGCGCAGGTGCAACGCCTGATCGATAATCTGATGACGCCCGGCCGCCTTTGGACACCCTCCGGCATTACCGCCGTCGATCGTCGCGCGTCCTATTACAACGCCGCCGGATATTGGAACGGGACCGTGTGGATGCCGCATCAATGGTTCATGTGGAAGGCTCTGCTTGATTACGGCCAGGGTGACATTGCCTGGCGCGTGGCCATGACCGCACTGGATGTCTACAGCGCTGAAATCACACGCAGCGGCCGGACCTACGAAAACTTCGACGCCGATACCGGCATCGGCAGCGCCTGGCATCCGTTCAGCGCCTTGTCGAGCCCGGTACGCAATTGGTTTGAGGCCTATTGTCAACACGGCACACTTAGCGTCGGTCTCAATACGCGCGTCGTCAGCCAGCAGTGGGGCGAGGGCGGTCGATCGATAAATGCGCGTCTCGATATTGCCGGATCGCGGCCGGTGACCGTTCTTGCCGTACTGTCGCACACCCCAATGTCTGCAACATGGCAAGGACGTCCGCTCGCGATGACGTTGCGCGCGGACACATGTATTGAAGCGTGTCTTGACCCGGGACGCGGGGACCTGAAGCTATGGTGAAGACATCAAAACATGGTGGGTGTTCGGTTACGCGATGCGCTATCAAGCGTAGTCATGGCGTAGAGCAGCCTTCAAAGAGACAGTGAAAGCCCACAATACCAAGATGCGGTAAAGAAAGCTTTGAGCCAGGTCAGAATTCGCTGTCTAACGGATGCTTACTGCAGACCTTACCGACGACACCCGGATCATGACCCAAAAGCACTCACGACGTAGTTCTTTCCATCCCTTTATCGACACGGTTTGGCAAACCGTGTGCCTGACAGACGGTATCTATAAGGCAACACCCGACGGGTCATGGGACCTCATCTTCAGGGTGACGCCCGACAAGCCACCAGTTATCTTCCTGACCGGACAAGGAAAGGAACCGGTCGATGTTCCTTATACAGCCGGCGAGTACGCAGTGGTCATCTCATTTTCTGCGCATGTATATGTAACGCAGGATAAGCTAACGGGCACCAATGCTGGATTGCGATTTCTACCCATGGACGAGGACAGTTTTGTACTTAATGGCGTGGAACTCCCATTGCCTACCTTTCTGAATGCGGAACAACTCACCGATAAGATGCTCGAAGCCAATCTCTTGCAATCGGATGACCTGGTCGCCAAGGCCTTCACCGCGAATCCAAAGGCAGCGTCGAAGCGATCCGTCCAGGAACACTTCAAGAGGGTCACAGGCATTACGCAACAGGATTTTCAGTTGATACGCCGGGCGCAAGAGGCGGTGCGCCGGCTGAAGGCCGGCGACAAGCCGGCGGCCGTTGCGGTCGACCTCGGTTACACGGATCAACCGCACATGACCAAATCCATCAAGAAAATCATGGGGTATTTGCCCTCGAACCTCGAGGCCGTTCACAAGATCTGACATTCCCCCATGGTCAGGCCGTGGCAATCGGCATGCCCAGGAATTGAGCAAGCCGTGCGATTTCGGCATCAACCAGCGTTCTGTCGCGGACGTCCACTCCGGACGAGAATTCAAGGGTGGCGCGGCCGGATTTTGCTCCGAGAGTCTTTTTCCAAGCGCCGGCGAGACGACCGTTCAGCAGGATCGTGCGGCCGAAAAGCGTGAGCGCCGTGTTTGGAGCGCCTGTTTGAAGATCGTAGGCCGAGCGATCCTTGTAGCCGACCAGGATTTCATCGAAGGGAGACAGGAGACGCAGCACGTCGCCGTCAGGATATGTGTCTGGCTGGCTTTCAACATGCGACAGGAACGGCACGCCATTCAAAATGCGCTCGTGTAGTACGTCGCTCGCCAACCGGATCGCCTCACGCGCCACGGTCAGTGTAAGCCCGGACCACCAGGCGAAATCCGCCTCCGTAGCCGGGCCATGGCTGCGGAAGTAGCGCACCGCCAAGGTCTTCAGCGCCATATCGCGGTCGAGCGCATTGGACTTTGCCGGCGCCAGCCAGCAGTCAAGGAGGGCGAAGGTCGGTTGTTTGCCGCGATGGGTAGCCAAGCAGATCAAACCCGATTGGGCCCAGAAGGTGAGGATCTGAATCCCCACGCCCTTGCCTGTAGGAATTCCGTCCTGCTCAAATTTTGCATATATTTCGGACCTGGTCAGCGGACCGTCGCTCAGAGTGGCTTCGAGTATCTTGCGGGCGCTATCAAGGGTGGTTTGACCGTGTCCAAGCGCACGAAGTAGCGAACGGACGCGGTCATTTTCGCGCGCACCGGTCAGGGCGAGCATCCAGCGCAGATCAGCTGCCGGCACGAAGTGGATCGTGCCACGCATGGGCCAGGTGCGGACGATCTGCTTGTCCGCAATGGCACGGGTAACCTCTTCAGCGGTCAAACTTGCCGATCGCTGCCCGATCGCCCATAGCGCGGCGCCGAAATCCTGAGCTTGAACCGCGCCGAACCACTCGACAACCTGCGAAGCGGAGACAGGCTGGGCGCCGGTCAGGCGTTGGTGATGGCAACGTATTTGTGCAATATCGAATGACATTCGAAAGGGCCTTTACGCTGGTGTCTGCGAACTTATTGGCGATGAACCGTGGAGGATCTACCCCCTGAGAGTCGAAAAGAACAGGCGCAGATCGGCGACAAGCACATCGGGCAATTCCATCGCCGGGAAATGACCGCCATCGGAGCGGGAGGTCCAATGGGTCAGCGCGTTTTGCGGGTCGAGAAGTGGGCGTGTCAAGTCGTCAGAGTTGAACGCGATCACACCTTTTGGGGTGCCGGTCTGCACGCCCCAGCCCATTGCCCTGAAACTCTCCCAGATGGCATGCGCGGATCCTGCACCTCCACCGCCGAACCAGTAGGTCGACGCGATTGCCAGGAACTGGTCGAGGTCGACGGCGTCTTCAATGAGCGCCTTGTTCGGATCCGTCCATGCCGCGAATTTTTCCGCAATCCATGCGAGCTGGCCAGTTGGAGAATCATGTAGCGCGAAGCCGAGCGTTTTGGGTCGCGATGATTGAATCGCGAGATATCCGTTGCGGTTATCCATGCCTGCAAACCGATGGGCAAGATCAGCTTTCTGCGCTTCACTGAGATCGCCTCGCGCCATGGCGGCATCTTTCATGAACGAGGCAACGGCGACCGCAGTATCGCTGTCCGTGCCGGTGTGAAGGCCGATGACACGCCCCGCCGCGCGTGTATCGAGCTCGCCCGCTACGCCCGCCCCCATGTCGGTTCCATGAACGGCGAAACGTTCGTAACCCAGTGCCGAGACAAGCGAGAGGACCGCCTCGGCGACCTTGCCCATGTTCCAACCCGGGGTCGTTGCGGCCGGCGACAGCCCGAAACCCGGCATTGTTGGTGCAATAACATGGAAGGCATCGGAAGCTTTGCCACCATGCGCAACAGGGTTCGCGAGCACGTCAAAAATCTTCAAATACTCCAATCCGCAACTCGGCCAGCCGTGCAGCAGAACAAGCGGTACCGCATCGGTTTCGGGCGAACGGACATGGAAGGCGTGGAAGTCCTGGTGCTCGTGAGTGAAGAGAACCTGGTCGAAACGATTGATGGCCGCTTCATGTTTGGCCCAATCAAATGTGGCCCACCGGTCAGAGAGCTGACGAAGATAGCTGCCGGGTATCCCACGTTCCCAGCTATCGCCATCGGGTTCAAGCGGCCAGCGTGCTCGGTCAAGACGGGTCTTCAGATCGGCAATCTGCGTTTCCGAGATCGAAACGCTGAACGGTGCGGGCTTTGTCATGGCCATGGTCTCCTTGGGATGGACAAATGAGGCGCTGATGCCGGACACGAAAGCTGTCGAGACTATGGACCTTGTAAACTGGCGGCGGTTCATCGGGCTCTGACCTCTTTTTCGATGCACACACCATAGAGTCGGAGATCTCAGGGCTATTGTAAAAATACGCAGAATTTGTCGGTCGAGCGGCTAGGTGGCTGACGAGCAAGAACGGGATATGAGGCGTTGCCTTCTAGGGCGAGCGGGCCACAAACCGCGAAGCTCTCGTGATCAAGAGGCGACGGATCGGCCGAGGCAACCGCACATCTGCTGTTGGATCAGGTTGGAACTAGTCAGGCGGCTGGAACCGCTCAACGTTAAAAGACATTCAAACTATGGATGGAAGGGCAAACTATGGAGAGAAGGGCCTTGCGCCAGTGTCCGCGGGCAATGTCGCATGAGCGTCGCTTTGGCTACGGTTATGTCAAGGCCGATAGTTCAGTGCATCACGGCGGCATTTCCCCAAGTCACGATTAGAGGAAGATCGGTGCTCCGGTTGTCGGCGCGGGCCACCAGCTCGATGACGCTGACACCCGTGACATCCACGCTCAGCCGCGCCGCCGGCCTGCCGTATTGCCCCGTCGCTTCACCCAGCAGTTTGCCGTCGCCATAGACCAGGAACACCACTGTGTCCTTCAGGTCGCGGGTCGTATCGTCGACCCCGACGTCGGCTTCAAAATGGTTGAAGCCGCGATTTTTCACCTCCATGCGCGATCCTGCCAGAATGCCGATTCCGGACAAAAAGGCCTGCCCGTCGATTCGCAGGTTTTGATCGTAAGGCGTGGAATCGGCCTGCGCCCCACCCCATCCGGTATAGGCCGCCCGCGTGCCGCCGCCGTGGCTGCCTCCCCAGGGGCTCAACATGCGATGAACCATGGGATCGGGCTCAGGCACGATCACGCCGTCGGCGGCAATATGGATGCTGCCCGGCATTTCCGACAGATAGAGGCCGTTGGCAAGTTGCCGCGCGCCCTTGGCTTCGAAGACCAGGGTGTCGCGCGGCGCCACCTTAAAGGTCGTCTCGTCCGAAAAAGTCTGGATCGTTTTCGACCACAGGTCGGTCAAGGTAATCTCGCCGGTCATCTTAAGATGATCCTTGGTCAGGGCGACCGAAGCCGGCGCCAGGCCGCGGTTGAATATGGCCACCGCCTTGTCGCCGTTACTCAGGGTCTTGACGAATATTTCGACATCGTCCGACATATATTCCAGCACCGCCTGGTTGCCGGCGGGATCCTGGTTCAATCTTACGATATCGGCATTGCCCCAGATATCCATCAGCGATTTCGGCGCCTTGCGCAGATCGTAGCCGATAATGAGCGGCGCATTGATCATGGCCCACAGCGAGAAATGCGAACGCGCTTCGGTCAGGTGGTTTTCGTCGAAATCGCCATGGCCGACTTCCAGCATGTCCGGATCGTTCCAGGCGCCGGGATGGGCGTAAAGGGCGCGCGTCGCGGCGCTGTCGAAGGTATGCAGCATGCGCGTCCAGTCGGGCGTAATGTCCTGGCTGGTGCGCCACATATTGCCGACCTCCTGGCCCCACGAACGAACATCGGCAGTGCCCCAATTGCATAGCGACAGGACGAAATCGTTGTCCGGATCGCTCTTGGCCAGGGCATCGGTGACGCTTTGGTACAGCGCCCTGACTTGGGTAATGTCGGTGCGGTTGATGGCGTTCTGGTCGATGATCGGCGGAAAGCCGCGATAGCCCTGGGCCTTGATGACGGCCTCGTCGGGGCCGTAATAGTTGAGGCCGCAGGCGTCGATCTTTATATAATCGAAGCCCCATTGACGGAAATACAGGTCGATATCCTGATCGACATGGCCGTAGAGACCGACTTCGCGTTCGGCAGTCGTGCCCACCGGCAGGCTCGGGGAGGTCAGGTTGAAGCGCTGAGAACAGGCATTGCGGCCCATATCGCTGTAGATTCCGGCCTTCAGCCCCATGGCATGGAGCCGGTCGGTGAAGGGTTTGAAGCTGCTGTCGCCGCTCACCTTGGCCGATGGGAACAATTCGGTGCGGATCTGCATCCGTCCGTCCGGGGCGCGGCGCTTCAGCCACCAGCCGTCATCGATATTGACATAGACATAGCCCAGTTTCGCCAATCTCGTGTCGACAAGGGCCTGGGCCGCGCTGAGCACTTTTGCCTCGTCGACCTCGACGCCGTAGGCGTTATAGGAATTCCAGCCCATGGGCGGGGTCAGTGCCCGACCGTGGGGATTGGCTGTCCATTTTCCCGTCGGCGCTAAAGGATCTGGGGAAAGAGAATCGGCAAAAGCGGCGGTCCCGCCGGCGAAGAGGAGTGCCGCCGCGGCAACAAAGAGCGTGGTCAACCTGGCCATCGTATGTCCTGATTATAATCCGTTGGTTAAGGCCTCGCGGAGCCTCTACTGCAGTTTGATCCTGGTGATATAGTAGGGCTTATACGCATCGCCTCCGGCCTGGAAGATGACGTCGGTAATGGTTTGGTTGTCGCCGCCGAGATCCCTTAACGGCACCTCCACCGTGTCCCAGGTTTTCACCTTGGGTTGGATGGTAAAGGTCGAGGGCTGCGACACCCCGTCCGAGGTCCGGATGTGGACGGTCAGACTTTGTCCGCCGTCGAGCCCGCCATTGATATAGAAGGTCAGCTTGGTATAGCCCGCGGTCGATACGGGATCGTGATGCAGTTGCAAGGCCGACCAGGGCGCGCCTTCGATCTTGATGGGCTTTACCGCGCCGGCAGGCGCCTGCAGGGTGTTGGTCGTGCCCCAGCTCCAGTCCTGCCAGCCGTTTTGCAGACCGTCGTCATAAAGGACCATGGGCGCGGGCGCCGTTTGGGCAAGCAATGGGGCCGCAACAGCGAGGCCGGCCGCGACCATGCAGGCGAGAAAGATTCGACGTGAAGACATAACAACTCCCTGGGCTTATTTTTTGTTTAGCCAAGTGTAGGTGAAATAGTCGGACAAAAACAAGGTGGCGCAAGGTAGCGCTCCCATGATTTGGAATTTGTGTGACTTATTTGCGTGGCGAAAGGGCCAGCGATGCCCAGAACCTTCAATCTGGATCAATTCGCTCACACAATCGCGCCGGCATGCGTTCAAGATCGACGTCGCGTATGATCTCCAGCTTATCCAGTTCCGCATCGCTCAAAGTCAGCACCCGCATGGCCTCTGCCTCCACATGGCCAAATCCGATCAGGGGAGACTGTGACGACTTATTTGCAGAGGACTGACATTTGCATTTTGCGGCTACACACATTGTCTAGGCCGATTAGAGATGTCGCAGTTTGTGCCAGATAGAAGTGTCAGTGGCACCGACGGTGGGGTCGGGCGGCGGGGGCGCGAAGCCTTCAAATCGCGCAGAGCCCAACCGCCGACCGATGCACTGGTCGCTCAGCTTCGTCTTCCGAGTGCGCCGTCAGGCGCGCGAGGCACGTAGGACACCTGCTGGGGGAGCCGTTCGGAATCCTGTGAAGATGGATTGTGGACACTATCGAGGGAGCAGAG
>NZ_JBFUDU010000017.1:0-131229 GCF_056404555.1 Asticcacaulis sp. P2_C5
CGCTCTGAGCCAGGATCAAACTCTCAGGTTGGTTTGACACTTAAACTCAGTCATTTCTTCAAATCACTGCGTAAGTTTACGTTCATTAACGAGTTCCCACACGACATTCTAACCGAAGTCAAAATGTCGAATGGTTGTCTATTAAAGAGACCGCAAACATCAAGTGTCATAAGTAGGCTATCTCAAGCCTACGCCAGAACACCGCCGCCTGCGTTTCTCTTTCCAATATATACAATGTCAAAGACCGAAATTCGATTTCCGTGAAACCGAACCGTAGAATTTAGTCACCGGAAGCGGCTAGCGCCACCAGTGGAAAACCTTAACCCGTTTTCGTGGGGAGCGGCGCTTATACCGCTTATTTTTTTCGTGTCAAGCAATTCTTTTTAAAAAGTTTTTCGATTTTCTTTTCAAAAGTCTTGCCGTCAGCGAACCGTCTTAACAGGCCCTTGTATTCACTGCTTTTTGCTTCGGTTGGAAGCGGAAGCGGCGAGGCCGTCTCGTCGGGAGACGCGCTTTTAGGCGGGGGCTAAGGGCAAGTCAACAACCCTTTTGCGCTTTTTTCAGATAATTTGGTTATGCCTCGGATTCGGTCTTTTGCGGGGCTCCAAAGCTGTCACCAGGCTTCATTGCGCCTTTACGAACCAGCCAGGCAATACCGCCCCCCAGGATAAGCGTCGTAACAACGCTGCCCTCCGGCCCCCACGGTCCGCCCGTCAGCCACCAGGCCGCACCGGGCTTGTCCATCAGGTCGACCAGCAAGGGTTTGACGCTGAGATGCAGGCCACTGACCTCGAGGCCGAATCCCAGCCCCAGTAGCCAGTTCCACGCCGCATGCCAGCCACAGACTCCCCATAGCGAGCGTTCATTCAGCGCATAGAGGCTGATAAAGACGCCAAACAGGGCGACATTCGCTACGCCGGTGAGATTTCCCCAGGACGGCGGAATCAGAAATAGATTGAACAGGTGCAGTGCCCCGAAGACCACCGAGTTGATTCCCACGGCCCACGCTATGCCGTGGCGCGACGCCACGATCTGCATTAGCCAGCCGCGCATCCATACCTCTTCGCTCGAACCCTGGACGACGAACATCACCATATAGCTGAGAATCGGCAACAGACCGGCGGCGGTTGGCAAGGCCAGGAAGCCCGCCCCTTCGACCTTGTATCCCCCCAAGGCCCAGATGGCGCCAACGACGGCGACCAGAAAGCCACCACCGATCAGATAGCCCCGGGCGAATCGCATCAGCGGCTTGGCGTTAAAGCCAATGGCGTCGGGCCTGCGCCGTTCGAAATACCGTACCCAGACCAGGATGAGGCCTATGGCGAGAACGTAGTTCAGTATATCAGCCACCATGGACGGCGGCGGTGGACCGACCTTGGGTTTAGGCAGATGGTGGGCCGCCGCCTCGGCGAAGGCCTGAAAGACCGTGATCAGATAGGGAATCTGGACGACGATCTGAGCCACCAGGACAAAGACAAAGCCCAGCACGATCACCATGGCCGTCCAGGTCCGCCGGTGCGTCGCTGCGCGCGGCGCGTAGAGTTCAAAGCCCGCCATGATCCTGCCCTCTTCCAATAGGTATCAGGAGGTTTTCACACGTGCGGGGTTTGCGCAAGCAACAGTTACGCAGGCGATTCCCACTGCAGAGTGACGCAGAAGACGGTGTTGGCTGTCGGGCGTCGGTCGCCGTCCTGATCCGCCGCCACCAGCTTGCCATCGAACAGGGCGGAGATCAGCCAGCCGAAACCGAAACCCAGTGGATATTCACGCTGGCGCAGGCAGACATCGACTTCATGGGCGGCATTGATATAGCAGTGGATGGTCGCGGTGCCGTTGACGCCGGGTGCAGGATAATAGTTGGCGAGGGTTTCGCTCGAGAACCAAAGATTGAAGGGTACAGTCCGCGTGCCCTTCTTGTCCGTTATGACTTCCGAAATCAGGCTCCTGCCATTGGCTAATGGGCTGACCCGCTCCAGAGGTTTCTGCGACGGTGGGGCAGCCGCCACCCAGGCCGCGGCATGGGCATTGCCGCGCCTTGCCGCATTGACATAGAGCCAATAGGCCTCATGTGGATCGGCAGGACCACCCTGCCCGGTTTCCGCCATGACGGCCAGATGATCCATGGCATCGACCGAGCCCAGGAAGACAGCGTGACGGAACCATTTGCGCGCCGCCTCCGGCAGGTTGAGGCGCAGGGCATGGCGTCCGAGGGCATCCATGGACTCGCCACTGCCAAGCTTGCCGGCCTCGTAATAGATGGTCGCCGCCATATCCATATCTACCGGGCCGCTAATGCCGTGTTCGAAGTCATAGCCGCCACCGAATAGACCGGCCAGATCCCTGGCACCCAGGGCGTTGCAATAGCCCATGCCCTTGGACACATTGACCGGGCGGTTCTGGCCCAGAAGATACGCGACGCACATCTTCTGGCGGCCGGTACGGTTGGCGCGGTCGGCCAGTTTTTCATATATATCGTAGGCGGCGGGCATATCGATGCCACCATCCATATCGCCCTGCTCAAGGAGTGCAGCGAGATCAAGTTGCGCATCGAGCCTGCCGCGCTCTGCTAACTTGGTCAGTTTTTGCCGATAGGCGGCCTTCTTTGCAAGCTGAGTGTCATACTCCCCCTGATCGAAAGCCTCACCTCCTGGCGCAGGAACATCCTGGCTGCCGGTGCCGTCAAATGGCGGCAGCGCCCCTGTCTGGGCGGTCGCCGGCGATACGGACATACATGTGAGAACGACGTAAGCCGCCGTACACCATAACCACTTCATCCTGATAGCCTCCCCCGCGATCGAAGTGCCATAGAAGCACGCTCACCGCTGTCGAGCAAGTCAATCGGGAGCAGCGCGCTTGGCGAGTTTGGCCAGGACCTTGCCGCGGCCGCGGGTCAGGGCCGTGACCACGCCGCGCCACGTACGGATTTCCTGCTCGGTCATGCGCGCCCGGTTGAGCGTTACGCGCAGATTACGGACCATCGAGTCCTTCTTTTCCGGCGGAAAGAAGAAGCCGGCGTTTTCCAGCTCATCCTCAAGATGGCCATACAGGCCGTGCAGGTGCTTCAGGTCGGCGGGTTCGTCCATATTCTGCGTGAAGGCGGCCTTGGGCGCGTCCATGACCTGTAGGCGCCACTCATACAGTATAATATTGACCGCCTGGGCGAGGTTGAGGCTCTGGAAATAGGAATCGACTGGAATGGTGACGATGGCGTGGCACAGCGCTATGTCCTGGGTTTCCAGCCCGGCGCGTTCGGCGCCGAATAACAGCCCAGTCTTTTCGTGTGTCTGCGCCGCGCCGTAAACCTGGGCCGCTGTCTGGCGCGGGGTGATGACAGGCAGGTGGACTTCGCGGTTGCGCGCGGTCGTGGCATAGACCGTTTTCAGGTCAGCGACCGCGTCAGCCACGGTCTCGAAAACCTTCGCCTGGTCGAGTGGCCAGTTGGCGCCCGACGACATGGCCCAGGCACGTTCCTGCGGCCACCCGTCGCGCGGCGCCACCAGACGGAGTTCCTGCAGGCCGAAATTGGCCATCACCCGCGCCACGGCGCCGACATTTTCAGCCAGTTGCGGCCGGTCGAGAATGACACAGGGCGCGGTCAGACCGGGATCGAGCGGCGGTGCGGGGCGGGCATCTTTCATGGCGGCGCTTATAGACATTGCCGCGCATTCGGCCAAGGCCGTTTCGGTTGGGGCTGCAACTCCAAAGCTTATTTAATTGTTTTGTGACGGTGATGGATTTAAAACGAAAGAAAAACGAAGCTTCAGCTTCAATAAGACAGGGAGTTGGCAATGGCGGAACCCATTGTGCACGAAACGTTCGTCGTGGAGCGCCACTACGACCATCCGATGAATCGCGTCTTCGCGGCCTTTGCGGACCCCAGCCAAAAACGCGCCTGGTATGCCGACAGCCGCGGCCATGATGTCGACGCCTTCGAAAGCGACTTCCGTATTGGCGGCGTCGACCGCTTTGTCTGCCGCCTCAGGGCCACGAGCCCGTTCCCAGGCCTGCAGATCGATACCAATGGACGCTATCTCGATATCGCGACAAACCAGCGCATTGTCATTGCTTCACGCACCAAGTTTGCCGGAGAGACCCGCTCGGCGTCACTTATGACCTTCGAATTCATTCCGGTCCGCGGCGGGGTCGACATGATCTATGGCCACCAGGGCGCCTTTTATGAGGGTTCCGATGGCGCGCAGGCGCGTGAAAAAAGCTGGCGAAAGCTGTTCGACCAATTGAGCGTATCCCTGAACCGCCACGCCGCCTGATAAGGTCTTCACGTCTGACCTGCCGTGCATTTTTCTGGCGGCACGATACTGAAGTTTTTACTTGACTATTTTTCGTCCCGAGCGGATACTGAAGTCATAACTTCACTATCGTAAGGAGGCTGATATGGCCGAGATACCCATTCACAACACCTTTGTCGTTGAACGTCATTATACCAAGCCGGTGGCCCGTGTTTTCGCTGCCTTTGCCGATCCGGCGCTCAAGCGGCGCTGGTACGCCGATGGCCGCGGCCATGAGGTCGACATTTATAATAGTGACTTCCGCATCGGCGGGTCGGAAAAGTTCGTCTGCCGCCTGGGTGAAGCAACGCCGATGCCCGGCCTGGTCATCGAGAATGATGGCCTCTATATCGCGATCGTGCCGGATGCACGCATCGTCATGACCTCAGCCATGAGCTTTGCCGGCAAGCTCGGCTCGGCATCTCTACTGACTTTTGAATTCATCGCGTCAGGCGACGGCACCGACCTGATCTGCACCCATCAGGGCGTGTTTTTCGAAGGTTCCGACGGCCCGCAGATGCGCGAACATGGCTGGCGAACCTTGCTCGAGCGCGTCGAGACCGCACTTTGAACAGTCAGGCGCCCGACATCGCCAGAATCTTCCACGCCCTGGGCGATCCGACGCGACGGACCATGGTCGAGCGTCTTGGCGAAGGCCCCCCGAATGGTGGCCCCATGTCGGTATCGCGCCTGGCTGAACCCTTCGGCATGACCCTGACAGCCGTCTCCCAGCATCTGGCGATTCTGGAGGCGGCCGGCCTGGTGACGACGGAGAAGATCGGGCGGACGCGAACGGTTCAGATCGGCCGGGCGGGATTTGCGGCTATGGAGCTGTGGCTGAAGGAGCGACGTACGCCGTGGGAGCGCAATCTCGATGCTTTGGGCGATCTGCTGGATGAGGATCAGTAACCCGCTGCCCGTCCCTCCAGCAACTGTTCAGGGGTAAAGCCGGTCAAGACGCCAGTGGCAGGATCGCGGACAATCATGACCAGCATGCCGGTGTCGATGTAGCCAGCCTGGGTCAGGGCCAGGCCGCGTGCCTTCATCTCCGCTACCGTCGCCGCGCTGAACCGCTTGTCGATCTGCGTGACGGACAGATCGGCTGTCATCTTGATCAGATCGAGCCCGTAACCGCCGAAGCGCGGCGTCAAGGCGATCTGTTCCGGGCTCCAGCCGAAATCCAACCGGCTGACCGTCAATTCGAAATCGGCCGGCCACAGCGACGCCGAGAATGTACTGGCCGCCAGTTCGAACTGGCCATCGCGGAAAGCCATCGACGCCGACAGTGGCTCGATAATGTAGCTGCCCGGTGGCGTGGTGTAGGCCTGGCCGTCGATGGCGGGATGCAAGGTCGCCGTATTGTTCAGAGGCACTCCGCCGACAAAGATGCCGGTACCGAACGGCAGGGATTCAATTGTGTGGGTTCCGCTGACCACATTGCCATCACTGTCGGCAACCACGACGCTGTAGCTGTGTGACCCTTCGGGCGGCAAAGGTGTCCGATCGATCCGCGCCGTTACGTCCTGCCACAGACCGTCCGACTGAGGGCCGTCGAGCAAGGCCTGTCCAGCGGCCGGGTCATCATAGAAGGTCTGGGCGGCCAGCGGTGTGACTGTATTCACCGCCCGACTGATACGAATCATGGTCTCCAGACCGTCGGCGGACTGGGCGTAGTGGCCGAGTTTTTGAACGTCGGCGTGGCCCAGGGTTTCCAGCGCCAGCAACAGCCGCTCACCACCGCTGTTATGACCATTCAGCGCGTAGATATCGTGGCCGCGGTAGATTGTACGTAAAGGCGTGGTCCATTCGGGACGGTAGACCGACAGGTCGTCCAGGCTGGCGCCGCCGCCCTCCTCTTTTACTGCCGCCACAAAATCGTGCGCCCAGGCGCCCTTATACATATAGTCCGCCCCCTGATCTGCGACATCTTGCAGCGTATCGGCCAAGGCCGGCAGTTTCAGCGTGTCACCATGGGTCAGGGGCGTGCCATCGCTATGGAAGTAGGTGGCGCGGCCATAGCCGGAATGTTTCACGGTCGCCTGAAATCCGGACAGAATGGCGGCATACATGTAGTCGACCGTGAATCCATCACGTGCCAGTCCGACGGCCGGCATGACCAGATCGCGCCACGGCAGCCGGCCATATTTTCCGTGCAGGGCTTCCAGGCCGGCAACAGCGCCGGGGACCAAAACCTGACGGCCAACGGCCGTGTCACCGACGTGATATTGCGCCGCCGCATCCTGCACCGTCTTCAAAGGCGCGGTCAGGCTGTCAAGCTTGTGCGTCCCGGCATCATAGATCAGGACACCCAGCGGTCCCGCCGGGCTGCTGGCGCCCGGAGTCTGGACGTAATCGGCAAAGGTGATGGCGATGAAGGCGTCGGCCGCGCTGCCGCCTTTCCGGAGAATGTCCAATCCGATCGCGACCGAGCGATCATGGCACGCCGCCACCATCGCTTGGGCGGCCTGCCCTTGGGTCCCCACCTTGCCGGCATATTGTTGCGACAGTTGCTGGGCCTCTGCCGTCTCAGTGCCCCAGAAGGTTCCCGAGGTGTTTTGCGCTATGGCCGACCCCGCCAAAAAGCCTGCTGCAAGGCAGGTGAAAAAAGTGTGTGACCTACGCATTGATGGGCTCCGCCTCAAAGTAACCTATGAGTTACATGTAACCTATAGGTATCACGAAGTCGAGTCGAATTTACCGATTTGCGCAGCGCGGCAATTCGTCTATACGGGGCGCGTTCGCGGCGGCTGTGACCCTGTGCGTCCTGCCGGCCAGCGCCCATTTGAAAGGACAATTCCGCAATGGCTAAAATCAAGGTGGCAAATCCCGTCGTCGACATCGACGGCGACGAAATGACCCGCATCATCTGGCAGATGATCAAGGACAAGCTGATCCATCCGTATCTCGACATCGACCTGCAATATTTCGATCTCGGCATGGAACATCGCGACGCCACCGACGACAAGGTCACGATCGATGCCGCCAACGCCATCAAGGCGTGCGGCGTCGGCGTCAAATGCGCCACCATCACGCCGGACGAAGCCCGGGTGAAGGAATTCGGCCTGAAGAAGATGTGGAAATCGCCCAACGGCACGATCCGCAACATCCTGGGCGGCGTCGTGTTCCGCGAACCCATCATCTGCAAGAACGTCCCGCGCCTGGTGCCCGGCTGGACCCAGCCGATCGTCGTCGGCCGTCACGCCTTTGGCGACCAGTACAAGGCGACCGACTTCCTGGTGCCGGGCAAGGGCCGCCTGACGATCAAGTTCGAAGGCGACGACGGCCAGGTCATTGAGCACGAAGTGTTCCAGTTCCCGGGTTCGGGCGTCGCCATGGGCATGTACAACCTGGATGAATCGATCCGCGAATTCGCCCGTGCCTCGCTGGCCTATGGCCTGGCGCGCAACTATCCGGTCTACCTGTCGACCAAGAACACCATCCTGAAGGCCTATGACGGTCGCTTCAAGGACATCTTCGCCGAAATCTATGCCGCCGAGTTCGAAACCGCCTTCAAGGCCGCCGGCCTGGTCTACGAACACCGCCTGATCGACGACCTGGTCGCTTCCGCCCTGAAGTGGAGCGGTGGTTTCGTCTGGGCTTGCAAAAACTACGACGGCGACGTCCAGTCCGACATGGTCGCCCAGGGCTACGGGAGCCTAGGCCTGATGACCTCGGCCCTGGTCACGCCCGACGGCAAGATCATGGAAGCCGAAGCGGCGCACGGCACGGTCACGCGCCATTTCCGCCAGCACCAGAAGGGCGAAGCGACCTCGACCAATTCGATGGCTTCGATCTTTGCCTGGACGCAAGGCCTGAAGCACCGCGCCAAGCTGGATGGCAATGACGAGCTGAAGCGCTTTGCCGAGACCCTGGAAAAGGTCTGTATCGACACGGTCGAAGCCGGCGCCATGACCAAGGACCTGGCCCTTCTGGTCGGCGACAAGCAAGGCTGGTTGACGACGGAAGGTTTCCTCGACAAGATCAGCGAGAACCTCACCAAGGCGTTGGCGGCGTAAGTCAGCTTCGTTTTGAACATAACAAGCCGTTTTCAGGCGTTGAGGGGATGGGAGCAGACCCGATGCGATTGAAAGCGGCTTTTTTATTGGGCGCCCTGTTGGCAGGCCCGGCCACGGCGCAGACCGTGACCGTCAAGCCCCTGTCAGACTCAGCCCCGCCCGCAGCAGCACTTTCCGTCCATGTCGAGGGACGTGGGGCCCTGTCTGAAGACGGCCACAGTGCCGACTACAGCTGGCCATTGAGCGGAGCGGGAGCCTTGTTTTCCGGCGACGAGGTGACGTTTCGTATCGATGATACGCCTGGCCGGCTAAGCATCATCATCGACGACAAACCGGTCGGCGACCTGGCCCATCCCGGTAAGGCCGAGGTGACAGTTCGCGACATTCCACCGGCGCCAGATTGGACTTGGACACCCGGCGGCCACTATATAAAAATTATCAAATACAATGAGAGCCTTGGTGCGACAGGCCACATCATTGGTATCTATGGCAAAACCTATTTCGCGCCGCCCATGGCTTCCAACCTTGACCTGGAAGTCATCGGCGATTCCTGGACGGCCGGCTATGGCAACATCTCTGATTCACATTTCTGCTCGGCCCAAAAGCTCAGCGATACCACCGACGCGCGCCAGACCTGGGGCGCGTTCGTCGCCCGCGACCTGCGCCTCGACCTGTTCATGACGGCCTATTCCGGTATCGGCATCGTTCGCAACTACGATGGCACCGCCCCAGGCCATACCATGCCGGCCATCTACAACGATGCCACCTTTAGCGACAAACGGCCCAATGATGTAAATCGCTGGTTCAGCCCAGCCTTGATCATCATCTCGCTGGGTGGCAACGATTTCGAGACCGCGCTGAGTGAAAACGAAAAGTGGCAAACCAAGGACGCCCTGCGCGCTGATTTCGTCGCCACGTATGAAGCTTTTCTACGTGATCTGCGCCGACAATATCCCAAAGTCGGTCTGGTCTTGATGAACTATGGCGAGGACGAGGTCGTCGCCGCCACGGCGAAGATCATCGCCCAATTGAACAGCGAGGGCGAAAACCATATCGCCACCTATACCGCCGCCGGCCCGTTCGAACAGACGGGCTGCGACTGGCATCTTAATGTCAACGACTACAACAAGATTGCCGCCGGATTGACGGACTGGCTCCGCCAGCATCCCGACCTGTGGCATAGGAGATAATATGCGTAATTGCCTGATAATCAGTACCGCCCTGACCCTGCTGGCCGGCCCTGTTGCTGCCCAGGATCTGGTGCCCCTGCCCATGCATGTCGGCGGCCGCGTCTTTCCGCAGTCACCTCCGTCGCAAGGCTATATCCATCAGTGGCCGGGCACCTATTTCGAGGCGCGTTTCAAGGGCACATCAGTGACCTTGCGCCTAAAGGACACGATCAATATCCTCGATATCTGGATCGACGGTCAGAAGGTCGATACCGAGAATCGGCCCGGCGAAGGCGATATCGAGCTAGGACCACTAAAGGCCGGCGAACATACCGTCCGTGTCGAAAAGCTGACCGAAGTGGCCTGGACCTCGGCAGAGTTCAACGGCTTTTTCGTCCCGTCGGCCGCCAATGTTCTTCCGGCGCCGGCGGACCGGCCGCGGGCCATCGAATTCATCGGTGACTCCTATACCGCCGGCTACGGCAATACCTCACCAAAACACGAATGCCCGGGCGAGGAAATCTGGGCCACGACCAATACCCAGCTGGCCTTCGGGCCGCTGACGGCCAAGCATTACAATGCCGATTACCGCATCAACGCCATTTCCGGCCGCGGCATTATCCGCAACTATAATGGTAGCGACGGCCTGCACCTGCCCCAGGCCTATGCGTTCGATGTCAATCAGGACGGCAAGACCCTGACGCGGAACAATGACAGCTGGGCGCCGCAGATCATTGTCATCGGCCTGGGCACCAATGACTTTTCAACGCCGCTCAATCCCGGCGAAACCTGGAAGACGCGCGACGAAGAGCACGCCGATTACGAGGCGACCTATATCAAATTCGTCCAGAACCTGCGGGCCAAGAATCCTGGCGCCTATTTTATCCTCATGGCGACGGACCAGGTGGATGGGGAGATCCAGTCCGAGGTCAAAAAGGTGATGGCAGGCTTGCAGGCCAAGGGCGAGAGCCGTGTCGCCTTCTTACCCATGAATTCCTTAAGTTTCGGCGGCTGTGACTGGCATCCGACAACGACGGACGACAAGACGGTCAGTAACATACTGGTCACCTTCATCGACTCTCATCCGGAGCTGTGGCAGGGGAAATAGCCCTAACGGCCGTGATGGGGGCTATTGCTCCGTCAACAGATCTTCGGCGGCTCGTAGCGCGACACTATGCATGGATACGCCCTCTCGATCGGCTTCGTCGAACAGGCGTCCGGTCCGCTCGCCGATGGCCCTGAGCCTCTGGTCGATCGGCTCCGGGGGCGGAGGCGCCCGCCCAGGCATGCGGGATATCTCTTCGGCGGCGCCGACAATGCCGCCGGCGCTAACGAGGAAATCAGGCGCCCAGATCACGCCATTCCGCATTAGGCGGTCTGCGAGGCTGGCATCGGTCAATTGATTGTTTGCCGCGCCGATGACCGCCCGCGCCCTGATCTCGTTGACATTGCCGTCGTGGATGACGCCGCCCAGGGCGCATGGCGCCCAGATGTCGAGGTCCTCGGCATGAATCGTTCCGGTCGCCACCGCCTTGGCATCCAATTCGCTGACGGCACGGCCTACCTTTTTATCATCAATGTCGGCGACAACCAGGTCAGCGCCTGCCTCCGCCAGCATGCGCGCCAGACGGCTGCCAACGCCGCCAAGACCCTGGACCGCGACACGTCGACCGGCCAGGCCCATCCCGTCATTCCATAGGCGTGCCGAGATAGCGGAGATCGCGTGAAAGACGCCCTGCGCCGTATGCTCCCCGGGGTCGCCGGCGCCCTCGCTCGACGTACCGGCAACAAAAGGCGTCGTCTCCCTCAGGCGCTCGCAATCCTCGAGGGAGAAACCGACGTCTTCTCCCGTGGCGAAGATGTCGCCGATACGATTCAAGAAGGCGCCATAAGCGGCAAGCAATTCGGGTGATTTCGGCCCGGATCCTGTCGCCCGGATCACCGCCTTGCCGCCGCCCGACGGCAGACCGGCGAGCGCGCATTTATAGGACATGGCCCTTGATAGCCTCATGGCATCGGCCAAGGCGGCGGCGCCGTCGTCGTAGCGCAAGAAGCGCGTACCACCGATCGCCGGCCCCCGCACCGTGCTGTGAATGGCGACATATGCCTCCAGCCCCGTGGCTGGGTGGCGATGGGTGAAGATCGCTTCGTGATCTCCGTTGATGTTGTTTTCAAAAGCCATGTCAACTCCTCCGTGGAGGCGAATATGGCATAGAACCCATGTGCAGAAATTGCGAATTGAACTACAATGTGCTAGGTTTTTAGCATAGTATGCCACTTTGAGGTAAAGTCCCATGGACGCAATTGATCGCCGCATCCTGGCCACGCTGCAGGTCGAAGGCCGGCTTTCGAACCTCGAACTCGCCGATCGCGTCGGTCTGTCGCCGTCGCCGTGCCTCAGACGTGTCCGCCTGCTTGAGGAACGGGGTGTTATCGCCGGTTACGGTGCGCGGATCGATCGCCAGAAGGCAGGACTCGACCTGACCGCGTTCGTTTCGGTCCATCTCGATCGTCATGGAGAAGACAATGCCGAGCGATTTCGCAAACGGATGATGGAGATGCCCGAGGTTATTTCCTGCTACATCGTTTCGGGCGAGAGGGACTTCCTGCTCCAGGTCGTCACCTCCAGTTTCGAAACCTATCGGCGCTTCGTCCTGGACCGTCTGCTGAAGATCGAAGGCGTCAAGGACATCCACAGCAGCTTCGCGCTTGACGTCATCAAGGAAGGCGCCCCGCTCCCTGCGGCCTGATCCGGGTCGATGGCGAGATCAAGGGGTGATGGCCGGTTTGCAGGCGCAGGGGGAGAGCCACATCGCCTTCTTACCCATGAACGCCCTAAGTTTTACGGGCTGCGACTGGCATCCGACGACGACGGACGACAAGATGGTCAGTGAAATTCTCATGACCTTCATCGACTCTCATCCGGAGCTGTGGCAGGGGAAGTAGTTGAGGCCCTGTATGAAACTGTTCCGCTGCGACAATTGCGGCAATCCCATCCATTTCGAGAATCGCGTCTGCGTCAATTGCGGCTTCCGCCTGGGCTTTGTCCCGGAGGCCATGGGCATGTTCACGATCATGCCCCAGCCGGATAGCGGGTTGTGGCGGCGGGTCGATTCGCCGGCACTGGCCTATCGCTATTGCGATAACGCCGCGAAGGACATCTGCAACTGGCTTATTCCGGCCGGCAGCGACGAGCCGTTTTGCCAGGCCTGCCGCTATAACGGCCTGGTGCCGGACGCCGGCACGGATGACGGCCTGCGGCGGTGGCGGGCCATCGCCGAGGCGCAAAGACACCTGTTCTATTCCTTCCTGCGCTGGGACCTGCCGCGGCCTTCGCGCAAGGAGGACCCGCAAGGCGGATTGGTGTTCGACCTGAAGGACGACGAGATTCTGCCCGACGGTTCGTGCAAGCCGGTGCTGATCGGCCATGACGAGGGCCGCATCGTCATCCGTACGGCCGAGGCCGACGATCTGACGCGGGAACAGCAACGCGATGCGATGAAGGAGCCCTATCGCACCCTGCTCGGCCACTTCCGTCATGAGACGGGGCACTTTATCTGGAACCGCATGGTGCGTGACGCCGGCAAATGCGAAGATTTCCGCGTTGTTTTCGGCGACGAGCGCCAGGACTATTGCCAGGCATTGGAACGGCATTATCGCGACGGCGCGCCGCCGGGTTGGGGGGCGAGCTATATCAGCGAGTACGCCACGACCCATCCGTGGGAGGACTTTGCGGAGTGTTTCGCACATGTGCTGCACGTCGTCGATTCGCTGGAGACGGCGCATATCTACGGGATCGCCTTGGCGCCTATGTCGCATGGCGAGTTGTCGGCCTATGCCAATTTCGACCCCTATGCGGTGACCGATTTCGAGCGCATTGCCGAGGTGTGGATTCCGTTGAGCGTGGCCTTGAACGCGATCCACCATTCGATGGGCGAGCGCGATCTGTATCCGTTTATTCTGTCGCCGGCGATCAAGGCGAAGCTGGGTTACGTCCACAAACTGATCACCCGCCAAATCTGACAGCTTTCGGGTCAAGGGAGCTTGCTCCCTTGTCGCCGAAGGCTCTTGGATTGGTTGGATTGACCGTTGGCAGCCCAAGATTAGGTTTTGGGTCCACCGATTACACCGATTACACCGATTACACCGATTTTCGGCGTGTAGCCCGCCGCTGACTGCGCTGCTGGAAAGTCTCCGAGGATCGCTTCGCGATCGATGCCCAGTCCTCGTTAACACTATGAAAAATCTGCGTAATCTGTGTAATCGGTGGATCCCTCCACTTACCTACCGTCCGTCTTGACGAAGACGGCTTGTGTTTTAACGTCGTCGGACGTTAGATCGCGCCAACGATATATAGGGAGCCACCACCGTGAAGACAGCTTTCGCCGTGACCGCTACACTGTTGGCGCTGGCCACATCCGCCTGTGCTGCCGAGACCAAGCTGTATCCCCTGCCCGTCCATGTCGGCGGCAAGGTAGCGATGGATGGTCACGACTACGTCTACCAATGGCCGGGCGTCTATTTCGAGAGCCGCTTTCACGGCACCCAGGCCGCCGTCATGTTCGAAGACGACAAGGCCAATTACAACCTGATCCTCGACGGCAAGCTGATGGCCATCGTGCTGCGGCCCGGCAATAACCCGTGGAACATCACCACGACCGATGGCGACCACACCATCCGCGTCGAAAAGCGCTCCGAGACCCAATATGACACCGGACGCTTCGGTGGATTTTACGTGCCTGACAAGGCCGAAGCGCTGCCCGCCCCAACCTACAAACGCGAGGTCGAATTCATCGGCGATTCCCTGACCGTCGGTTATGGCAATACCTCGCAATATACCCAGTGCAGCAAGGAAGAGATCTTCCAGACCACCGATGCCCAGCAGGGTTTCGGCCCGATCATCGCCAAACACTATAATGCCGATTACCAGATCAACGCCTTTTCCGGCCTCGGCATGGTCCGCAACTACGGCGGCTTCGAACATCCGAAATACCACATGCCGATGCTGTACCCGCGCGCCGTCTTCGACGACGCCGCGCCGGCGCCGCGCACCGACTGGCAGCCCCAGGTTATAGTCATCGGCATCGGCGGCAACGATTTCTCGACGCCCGTAGGTGCGACCGAGCCGTGGAAGGACGAGGCCGCTTTGCAGGCTGACTACGAAAAGACCTACCTCGCCTTCGTCAAAAACATCCGCCAGGCCAACCCCAACGCTTTTATCGTCCTGACCTCACCCGATCGTGGCAATGGCTATACCAACGGCACGACGGCAGTCTATGAGGCGATGAAGGCGTCCGGCGAAAGTCGGATAGCCCGCCTGACCATTCCACCGACGCAAAGCGACGGCTGCAACGGGCATCCCAATACGCGCGACGATGCCAATATCGCCAATATGTTCATCGCCTGGTTCGATGCCCACCCCGAGGTCTGGTCGGGTAAGTAAGACACACCGGCAACCAAATACGCGAGACAGGGCGACAAGCTCACATTCCCGTGTTAAGTCTGGCCCGTGTTAGGCTTGGTTAACGCAAAACGCGGGGATGGTTCCGGTGGCGAGATTTCTAACGATAGTATTTCTGGTAGCCGTGGTCCTGGGCGGAGGCCTGTTCTACGCCGCGCCGATGATTACCTTCTACGATATCCGCAGTTCGGCCGAGTCCGAGGACGTCCAGTCCCTGGCCAAGCTGGTTGATTTCGACGCTGTGCGCACCAGCCTGAAGACGCAGTTGCTGGCCGGCAAGGAAGGCGTCGCCGCCCCTGCCCCTTCGGCCGTCAAGGATCCGATCGCGGCCACCGGCAATGTTCTGAAGGACGTCGCCAAGTCGGTCGGCAAGGCCTGGGACCAGGCGACCAATCCCAACGCGCCGAAAACACCGATCATCCCGTTGGTCGATGTCGACTCCTATCTCAAGCCGAAATCCCTGCTGGCCCTGACCTATGGCGCCGGTATTGACGCGCCGAAATATGATCCCGCGGACCATCCGGGTAAGCCGCCCATGCCGAAGATCGCTTTCTTCAGCCTGGAGCACGCCCGTTTGACGGTCGATGATGGCGAACACGGTGCGACGACCTTTACCTTCGAACGTCACGGCCTGGTCCACTGGCAACTGACCCATATCGGCCTGCCCAAGGCCGGCGACGAAAACGCCGAGTCGTCTCCAGCGGGTTAAGCGATCAACCGCGATGCCGTCGCTTTATCGACGGCGATCCACGCCACGCCATTGCCAAAAATCATCAATCCGTTCGCGGTCTTCGTGCCAGCGACCATTTGCACGGCTTCGCGCCACGTCATACCGGCGAACGGCCTCGCCAGTCTGGGATTGTCTTTCGCCGTAAAAAGGGCAACGGCCTTCCAACCCGGCTTGAGTTCGTATAGGGCGGTCGACATGCCCGCCGCCGGTCCGCCCTCCGGCGTAATGACCGACTTAGTCGTTATGTTGAAAAACACCTCAGTCCCGTCCAGGGCCGCAAAGACACGGGCATAGTCGGCCTCAGCCTTGCTGGCCGCGGCCTGCCCGATCAGTTGGTCCAGTTCCGTCATCTGTTTTCCTCGTCAGGTCTCGTTGAGGCTGCAACCTAGCGGGCAAATGCGCGACAGGAAAGCGCGAACCTTCGACAACGTCCGCACATCGCTGCACGCAACCAGCCACCACTGACCGAATTTTTCGCAACACCGACGCACGGGCTGTTGTATAACGACGGCGTAACCACAAGGGGGGAGAACGCGCGCAATGAAACCCGTGGGGCAGAACACTATCCTGGCCCGCCTGACGCGCATTCACACGTCAGAACTCGATAACCTGCCGTACAGTTAGGCGGATCATGCTCGATACTCTCGCCCGGGTCGTCATTTTCTTTGGCTTCATTGCGGTCGGCGCTTTGCTGGCCCGGCTGGGTCGGCTGTCGCGCGAAGGGCTGGACGGTTTGTCGGCCTATTTTTACTGGCTGGGTTTTCCATGCTGGCTGGCCGTCAGCTTCTCGCAGCTCAGGGGGTTGGATTCCCATCACGCCGTGCTGTTTGCCGGCTATCTCGGCGCGATGATCACCGCCGGTGCCGTGGTTGTTGTGGCAACGCTGCTGATGAAGGCGCCGCGTGATTCGTCGGCTGCCGCCGGCATGGCCGGTTTCATCAATAATTCGGCCTTTCTGGGCGTGCCGATCAGTCTCAGCCTGTTCGGCCATGAAGCCGCACAACTCGGCCCGTTAGTTGTGGCAGCCGATTTCCTGGTCCTGTTCAGCCTGGGTTGCGCCGCCATCGCCAAGGCGTCAGGCCATACTTTCAAGGAAGCCCTGATTCGTACGGCGAAAAACCCGACCGTTATCGGCGCCCTGATCGGCGTCCTGCTGCTCATCACCGGCAATCGCTTTGCGCCACCGATCGAAACTGCGCTCGATTTGATGGGGCGATCCGGGCCGCCGGTCGCCCTCGTGGCACTGGGCGGAATGCTGGGTTTGATGCCATGGCGCAATCTGGCCGGTTTTGATCCGATCAGCCTGACTGCCATCGTGGGCAAGACGCTATTGGCCCCGGCCCTCGTCGCCCTGGTGCTGTGGTTGCTCCAGGCCGATTCCCTGACCTTCAAGGTCTGCGTCTTACTGGCCGCCACACCGACTGCCGTCAGCGTCTTTATCCAGGCCAAGATCTACGATGTCTGGTTCGAAGGCGCCGCCAAGACGGTGGCGCAATCGACCGTGTTCGGCTTGATCACCCTGTCGGTCCTGGCGGTCGTCTTGACGCACCTGCGATAAGGACCTATAGCCAAGCCATCCTTCAGGGGAGTAGCCGCGCTGGTTCACCAGCGGCTGTCGTCAACATACTTGCCGGGCATCGGCATGGCGTCAGCATATTAAGGCAAGACCTGCGGTGTGTTTCGTGCCTTACGATCAGGCGGCGCGATGACATGCCGTATGTTGTCCTTGCCTGATCAGATTGCAGTTTTCCGTTGTTACATCTGTCCTGGGACGCTTTCCTCCATTCGACCCTGCTCGTCGCCATTAGTGAAATTGGCGACAAGACGCAGATTCTGGCCCTGATTCTGGCGGCGCGTTATCGTAAGCCCCTGTCGATCATCGCCGGCATCCTCGTTGCCACACTGGTCAATCATGCCCTGGCGGCGTTCGGCGGGACATTATTGATGCAAACCGGGCTCAAGGCCTGGATGCCGCTGATTCTCTCCATCTCGTTCATTGCCCTGGGCCTGTGGATTCTGATTCCCGATAAGGCCGATGACGATGACGCGCTGAAAAAGGACTATGGCGCCTTTGTCACCACCCTGGTCGCCTTCTTTTTGGCCGAGATGGGCGACAAGACACAGTTCGCCACCATCGCCCTGGCAGCCGAATATAACAGCCTGGTCGCCGTAGTGGCCGGTTCGACGCTCGGTATGATGATCGCCAATGTCCCGGCCGTGCTGTTCGGCGACAAGATCATGGCCTGGATTCCGCTGAAGTGGGTGCGAATCGTGGCCAGCGTGCTGTTTGTCGGCTTCGGCCTGTGGGGACTATATCAGTATCTGACGTAAATGTTCTTGATTTGTTCGCTTACTGTGATAGCTTCTGCCCGACATAAAAGGAGGAAATTGTCATGATCGGTTATGCCACTTTCGGCGCGAAGGATCGCGATGTATCGGTAAAGTTTTTCGAAGCCGTTCTGGCGCCGCTGGGCTACCAGAAGTTCTACGATGACGTCTGGGCGGGTTTCGCGCCGGGCGGTAATCCGGAAGGTCCAGGCTCGATCTGGGTCGGGGCGCCCTATGACGGCAATGAGGCCAAACCGTCGAATGGCGCGATGATAGGTTTTGCCGCCCCTAATCGTGCCGCGGTCCGCGCATTCCACGAAGCGGCCCTGGCCAATGGCGGCACCTGCGAAGGTCCTCCAGGCATCCGCGAAGCCTATGGTCCGAACGCCTATCTGGCCTATGTCCGTGATCCGGTCGGCAACAAGATGTCAGCCACCTGCAACGCACCTGAAGCCTGAAGAATTAGAAACCTGAGAAAAAGGCCTGACTTTCACCAAGTCAGGCCTTTTGTATCTCAGATCAGGGCCTTGACGGCTGCCAGGCCTTCGTCGGCCTTGCTGTCGTCGGGCGCGCCGCCCTGGGCAAAGTCCGGCTTGCCGCCGGCGCCCTGGCCGCCCATGGCAATCACCGCCGCCTTGGCGAGATCCGCCGCGTTGAATCGACCCGTCATATCCGCGGTCACTGTGACCGTGACCGCCGCCTTGCCATCCAGCTTGCCGATCAGGGCAACAATGCCCGAACCGACCTGCTTCTTGAAATCCTCCGCCAGGGGACGCAAATCCTTGCCGCCGACGCCATCCAGGACGCGGGCAATCAGCTTGACGCCGTTGATCTCTTCCGGGCCCGACGCCGCGCCACCACCACTGACCGCCAGGGCGCGCTTGGCCTCGCCCAGTTCCTTTTCGAGCCGCTTGCGCTCGGCGACCAGGGCCTCGACACGCGCTTCGACCTGCGCCACCGGCACCTTGAACTGGTCGGCCAGGGATTGCGCCACGCCGGCCTGATCCAACAGATATTGCCGCGCCGCCTCACCGGTCAGGGCTTCGATACGGCGAATACCGGCCGCAACACCGCCTTCTGAAACGATCTTGAACAGGGCGATATCGCCGGTGCGGCCGACATGGGTGCCGCCGCACAGTTCAACCGAATAGTCGCCATCTCCGTCCAGGGCATGACCCAGGGCCAGGACGCGGACTTCCTCGCCGTATTTTTCACCAAACAATGCCACAGCGCCGGCTTCGATCGCCGCTTCCGGCGACATCAGCTTGGTCGACGCGGCCTCGTTCTGCAGGATAACGGCATTGACCTCGGCCTCGATGCGATTGAGCTCGTCTTGAGTCAAAGGCCCGCCATGGCTGAAGTCGAAACGCATGCGATCTGCATCGACCAATTGCCCCTTCTGCGCCACATGCGGGCCCAGAACGTGTTTCAGGGCAGCGTGCATCAGGTGCGCCGCCGAGTGGTTGGAGCGCGTGGTGCGGCGCTTGTCCGAATCGACGTGCAGTTCGGCCTTGTCGCCGACCTTGACGCGGCCGTCGGTAAGTTCGATGCGGTGAACGATCAGGTCGCCGGCCTGGCGCGTCGTATCGAGCACCCTGCCCTTGCCGTGCAGGAAGTCGACCGTGCCGGTGTCGCCGGCCTGTCCGCCGCCTTCCGGATAGAAGGCGGTCTTTTCAAAGACCACGTCGACCGTATCACCGGCCAGGGCCGTTTCGACGCTTTCGGCGTCCAGCACGATAGCCTGGACATGGGCCTGGGTTGACAGATGATCGTAGCCGGTAAATTCCGAAGCGCCGACGGCTTCCTTGATGGCGAACCATTGTCCGGCCGTCGCTTTTTCACCGGAGCCGGCCCAGTTCTCCTTGCCGGCCGCTTTTTGACGCGCCATGGCGTCCTCATAGCCGGCAACATTGACAGTCAGCCCCTTGGCGCGGACGGCGTCCTGGGTCAGATCGAGCGGGAAGCCATAGGTATCGTACAGCTTGAAGGCGGTTTCGCCGTCGAGCATATCACCGGGCGCGAGGTCGCGTACGGCTTCATCGAGCAGGCTCATGCCGCGGCCAAGGGTACGATGGAAGCGTTCTTCTTCCTGGCGCAGGGTTTCAATTATATTGGCTTCGGCGCGCTTGAGCTCGCCGTAATGTCCGCCCATTTCGGCGATCAAGGTCGGCGCCAGGCGTTGCAGCAGCGGTTCGCTGGCGCCCAGCAGATAGGCGTGGCGCATGGCACGGCGCATGATGCGGCGCAGGACCGAGCCGCGGCCTATGTTCGACGGCGTAACGCCATCGGCGATCAGGAAGCAGGTTGAACGCAGGTGGTCGGCGATGACGCGGTGCGACGGCAGGCTGTCGCCTTCGGCCTTGACGCCGGTGGCGTTTTCGGAGGCGTTGATGAGGGTCTTGAACAGGTCGATATCGTAATTGTTGTGCACGCCTTGCAATACGGCGGCGACTCGTTCCAGCCCCATGCCGGTATCGATCGACGGCTTGGGCAGGTTGAGACGCGTGCCGTCGGCTTGCTGGTCGAACTGCATGAAGACCAGGTTCCAGATTTCGACGAAGCGATCGCCGTCTTCTTCGGGCGTGCCCGGAGGTCCGCCCCAGATATGGTCGCCGTGGTCGTAGAAGATCTCGGTACACGGACCGCACGGACCGGTATCGCCCATCGACCAGAAGTTATCGCTGCCGGCAATGCGGGCAATCTTCGATTCGGGCAGGCCGGCGATCTTCTTCCACAGGTCGAAGGCTTCATCGTCGTCGACATAGACAGTCGCCATCAGGCGATTCTTGTCGAGGCCGTAGTCTTCGGTCATCAGCTTCCAGGCAAATTCGATCGCTTCGGCCTTGAAATAGTCGCCGAACGAGAAGTTGCCGAGCATTTCGAAGAAGGTATGGTGACGCGCCGTATAGCCGACATTGTCGAGGTCGTTGTGCTTGCCGCCGGCGCGCACAACCTTCTGCGAGGTGGTGGCGCGCTTATACGGCCGGGTCTCGGCGCCGGTGAAGACGTTCTTGAACTGCACCATGCCCGCATTGGTGAACATCAGGGTCGGATCGTTCTGCGGCACCAGGGACGACGAGGCGACCGCCTCATGGCCATGACGCGCGAAGTAATCGAGGAATGTCTGACGTATCTGATTGAGCGAAGGCATGGGCGAAAGGAATCCGGTTAATACGGCTGTGAAGACGCGGTATATAGATGGCTCCAGGCTTTCGCGCAAAGACCTTTGCACCATCAGGGGCATCAATTGCGGCAAATAGATACAAAAAAGACGCCCCGTGGTGGAGGGCGTCTTTCATGTTCCGGCCTAAGCGGCAAATTTGGGGCAACCGCGGGGCGGCCGGAGTAATGGCTTACAGCGACTCGTCACCGTCATCCTGAGGTTCCGGCGTGCCAAGCAGCTCTTCCGACAGGACCGAGCTGTTCTTGCGGATGGCCGCTTCGATCTCATTGGCCATTTCCGGATTGGCCTTGAGGAATTCACGGGCATTTTCACGCCCCTGGCCGATGCGGGTGGAGTTATAGGAGAACCACGAACCCGACTTCTCGACGATGCCGGCCTTGACGCCCAGATCGATGATTTCGCCCAACTTCGAGATGCCATAGCCGTACATGATGTCGAACTCGACCTCACGGAACGGCGGCGCGATCTTGTTCTTGACCACCTTGACCTTGACATTGTTGCCGATGACTTCGTCGCGCACCTTGATCGAGCCGGTACGGCGGATGTCGAGACGAACCGAGGCATAGAATTTCAGCGCATTGCCGCCGGTCGTCGTTTCCGGCGAACCGTACATGACGCCGATCTTCATGCGGATCTGGTTGATGAAGATGACCAGGCACTTCGACTTGGAGATCGAGCCCGTCAGCTTGCGCAGGGCCTGCGACATCAGGCGAGCCTGCAGACCGGGCAGGCTGTCGCCCATATCGCCTTCGATTTCCGCCCGCGGCGTCAGGGCAGCCACCGAGTCGATAACGATGATGTCGACGGCGTTGGAACGGACCAGGGTGTCGGTGATTTCGAGCGCCTGTTCACCGGTGTCGGGCTGCGAGACCAGCAGGTCGTCGAGATTGACGCCCAGCTTTTGCGCATAGGTCGGGTCCAGAGCGTGTTCGGCATCGATAAAGGCAGCGGTCCCGCCGGCCTTTTGAATCTCAGCCACAGTGTGCAGGGCCAGGGTCGTCTTGCCGGACGATTCCGGACCGTAGATTTCCACCACGCGGCCCTTGGGCAAACCACCGATACCGAGCGCGATATCCAGCCCCAGCGAACCGGTCGAGATCGACTCGATCTCCATGACCTTGCCGCCGACGCCGAGCTTCATCACCGAGCCCTTGCCGAAGGCGCGATCAATCTGCGCCAGGGCGGCCTCGAGGGCCCGTTGTTTTTCGGATTCGTTTTTTGCCACGAGTTTTAAAGCCGCTTGAGACATATTGGGCCTTTCCTATGTCACGATTCCCCGAAGCGGGGCGATCTGTTCCAAATCAATTGCGTGGATAGTTCGTACTTCATTTGTTCCGTGTTCGCAATATGTTCTCATAAATATTTTCGCGGGATATGGCCACGGGCCGGATGAGCCACGTTTTGGGCACCATGCCAAACATGGTCCTTAATCTATGTCATATCAAAAAATAGACTTAGCAATACGATACGTTGGAGGTTAGCCTTACCAATTTCCGCGATGGCTGTGCAGAGGCAAAGGCAGAGAACATCACCCCGTTGCCAAACGAATGCAATGCAGCGACTTCATACCTTGAGGCATATAAGCAATCACGAACCCGGCTGCGGGACAAGTTTGCCTCTGTCGGCCAGAAATTCAATCCGGTGAAATGAGCCTACACTGCGATGGATTGCGACGGACAAAATCCTGGAGGCAGGCTCTCTTGCGCGAATGAATGTGTTTGGATTTTGCAAATCTGTGTTAACCTTTGCTGTGGCAGACAGGGGTTCACGTGCGCAAGGCGAGTTTCTTTCTAGCAGCTTTGTGTCTGCTACTAACCGTAATGACGGTTTTTTTCACGGCGAATATTACTACCGTACGCGGTCGAAATTTTCTTACCGACCTTGTTGGCTACCGAGCTGACGCCAAAACACCAAAAGCTTTGCACGTAGGTGTTTTCGAAATATCTAATTCCGATAACTGGGATGCCGCAGATTACGCCGTTAACATTGATCTTGGGGATTACGTCAGTGAGTCTAAGAATGATGGGAACATAGAACTTTCAATTAATGCCATGCCAGCAAATAAAAAACAAGTAATAGTTTTAAGTCGCGATTTTCATTGCGGAACTAATTCCAAAATTAAATTGATAAAGGATGATGATTTTGTTATTTATTATGTATTCGATGAAACACTTCCCCAAAGCATTAAATGCAATATAAACATTGATAAATTTTTACAGCGCGAGACATTCACGAAAAAATCACTTTCTATTCATCAATGGGGCGCGCTTTATGTTAAAAATAATTCAGATGCTATTGTGCAAAAATTACAAGTACTTGGTTACGCTGGCGAAAACGATCAACTTTACGCAGCAAGTAATAGATATAATTTCTCCTTGGAAAATATTTCTAATTTTCAAGTCAGTGGTGCCGCAATCGAACAGAAAAAAGAAAACGACATTTCTACAAACCAGACGGATAGTTACACATACAGAGTATTGTTAGATAAGATGAAATTATCGTGGGAGGACGAGCATATGAAGCAATTGCGCGACGTTCTATTAATTGTCATCGGTGGTCTTTTTGGTGTCGTAACAACCTTAATAATCGAAATCGTGAAGGGTCTTCAACTGCCAAATGCTCGCCGTTTGACCAACGATTAAAAGAGTTATGAGCGGATATCTCCTCCGCACTTAACGGGCCTTAGCTGAATAGTTTATGCTAACGCTTCTTCCTGCGGCTCATATTGGCGCAAAGTTAAGTCCTGATACCTGTGTTCTATTCTGGTAAAAAGTCGTCACAGCGAGGGCGGGATGGCTGCTCCGGGCGCTAACGCTGTCAAAGAGCTACCGACCGACTGGTGCCTAAAACGTGGCTCATCCGGCCCATAGCCATATCCAATAAATATTTTCGCGATACCCCGGAACATGGCTAACCAGGCGTTAAGGTAGCGCCGCTAGAGGTAGGAGTTGGTGTAAACTCGATACAGTACCGGTATGCTTACGGCTTCCTCCCTGCCCTATATTGACGCTTCAGATCTTGGCGCCTTGCGTGCACCCGCGCGCGCAAAGCAAACGCCGCGCAGGTCTTGGCGGCCGGTCTTGGTCTCGACGGCGCTTCATATCGCCTTACTGGGCCTCGCCGGTTACAACCTGTCCCACACGCGACCGAAAACCTCGCCGCCGCTGGCCGTCCGGGTCACGCTTGTATCGCCACCGCCGCCACGCGCTGAGCCCGTGCCGGTGCCGGCCCCCGTTCCCGCTCCCAGGGCGGCCCCTGCACCCATACCGGCGCCAAAAGCCGCCCTCGCCTGTCGCCAAGCCCGCGCCGGCAAAGGCCATTGCCAAACCTGTACCGCCGGTCAAGGCACAGCCCAAGCCCGTGCCGTCCGCCGCGGTATCGAAGGCCCCTGAAAAGCATCCGGTAAAGGTCGCATCAACACCTGCACTCCGCCCGGCGCCAGCACCGACCAAGCCTGCGCCGCAACCGGTCGCCAGAGCGGCCGCCAAACCCGCGGCGAAGAACGGCACCGCCAAACCGGCCGTGCCAGCGCCCATTGCGACGCCAACCAAACCGACCAAAGCCTCCGCGTCGCCCGCCGTAGCTCAAAAAGCTACACCGGCAAAAGCCAAGGTCGCCCCCGCCCCGGCCACTCCGTCATCAGCCAAGCCAACGCAGACCAAACCAACGGCGGCCACGGCAGCTCCAACGGTCAAGCCAGCGCCCGCGCCGGAAGCCGCTATCGATCTCGACTCGCTCAGCCATCTGCCTGCGCGGACCACGGCCAAGACCGCCAGACCAGCGGCAAGTCGCAGCACGTCGACAGCCACCGCCGCACCGGCCACGACGTCAAGCCAGTCCGCTGCCCTGGGCGCCCTGACCGGCCAGTTGCAGAGGCTCTGGTCGCCGAACTGTGACATCCCCGGCGGCAGGGATGTGGTGGTAACGATCGGATTTACCATTGGCCGCAATGGTCGCGTAACCCAGGGACCGCAGTGGCGCGATCCGCAGCCGGGCAGCGCTCGCGAAGCCGGCGCCGCACGAGCATTAGCAGCGGTTCACCGGGGTGAAGTCTATTCCGGTCTGCCCGCCGGCATCCTGGACAAGCCGCTTTTGATTACCTTTGACGCCCGCCAGGCCTGCGCGGGTCACTGAGACAGGGTGCAGAGACGCGCTATGCCCTATAACGCTCCAGCAACGCTTTACGATAATTGCGGCTGATCTTGAGCTCGGTGCTGTTATCGAGGCGCACCAGGCCATCACCGTTGTCGAAGGTTTCGAGCGCTGCGATACGCCCCAGCGCCACGACATGACGGCGATGGATGCGGACGAAGCAGGCGGGATCGAGCCTGCTTTCGAAGGCCGACAAGGTGCCGCGTATAAGATGTGTGGCATCACCCGTATGAAAGGCCAGGTAGTTGCCCTGGCTTTCGATCCAGGCGACCATATCCAGGCTTAGCAAAAACTGCCGTCCACGCACCTTGACCATGACGTGGCGAACGAAGGCGGGCAGACTGGGTTGAAGGACGCTTGGCCGCCGAAGGGCGAATTCCAGCCCGCAAAAGGCGAGCAAGGCAAACAGAAGCAGCAATCCATTGCCCGCCAGCATCCCGGCTATGTCATCGATGCCCGGAACCCAGTCGTGTTGAAACATCCAGGCCGCCAGGAAACAGGACACCAGGATCAAGCCGACGCTCAAGGCGCCCATGGCAGCGGTCAGAACCGGCAGGTGCCATGGCAGTTTTGCCGGAAAGAAAGCCCGCGACAGCCTCAAGGCCAAGGGCGTCACGGCCGCGCCCAAACACGACGCCGCGAATATGCGCAGCACTTCATGGTCCAGCGTAAGATCTCGCCCCGCATGATGCGCGCGCATGATATTGCCCGGCTCGAGGACAAGGAGGAACGCGGCCCAATAGGCGAAGCCCGCCAAAAGCTCGACAAGCCGGCGCGGCGGAGGTGACAAGGCGGGCAGACGTGCAATCATGCCTCAAAGTGCCCGAAGGCGAAAACCTTGTAAAGACGAGGTTTGTGACGAAACGCCCGAACCGCGGGACAGGCCGTATGGGAGAGATATGGCACGCATGGCACAAGATCGGATCACTCAGGAGATCTCGATGTTCCGTCCAATGCTCGCTTTATTCTTCCTTCTCCTGGCTACGTCCGCCCACGCTAATCCCGTCGCCATGACCACGGCGGGCCGGATCGAAGGGATACGCGACCACGGCGTCTCCGTCTTTCGCGGCGTGCCTTATGCCGCGCCGCCGGTCGGCAATTTGCGCTGGCGCCGACCAGAGTCCGCTGCGCCCTGGACAGGCACGCGCAACGCCACACGCTTTGCCCCGGCCTGCCTGCAAAAAGGCGTTTCCATGCCCGGCGAGACCCCGCCCGAGGTCAGCGAAGACTGTCTCTATCTCAATATCTGGACCTCAGCTACGACAGGCAAGCGACCGGTCATGGTGTGGATTCACGGCGGGGGCTTCACCAACGGGTCGGCTGCCATGCCGCTCTATTGGGGCGATGCCTTGGCGAAACGCGGCATTGTCGTGGTCACTGTCGCCTACCGGCTCGGCGTTCTGGGCTTCCTGGCGCATCCGGAGCTTCAGGCCGAAGGTGGCGACACGGGCAATTACGGCCTGATGGACCAGGTGGCGGCGCTGAACTGGGTGCATGACAATATCGCGGCCTTCGGCGGCGATCCTGATCGCGTTACCATCGCCGGACAATCGGCAGGCGGTATGTCGGTCAGCCTGTTGATGGCGGCCCCTGAAGCCCGTGGATTGTTTCGCGGCGCCATTGCACAAAGTGGCGGCATGTTCGAACCCCTGAACCTGGCGCCCCGCTACCGGCTTGAGCCTGCCCTGCGAGACGGTGGGTCTTATGCGAAATCTCTCGATGCCGTTTCTATGGGGGAACTGCGAAAATTGCCGGCCGAAGCGCTGATGACGGACAGCGCCAATGCCGTATCGCATCCTGTATTTGGCGGCCTATTCCTGCCGCAAACGCCTTATGACGCCTATGTTTCAAACAATGTGGCCCGCCTGCCCGTACTGATAGGCTGGAACGCCGAGGAAGCCCGATCCCTGACACGGGTCGACACAGTCACGGCCGCAGCCTTCGAAGACGATCTGAAACGCGCCTTCGGGCCTTTGCCCCCCTCCATCTATTCCGCCTATCCGCACGCCACCGATGCCGAAGCGAAGACCGCCCGTCTTGATCTCGAACGTGACCTGCGCTTCGGTTGGGATATGTGGGCCTGGGCGCGGCTACAGGCGCGGCAAGGTGGAGCGGCCTATGTCTACAGCTTCGACCATCGCCCGCCTTTTCCCGCTAACTCGGCCTATTCCGGCTGGGGCGCCAGCCATTTCGCCGAGCTATGGTACATGTTCGGTCACCTGTCACAGTCGGATTTTGACTGGCGACCGCGCGATTACGTTTTGCAGGGTGAAATGACCGCCTACTGGCTGGCCTTTATCAAAACCGGCCGCCCCAATGGACACGGCCGAGGGCTTTGGCGCGAGTTTGGTGCGGATGGCCAGGTTCTGCATTTTGGCGATGAGACGCGCATGGGCCGCGTGTCCGGTTTGACCGGCTTGGAAGCCCTCGATGCAGCCTATACAGGCGTGCGCGGGAAACCCTTTTAATACACTCCCGTGACTTCCGGATTGTTCTTTTACTGTCCTTTGGGCGAGTCTCCACCCTGGGTCTGGGGCGGCGATTCCAACCGCACAAAGGAGACGTCCATGTCCAGCCGACTTCCGCCTGTTCCGCCTGCCAACCGCAGCCATGCCGGTCCAGGTAATCCCCACAGCCACAGGGACCACGATCCGGCCCATCCGGATCTGTCGACCAACCCGAGGCAGAAGGGCCAGAGCGCCAATATCCGTATCAATCGTACACCGCAGATGTCGGTGCAGGACCGTTAGGATATTGCAGGCCCGGCTTTTGAATATCGATTCAGGCTATGGGTGCGGGAGCAAGGCTTCGGCGCCCATAGGCTGTCTGGGTGTCGCCCTGAAAGACGCAGACTGCGTCTGCCTGCCGGAATCTTTTGTGATCAGCTTAAGCATGGCCAGGTTCTGCTGGACGACCTGCCACGGTGACAGCATCCACAGCACCTGGGCCGTCATGGTGAATTCGGCGATCAGGCCGTGCCACAGGCCCAGCTTCCGGGCCTTCGGGACATTGAACACGTCACGCCACTCCACGACAGCGATCGATAGCTTCTCGCGCGTAATCAGACTGTTGATAAACGCTTCGGCGCCCCAGCACGGCAGGGCGGCCATATCGGAAAGCGACGGCCTGATCAGCCAGGCCGGAATGAGGCGTTCTCCCGATACGAAGTCGAGACCGATCAAGCGATAAATGGCCAGGCTGTTGCGGCGCAGGCTGATGCTCACCTCGGCCCGTCTTTGCGCGACAGGGTCGACTAGGGCCTGGATATCTGCCGCGGTTATTCCCGACAGGTCCGCGTCGAGCAGCATGACATAGTCGCCCGTGGCCGCGGCTATGCCCCGGCTCATGGCATAGGATTTTCCACGGTTCGGTTGGTAGGAAATGATCCGGACATCCGGAAAGGCCGAGATGAGCGTGCCCGTGTCATCGGTCGATCCGTCATTGACCACAATGACTTCGCTGACGATCGACAGACTGCGTACGACGCGCAGGACCTCCAGTATCTTGTCGGCCTCATTATAGGCGCAGATGACACAGGAGATGGTCAGCGGCAGATCTTCAGATGGTCGATGTGACCTCAGGCGCGGCGCCCCGGGGGATGCCGCGGTGGTCTCGATACGTGCTGTCTGGAAGGCGGCTGAAGCGCGGATAGACATGGCGTTTTGAGACATTTCATGGAAGCGGTGAGGATCAGAATATGGGAACCCGACGCACTACGGCATGCCGCGCAACCACAATGACGCTTATGAGATATCGGCTAAAAACGTCGTGGAAATCGCGTCGCGCTTTGTAAATTTCGGATAAGGCCTGACCTCGCCGGGATGGAACTACATTATTGCCCCCGCCAACTGACATGATATGGCCGATCATATGACATCTTGTTCTCGGTAACCATAAGAGAGGTTAAATTGAGCGTACTTTATTATTCCCGCAATCCTAACCCTCGTCTGGCCCTCGCGGTTGCCCGTTATTTGGATGCGAAGGTCGCACTTGAGTTCGCTTCGCCATTTTCTGCGGACCAGGCGGAAAAGTTCAAGGCGCTAAACCCCACGCAACGCATTCCCATTCTCGTCGAGAATGGACCGGCCCTGTGGGAGGCGGACGCCATCGCCTGTCGATTGTCGATGATGGTCGGCTCCAATTTTTGGCGACTCGATGCCGACATGCCTGACATGATCCGTTGGATAAGCTGGGGTAAGCCGGGTTTTGTTCATGCCTGCGACATGGTGCATTTTGAACTGGGCACAAAGCAGCGCTATGGTCTTGGCCCGGTAGATCACGGGGAAATCAGGAAGGGGCTCGAGCTATTTCATCAAAGCGCCGCTCAGCTTGATGCCCATCTGGAGGGCCGTGACTTTTTGCTGGACAGCGGGCTGAGTTACGCGGATTTTCGCCTGGCAACCTTTTTGCCGTTTAATGACGTCGCCCAGCTTCCTCTGGAAGCCTATTCGAACATCAGACGCTGGTACGAAAATCTTGAGGCCATACCCGCATGGGCTGACCCTTTCCTGGGGCTGAACGCGCCACCACTTGCGCCCTTGCCCGGCGAAAAGAGTTAAAGGGCTCTGCCTCCGTTTCTGTGGACATAGGCTCCCAATACCGCGGAACGCAACCAGATCTAGCCAAGGCAACCCGCCGCGAGTTCGCGAAAGGCCGCCTCTATGTCGTCTGCCTCCCCTACGGCTCCGCCGTCCAGCCACCAGGTCAGTACGGACAGGTAGGCGCCCACCAGAAACTGTACCGTGAATTCGCGGTTCGGCAAGCGGGCTGGTACCGGGTCAGCGGGCAGTTCTTTGCGGACAATGTCGCAAAGCCCGTGCCTGATGCTGTCGAGCACAATCGGCCCGGCCCGGCTGCGCATCATGGCCAGATAAAGTACCCGCTGATCTTGTAAATGCTGCGTCATGAACCGGGTGAAGCCAAGAACACGGCTGTCACGCGACGTGGCCCCCGCCGCAATAATTCCATGCTGGGCGATCAGTACACTGCGCAGAGTGCCGGCCAGGCTGCGCAGCAGATCATCCTTATCGGTAAAATGACCGTAAAACGTCGAACGACCAACATTGGCGGCGTCAACTATGTCGCTGACTGAAACCGCGTCATAACCTCGCTCGACGACGAGCCGCATGAGGGATTGGTGTAACGCCTGGCGCGTGCGTTCCGACCTGCGATCAATCGTCGTATCCGCGGCGGCGTGTTCAAACGGCGACTTTTCCCGGTCATTTTGCTTCTGATGTTCCGTATCGGACAATTGGACCCGTCCTGTTTCTTGCGTTTCAGACACCTGTCTCTTAGCACACAGGTGTCCAAATGGAAGGAGCTCTCAATTCATGCCCGACACCACCCTAATCCGCCCTTCGGCACAGGTGAGACCGCTTGCCTCGCTGCGCGGCGTCGGCAAGGTCTACAAAACGCCCGCCGGAAATTTCAGCGCGCTCGCTGACGTCAATTTCGACCTGGCCGCTGGCGAGTTCCTGGCCGTCGTCGGCAAATCGGGCAGCGGTAAAACCACGCTCGTCAATCTGATAACCGGCATCGACAGCGCAACAAACGGCGAAGTCCGCGCCGGCGACACAGTCCTGACAGGCAAGTCCGAGGAACAACTTACCGCCTGGCGCGGCCGTAATGTCGGCGTGGTGTTTCAGTTTTTCCAACTTTTACCCACCTTGACGGTCATTGAAAACGTCATGCTCCCCATGGATTTCTGTCGCGTCGGCAAAGCCTCCGGCCGGCGCCCCCGCGCCATGGCCCTGCTCCAGCGTCTCGGCATTGCAGACCAGGCCGACAAGCTTCCTGTCGACCTCTCCGGCGGTCAGCAGCAGCGTGCTGCCATTGCCCGCGCCCTGGCCAATGACCCGCCCCTCGTGGTGGCCGACGAGCCGACCGGCAACCTCGATTCGCGCACCGCGACGGAAGTCATGGATGTGTTCAAAAGCCTGACCCTGGATGGTCGCGCCGTGGTCATGGTCACCCATGAACGCGATCTGGCCAGCTATTTTACACGCACCATTACCCTGGCCGACGGACGGATCATCGCGGACAGCCGGTCGGGAGGTGACGCATGATGATCGCACCACGCTGGCGCAAGCTCATCGGCGACCTCAAGACGGCTCAGGGTCGTATCGCTCTTATGGTCCTGGCCCTGGCCATGGGCCTTTTCGCGCTGACGACGATCGCGGGCGCCTACGCTATCCTCGCGCGTGAAATCTCGCGCAACTATCTTGCGACCCATCCAGCCTCGGCCCTGATAGACGTCGGAACCGTGACACCGGCTGTCCTGGCCGCGATTTCCGCCGATTCCCGCGTGCAAAGCGCCGAAGCAGCTTCGATTATCGAAGCCCAGGCCCAGGACATGGGCGGCATCTGGCATCGTGCCCTGCTTTTCGTCTCGCCCGATCAGGCGTCGGCGAAGATTGGCAAGGTGCTTCCCGGTCGTGGCCAGTTTCCGCCGCCGGACGGCAGTGTCGTTGTGGAGCGGGAAGCGCTGGTTTTTCTCAAACTGAAACTCGGAAATAGTGTCAGGATCAGGCTGCCTGGCCACAAGGCTGTCTCGGTCCCGGTTGTGGGCACGGTACATGATCCAGGCCTGGCCCCCGCCTGGCAGGAGCAGACGGCTTACGCCTATCTTTCACCGCCAACCGTTTCGGCCCTCGGCGGCAGCCCCACGCAAAACCTGGTCAAGGTCGTTGTTCGCAACGCGACATTCGATCAGCGGCGCGTCGATACCGTCATTGGCGACCTGGCCGGCGCCTTGCGGAAGCAGGGCTATACCATCAACCAGGTCCAGATCCCTCCAACCGGTCTACATCCGCATCAAAGTCAGATGATGGCCGTCCTCAGCATGTTCCTGGTGTTTGCCGGCTGCACGCTGATCCTCAGCGCCGTGCTCACGGCAACCATGGTTTCAGGCCTCCTGGCGCAGCAAATCCGACAGATCGCCATTATGAAGGCTATAGGCGGGACGACACGCCAGATCGCCACGCTATACCTTGCCGGCCTCGCCATTGTCGCGACCGTCGCAACGGCAATCGCCCTTCCGCTCGGCCTGTCGGCTGCCGCAGGCTTTGCGGGACTAATCGCTGCACTCCTCAACTTCGATCTCGCCAGCGCAACACTGCCGGCCGAGCTCATCACAGCGCTCGCCCTTGTGGGCGTCCTTCTCCCCCTCGCTTTCATCGCCATACCGGTTCACCGCGCCACCCGCGCCACTGTTCGCGAAGCCCTGGCAGACCAGGGCCTCAGTGTCGGCAAGTCGCCCGTCAATTTAAACCAGGGTCTGCTGGGCCGCATCTTCGGCATCGACCGCACCTTGCTGCTGGCGCTGCGCAATGCTTTCCGTAAGCGCGGCCGCCTGTTCCTCAATCTCGCCCTGCTTGGTGCAGCGGGCGCCACCTTCATCGCCGCCCTTGACGTGGAAGCGGCATGGCGCGGACAACTTGCTCAGGCTGCCGCCTCCCGTGACTATGACATTGAAATCAAACTCGCCAGGCCGGTAGCTGCCGAGGCGGTAAAGCGCGCGCTCTCCACCATAACCGTGATCAGGGAGGTCCGCCCGGCAAACTTCGCGCCGGCAGCGGCTGGCCGGGCCGATGGCCTGATGATCGTTCGCACCTATCCAGATGGTGGCCACGGCAGCCTGTCCCTGCGTCCCGCCGACGAGATCCCTACCCACCCCGTCTATCTCGCGGGCGGCAGCAAGCCTGGCCAGGTCATCCTCAATCAGCAGGCCTGGACGCTGCTCGGTCGGCCAGGGATCGGCAGCCATGTCAGGCTGGCCGTCACTGGGCGCACCGGGACATTTGTCCTGGGCGGCGTAATCCGTGAGATCCTAACGCCGGCATCCGCCTACCTTCCACAGGCGGCATTCAGCGACATGACCGGTCTTCGTGATGAAGCCTCAGCGGTCCGCCTTGTCCTTACCCGTAAAGACAAGGCCACGATCGAAGCTGTTGCCACCCAGGCTCAGGCTGCTTTTGCCCGCGATGGCATCGACGTGGAACAGATCCTCACCGAAGGCACCCTGGTCGCGGCGCAGTCCGGCCACGTCAAGATACTGATTGTCGCCCTGATCGCCATGGCCGTCATCATGGCCGGCGTCGGCACGATCGGGCTGGGTTCGTCGCAGGGTTCCAGCGTCACCGAACGCATACGAGAGTTCGGCATAATGCGGACCATCGGCGCATCGGGCGGCGCCTTGACGCGCAACATCCTCGCCGAGGGTCTGATGATCGCCCTGCTGAGCTATCCGCTTTCAGTGATGGCCGGGCTGCCGCTTGGCTACGGCGTCGGCGTGCTTGTCGGGACCTTGTCATTCGGCATTTCGCTACCTCTGACCATCGCCTGGCCGGCACTTTGGATCTGGCTCGGAATTCTCGTTATCGGCTCATTGGTCGCGAGCTACGCCCCCGCCCGCCGCGCCGCCCGCCTCACCATCCGTCAAACCCTCGCTCACCTTTAGGAATCCCCATGTCCCGTAAACTGGTTATCACCATCGTCGTTGTGCTCGCCCTGCTCGGCGTCGGCTTTCTTGTCCATTCTTTCGACCTGCTTGGTGTCGTCAAGTCGATGCATGGAGGAACAGCCAACTCACCCTGACGTGCAAGGCGGCAACAAGGTCAACAAGGGGGCAGAGTCATTTTCGGATCCGTTCAGCGACGCTTGTCGTGTGCCGATAATGACTCTGGCCCCGTTTCCTCCTTGAGGCGCCTATTCCGTGGTTGCGATGGCAGCGACGATGCTGCGTTTGCCGAACAGCTTCCAGAGTACGAAGGCGATGACCATCATGCCTACGAAGATGCCGAACAGAAGCAGGTTGTAATAGGCCATGGTGATCAGGCAACCCATCGACAGGATCAGGGCAATGGCCGGGACGATGGGGTAGCCCGGAGCCATGAAGCTGCGGTCCAGGGTTGGCTCGCTGACGCGCAGCTTGAACAGGGCGGCCATGGAGATGATGTAGAGGACGATGGCACCGAAGACCGAGATGGTGACGATGTTGGCGGTCAGGCCCAGGCCACCCAGCTTGATCAGGTTGTCGGAGTAAATGGCAGCGATGCCGATCACGCCGCCAGCCAGGATGGCCCAGTGCGGGGTAGCGAATTTGGGATGCACCTTGGCGAGGATCTCTGGCATGTAGCCGGCGCGGCCCAGGGCGAAGATTTGCCGCGAATAGCCAACGATAATGCCGTGGAACGAGGCGATCAGGCCGAACAGGCCGATCCACACCAGCATGTGCAGCCAGCCGGAACCTTCGCCGACGACGATCTTCATAGCCTGGGGCAAGGGGTCGTTGACGCTGGCCAGCTTGCTCCAGTCGCCGACGCCGCCGGTGAAGATCATGGCACCGAAGGCCAGGACCAACAGGGTCAGGATGCCGCCGATATAGGCGATGGGGACAACTTTTTTCGGATTCTTGGTTTCTTCAGCGGCCATGGCTGCGCCTTCGATGGCGAGGAAGAACCAGATGGCGAAGGGAATGGCGGCGAAGATTCCGCCGATGGCGCCCATGCTGAAGTCGGAGTGGCCAGCCCAGCCATTGACGGTGAAGCGCTCCATCGAGAAGCCGGGCGCGACGACTCCCATGAAGATCAACAGCTCACCGATGGCCAGAAGGGTGACGAACAATTCGAACGTCGCGGCAATGGTGACGCCGACGATGTTCAAGGCCATAAAGACAACATAGGCGCCGACGGCGGCCAGTTTCGGATCCAGCCCGGGGAACTGCACATTGAGATATGCACCAATAGCTAGGGCGATCGCCGGCGGTGCAAAGACGAATTCAATCAAGGTCGCAAACCCGCCGATGAAGCCCCCGACCGGGCCAAAGGCGCGCAGCGCATAGGCAAAAGGGCCTCCCGCATGCGGGATTGCCGTCGTCAGTTCTGTGTAGGAAAAGATAAAGGTCGTATACATGACGGCCACCAGAATTGTGGTGACCAGAAAGCCAAGCGTGCCCGCCAGGCCCCAGCCAAAGTTCCAGCCAAAATATTCACCGGAAATAACCAAACCAACGGCTATCCCCCACAGATGCAGCCCTGACAGCTGCTTTTTCAATCCTGTCTCTGTCATAAGATATACCCTTCTACACACAAATCAGTCGGCCTATTCCGTCCTGAGTAACTCTGTTGCGCTTGCGTTCTCCTTCAGACCGATGCCACTCAGGCACAGCCGGTTCGCCTCCCGGATCAACCAGGCAATTTTGTCGCCTGCGGTTTCATAGGAAAGCCCGTCGAGGTGAATATTGGAAACGCAGTTCCGTTCTGAATCCATTCGCCCGACCTTGGGGGCGTAGGTGATATAGGCACCGAGGCTATCGGGGGCCGACAAGCCTGGGCGCTCCCCAATCAGGATGACCACAACTCGGGCTTCAAGCGCCTCGCCGACGGCATCGGCCAGGGCGACCCGCGCCTGCTCCGCCAGAATTACCGGTGCGATGGTGAGACCTCCGAGACGATTGAGGCAGGCTCGCAGCGTTTTTTCCGCATGATGCTCGATGGCGGCGGCCGACAATCCGTCTCCGACGACAAAAGCGACATCGTAGGGACCGCCGCGCAATTGAACCAAGCCGTCTGGATGCGCCTGACGCCCCAGATCCGGACGCGCCAGGTACTGGGTACGATTATCACAGAGGGAGCGCACCCGAATGGTTTCAAGCGGGATCAAACGCTGCGCCATGGCACCGAAATCGACAGCGCCATGCACGGCATCTCTGGCACGGGCATGGGCGAGTTGCAGATCCAGATTGGCGGCCGTCGGGATGCCGTCACCGCTGCGGCCGAGCCCGATCCTTGCGCGTGTGGCGTTACGAAACCGTGCGAAGGGATCAAGCTCGATCATGCTCATGGGACAACACCGTAGTCGAGGAGACGGCGGGCATACGGCTCGGTGGGACTGGCCGGAGCGAGACGCCCGGCCGTGTCGAGCATGCCCATGCGTTTCAGCCAGGCTTCGAATTCCGGAGCCGGCGGTTTGTGGAACATGTGCCGCAGGCTGACGATATCGTGGTAGGACAGGCTCTGATAGTTGAGCATGACGTCGTCGGCGCCGGGAACGGCGATGAGGAAGTTGCAACCGGCCGTCGTCAGCAGGACCATCAGATTGTCCATGTCGTCCTGATCGGCTTCGGCGTGGTTGGTGTAGCAGACGTCGACACCCATCGGCACGCCCAGCAGCTTGCCGCAGAAGTGGTCTTCGAGGCCGGCGCGGATGATCTGCTTGGCGTCGTAGAGATATTCCGGCCCGATGAAGCCGACGACTGTATTGACGATCAGCGGCTTCAGTTCACGACAGACAGCATAGGCGCGCACCTCAAGGGTCTGCTGATCCACGCCATGATGTGCACCGGCCGACAGCGCACTGCCTTGCCCGGTTTCGAGATACACACAATTATCGCCGACTGTACCGCGTTTCAGCGACAAGGCGGCCTCACGCCCTTCACGCAGAATAGACATGTTGACGCCAAACCCGCTATTGGCGGCTTCGGTTCCGGCCACCGACTGGAAGACCAGGTCTAGCGGCGCGCCCCGCTCAATCGCCTGAATCGAATTGGTAATATGGGTCAGGACACAGGATTGGGTCGGGATATCAAAACGTTCACGTAACCGGTCAAGCAAGGTCAGCAGCGTGATACAGGCGTCGACATTATCTGTAGCCGGGTTGATACCAATAACCGCATCGCCAATCCCAAACAGCAAACCATCCAAGGTCGAACCGGCAATGCCCACAGGGTCATCGGTCGGATGATTGGGTTGCAGGCGGCTGGCCAAACGGCCGGGCAGGCCGAGCGTGTTGCGAAAGGCGGTGACGACCTGGATTTTCGATCCGACAGAAATCAGGTCGTGGTTGCGCATGATTTTGGAGACCGCCGCTACCATTTCCGGCGTCAAGCCGCGGGCCAGGGCAGCGAGTTTTTCAGTGGTCGCTTCGTATGAAAGCAGCCAGTCGCGGAACTGGCCCACGGTCATGTGGCTAACCGAGGCAAAAGCTATCGAATCGTGAGTGTCGATGATCAGTCGGGTGACTTCGTCGTCTTCGTATGGGATGACGAGGTCTTCGAGGAAGTCTTTGAGATGAATATCTGCCAGGATATATCGCGCCGCAACAGAGCGTTCGTTGGTGTCCGCCGCGACACCTGCCAGACGATCACCAGACCTTATGGGGCTTGCACAAGCGAGGACCGCTTTCAGGTCGTTGAAAGCGTGTTTTTCGCCGGAAAGAACCACCGAATATTGTGCCATGCAGCATAGTTATGAATGACATATTTATTTTAGCAAGGGAATAAATGTGCCAGCCACGGCACAGGCACAGGTCGACCTGCTTGGCGTCGTCAAGTCGATGCATGGAGGAACAGCCAATTCGCCCTGACGTGCGATCCGGCAGCAATGTCAACAATGGACAGGGTCATTCCGGAGCCGTTCAGGTGAGCTCATCGTGTGCCAATAATGACTGCGCCCCGTTTTTTTCCCCATGGAAAGGGCCTCACCAGCCCTGGCTTCGACCCCTCGGAGTCGTTGACGCAGCAAATCACGCCATGCCCTGGATGGCCTTGACCGCGACGTCGGCCGCCAGCACCAAGCCCGCGGCGACAAAGCCGCCGATTATGGTAAGCCCTAGGCGCGCGGCGTAGCGGTCTCCGCTGGACATGCCGACATAGGTCCACAACAGGCCCAACGAGGCGAGGAACGCCACGATCGCCGTTATCCCGGCGCCCAGCGCGATCGCTGGGATCAGCGTCAGGCCCGCGGCCAGCGCAAAGGCGATCGCCTCGTAAACGACAAAAGAGACAACATGATTGACGATTTGCTTCGGGGCGTCCTGCCGTCCCATGATTGCCGCCGCGATCCCCATCACGAAGACGCCGCCGATGCCCATGAAGACCATCGGCAGGATGGCGATCGTTCCCTGGACCCACCAGATGGCCGCGTGGGGCACCAGGCCGCACGCCAGCGCCCCCATCAGTGCGAACAGGCCATTCGGCAGAGTTAGCAGGATAACGGTCACCCAACTGCCTTCGAAAAAGCCCTCACGCAGCGAGGCCCGCATATTGGCCATGATCCAGACCAGCAACAGGGCAAAGATCGGCCACCAGATCGGGCCCAGACGCAACCTCCAGTGGAATTGATGGCCGATGGAGCGCAATATGGGCTCGACCAGCGGCTTGAGCATCGCCCAGACCACGGTCATGACGTTGTTGTATCCGTCCATCACCATGCGCAGGGGAGTGACGAAGTGGAAGTCGTGATCGACAAAGACCGCCTCCAGGACGCCGATAATCGACAACCCGCCGATGGCGGCCAGCAGCAGCGAATACCAGCCAAGATATTGAAGACTGCGGCCGAGGGTCAGTCTCTCGACATTGGAATCGAACGTCTGAGCCATGATCATCTCCCCCGTTCAGGCCGTATCCGCGAATACGCAAACGGCGATGGAGGTACTCCAACTTCCTGCCGACGGAAAGGGGGCCGGCTATTTTAACTCGGACTGCTGCCAAAATGCCCTTTTGCGTGACGGCAGCAATTCCAAGACATCAGGTTCTGCCCGACAAAGGCACGAAAGCCGATTTCGGGGACGGATTTCGGGGACGCCATGTCACCGTAATCTGGCGCAAAACGAAATAAGCCAAGGGTGGCCGGCTTCAAGTTGGAATACTCCGGCTTCTCAAACCGCGGAGGTTGGGCTAGCTTTACGTCAATGGAGCGTCAGTCGGACGTTCAAATAGGAAATGTCGGCTTAATAAAACAATAAGTCAGGGGATATATGCGGCTTACGTGTGCAATTGCGATATTGACAGTTGTCACGGCGCTGGACGTGCCGGTAACAGCATCTGCTCAAGCGCCCGTCCGGTTCAATTTTAGGGTCAGCTCGGTAAAGTTCGATGGAGCGCAAACGCATAGCGCCAGTAAGGGTGAGCCGCTCGCCGACATCGACATTGCGATGCCGTTTGCCGTGCAACTCGATGGTGACGTTCCTGCGAACATCGAGAAAAAAGTGCATGGTGATCGTAATGCGCCCATGGTCGCCGGTAAAATAATGCTTTCCTCGGGTGGCAGTACGATAACCTATTGCGGACCCGGCAAATTCGGCCTGCTCGGGTCTGCGCCCTGCCTCCTTGACAAGGACAGTGATGGCAAATTCGATATGGCGGCGAAGGCCTTAGACACCCAGGCTCATCCAGTGGGTATTTTGGCAATGGGGCAAACGCTTTTGGGCGTTCAATTGGCAGCTCCGGAATACCTGCCAACGCCCGTTCCGTATCATCGCGTGGAAGGAATCCAGGGGCCACTGTCACGGGGGCAGCTCATATGGGATTCCGATTATAAGTCGGACCGGCCTGGCCCCGTGAGAATAGCTCTTTGCTATAAGGCCATGCGATATGCGGTGGGCAGCGAACTTTACAGCGATGCCAGGGAAGTACTGTTCGATGGAACACCGGTCGATGTCGACCTTGACGGTATTAAAGTCACCATTTTGAATATCGAAGGCGGCAGGTTGAGCTACCGTTTGTTCGGAGGCCTCGATGCCGCACCTCTGGTCATGGCGTATCACGATTATCCGTTTCAATTGACCATCTATTTGCCCTGAGGCGTGCTGAATGATGATACGGTTACACTCCGGCGGCAGTCAGGTGTACGCGGATTTCCAATCCAGTTGCGTTTCTGTCAGAACAGCCCATAATTTCTGCCACGGGAGAAGGCGATGAAACCAGTATTTTTTCTGGCGCCAGTATTTATTCTGGCGACTGCAATTTTTGGTGCCGCCGTTGTTCCATCGTTTGCGCAGGAGGCGAATACGCTCACGCTGGGTGAAGTCGTTGTCAACGCGAACCGGCTCAGCGCCCGCTATGCACAGCAAGACCGCCCCGTGGTGGGACTACGCAGGCAGGCCGATTCCGCGCTGCTGCAAGTCTCGTTTGCGTCTGACTCGCGTGACGAGACGACCCGCCGGCACGAAATTCACGCCATGCTTCTCGCCGCGCTTGAACGCTCGGCTTCGTCCGGCATCGAGCTCGTGACCGGGAATTTTGAGCTGACACCCGTTACCAAACTGAACTACATGGAGTTGCCGCTGTCGTCTGCGGGGCGCGTGGATACGAGCCAGGCGACTGTGATGATCAAGGTGAAGCTTTCCGGATCGGCCAGCGCGGCGGAACAGAAACTCGCTGCGTTTATCAAAGCTATCCCCAGGACAGGGCGTGGCTCGATCGACAAGACGGGCGCTCTGACGCTCACCATCGTCAATCCTGATCAATATCGCGATACCATCGTTGCCTTGGTGGCTGACAATGCTCGCCACTATGCAGCCATGTTCGGCTCTGATTATGCGGTCCAGATTACCGGCATCGACGGCCAGGTATCCTGGTCGCAGGTGAGCGGCACGGACGTGTTCCTGTATGTGCCCTATCACTACACCATCGTGCCCAAATAAGTTTACCTGGCCAAATGAGTTTACCCGGAGAGACGGCATGAAAGCATTTATTCTGGCGGCCATCAGCAGTCTGGTCCTTATCGCCGGTCCGCTGTACGCGCAGGACGATAGCAGTACCGAAGTCGTCGTCACGGGAGTGAGACGGAACAGCCTCTCAGGGTCTCCCCTTTCAAATGTCGCGCCGCCTCCCGTTATAGGGCTCAAGCGACAGGCGGATTCGGCGGTCCGGAACATCGAGATCGTCTCGGATTCGCGTGAGGAGGCGTTGCGCAGGCAGGAAGTCCAAACCATGCTATTGGACGCGATTGACCGCGCGAAACGCAATGGATTTAGCCTTGTTACCGGGCAGTTCGAGCTCGTCGAAGTGACCAGGACGAACTGGAAGGACCAGTTCCCCGGCCTCGCCGGCGACGCTAATTCGCTGGACGATGAGGACGACGACGACCGCGACGACAGCCAACCCCAACCGGCGTTCTACGACGACGGCAGTACCACGATCGTGCGTCTGAAGGTGAAGACAAAGCTGGATGGGTCAATCGGCAACGCGCAGCAAGCGATTGATAAGTTTGTTAAATCTGTCCCCGCGGCCGGGCGCGCACAAATCGAGCAGACGGGTGGCCTGGCGCTGACCATTATCAATCCAGAGCAATATCGCGACGAAATTTACCGCCGTATAGCGGCAGGCGCCACGCACGCGATGAGTTTTTACGGAGCAGAGTATGGCCTCGATGTCACGGGTCTGGATAAAAGCATAGCCTGGAAACAGGTCAGCAACACCGAGGTTTTTCTCTACATTCCGTATGGCTTCTCAATAAAGAAATAGAGGCGGTATTTTCACTGACAGAAGCAGGTGCGCAAAGAGTCGACAACCCCAGGGTAGACAGGATGCCGACGCCGGCCGAACGGGCCTGCCTCACATCCAGAACGGCTTCCACTCCGTCGTCTGGCTCGGTCGCTCGGAATAGTTAGTGTGCTGCTCGCTAAGGTCGTCGAGCGGTTGATCGTTGACGTGAGCGAAAGCGGCTTCCATCGCCTGATCCCTCCCCGCCGTCCAATCGGCGAACCGAAGCGGGACCAATAGGTCGGGCATGGTCCATATCCGCTTGTCGTAGGGGTGGGAGTCGAACCATGGCAGGGTCGACACAAATGCGCTGAACCCGTCGCCCTGGAATGGGCTTGCGTCGCCCTCGTGATTGGGCGCGCCACCGGAGGGTTCGCCCACGAACACGGCCCAGGTCTCCCGCTCGATCCTCGAGGTCAGGTTCTGGGCGGCCGAAAAGGTGTGGGGGCCGATCAGCACATAGAGCCCGCCAGGGCGGTTGAAGCGGGACCGCTCGAGTTGTTTCCTCAGGCCTTCGCCCATGCGGTTGTCGCCGCCGTCGTTGCGGCGCAGGTCGAGTACGACCCGTTCAATAGCGGGGGCCTCCATGGCCGCAAAGGCTTCCCGAACAAAGGCCAGGATCGAGTCCTTGTTGGCGAACAAGCGGTCGAACGCGATGACCAGGGTATGGTCTTTTGTGTGGACGAAGTTGGGCACTGGCCCCGGCCGCCAAGTTTCGACCGGGAAGGGCTTTCGGGGGAGCGGGACGAGAGCCTCGCGTGCGTCCGCGCGCGGGTTCAGCACGGCCTTGACGAGCGAGCCGCCTATCTCGGCCTCGACGGTGACCGGCGCCGAGACGCCGGCGGGCGAGGCCAATCGGGCTCCGCGCAGGACCGCGGGTCTCAGGATCAGATCCGCGTCATGGTGGGCCCGGGTGGGGTTGTTGCCGGGCCACATGGCCGCGAAAGATCTCAGGATCTTCTCAATGGCGACCCCATCCACACGCGTGATCCGTGCGCCAAGCAGAGGCGCGCCTGCTCCCTTGGCCGCGGTGACGTAGAGGCCGTCGAAGAAGGGGGTGGCCGCGATCGGCAGGGTGAGGTCGAAGCCGGGCGCCTTGATCATGCCCGCTGGTCCCACACGTCCATCCACGTACATCGTCGTGTGGCCATCGTGATACCAGGCCAACCGCGCCATCAGGCCCATCAGATAGGCCTCGGGAGTCATCGTGTCCGCCTCAGCGGCGAGGCGATCCCAGCCGTATCGCCAAGCCGGGTCCGCGGCGGCTATCCAGCCACGCGGGTGCGTCGTCTCGGCGTACTTGCGCAGGCGCATGGCTTCCGAGTAGCGGGGTTTGGAGACGGCAGCCGTCGTCGGCACCGCCAAGCTCCCTGACAACAGGATGGAAAAGTCGCGTCGCGTAGGCCCAAATGATCGTGTCATGTTTGATTAGAATCCGTATCAACAGTTTAAAACATGAGCGGCACTTTTTACTCCTAATCATGCTCAAATGAATCTTCGAAAGTTACTCCCGCTGTCTTGCCCTGGACCGCAACCTGTGCGGACAGCGCCTCTCTGGCAAGTGAATTTGCGTTAATGCGTAACGGCGGGCGCGGCGTCCCGCCTGTCGCGGCTCACACCGACGCCCAAAACGCCATCACGGCTCGGAGATGTTTTAATAGTTCAGACGCCAGCGCTGGCCTATGTCGGCATTCAGTAACATGTCACCGTAGTTCACGGACCGTCGTCGTGCTATTTCGACATTCCTTAACCTGTCATCGTATTCAGGTATTTAGTATAGGGTTTACGGCGCGTCTGTATTTTTCGGTGCCGGTAACATGATGACAGTCAACGCCGCCAGCAGGGCCGCGGCCGCCAAGGCAAAGAACGCGACCTGGCTGTCGCCGCCCGATGCGGTTCGGATGCGACCCACCAGGTCAGGGCCGATGTGGCCGCCCAGATTGCCGATCGAGTTGATTACGGCAATTCCACCCACCGCCGCCGTGCCGGACAGGAAAGAGGTCGGCAGCGACCAGAAGGCGCCGTTATACGACATGATGCCGACTGTGATGCACGACAGGCCGATGATCGAGGCTATGGCGGCGTGACCGACCAGGGCCAAGAAGATCAGGCCGGTCATGGCCAGTAACAGGCCCAGGAGAAAAATGGGTCAGACTCGGTTGCCGAACCAGTCAAAGGCCAACGCCAGTCCATAGTGTCACTGCCCCCATTCTCTCGACCCCGGCGATTCAAGGCAAGGAAATGCGATATTGGCGCGGGCCACCATTTTTCAGACCATCAAACAGGACAACAATATCAAGAGCTTTGGCCTGGGCGCCGACAAGGAGGAGCCCTTCAGCCTTGGCTGGAACGCCCTTGTCATCGTTGATCGTCGTTAGCTGGGCCAGAGGTGTCGTCGTGGCGTCGACCGGGTCGAACAAAAACAAACCGTAGGGAATCGCCTGCTCTTCGGTGGGACCGCCCAATACGAGCAGCTTTCCGTCCGGCAGGGCGGTGAGGTCACGGATGCCGATATTCTCCCCAAGTTGAACATTGCATGGCTGGCCGTCGGCGGTCGGAAGCGGTTGCGCGGCCCATAGCTCGGCTTCCGGGATGGCGAAAATGCAGGCTCTGCCAGTATTGGGGGCCCGCAATCCTATATAGAGTTTGCCGTCGGCCCAGGCGAGGCCTTCGATATTCAAGCCCTGTTTGCCCCCCATGAGAGCCGTTGTGAAATATTTGGCGACGGTCTGGTCCCGACTCAGACGTTCCGATACGCGGTAGGTCGTGCTTAGAGTGATATCCCGGTCCGTGGCGCCCGTCATGACTCGGATCAACTGGAAGCTCGAGGGGTTGTAGACGTCTTTTTTGCGGCTGCAGCCGTGCGAACCGATGACGAAGAAGGTACGGGCCGAAGAGACCGCGACGGCCTCTCCGTCAAGATCGCCGAACACGGCGTCGGCGGTCGCGCAATACTCCTGGGGCGGAGGCGCACCGACCACATCGGCGGGCGCCGCATTCGCATACAGGGGGACGTCTTCCCCCGCCGTCAGTTGCAATCCCAGAGGATTTTCGGCCGTCTTCGGCAAGGACGAGTCGAGTGTCGCGAACTGGACCGAGCGGTTTTCATCATTGACAACAAGGCAATGGCGCGAAACGGTGGATCCGCTCTCGACACAGGCAATACCACTCAGATCCTTGGCGGTCTTGCCCGCCTTGCCAGTGAAATCTCCGATAACGGGTACGATATTGCCCTGGAGTTGCGCCGATTCAGCGGCAGGGGCTGCAAGGATAAGTGCAAGCGCGACTAAACGGACCGCAAAACGGCCGGCAGCAGGTACAGGGTTCATGGTCAAGACTCCTTGAAAACCGGTTCAGTTGGGGGGAAGCAGGTTGGCGCGCTTCAGGCGGAGAGCCTCAACCACCTGGTCGTCCCGGACGGGACTTTTCTTTCCGGCTTCATGCCCAAACATGCCGCGCGCGAGGGCGATCATGTTGGCGTCGTCATCGAGCTGAAGCTGTGCGACCGCGTCCAGAGCACCATGCGCGAATGCTTTCCAACCCTTTACATATTCCTGGACTGTGGCGGCGTGAGGGTCGTGGAGCCCGGAATATTTCAATGCGAGATCAATCAGCGAAAACTTGCCGTGATCGCCGTAGCCATAACGGTCCGTCATGAGAAAATGCCAGGCGGCAACACCGTGTTCAGGCGTGACGTAGATCGCCGTCACGTTGCCGGCATGGTCCGGCTGGGTCGTTCCGGCAAAGCCCGGAAACGTCTTTTGCCATTTCGAAATGTTGAGTGCGCCGGGATTGTTGGTCCGGATCGAGCGCGGAACGGACAGGTCATAGGGTGTCGCCGAAAAGAAACCGTTCTTGACCAGAGACCGGAAGTTCGGTGCCGCGAGGACTTCGGAGCCTGTGCCTGAGGCCGATGCCGGCTTGGTCAGCGGTACGCTCCCTTGCGGGATTGGCAGCGCATCGATAAGGGGAGGCACGGGTGCCGTGGCGTACGGCCATGTCACGCCGAGCGCCTGACCCGTGGCGGGACCGACGATTAGATCGACGGAAGACGGACCGAACTGGTCTAGTTGGAACCGGCGAACCGCCTCCAGGGTCGACCATCCAAAATCGCCGTCGGCGCCTGCCGTGCCCAGGTCGTAACCGCGCTTAAGCAGCGCATCTTGAACGACGTGAACGAGGTCGCCGTCCGAGCCGAAGCGCAAGGTCTGGTACCGGTCGGCAGGTGCGACGGACGCGGCGGCCAGAACTTCGCGTCCCGAAAAAAGCGCGTAGTTGAAGCGGGTCTGGCTGCGACCGTAGGCACGAGCAATGAACTGCGCCCACGGGCCGAGTTCCGTGTCCCAGCCGCGCGCCAGGACGCGGGGACGGCCGGCAATCACTTGGCAGCCATTGCTGGAGAAGGACGGCAGCGACGGATTTTGCTGCCAGCCGCAGTGTAGATTGTCGTTGCAGACGCCATAGGTGACCGCATCGTTGCCGTCGTATACGGTATTGTCGGAGGTACGCCACACGGGCAGAGGGGAATCGTTGCGAAATGCGCGGTGGCGGCGTTGCGGATCGGAGAGCTTGTGATCGCCGATGACATAGCGATGACTGCCGCGATAATAGCCGAAGGCCAGTTGATTGGCGCCCTGGCCACCTTCGTCAAGGTGGCCGGCAATGGCGTCGATATAGGGCACGGTGCTGCCGGGAAAGACAGCCAGGCCTTGGCCAGGCACCCATTGCACGAGGGTGCAGCGCATATGCCGGTAGTCGACACCGGCGAATTCGAGCTGCTGGGCGGGAGCCAGGGTCTGGCTGCCGCCTGAGATCGGAATACAGCCCCGAAAGCCGCAAAACACCATTTCGTTGTCTGGAACGGGCAGATTTGCGGCGTGAAAAAGTTCGCTGAGCTGGGTATCGGAAACGGTGAATGGCATAGTAGTCTCCCAGACTGCCCGCGTGGGCACAGTCAATAAGATGAAGCAAACAGCCGGGAACAGATGAGGTAAAGGGGGTTCGGCCGCGCGACGGATACGCGAAACTCAACTCAAATGAGAATTTCGCATTAACACACTATTACGACGTCGTCGACCCCCGTTTTATCCCGTCACAATTTCCTGGGGACGGGAGGCAGACTCAGTTTCTGAACCGTTCAAGCGCCATTGTCAGCTAATAATGGCTCCGCCCCCTGTCTTTCTTCGTCCTTAATCCGCGTCCGGCGAAGTCCTTTTTGCGAGATAGCTATTCTGCTTTCATGAGGACGGGCGTGGATGCCCATCCGATCGAAACTGGAAGACAAAATATGGGGGTATACAGACGCCACGTTGGTCATTGCGGTTCAAGTACTTATCATCCGGCTTTGCCTGGCCGAAATCGAGTTTGGAATAACCTGATTGCCCGTCCACGATAGATCGTCGCTTGTCGTATGACTCTATCGCATTCCCTGCGTTGAGGCCAAGCCCTTCAACGCAAATGTAGTCATCTCGACACGGCGCGGACGCGTTGCAGGCGCGCACGCCGGCGTACGATGTTCTCTGGACAAGGCACTGGTTAATGGTCGCGTCCGAACCGATGCAGTTCGAGAATCCAGTCGTTGCTATCAAACCGCAAGTGCTTTCGTCGGGTAAGTCTTTGCATTCCGACAATCGCAGCGCGCCGCCTGGAAAGCCACCAGTCCCCAGGTTTCGCCTGCCCTGCCTGTCGGCCTGGGTAATATCTCCTGGACGGCGGTGTGCCTCAATGTCTTCAATTTTCTTTTGCTGCTCGAACTCGAGCGTTGTGCCTGTATGGAATTCCTGATGCGCCGCATAAAAAGCATATGGCTCCTGCGAATTGAGGTCATCCACACTGATTAATGTTGATTTGTCGTGCCCGACATCGTGCAGCCTATAGCCGACTTGCAGGCGTTTGTACGTATCGTCGCCAAATCGCTTTGTGGTGACCAAGCCAAACTGCATCGGATCACCGATTTCGGGCCGACCAGGCGGCAGACAGATGCCTATGTCGGGGTCGTTATCTGAAGCGAAGACCTGTTTACAGGCGTAAGCCTGCTGGCACGTCCACGAGCGTCTCGCGCTAGATCGGGCTTGGTGGGTGTCTCGCATAACGCAGAAACCGCCCCATCCGCCAATCAACTGTGTCCCCGCAAGCGCGTCCTTGAACTTGTTTCGCGGGCGGCCGGCAAACGACGTCGCCAAATCATTGTACACAAGTTGGCCGGTCTTACTGGCCGCAATGGCCTCGAGGATGGCGACACGGCGTGGCTGATCCCCATAAAAGTGCGGCGAGCCGGCGAGAAGAACGGAATTTGCCGGCAGTGTGTTTTCACGGTCTGAGCCAGGGAAATGGAAGCCGGCGATTGCCCTCGTTTGATGGCAGGAGGTGCAAGTGCTCTCATTCAGCCGTGTGCGGAAATCCTGAGCCGTGCTGATAAATTGAAACTCGTATCCGTTCGACTTCATTTTCTGAATGATACCGTCGATCTTTGCGTCGGATATGATTTCTTCATCTGAGATCAGCTCGCCCTTTGTGTTCTCGGCATTCCAGAACGGTTGGTTCTGCGATCGCGTAGAACCGCCCGGTGAAATAGACTGCGCTGACCGGGCAAGAATCTGCCTCCCGTGGAACTCACTCGGAATGTTGATCAATCCGAGATCGAGATCCTTGACGTAACGTGGGTTGGTCAGGACCTCGCTCACAAACTGATCGCGGAACGCCTTCTTCGCTGCGCAGGTGCCTGAGCTTTTGTCGGCGGCTGAGCAAACGAACAACGAGCGGTCGATCTGGTTATTCAGAATGTTGCTTTCGAACCTCGCATTCGGCACTTCCCAGGTGAATACCCGGATGACATAGGCGGCCTGGCTGCCAAAGTGTGTAGCGTTATGCTCGGAATCGTCGTCGTCGCCTGCAGTCCGCCTGTATCCCTGCATATTGAGCTCAAGACGCAGGATGTTCTTCCCTTGCAGCGTTGCGAGTGGGCCAGACTTCGGGTCCATCAGAAAGTCGACCATTGCCTGCGGCTTTTTGGGGGCGTTTTTGATAATCCCCTGTTCGGTTGCGTCAGCGTAGGTCTCAGGGCGCGCGATTTTCAGCCAACGGCGCGCCACTTCCTGGCATGTAATCGTTTGGTCATTTAGGACGTCCTTGGCCGGTACGCCGAAAACCAGGTTCAAAGTGACCGGCAAACGCGACTGGCTCTCTTCGGAAATCTTGTACTTAAACCGATAGATGACGCTGATCTCGCCACACTCGCTTCTCTTGTCCGGCGCCAGGAATTGGCGGTCCATCCGATTGACGATGCCGACCAACTCGACCTCGGACTTTGGATCCGTGAAGAAGGCGCGGGGCAACTGTATACACTCGTCGGGCTTCGTTGGATTGGGGCCGCATTGATTCGGATCCCGGCCAAGGGACGTCGCCAGTTTGTCCAGATCGGACGTCACGATCCGTCGCACTTCCGCCATGGAGCGCAGGGTGAAGGCGTTGAGCCCCGTTCCGCGTTGGTCGTCGGGGAGTCTTTCCTGGATTATATTCCCAAAGCTCAACTTGCCATTCAGCTTAGCGCCGCCATCGAGAAGCGTGACGACGCCTGGATCCGAGACATACGGTCCGCGCAGCGCGTCGGGTATGGCGCTTGAGTAGCGTGCTTCGACGGGTTTGGGGCGCAGTTCTTCCTGGGCGAACAAGCCACCACCTATCAAAGCCAACACGCCTGAAACGGCCAAAAACGTCCGAAGCATTCTCATGGCGTCTGCCCCTTGCGCCAAATGGTGAATGGTTCAGTAACGATGACAAACAATTTAAATTTGTCCAGACAATACTTAACCTATGGGCGTAGGAAGCGGCGCTACGCGCAAACAGTATTGGGACGCCCGTGCTGCTCGCAAACGGGAGCTGATATCGTACTTTCGCACGCACCGGAGCTCCGGGCGTCGAAAGCATAGGAATCAATTCCCGACCGCACGTGCGGTTTTTAGGCGGCCCGTGTTTTACCCTTGCTGCCGCACAAGTGCCATCTTGAAAAAGGGGACAAAAATGAGGTTCAGAGTATCCGGTATGAAAGGATTGCGTGACAGTTAAGTTGGGGCGCTTGTCCTGGCGGCCAGCCGGTTTGCTGCTCCTTTGGCTCACACCAACACGCGCCAAATTCAGTTCAATATTGCTGCAGAAATCACTGCTAAGGCGCTTAGGCAGCGTCGATAATTTCTGAGTCGAAAAAATTGGTTTTGGTGGATTCCCTTTTGCTGCGTTGCTTTGTAGACAGGGAGTGTGATCGATACCGTCGCCATAAAACTCCGGTACGAGGCGCTTAGTCCTGTTCTAGGATAAGCGGGTCCGTCTGCGCTTTGTGGCTGCGGAAGCGCTTGCTGCAGATGGCCTCAGACCAGGAGCCGATCGTATGCTCGCGTTGACGCATGTGAGCGGTTAGCCTTCCGCTAGTCAGACGGCGTCGGCGCTCCGTAAGATGCGTTTTCGCGGCTCAATGGCTGGCCTATGCGTTCCCCTCCCGACGCATTCGCCCGCAGCCTTATGGCCGGCTGCGCACGGCTCGGGCCGATGTGGGTCGCTAATCCTTCATCGTAATGGACTTGCACCATCTACGCCTTGCCGGTCTCCCGGCGCACCTAACTCCATTTTTCCATAAGCGCCGCCTTGACCACGCCTATTCGTTGTGGTCATAAGTAAAGTTGCACCTATTAGGGTAAGTCATGAGCATAGCACTTGCGGCGCTTTCGTTTTGGGCCGCTGGCGTCGCTGCCGCGGACCGGAATGCAATCGATCGCCCCGGGAAGGGCGACTGGTGTTATGCGCCGACGCGCACTCTCAGCCGAGTGGAAAAAGCTTCCTATATCGATGAACTCGAGCCCGCGGCGTCTTCAGCTGAAGCGAAGTGGCACGTGCCCGCGCCGGTCGTGCTGGCTATGGCTATCCAGGAATCCGGCTACGGAACGACTCGCTTGGCGATCAAGTCGAACAACGTGTTTGCATTTAAATGGCCCGGGGCCGCAGTGGCAAACGGAGCGTCTAGATTCGTTCTTTGGTGTCAGCCCGATTGGGATGTCGGCAACAGCTATATCGCTTTCGGATCGCGCGCTGAGGCCCTCGATTTCGTGGCAAGCCGCCTCAGAAAAAGTGCACATTACGCTGCCGCGACAAAGACTTATTGGAGCGACATCCAGTCTGGAAAAGACAGAAAGGCCTCCGCTATCGCGTGGCTTGCGTCTATTGCGGTCTCATATAATTACAAGCCTAAGGCTTATGTCAAGGCCATCGTCCGCCTAGCCAACGACCCTCTTGGTGACAAGACCCAGAGCCTTTGGGATATCGCGCCAGCAGCCCCCGGATCCAGTTCACCAGTATCTCATTAATCGCAGGAGTCGATCCATGCTTTTCAGAATGACCGCATCCGTCGTCGTAGCCTTGGCCATCAGCGCCATTTTCGTCGCCCCCGCGAGCGCAAAGACTAAACCCAAGCCCAAGCCGATGACGGCGGCAGGTTACATAGCGCGCGATGGTCTGGATAAGGGGGTACGCAACTATGTCACGGCTAAATTAAAGTACCGGCCCTATTTTATGGGCAGTTCCGAGAAGGCGTGCACAGCAGTCTCGCCGGTGCCAGCAGGATACGAAGGCATACCGGTTGTCGACTGTACTTATTCGGACTCGGGCCTTGACGGTTGGGTACGCCTCGCCGTTCCCGATACAAACCTCATGTCGGACTGGATTTTAAAGGCAGCCAGCCTGTGCACGAATCCGAATCGCTGCGCAGCCAAGTTGGCAACGGACGCGTGGGGTTCAAATCAATATTCGTTCCCAATCGCCGGCAACATTATCGAACCGGCCAGTTCCGCAGGCGGCTCGGGCTCGGCAGGCACCAATCTGATTTTTATCAATGGGGTGACCGTAGTCAGACCGTCGCTGCTTGACGGACTTGATCCCGCGGGTAAAAACGCAAAAGGCACAATCAACATCGCAATCGAGATTCAAAAACAATGTTCGTTGGCTTTGTTAGCAACGGTCAACGGGGAAGCGGCAGCGTCCGTCCCTGGTGATGTTACCGGCTCGTGCACCTCGCTTACGTCGACGCAAGTCTCCCGTCCCGCAGCCATCCGCCAGGACATTTATGTTTCCTATGGCGATCCAAGCAAAACTGAAAAGCAGCGCCTTGCAGAGGTTGGCACCTCATGCCCACCGTCAGCGCGCAAGGTTGCGTGGCTGACCGTTTCGAAGTCCGCTTTCATCACCGGGCTGCAAACACGCGATCATCCACTATTTGATACAGCGGCCCGCGCGATAAATGCCGGCCAGTCGGAATTAGCCCGGCTGCAGTGTCCAAAAGCAGGTTAGGCGAAAAATAGCATCGAAAGTTTTCTGGGTACCTTTTTTGGTCCGCGAGCCTTCAGGCGCGGAATTACAGGAAGACTATTGCACAATTACTTGACGTTAATTCTTTCGCAGTGGGATGATGGAAGTAGGGGATAGGAGTAATATTCCGGTCTCTTCCAGGCATGCTAACTCAGGATTGGCCCGCGCAGCGTCAGCCAAAATTGGCAATATTACTCCTGTCTCCCTAATCCCAATAGTCCCAATAATTCTAACGCGATGGCTCAGCGTGGCTCCAGCGAAGCCAGTTTACGGATATTCGTCAAAGCGCCTTGATCGCCGCGAGTTGGCCCGCCGTTACTTTGTCTGTGTCGGTATAGACGTGCAGACGGCTTTCGCCCCGCTTTACGAGTTCGGCGCCGAACTCGGCGATCTCGGCGGGCGAAACCACGTCCAGCTCGCCGATCATGGGCACAAGGGTCTTTCCGTGCCCGACGCCGGCCCAGGACGTATCGCCGACGGCGATGGACTTGGCGGGCGTGCCGCCATTGATATCCTGCACCTTGCCTTTCGAGTTGGTCCACCGCCAATAGGTCTGGGGCAAAAGGAAGTCGCTCGCATCAACGAAGACTTTCCAAGGGATCTTCTTGTTGTTGACCGGCTGCGGTGCGCCGGACGTCAAGGCGATAACGAAGCCTTGCGGCGCGCCGTTCCTCAGGATGTCGCAGAATTGCTTCGCGACGACGCTGTTGTCGCCGTCGTTCCAATCATTGGCGCCGCCGTCATTGTCGGATTCGATGTCGGCGAAGTACCCCGCGAGGCCGGCCGAAATCAGGGTGTCGACCACAAAATTCGCCTGGTCTGGTGCGAAGTAGTTGGCGGGACTGGTGACGGCCCTGCGCGCGGGCCAACGCCACCCGTAAACCTTGATGCCTTCCGCGCCGAAGCGACCGATCGCCCCCTTCAGCCGCGCATTCGAGGTCCGAATCGCCACACCGGTCGCCCCTGCTGCCTTGGCATGGGTCAACAGCTGGATCTCGGAAGCCTGCGTGGTCATCGATACGTCCCAAAGGACTTTTTCCGAAATTAACGTCGTCATGGTGCCCTCACTTGCCAAAGCGCGGCGAGGCCGATCATTCGCCAACGACGACTGAAACGCTCAAATGCCCGACCAAGGGTCTCCATCGCATTGCCTCCCGCCCGAAATGTGCAGGCAAACCTATCTCTTTCCGCGCGAATTGCAATCAAAGCTGCAAGATCCTGCAACTAAATGACCATTACGGTGGCATGGTGAAATTGCGGAATTAAGGTTGAACGCTGCTTTTGGCGCCCAGCATCAATGTTGCGCATTCGCCACACTCATGTGACATATCGGTGGACTATCTTGCGTATCGTTGCAAAATTAACTATAGCCCTCACCGTGCCGCAAAATGCGCGGCCACATGGAGAGTATGGATTGTTGGGATCGCAAAACAGCCGGGGCCTTAAGCCCGCCGCGATCCTGCCCTTCGTCTAAGCGTCCATTCGACGCCGCGGCGGGGCAGGAAAGCCCTAACCGCACCCTCGCCGGGTCGCACCGGTTCTCAGAACCGCCAAATAACCGAATGGACCATCGTGAGATGCGCGTCATCGCGCGTCCACGAACAGACACGATAAAGACAAGACCATGAACGAGCATTCTATCGTTCGGAGCCTGGTGCTCCGGATCGGGCGCGATATCGTGCCCGACTCCCTTGCCGCCCGAGCGCTGATGACCTGGGCCGGGTCCAACGCCGCGTGGCTTTTGGGCGACGCCTGGACCGCACCCAAGAAGCCCGATTGGGCGCATTTTATGGCGGCGCTCGGAGGCGCGCCGGAACCCGATGAGCCACGTCCGCAGGTCCTCGACCTCGCCGACGAACTGGCGCAACTGCTGCACCTGGCGCCCTTCGACGCCCGGCTTCTCACCTTGATGATCGCTTGCGACCGCCTGCCGCGCCTGGCCGATGCCCTGGGCTGCCTGATCGAGCCCGTCCGGGATTTCCCGGCCATGCTGGGCGAACTGGCCGGTGCCGACCGGCTCGATGCTGCAGCGCGCGTTCGGCGCAGCGATGTCCTGAACCTGGGCCTGATCGAATTCGGCATGCGCCTGAGACAGGACAGCTTCATCGACATTCGCTGGCCCCTGTGCCGCGTTCTCGATCGCGCGCCGGCGCCCGAAGCGCTGGCGGAGGCCCTGGCCGGTCGACGTCAGACCTCTCCCCTCGATCTGGCGGATTTTGCCCATGTCGGCGACGCGCAGTTTCTGGTGCGCTTGCTGGAAGGGGTAGCGCGTGAAAAGGCGCACGGCGTCAATATCCTGATCCACGGTCCGGCCGGCAGCGGAAAGTCCGAGCTGGCGCGCGTCCTGGCCGCGGCGGCGGGCTGTCCCTTGCATGGTATCGGTGAGGCCGATGACGATGGCGAAGAGCCGTCGCGTAACGACCGCGTCGTGGCGTTACTCCTGGCGCAGCGCGTGCTGGGCGATCGCAGCGGCGCCGTCATGCTGTTCGACGAGATGGAGGACCTGATCGGCGGCGCCCAGCGCTCGGGCGGCGATTGGTTCTCGAAGCGCGAAGGCAGCAAGGTCTTCGTCAACCGGATACTGGAAACCAACGCGGCGCCGGTCATTTGGGTCACCAATGCCATTGGCAATATCGACGACGCCATCCTGCGGCGCATGAGCTTTATCCTCAAGCTGGACCTGCCGCCGCGCAAGGCCGCGCACCGTATTCTCGGGCGTATCGTCGACGACGAAGGCGGCCAGCCCGGCGACGCCATAGGCAAGCTGATCGACCAGGCGCCGGAAACCTCCAGCGTGCTGCGCGTGTCTGTGCGGGCGGCGCGGCTGGCCGGAGAGACCGACTGCGGTGCGCGGGCGGCAACGTCGCTGGTGCGTGCGCTGCGCGGTGGTGAATTGCCGCCGGAAGGGCCAGGCGCGCTCGATCTCGCGCTTTATGAAACCGATCGGCCGCTCGATATCCTGTTCGAGTCTATCTGCGGTCTGGGCGCCCTGGACGTATCTTTGCTGCTGACCGGACCGCCGGGGACCGGCAAGACCGTGCTGGCGCACCATCTGGCGCGTAGTCTCGACCGGCCGCTCCTGGTCCGCCGGGCGTCCGACCTGCTGTCGAAATGGGTTGGCGGGACCGAAAAAAACATCGCGCGGGCCTTCGAGGAAGCGCGGCGCGAGGAAAGCGTGCTGTTGTTCGACGAGGCGGATTCGTTGCTGTTCGACCGCACGCGGGCGCGGACCTCGTGGGAGGTCGGCCAGGTGAATGAGATGCTGACCTGGCTGGATCGGCACCCGCTGCCGGTGGTGGCCGCGACCAACCATCCTGGGCAGCTCGATCCGGCCACCCTGCGGCGGTTCGTGTTCAAGCTGGACTTGCGGCCTTTGGGGCCTGAACGGCTGCGGGCTGCCTTTGAACGGTTCTTCGCAATGAAGGCGCCGGCGGGGCTGATGGCCTTGCATAACCTGACGCCGGGCGATTTCGCCGTGGTGGCGCGCCAGTTGCGACATGCGCCGGCACGGGACGCGGAGGCTATTCTCGAGCGCTTGCGCGACGAGAGCCGGGTCAAGCCGGATACTGGGGTGCGGATCGGGTTTTGATGTTGGACTATCCGCCTCTCCCCGCAGGCGGCTATCCGATGCACATTTTCTTTCAATAATTTGAAAATAAAGAATTTTCCCCACAGATTTTCACAGATTAACACAGATTTTTAGTATCAAGGCTGCGCGATCGCATACGGGTCCTTATCTGCTGGAAAGCCGCTGATGAAGCCAAGTAAGCCATTGAAAATCTGTGCTAATCTGTGAAAATCTGTGGGCAAACCTGTCGAAAAGTCAAAGTAGGCAAGCTGTCCGGGTTCGTTCTCGAATTCCGATCCACGTATTTCATCTTGAGATGTGTGAATACGGTAGCCGCAGGCGGGAAGAGGCGGTAGAAAGTCAGAGTCCCAGAATACGCTGCAGGATCAGGACAAAGCCAAGGCCGAATATCCCCACCAGGGTTTCCATCACCGACCACGAGCGGAAGGTGTCCTTGAGCGACAGGTTGAAATACTCCTTGAACAGCCAGAAGCCCGAGTCGTTGACGTGCGAGAACATCAGACTGCCGGCGCCGATGCTCAGCACCATCAGGTTCGGGTCAACGCCCGTGGCCTGGACCAGCGGCGCGCAGATACCCGCCGCCGTAATGCCCGCGACGGTCGCCGAACCCAGGCAAACCCGGATCACCGTGGCGATCAGCCAGCCCAGGATCAGCGGCGGCACCGGCAGCTTGGCCAGTTCGGTCCCCAGCTCCGTGCTGACGCCGGAATCGATAAACACCTGCTTCAAGGCCCCTGCCCCGGCGATGATCAGCAGGATCGGCGCCACGTCACGCAGGGCCTGTTCGGCGACCTTCATCACCTTGGGCAGGGAGGTGCCACGCGACAGGCCCAGCAGATAGACCGCCGCCGCCAGGGCCAGCAGCAGGACAAAGGTTGGATCGGCAAGGAATCCCAAAATCGGCTTCAACGCCGGATCGGCGCCGAAGGTCATGTTCAGCGCGGTCGCCGCGGCCAGCAGCACCACCGGCAGCAGGGCGGTAAAGAAGCTGACAAAGGTGCCCGGCAATTCGCTGTCCGGTCGGGGTGCAACGGCAAAGACCGCCGCCGGCTCGCTGACGATCTTCTTCAGGCTCATGGCAAAGATCGGCCCGGCTATGATCAGGGTCGGAATGGCGACCGCCATGCCATAAATCAGGGTCAGGCCCAGATCGGCGTGAAACTGGCTGACCAGAGCCGTCGGCGACGGGTGCGGCGGCAGGAAGCCGTGGGCGATCGACAACCCGGCCAGCAAGGGAATGGCGGTGGCGACGGCCGGGCGGCCCGACTGATAGACCAGCGAGAAGATCAGCGGCACCATCAGCACGAAGCCGACATTGTAATAGAGCGGAATGCCGACGATAAAGCCGGTCGCCGTCAGCGCGATCGGCATGCCGGCCGGTCCAGCCAGCCGGATCAGCGTCCCGGCAATGCGTTGCGCCGCCCCACTGTCGGCGACCAGCTTACCGAACATCGCACCCAGGCAGATGATAACGGTCAGGGAGCCGAGCAGGTCACCGATCCCCTTCTCAAACGTCTTGGCCATGGTGGCGAAGGGCAGGCCCAGCAGAATAGCCGCCGTCAGGGCCGCGACCAGGAAGGCCAGCAGCGGGGGCGTCTTGCCAAAGGCGATCAGCACGGTCAGCAGCCCGACCGACAGGAAGATGGCGACCAGCGCCCAACCTGCGGGGCTCAGGCCCAGCAGAGCAGCCATAGATGCAGCCATCAGTCACACTCCGGGGCGGTCAGCCTGACCGGACACGACCGGGCGGCGAGAAAATTGACAACGTCGTCAACAAGTAGCGTCGGCGGGCGCATTCCGTCAACCACCAGCGCCAGTTCGTCCGGCTCAGGGTATTGCAAAGCCGCAATCTGACCGTCGAGAAGGCTGGGCGGCATATAGTGACCGGAACGGCTATGCATGCGATGCCAGAGGACATCACGACACAGGTCGGGCAGCACGAAAACGACGTCGCCGCGCAAACGGTCACGGATAAAATCGCGATAGTCGCGCTTCAGCGCCGAGCAGGACGTCACGCAGCCCTTCCCCGCCCGCGCGATCAATTCGACCGCGACCTTTTCCAGCCACGGCCAGCGATCGTCATCCGTCAGGGCCATTCCAGCCGCCATCTTGGCGACATTGAGCGGCGGATGCAGGTCATCGCCCTCGATAAAGTCGAGACCGGTCGCCCGGGCAAGTTGACTGCCCAGGGTCGACTTCCCGCAGCCGCTGACGCCCATGATGACGATTGCCGGCATTTTGCCGCGAGCCAGTTCGACCAAAGCAACTCCTTAAAAAAACCCAGAATAGCTTAAAAAACCCCAGAATAGCATAGAGCTGGAAAACCATATGCGGCCGCCAGCAGAAGAAAAAATGTTTCCGGGCGAACCATCAGGGGTACCACGGGCTCGCCCGGAAACAGTGTGCCTATGGCACGGGTCGGTCGTTTAAGCCGGTCCGCATCGGGCACAGTACCACATCCCGGCCGGTCTCCAGGGTGTAGACCGGCCGGAATGGGGCGCCGTCATCACAGGGTGGGATGCGGCGCCCAGGTTTGGGTTAGAAGTCGAACCGGAAGCCGACACGGTACATGCGGCCGAGTACGTCATAGAGGAACGGATTGGCGCCGTACCCGACATTGGTGAAGGCAGCCGGTTGCGGATCGACATTGAACATGTTGTCAACCTTGAAATAGGCCGTGACCTGGCTGTTCACCTTGTAGTTCCCGCCGAAGTCGACATAGGTGGCGCCCTTCATACGGTTATTGTCGATGGTCTGGTGCACCGAGGTCGAGACCGGGCAGTTGGTCTGGCACTCGATATATTCACGGCTGCGGACGCCGTCGCTGAACCCACGTTCGGTCAGGGTCAGGTTCAGCGCGCCGGCATCCCAGCTCTGGGTGAGGTACCACTTCCAATATGGCGTGCTGCCGTAGTTGACGCCGGCAGCTTCGGACGGAATGGTGCCGATGACGCCGGGATTGGTGAGGAAGCTGATGGTGTGGGTGGCCAGTCCGCGCAGGGTTAGCGACCCAGGCAGATGCAGGCCCGACAGGCTGGTGCGGTAGGAGACTTCGATATCGAAGCCCTTGTTCTCCATCGAGGCCAGGTTGAAGGCCTGGACCTTGACATAGTTGGTGTTGGGAACCGTGCTGGTCAGCAGCATGGCGCCACAAAGCTCCTGATTGCCGGCGGCGCACAGGTCGACTTCCTGCTGGGCCGACAACGAAGAGACGACGTCATCGATCTTGATGTCGTAATAGTCGATCGATGCACTGAAGCCGGGCAGCCAATCGGGTTGCGACAAGACAATGCCCAGTTCGGTGTTGCGGGCGATTTCCGGGCGCAGTTGAGTATTGCCCAGGGTGCGCTGCAGCACCGTAATCGTCGTGTTGTTATAGTTGACGACGTTGTTGGTGGTGATTTCAGCGGCAAACAGTTCACTGAGGTTCGGCGCACGCACGTCGCGTGACGTCACCGCGCGCAGGCGCAGGCCGCTGATGCCGGTTTTCCATGTGCCGCCGACCTTCCAGCTTTCGACCTTGCCCGATGTGCTGTAGTCCGTCGTCCGGCCGGCCATATTGATATTGGCGCTGCCCCAGGTGTCGGAATTCAGCACCGGAACGTTCACTTCGACATAGCCTTCCGCGACACTATAGGTGCCTTGCGCACTGTGATAGTTACCGGCGTACCAGTTGTTGCCGATCGCCGTGTTCATCAGCGGGTCCACCGGATATTCCGGCGTGTTCGGGCTGTTTGCCGTGACGCCGTTGCCATAGGCGTCGCCGCGGACACGGTACCATTCACGCCGGTATTCGACACCGGCAGCGATGGCGACCGGGCCGGCCCATGACGAGAACGGCTCGGCGTTCAGGTTGAAGCTGACCACGTCCTGGGTCTGCTGCGTATGCTGCTGCGGACCATTGGCCGGCAGGACATAGGCCAAGGCGCCGGTGCTGGGCGTGACATCGCCGATGATATTGAGCGGCTGACAGCCCGAATTGCGCGCCGCGACGTTGCGGCAGACGATAGCGCCGTTCTCCAGGACGGCGTCGATGGCCGCGTTGTAGCGCGGGGTCAGGGAGATGTCGCGAACCAGAATGTCGGTGTAGTTGATGCCGTGCTCGACATAGCCGTTATAGGACCATTGGGTGCCGAAGGCATCGAACTTGCCGTCCGCGCCGGCAACGAAACGGTACTGCTTGCGTGTCGGGTGGACACTGATAAAGGCCGGGAATTCGGCATTGCTGGTGCCATACTGGAAGCTGGTGATGTGGTTGGTCGTGCACGCCGTCTTGATCGAGTCGGGCAGGAAGGCGTTGTCGCACTGGATAGTCAGGTTGGCGTTTTTCGCCGCGCCGGGATTGGGCGTGTTGGACGACACAACCCGTGCGGCGTTGAAGGTCATATAGACTTCATTGTTGTCATCCAGATCGTAACCGACCCGGCCGTAGGCGACCGTGCGCTCCAGCTTGGACGCCAGGCTGGTGCCGTTGCCGACGACTCCATCCAGGTTGCCACCGACGCAGAACGGTGAAAAACAGTTGGTAACGCCGCCGGTACCGGTCGGCGTACCGCCGGAGCCGTACTGGAACTGGAACGGGACACCGCCCGGGCCAAACGCCGTCCCCTGCAATGGGCCGGAGGTGATCAGGCCGTATTTGGCGTACTGATAGTTTTGCGCATGCTCGATATAGGTCAGTTGCGGCTTGCCGTCGGTGGTTGCCCCCAGCGAGCGCTGCTGCAGGGCCGACGACTTGAACCAGTCGCGGCCATTCGGACCGGCGCCGACGCCGAAGCCGTAGGCGGGCACACCATCTTCCTTGCCATGTTCGCCGCTGACCTGGACATGCAGCCGGTCGTTCAGGAAACTGTCGCCCCACGCCGCCTGAAGCGTCAGGTTCTTGTCGTCGCCATAGGTGGTCTGGCCGGCCTCGACATTGGCCCTGAAGCCCTCAAATCGCGTGTCGGTAATAAAGTTGACGACGCCGCCGATGGCATCGGAGCCGTAAGACGCCGAGGCGCCGCCGGTCACGACGTCGACGCGTTTGATCAGCAATTGCGGGAACTGGCTGACGTCCGTAACCCCGGTCACATTGGCGCCGATGACGCGCTGGCCGTCCAGCAGGGTCAGGGTACGGATCGGGCCCAGACCGCGCAGGCTGAACGAGCTCAGCCCCTGGATGCCGCTGCTGGTGCTGTTGACGCTGGTCGCGCGCCCGGTGCTGCCTTGCAATGACGGCAAGGCAACGATGGTGTTGAAGATATTGGGCTGGCCGGCCTTGAGGATTTCATCGGTGGTCAGGCTGGTGGTCGGTGTCGGCTGGGTGAAACCGCGCGTATTGATCCGCGATCCCGTGACGACAACGACGGTTGCTTCGTCCGGTTTGGTCTCCGCAGCCGCATCCTGCCCGGCAGCGCAGACCTGGCCGGCCAGGGCCGACAGGACCAGGATCGAGGCTGAACACCCCAGAAGATGTCTTGTGAATTTAGGCATTTGTTCTTGTCCCTTCATGGCGCCCGGTGACCGGGCTTTTTGTTGTGACAGCGCTAACATCGTCAATTATGCCAGGATAGGAGAAATGGCTTGCTGCATATCAGGAAGCATTCCACGATCTCCGTCACAGCATGACGGCGCTAACATCTGTTTTTTTGAGACAGGGATCGCTGGCAGCGAATTCCTGGCGTTACCCGTGTGCTTTTTTTATCTTACCTATGACAGCGCTAACATATTGTAGCACAATTATCGGCGACGATTAATCTGCCGCCATATTGTTTAATTGTCAAACAATATTCAGGTGCTTTCGCGCGGTTTCAATTCGAAGCCCAGGTCGACCTTCGGCCGCGCGACCGGCTGGCCGTCGATCAGCTGGATCAGCATGGCGGCCGCCTGGGCGCCGACCTCGAAACGCGGCGTCGCCACCGAAGTCAGGGACGGCACGGTGCTGGCCGAGGCCGGCAGGTCGTTGAAGCCGGCAATGGCCAGGGTTTGCGGCACCTTGATGCCACGACGCAAACATTCGAACAGCCCGCCCTGCGCCAGGTCGTCATTGCAGAAGAAGATGGCGTCGGTATCGGGCGCCTGTTGCAGCATGCGTTCCAGGAGGATGCCCCCCAGGGCCACCGATGACGGATCGGGCACCAGCAGTTCGCGCTGCGGTTCGTACAGACCGGCGCGGATCATCGTATCGCGATAGCCGCGGCTGCGCGACAGGGTGCGCGAATCGAGCTGTGACGCCACAAAGGCGATGCGCCGCCGCCCCTGCTTGATCAGGTGCTCGGTCATGGCGCCGCCGGCGGCTTCCTGGGAAAAGCCGACACTGTAGATGCCTTCGCGGTCGGACAGCTCCATCATGTGGACGACGGGTATCTTCACCTGCTCCAGAAGGCGGCGCGTCGTTTCCCGGTAGTTCAGGCCGGCGACGAGAATGCCGTCAGGATCGAAGGCAAGATAGGCGCGAACCAGGGCGTCCTCTTCTTCGGACGAATAGTTGCTGACGCCCAGGAGCATCTGGTAGCCATTGGGCCGCAACACCTTCTCGACTCCGCTCAGGGTTTCGACAAAGACCATGTTGCGCAGGGATGGCACCAGGACGACGATGTTCATCGACCGCGCCGAGGCCAGGGCGCTGGCGGCCCGATTGCTGACATAGCCCATGTCGCGGGCCGCCTTGTGGATGCGCTCGCGCACCTCTTCGGCGACCTTGTCCGGCCGGCGCAAGGCGCGCGACACGGTGATGCTCGACACGCCGACATGGCGCGCAACATCGTCCATCGTGACCCGGCCGGTGCTCGATGCACGCGATCGCCGCTTTATCAGTTTATCATCCAAGGCGTTTCTTGTTCCCATGACGGTAGTCTATTGAACTCTGGCCCTGCCTTTCGCTCCGGCTTTGGCCTCCAGCGCTAACATTCCTTTCCCGGCTTGTCACCTCTCGACCGAATACAGGGCGTGGTGGGTCAGGATAAACAAGGTGCGGCCCTGAGCTCCGCCGAACAGGAGCTGCAACGGCCGGTCCGGTACGTCGATACGCTCGATCGGCCTGCCGTCCGGGCCATAGACAAAGATCTGGCCATTGGCGACATAGAGATTGCCGGCCGCGTCGAGGACGGCGCTTTCACCGCCGCGCTCGGCCAGGGGCTTAAGTTCGGTCAAGGTGCCGCCGGCTCCGATCTTTCCGCTGTAGGTAAGGTCTTCGGAGCCGTTGGTGAAGACGACCGGGTCGCCCAGCTTGCCGGTGACAAAGCCATAGGTGTCGAGCGTATCGGAAAAGCGCCAGCCCAGGTGCGTCACGGGTCCCTGCTTGATCACGCGAAAGGCCGGCAGGACCAGGCTTCCGTCAGGCGAGACATATTCGCGTGGCTTGGGCGTAGCGGCGTCGCGGGTGAACATCTCGTTCAGGGTGGTGAATTCGTAGGTCTTAGGGTCGAGCTGGTCGCGGAATTCGCCGTTGTTCCAGACATTGACCGGCAGGGCCGTCCGCGCGCCCTCATGCGGCGCTACAGGCGTCGGCGCAATCACCGTCACCCCGGGCTTGCCAGGCGTGAGGCTGTAAACCGTGGCCTCCGGGCCGGCCGAGGACAGGACCAGCAGGTTGTCCGACGCATCGACGGCCAGGTTGATGGGGTCGAGCGGCGCGTCAGCGACGATGTCCAGCCCGTCAGCCTTGGTCCAGCTGTAGATGCGTTGGAAGCGGCGATCGATGAAATACAGCTTGCCCGTACTGTCGACCGCCGCACCGGCGATCGAGTAGAAGCCGTCTTCCAGCCTCGTGACGCCCGGCGAGGTATCGGCGACCGGCGCCGGATCGGCCGGTACGTCGAGCACGGCGAATTCGCGTTCACGAACCTTCAGCTTGTGCGTCGCGTCCTCGATGGCGTTTTCGAACGGGAACTTGCTGGCGCGCAGATAGGTACCGCAGCCGTTATCGTCGCACATGGCGATACCGCTTTCGGCGTTGACATGGACATTACGGAAACGGATGTCGGCGACATCGAACAACTTCACGGCTGACTGTGCCGGCTTGACGGTGCGGGTAACGCGATAGCCGTGGAAGTTGGCGAACAGGATATTGCGCGAATGGCGCACTTCCATCGCCACCGTATCCTGACTTTCGCGCACCTCTTCTTCGGTCTGCGGCGCCAGGAATTCCCAGTTTTCGACGTGATCCAGCACGATTTCCGCCCGGACGTGGTGTTCGGCCGACAGTTCGTAAACATGGCCGGGCGTCTTGGTGTCCGAGACGTAAAAACCGGCCTGGGCATTGGTATTGGGCGTCCAGACATTGGCGAAGGTACCACCGCCGCCATCGGTCACCCAGATGCTTGCATGCTGGCGATCCCAGTAGATCTGCGGATCGGGCGCAGCGGACTGGCCGGGATTATTGGGATCGAACCGTGCCCCGCCAGCCAATGGGGTGCCGCTGCCGCCCTGGATCTTGACGTCGTCGACCAGGGAGCTTTCGCCGGCCTTCCAGATCAAGGCCGAGGCGCGCGGATTGACGCCGCCGGTGAACAGGCCAAATCCGCTCAGCATGGCATTGCCGCCCCTGGCACTTTCGATCAGCGCCTTAGCGTCACCGACACCGGCATAGGCCGGCGTGGCGTCGGGGATGATGAACTGGGTCCGGCTGGGGTGCAGTCCGATCAGCACCGTGTCGGGCCGCAGTTTCAAGGTGTCGCTGACGACGTAGCGACCTTGCGGGAAATAGACGACGCGGTGGCCGTCTATGGCCTTCTGGATGGCGGCGGTGTCGTCGGTCGTGCCATCGCCCTTGACGCCGAGGTCGTGGGCATTGGTCCATTGCGCCACCGGCGGCAGAGCCGGAATGGCGGGTGGTACGGCGGCCGGCAGACGGCTTAAAACCTTGGCGTCGAACTGGGTGTCGAACCTGCCCATCTGGCCCAGGCCATCCAGCTTCAGGCCATAGGTAAAGTTCGCGACTTCATAGATTTTGCCGGGCGCTGCGACAGTCTTGCCGCTGTCGCGGAAGCGGGCAAAGACAGGCGTATTGCGCGCCACGGCGTGGTCGAAACCGACCTGGGTAAAGGCGCTGGCCTCGCTGCTGATGATGACGGCGGCCTTGCTGACGCCGTCGAACACGACATTCTTGCCCCACAAAGAGTCGCTGTAGCCGCGGTCGATCTCGATACCGACCGGCGTATTTTTGATCCGGACATTGGCCAGGGTCAGGTCGACCTCGTGCTCGCGGATGGCGGCATCGCGCTGGCCTTCGAACGTCGAGTCAAGCAGGGTGAATTGCCAGGCCGGCGACGTCTTTTCGGTCAGTATGCCGTAACGCCCGCCGAAGAAATGCAGGTCTTCGCATTCGTTGCCGGCCTGATAGATGCCGGCCAGCCCCGAGCCGAGATGAAAGTCGATATGGCTGAGGAAGGTGTGCTGGGCGGTGCGGAAACGCACGGCCGCCGCTGCCGGATTGCCGTCGCCGATTTCGAAATCGACATTGGCCAGGGCGGAATAAAATGTCGCCGAATTGGCGTCGCGGACATTATCGCTATAGGGCACGGCGCTGACGACGGGGACCGGAACCTTTCCGACCCGGTATTGATCATCTCCCGTGAAGACGACCATGTTGGCGACACCGCTTTGGAAGCCGGGCGTATTGGCGCCCAGCACCAGGACTGGCCGGGTCGCACCGACGCCGAACACCCGCACAGCGGCGCGGATCAGCAAGGTGCGCGTGATGCGGTAACGGCCGGACGGCAGGAAGACAATCCCGCCCTCGCCCTTGCTGGCCACCTGGTCGATGGCGGCCTGGATGGCCGCGGTATCGTCGGTCGTGCCATCGCCTTTGGCCTGGACCGTAATGGCGGCGGGATCATTGGGCTTGGTGAGATAGACGGAGTTCCCAGCCCACGCGGGTTGGGCCAGAACAAACATGATAGCGGCCAGGCTTGCGGCTTGCCATTTCATCGTCACCTCCTGTTTTAAATGACAGCGCTAACACTATGGTGGTCCACAAGTGCGGCGTCATTCATCATATTTATTATACAAATAGCCAACCATTGCCGTTTTCGTATGCAGAATGTTGATGACAGCGCTAACATCATTATGTCTGTTTTAATCCATCCTCTTGGCGTGTCAATAGGCCGGATAGGGAGGCCCGAACCGCAGACGCAGCCTCACCCGCGAACAGCAGCCTCGATTTTCGCTACATCGATCTTGCCCATCGTCATCATGGCGTCGAACGCCCGCTTCGCCACCTCGCCCCCCTGGGCCATGGCCTCGCTTAGGACGCGTGGCGTGAACTGCCACGACAGGCCCCATTTGTCCTTGCACCAGCCGCATTGGCTCTCGACACCGCCATTGCCGACGATGGCGTTCCAGTAGCGATCGGTTTCCGCCTGGTCGTCCGTCGCAATCTGGAACGAAAAGGCCTCGGTCTGCCTGAACGCATCCCCGCCGTTGAGGCCAAGGCAGGGAATGCCGAAGACCGTGAATTCGACGGTCAATATATCGCCTGCCTTGCCGTCCGGGAAATCGGACGGCGCCTCGTGGACGGCACCGACCGCGCTGTCGGGAAAGGTTGCGGCATAGAACTTCGCCGCCTCTTCTGCGTCACGATTGTACCACAGGCAGATGGTGTTCTTGTTCATGGCAGTCTCCTTTGTTTGATCGGCGTAGCCCGGCCCATACAAGGCCCAGAGACAAGGTAACGTCGGCGATAAATGTCCAATGGGTTACAGGCGGCCGGACCGTAAAAATAGGGTTATTCGCCCGGTCGATAGGTCCGCTCGACATGGCCCGCCAGTTGTTCCGGATAGAAATAGACCTCGCGCAATTGGCCCGCCGCGTACCGCTCGACCTGGTCGCTGAAATGCGCCGACTCCGGATGACCACTGTCGCCGCCGGCCGTCACTGCCCACGCCTTCACCTTAGGCCCGAACTCGACCACCGCGACGAAGCTGTTGCCCGAGGTGCCGTAATAGGCCTTGGTCCCCGGATAACGCTTGGCGCCGAAGGAGGCCAGCGAACCCCACTGGCCCGAGGTAAAGGGCACCGGCCAGCTCGGCTTGGCATCGTCGAAGGTCTGGACAATCGCCCCATCATTGCGCTGGAAGCGGTTGATCTCGCCCCACGGCACCTGCCAGCCGCCGAAGTCCTGGGTCAACGGCGCAACGGCCTGTTCCAGCGCTGTCAACCGCTCGGCGTCGGTCGACCGTGTCAGCATATAGTCATAGACGCTAATCCCGGCTGCCTTGGCCTGGGGCGCCGCGACCTGCCACAGCGCCTCGCCCCACCCGACAGCCAAAGATGTTGCCGTCGAGTCCGCGCTCCATCGCCGGTCCCAACCGTTGAGCAGGGCAAGCGGTCCGGCAAGACCCGTGCGTCGCGGGTCGTCCGCCGGCATATGTTCGTAGGCCACGTCCAGGGTCGGGATGAGTTGTTCGAAGGCGGGAAGCTGCGGATCGAAAGCCAGGTCGATCAGGCCCTGCGGCGTCAGCACGCCAAGCTGGCCCAGCAGCTTTTCGGCGTGCAGGCCGCGCGGGTTTTCGCCCGCCTGGTCCATATATTTCGGGAAATCCGCCGCCTTCGGACTGTCCGGTCCGGCCGCCACCCACGGCCAGTTGTTGCTGTTGAACGCCCAGCCCGTCTTCGGATTGAGCACTTGCGGCAGCCGGTCGAGCGGCGTCAGTCCCTTCCAGTCGGTCGCCGGATCACTGCCGTCAACCGGCTTGGTATAGTCGAATCGGTTGTCGCGTAGCGGCACATATTGCGGATGCAGATAGGCGATCTCGCCCTTACTGTCCGAAAACAGCGTGTCGTTGGACGAATTGGCCTGATGCCCCGCGACCTCGAGGAATCCGGCCAGGTCGCGCGCCTTGGTGCGCAGAAACGACTGTTCGAGAGCATCGATTGGCTTGTTCATCAGCGCAGTCGCGATCCACTTGCCGCCCTCGGCGCGGACGATCGGCCCATGTCGGGTGGCCCAGGTGGCAAAGCTGCGCGTCGCCTGCGATCCATCGGCGGCGCGATAGCTTAGGGTTATGACCTTTTGCGTTACCGGCCAGACATCGTCGCCATAGCGATAGTTCAGGCTGTTGTCGTCGTCGCGCACAATCGTCTCGGCAAATTCATCGACACTATCGACACCGCTCGACGTATGCATCCATCCGGCCTGGTCGTTGAAACCCTGATAGATAAAGAACTGGCCCCAGGTCGCGGCGCCGTAGGCGTTCAGCCCCTCGTCGCTCGTCACCTGCTGTTCCGAACGGAAGAAGAAGCTGGTGTGCGGATTGATGAGCAGCAGGGCGTGGCCGTCCTTCGTCCGCGCCGGCGCGATGGCGATGCCGTTCGATCCCGTCGGTTCATGATAGACCAGGCCCTTCTCGTCCTGCGTCATCGCCAGCTTTTGCGTGCCGTAAAACGCCTGCAACTGGCTCAGCGGCACGCGTTCGATATCCCCGCCGATACTGCCTTCGGTAAAACTCAGCGTCATCCACGGCTCGAAATGCGTCAGGACCTGCGGATGGACGTCGGGATGATCAGCCAGATAGGCGTTTAATCCGTCGGCCCAGGCGTCCATCAACGCCTTCAGCCAAACGGGACTGGCGGCGTAGTCGGCCTTCAGCACCTGCGGATCTATAAACAGTCTTTGGCGGAGATCGGCCCAGATCGCCGGTTCGCCATCGGCCTGCGCCGTCCGCCCAAGAGCGGTCAGGTAGTTGCGCTCGATGCGGTTGAAGTCGTCCTCGGCCTGAGCATAGATCATGCCATAGACGGCGTCGGCATCGGTCTTGCCTTGGATATGGGGGACGCCCCAGTTATCGCGGGTGATGGTAACGTCATAGGACGCCGCCGCGACCGGCGACGCCATCATGATAAGGGCGCAGATCCACCAATACTTCATTGTCCCGCTCCCGGCGCTTTCACGACCACGCCATTCTTGATGACCAGGTCGACCGTGCGCAAGGCACTCAGGTCCTGCGTCGGATCGCCCGGCACGGCGATCAGGTCGGCCAGCAGGCCCACCTTGATCGTCCCTACCTTGCCGTCGAGATGGAAGATACGCGCATTGCCCGAGGTCGCCGCCGTCAGGACCTGGACCGCTGGCATGCCGGCCTCCCCCATCAGCTCCAGTTCGCGTTCATTGGTGCCGTGGGCATAGACCCCGACATCGCCACCGACGCACATTGTGACACCGGCCGCCCGGGCCAGGGCAAAGGCCTGGCGAGCCTGGGCCACGGCCACCGGCACGGGATCGGCGCCGTTCCAGCCGCGATAATGCGCCACTGCATCGGATGCCGCCAGGGTTGGGCACAGGGCCACACCCTTGTCGTGCATGGCTTTGAAGATGTCCGCCGTCCCGCCATAGCCATGTTCAATCGTGTCGGCGCCGGCGGCAATCGCCCGGCGCATGCCCTCGGCCGTGGCAGCGTGGACCGCGACCACCCGTCCGGCATCGTGGGCGGCCGCCACAGCCGCCGTCATCTCGGCCTGGGACAGGGTCGGACGGCTGTCCTCGCCGGCCCGCCAGCGATAATCGGCATACAGCTTGACCACATCCGCCCCGGCGGCGATCTGGCCGCGCACAACCCGGACGATATCGTCGGCGCCGCTGGCCTCCTCAGCGCCCTGCGGCACCTCGACGCCAGGCTCGAAACCCTTGGGGCCATAGGCGCCGCGGGCGACAATGGCGCGCGTCGCCACCATCAGGCGCGGCCCGGGAATGACGCCAGAGTCGATCGCCTGGCGCAGGCCGACATCGGCATAGCCGGCGCCTTCAGTGCCCAGGTCGCGTTCACTGGTAAAGCCGGCCATCAGGGTGGCGCGTGCGCTGACGGTGGCACGGATGGTGCGCAACGCCAGGCTTTCATGCAGCACCTGATCGTCCCACGGTGTTTCATTATAGGGATGCAGGAACAGATGGCCGTGGCCCTCGATCATGCCAGGCATAAGCGTATCGTTGGGTAGTTCGATCACCCGAGCATCGAAGGGAGCTGTCAGATTCGGCCCGACCGCCGCGATGTGTTCGTTTTCGACCAGTACCTGCCAGCCGACATGCGGTCTGGGCTCGACGCCATCGAAGACGCGCGCCGGCTTCAGCAACAGCGTATCAGCCGCCGCCGGCATGACAACCGCCAGCGAGAACCCAAGTCCGGCAAGCCAAAAGCGCTTCATAAACCGATCTCCATCTGCGGCGGATGGTTACGACTGTATGCGCTTGTGCGGGTCTGTCCATGGCAAAAAGTTTGCCTTCACTTTGCCATCTTACCCGCGCAGCCTGTACTCAACACAGAGGGGGCTCATCATGCGTATCTTAACCTGGCTAGCCGTTGTCGCCGCGTTTCTCACTTTCGCGCCCATGGCCCAGGCCGAGCCGACGGCTCTGACACCCGCCCTGCAATTGGTGGCGCACAATCTGCGCGATGACCGCGGCAAGGACATCGATGGGGCGCTCACCATCTCGTCGCTCGATGTCACGGTCGATATAGCCGGCCGCATGGCGCAGAGCACGCTGGTGGTCACCTTTGCCAACCCGACCGAAAACCGCCTGGAGGGCGACTTTACATTGAACCTGCCGACGGGGGCATCGGTTACCGCCTATGGCCTCGACATCAACGGCGTCATGACCGACGGTGTGCTGGAGCGCAACCTGAAGGCCGAAGAGGCGTATGAAGACACTATCCGCAAGGGCATAGACCCAGGCCTGGGCCAGGTCACTGCCGGCAATCAGTTCCGCACCCATATCTTCCCCATCCTGCCCGGCTCCGGCCGCACGGTGCGCATCGTCTACACGACGCCGCTGGGTACGGATGGGCGTTTTGTCATGCCGCTGACCACCGGTGTGGCAGTCCAGAAATTGACCGTGGCCGTGGCGACGCACGGCCTGACGGGGGCGCCGATGGTTACGCTCGGCGATTTCCACGGGACGTCGCAGGGTGAACGGCTCGGTTTTGAAGTCAGGGACAAGGCCGTTGACGGCGACCTGGTCCTCACCGGCATTATGCCGACTCAGCCGATTACGGTCAGCCGCCACAGCAATGGCGAGCGCTTCTTCGAATTGACGGTGGGCGCCGAACCCGCCGGTAAGATCAAGGTCAACGGCCTGCGCGTCTATTGGGACGCGTCTCGGTCGCGCCGGGATGAAGACGTGATGAGCGACGGCTACGCGATGGCCGCCTATCTCGACGCAACCAAACCGGAGTCGGTCGACCTGATCGTCTTTGGCGACGGCGTGTCGTCGATCCGGCATTTCGACCACCCGACGACTATGGACATCCTGAATGCGCTGAAGGACACCACCTACAGCGGCGCCACCCGCTATACTGGCCTCAACAAAGCCGTGCCGGGGCGCGCCGATGTCTGCTTGGTCTTCAGCGATGGGCACGCGACGATCGGCAGTTTCTCGGCCGAACGCTGGCCGTGCCGCGTCATGACCGTATCGTCTTCGCCGCTGGCGCGGCGCGATATCCTGCGGCAATTGGCGGCGCGCAACGCCGGAGCCTATGTCGACCTGCTCACGGTCAGCCGCGAAGACATGATGCGATTGCTGACGATGCGGGCACCGAAGCTGTGGGACCTGACCGATGGCGACGGCAATTCCCTCGATTACCAGATGTCACCGCTGGGCAGCGATCAGTACCGCATCATCGGTCCGGCGCCACGCGATGGTCATCTTAGCCTCGATTACGGCGGCGAAAGCCACGACTACGATCTGTCGAAGGTCGCCTCGACCGACCAGGATGGCGTAGGGGTTGCCTGGGGTGCCGGCTTGATCGATGCCCTCAATGCCACCGACGCGCCCGACGCTGATAAGATCCTGGCCACGGCCCGGCGCTATCGTGTCGCCACGCCTGACGTCAGCTTTATCGTGCTGGAATCCGGCGCCGACTATGCCCGTGCCGACATCGCGCCTCCGGCCACGGCCTCGAAAGACATCCTCAGCGATTACCAGGCTGAGCGCGACCGTATGGCCGCGGTCAAGGCCGAAGCGAGGACGCAACGCCTCGACAACGTCACCGCCATGTGGAACGATCAAAAGACGTGGTGGGCCGCCCCGTCACTATCACTCGCCGAGGCGAAAAAACGGCTGCGCAACGATCCCAAGCGCAATCGGGGCAATGGCGATATGGCTCTTATGGCTGAGATGGCGCCACCGCCACCCGCTGTCATGCCGACCCTGGACATGGCGTCGCCTGTGATGGCAGAGCCGATGTCCGAACCCAGTCCCGCGCCCTCGGGCGGACTGCAAGGCGGGTACACTGCCGGCGATGCCGACTCCGAAATGGTCCTGGTCACCGCCGTTCGCCGGGCGCCGCGTAACACCTCAGAACCGCAAGCTACCGCCCCGCCGCCAATCGAGGTCGAGACTGCCGAATGGAACCCTGATCGCCCCTATCTGAAGGCCCTGTCCGACGTGAAGCCGGGCGACAAGGACGCTTTTGCTTCTGTCTTCGCCGCTCAGGAAAAGACCAACGGCGACAACCCGGCCTTCTATTTCGACACGGCCGAATGGATGTTCCGCAACGGCTTTGCGGACGGCGCGGCCGCCATGGCGCGCACCGCCCTCGACCTGCCGGCCAGCAATATTGACAGCCAGATTATCCTGGCGGGCCGCCTGCTGCGTTATGGCGAGGGCGACGATGCCCTGTGGCTGTACCGCCATATCGCCGCCCTGACGCCCGACAAGCCGCAGGCCAAGCGCAACCTTGCCCTGGCCCTGATTGCCGTCACAGACGCCCGTTTGAAGACTCACGCCGTCAGCGAAGACGCGGCGGTCGACGCTTACGAAGAGGCGCTCAGCCTGTTGTCGGAGGTCGTGCTGACGCCGTGGGACGGCGCCTATGACGGCATCGAGATCATCGCCCTGACGGAGGCCAATCATCTGGTCGTCAGGCTCAAGGCCATGAATGTGCCGGCCGAGGACCTGGCCGAGGTCCTGCCGGCCCAACTGACCGCGCTCCTCGACGTCGATATTCGCATCACCCTGGAATGGAACACCGACGACACCGATATGGACCTGTGGGTCGATGAGCCGTCGGGCGAACGCGCCATCTACAGCAATCCGAGTACCTTGCTGGGCGGCCGGTTGTCCAACGACATGACAGAGGGTTACGGCCCGGAAGAATATATGCTGCGCTTCGCGCCCAACGGTGATTACAAGGTCCTGGCCAATGTCTATGCTGCCGATCGCATCGATCCCAACGGCGCGACCAGCATCACGGTTCATCTTTATCGCGACTGGGGCCGTCCTACCGAGAAGGAAGAAAGCTTCGTCATCGAGTTGAACAAGGACCATGAGGGCACGGTCGATGTCGGGAGTTTCAAGCGGAATTAACATGAAAGCCGTTGAAATTGCCGATTATTCCCTTCTCCCCGCCGGAGGGGAGAAGCGGGACGGCCCGTGCCGTGCGCCAAAGGCCCGGATGAGGGGTCCTTTTTGACAGCGAAGCCACTCTGACAGTAGAATTTGTCCCCTCACCCTGCGCTTCGCGCTTCCCTCTCCCCTCAAGCGGGTAGAGGGGAAATATCTACGACTTTGCAGTTTATGCGATGGACTTCAGCCCAAGGTGGGGCAAGCTCGATTTCTTACGCGATTCTCAATTCAGTGAAATCTCCGTCAAAAGTACACTGAGCATCACGAAGGACTTTTGACGGAAGGTCAAATCATCCCCGCTTCGCGATAGACCTGCTCCAGCACGGCCAGCGGCACGGCGCCCGAGACAAGGCCAACATCGTGGAACTTGCGGATGTCGAAGTCCTTGCCCGCCTTGGTCTTCGCCATATCGCGCAGCTTCATCCATTGCAGCTTGCCCGTCATATAGCTCAGCGCCTGGCCCGGCCACACGCAGTAACGCTCGATCTCGGTGATCGCGGCACTTTCGGCATCGCCATTGGCCGCGACGAAATATTGGATCGCCTGTTCGCGCGTCCAATGCTTGGCGTGCATGCCCGTGTCGACCACCAGACGGATGGCGCGGAACATCGACGACTGCAGATAACCGACATAGCCGGCCGGGTCGTCGTCATACATGCCCATTTCACCGGCCAGCAGTTCTGTATACAGCGCCCAGCCTTCCGAATAGGCCGAAAAACCGCTGGTCTTGCGGATCATTGGCACGCCCTGCGCCTCCATCTGGATCGAAATCTGCAGATGGTGGCCCGGAATGGCCTCATGATAGGTCAGGGTCGGCAGCTTCCATCTCGGCCACTCGGCCGTGTCGCGCAGATTGATGTAATAGGCGCCCGGCCGCGAACCATCCAGGGTCGGGCGCTGATAATAGCCGCCCGGCGCGCCGGCCTCGGTCTCCTTCGGCACGCGGCGCACGGTCACCGCCGTCTTCGGCAGGACACCGAAATACTTCGGCAGGCGTTCGCTGACCGCCGTGATCTGCACGTTCAGGTCGGCGATCAGCTGTTCCTTGGCCTCGTCCGTATTGGCATAGATATATTTTGGATCCTCGGCCAGGGCGCGCATGCGCTCGCCGACCGTGCCCTTGGTGTAGCCCAGGGCCTTCAGCTTGACGTCGGCTTCGGCGCTGATCGACTTGACCAGGTCGAGCCCGATCTGATGAATTTCCTCCGGCTTCAAGTTGGTCGTTGTGCCATTGCCGGCAGCATAGGCGTAATAGGCGTCGCCATCTGGCAGGCGCCATACGCCAGCGTCGTGAACCGCCGTCTTGCGTGCTTCGGTCAGGGCGGCCATCTGGGCGTCCAGGGCCGCCGCAATGCCGCCGTCGATCCGTTTGGCCGCCTCGCCAGCCCAGTCGCCGGCCAGCCCCGCCGTGGCGGCCTTCTCGGCCAACGCCTTGGTCATCGAGCTGTCGGCGCCCTTGACGGCACGCAGGGACGCCAATTGCGCCAGGGCCTTGTCGAGCGCGAAATCGGGCGCCACGATGCCCTTGGCGGCATCGATATGAAAGTTTTCAGTATCCTGGCCGATCGCGACCGCAAACCCGTCCAGCCGCGCCAGATAGGCGTCCGCATCATCCTTTGTCTCGACCGTGTGCTGGGTGGCGAGGAAGTCCGGAATATCGCGATAGACGCCGCTCAGCTGGCTCAGCACATAGGGTTGCGCCCCGCCCCAGCTGCCGAAGCGGAAATGATCGACCCCGTACTTGGCGCGGTTCTGGCTCCACAGCACGGTGTCGTAATTGATCCGGTCCATGCCCGTCAGCTTGTCGCGCGGAATGGCCGACAGGGCCGCGACATTCTTCGTCACGCGTTCGGCATAGTCGAGATTGGCGGCAGGGCTGTAGTCGTCGAGCTTTGCCTTGGCCGCGGCCTTGTCGCCCTTGTCGATGCCCAGCGAGGTCAGGGTTTCCGGCGAGTGGTCCAGGCGGTCCTGATAGATCTTGTCGAACAGGACACTCAGCGTCGCCGAGGTATCGGGATCAGAAGCGCGGGCAGCGCCAAAGGCGGCAACCCCGGCAACAGCGGCACCCGAAGCAAGCAGATGGCGGCGAGTTAGCATGACGATATCCCTTGAAACCAAATTCCAGCGGACACCTTGCCTTACTGAGCCGCGAAGTTAAGTTAAATTCTGGTAATGCGCGACGACGCCGATGCGGCGACTGAGCTCTTAACTAAGTCAAACCCTTGGCATCGTACAGGTTCTCAAGCACGGCCAAAGGCAGTGACCCGGCGGTCAAACCCGTGTCGTGGAAGGTCTTGATGCTGAAATTGCCGCCCTGCTTGGCTTTCATGGCGTCGCGTATGCGCAGCCAGGTGATCTTGCCGACCATATAGCCAAGCGCCTGACCCGGCCAAACGCAATAGCGCTCGATCTCCAGCGCCGCGGCGCCGGGCGAATCCCCCGTCTTGTCGCACATATAGGCGATCGCCTGTTCGCGGCTCCAGCCAAGGCTGTGCATGCCGGTATCGACAACCAGCCGCACCGCGCGGAACAGGGCGTCGTGCAGGTAGCCGATCCGGCCGTAAGGATCTTTGTCGTACATGCCCATTTCCAGCGCCAGTTGCTCGGAATACAGCGCCCAGCCCTCGACATAGGCATTGTAGGACGCCACCTTGCGCAGTTGCGGCAGGCTGGCCTCTTGCTGGATCGAGATCTGCATGTGGTGGCCCGGCACGGCCTCATGATAGGTCAGGGTCGGCAGCGAGAACTTCGGATTGTCCGCCATGTCGTGCAGGTTGATATTGTAGACGCCGGGCCGCGAGCCATCCAGCGCCGCCGGCTGGTAATAGCTGGGCGCGCCCAGTTCATTGGCCACCGGTACGCGGCGGATGATCGGCTTGGTCTTCGGCAAAACCCCGAAATATTGTGGCAAGCGCGCTGTGACCGCTGCGACCTTGTCGTTGAGGTCGGCAATCAACTGCGCCCGGCCCTCATCGCTGTCGGGATAGAGCTGCGTCGGGTCGGCATACAGGGCGCGCATGCGCTCGGCATTGCTGCCCTGGGACCGTCCCAGGGCGCGGAAGCGGGCATCGATCTCATCGCCGAGATCGGCGACCTTCTGCAGGCCGACGGCGTGAATCTCCTTGGCCGTCATATCGGTCGACGTGCCCATCTTGGCCCCGAAGCCGTAATAGGCCTGGCCATTGGGCCGGTTGCGCACACCGGCATCGTGAACCGCCTTGCCCAGCAGGGCCTGCAGCGCCGTTATCTGGCGCGTCAGGGCGGGCGTGACACGGTCGACGACAGCCGTCGTTGCGCGTGACTTCCAGTCGCCGGCAATACCCTTTTCGGTGGTGCGGCGGTCGATCGAGTTGATCAGCGTGCTTTGTTCCGGCGGCGTGTCGCGCAGGCCGGTGATCTGGGTGATCGTCTTGTTGATGATGAAGTCCGGCGGGACAATGCCGGCGCGCGCATCGCCGACCAGCCGCGCGGTCTCCTGGTCGAGCGCCAGGGCAAACCCGTCCAGGCGCTTGATATAGGCCTCGGCGTCCGACGCGTCATTGATCGTGTGCTGGATATCGAGGAAGTCCGGCACGACCTGGTAAAGGCCGGTAAGCTGGCTGACCACATAGGGCGTGACGGCATAGAAGGTCACATTGATCGGCGTGCCATTGTCGCCGAACGGAAAGGCGTGGGCGCCCGACAGCTGGGCCTGGTAATCCCACAGGATAGCGTCGTAATCGATGCGGTCCGAGGCTGACAACTGGCTGCGCGGCACGGCCTGCAGCGTCGCCACCGCCTTGCGCAGGCGGCTGACATTGGCCGACAGGGCGGAGGTGCCGCGGTCGTCGATCTTGCTTTTCAGGTAGGCGAATTCGCCCTTGTCCAGCCCCAGCGAGGTAGCCGTCAGCGGCGAGGCTGTCAGCAGGTCGTTCAATATGGTGGTAAAGGCGTCATCCAGCTGCGCCTTGATGGCGGGCGCGGTGACCGCGGGCACAGGCGGCGGCGGGGGCGGCAGGACGGGCTTCGGCTTGGGCGGCGGGCCCTTCTTGCCCCTGCCCTTCCTGGCCGTGGACTTCTTGCTCGATTTCTTGCCGGGCGCGGACGCCTTTTTTTTCTTCTTCGCCAGGGCCTCGGTGGCGACGGTGACAAGAAGCCCGGTCAGGCCTCCCAGCAGAAAACGGCGATCCAGCATAGTCATCTCACAAAAATCCGAGAAAGCGGAACCTAGGCGCAAAGCTTTACAGTCCGCAACAGGTGACGCATGAAATTGTTGTAATGTGGGCAATAACTTGGGTAATCATGGTGTCACACAGCCGTGACAGGCTGGGCAGGATTTCGGTATCAGGGGGTGGCCATGATCTCGCGTTTCTTCGTTTTCCAACTGGTCCTGGCGGCCACGCTGGCCGCTCTCGTCCTGGGCTATGTCGTGCATCACGATATCTGGTGGTCCTTGCTGGCCCTGGCGCCGCTGAGTGTCGTCGGCATCGGCGACCTGCTGCAGACGCAGCACTCGATCCTGCGCAACTATCCGATCATCGGCCACTTCCGCTTCTGGATCGAAGCCATACGTCCGGAATTACGGCAATATGTCATTGAGGACGATCGCGACCCGGTACCGTTTTCGCGCGAACAGCGTTCCCTCGTCTATCAGCGGGCAAAGGGGGCGCCGGACCAGCAACCGTTCGGCACCATCCGCGACGTCAATGCGCCGGGCTACGGCTGGATCTCGCATTCGATCCGCCCGGCGCTGATCACCAGCCACGACTTTCGTATCATGATCGGCGGCAGGGACTGCAAGCAACCCTACTCCGCCTCGGTCCTCAACATCTCCGGCACCAGCTTCGGCGCGGTCAGCAGCAACGCCATCCTGGCCCTGAACAAGGGCGCCAAGCTGGGCGGTTTCGCGCACAATACCGGCGAAGGTTCGGTCAGCCGCTATCATCGCAAGGGCGGCGGCGATATCATCTGGCAGGTGGCGACCGGCTATTTCGGCTGCCGCACCCGGGAGGGCAAATTCGATCCCGCCCTGTTCGCCAAGGTCGCTGCCGAGCCGCAGATCAAGATGATCGAGATAAAGCTCAGCCAGGGCGCCAAGCCCGGCCACGGTGGCGTGCTGCCCAAGGCCAAGATAACCGCCGAAATCGCCCGCACGCGGCTGATCGACCGGACGACGGACTGTGTGTCGCCGTCGCGCCATGCCGAATTTTCCACGCCGCTGGAACTGATGGGATTCATTTCCCGTCTTCGCGAATTGTCGGGCGGCAAGCCGGTCGGCCTGAAGATGTGCGTCGGTCACCGCTTCGAATTCCTCGCCCTGTGCAAGGCCATGCTGGAGAGCGACACTACGCCCGACTTCATCGTCGTCGACGGCGGCGAAGGCGGCACGGGTGCGGCGCCGATCGAACTGGCCGGCCATGTCGGCCTGCCTCTGGTCGAAGGGCTGAGCTTCGTTCACAACGCTTTGGTGGGTTCCAACCTGCGCGACCGCATCCGGTTGGGCGCCTCGGGCAAGGTCGTGACGGCCTTCGACTTCTGCCGCATCCACGCCCTGGGCGCCGACTATGCCATGGCGGCGCGGCCGTTCATGTTTGCCCTGGGCTGCCTGCAGGCGCGCGCCTGCCACACCAACCACTGCCCGACGGGAGTCGCCACCCAGGACAAGGGTCGGTCACGCGCCCTGGTCGTCAGCGAAAAAGCGCCGCGTGTGCGTAACTTCCACCGCAATACCTTGAAGGCCCTGGCCGAAGTGCTGGCCTCGGCTGGCCTGACCCATCCGCAGGATCTGCGGCCGTGGCACCTGCATGTCCGCGCCGCCAATGGCGAGGTGGTGCGTGGCGACGTCGCCTATCACCATCTGTCGCGCGGTTCACTGCTGACCGGCGATGTCGATGAGCGGCTGAAGCGCGAATGGGATCGCGCCCAGGCGGACACCTTCGATCCGGCCTTTTAAATTTCACAAGCGCGTGAAGTGTCAAGACACAGCCGCATTTCCCCGGCTAGGGTGCGCCCGCATCGAAATCCGACCAAAGGCCCAATCAAGGAGTCTCGCCATGCGTATCATCCCCCTCCTCGCCGTTCTTGCCTTCACTACAGCTCCGGCTTTGGCCCAGGAGACCGGGCCGCATGTTTACAGCGGCAATTTCGCCGGTGCCGATCACGGCGACCACGGCACACTGACCCTGACGACCGCGCCCAATGGCGTCATCCTGCACATCGAGGTCAAGGACATGAAACCTGGCTGGCACGGCATGCACTTTCATGAAAAGGGCACCTGCGACGACGAGAAGTTCGCCTCGGCCGGCGGTCATGTCCACAACACGACGCCGGTGACACATGGCTATCTCAATGCCGGGGCCAATGATGCCGGTGATCTGCCCAACATCTATGTCGGCGAAGACGGCCACGGCAATGCCGAGGTCTATTCCTCCCTCGTCACCGCGACCAAGGTCGATGGCCGGCCCTACCTGATCGACGATGACGGCACTGCGGTGGTCATCCACGACATGCCCGACGATTACGCCGCGCAGCCGATCGGCAATGCCGGCGGACGCGCCGTCTGCGCGCCGATCCAGTGATGGCGCCAGTCCAATGATGGGGCCAGTCCAATGATGGGGCAAGTCCAGCTTTCCGCCCGCACCACGGCCCTGGTGCTGATCGACCTGCAGAACGGCATCGTCTCACCGCCGCGCCAGCCGCGTTCGGGCGCTGAGGCCGTCGCCGCCTGCGCCGCCCTGGCCCAGCGATTCCGCGCCGCCGAAGCCCCCGTTATCCTGGTCCATGTCGGTTTTGCAGACGACTATAGCGACGCGCTGAAACAGCCGGTCGACGCGCCCATCCCGCGTCCCCCCGGAGGCCTGCCGGCCGGCTATATGGAGTTTGCCCCCGGCCTGCAGCAGGACGGCGACATCGTGATCCGCAAACGCAACTGGGGCGCCTTCCACGGCACGGAGCTGGATGTAATCCTGTCCCGGCGCGGCATCAATGCAATCGTCCTGGCCGGCATTGCGACCAATTTCGGCGTCGAGTCGACCGCCCGCCAGGCGTGGGAGCGCAACTACGCCGTCGTGGTCGCCGAGGACGGCTGTACCAGCGCGACCGCCGAACTACATGCGATGTCGATCACCGGCGTCCTGCCGCGCATTGCACGCGTTCGCCAGAGCACCGAGATTCAGATTACCTGACCTCGGTACTTCCTCATTTCACCCCGATCACAACGGTGGCGGTCTTCAGCCCCTCGCCGCGCGCGACCAGCCTGCCCTCGCCCGGTTCGCCCGTCGACTGAACCACCACTGTGGCATAGCCGCCGAACGCGTGCCTTTGCCAGGGTGCGGCCGGCGTCACGACACGGATCTGGCCCCAGCTTGTGCCGCCCGAACTGTTATCGGCCATTTTCGCCACGCCGCCCTCCGGCGTCTCGAAAACATAGACCAGGCTGTTTACCGGTTTCAAATCGCCCGGCGCAATGTCGATGACCTGGACGCCGTCCTGGTCGTGCGGCGTCACCAGCTTGCCATTCAGATACGCGGTCTGGTTCTTGCCAATCGTGCCGACCAGCCATTGCAAACTATCGCTCGCCCCCAGGACAGGGCCTGAGAACTCGCCGCGCAGGACGACGGCTTTTGTGACAGGCGGTTGCTTTTCGGGCGGCAGCCATTGGAACGGATCGCGCCAGCCTTCGGTCGATTGCCCGGCCGCGGTCTCCGGACGGTTCAGCGTACCGTCGACCGCCAGGCTGCGCCAATTGCCGATGGTCGCAAAGCCGTAACGGACGGCGGGACGGTCGGCCTCGTGCGAGCCCGGATCGCCATTGCCGACGCCGATAATACGCAACGGCCCTTCGACATCGAAGGTCATGGCGTTATCTGCGGTCGGCACCAGACGGCCCTTGCGATCGACCACGCGCACCGTCACCACGGTCGCCGAGGCGCCGTCGGCCTTCAACGCGCTTGCGTCCGGCGCCAAGGCCAATCCAGCGGGCTTGTCGGTCGTCACCACACTGTCGCGCGCGGTCACCTTGCCGGCGGTATAGCCAATGGCTTCCAACGTGCCGGGCGCATAGGGCACGGACCATTCAAGATGGCCATCGCGCTCCAGGGTTTTGCGCCCCAGGCTCTTGCCGTTGAGTTTCAACTCCACCGCGTCCGTATTGCCGTAGACACGGACATCGATTGCCTGTCCTTCTTTACCTGCCCAATTCCAGTGCGGCAGCAGATGAACCTGCGGCGTGTCCTTCCATACCGTGCTCAGATAGTAGCCGCTGTCCTTGACGATCCCGCCGGTGTCCAGCATGCCGAACTGCGAACTGATGGCCGGCCAGCCGAACGGCGTCGTCTCGCCGCGATAATCAAAGCCTGTCCACACGAACATGCCGGCAAGGAACGGCCGTGCCGCAGCAAAGCGCCACGCCTCCTCAATGCTGGACGAATTACCCGGCCGCGCCTGACGGTCGTAGGCCGCCAGATGCACGCCCTGCGGATCATCGACATAGATGCCGCGCGTCGCCGTGGTCGAGCCTTCTTCCGTCATCACCGCCGGCATGCCGGGATGCTGCTTGTGGAAAGCATCGACATCATGCTGGGTGTGGTAGTTGAAGCCGATGACATCGGCCGCCAGGGATACGCCCTGGCCGGAGCCGCTGGTCGCCACCGTGGTGCGGCGATTGGGGTCAAGCCGGTGGACGATATACTGCATCTCGTCGGCCAGGTGCGTGCCCAGGGGTTTCCATTCCAGCGCCCATTCCTCATTGCCGACCGACCACAGGATGACGCTGGGGTGGTTGCGGTCGCGCTTGATCAGAGCTTCGAGCTGGCCGCGAATTTCCAGTGTTGTTCCCATCATGCGGTGCTCGTCGATAACCAGCATGCCCATCCGATCGGCGGCATCGAGCACCTCCGGATTGGGCGGATTATGCGACATGCGCAGCGCATTGACGCCTATCCCCTTCAACTGCTTCAGGCGATAGACCTGCACCGAATCCGGCACCGCGACGCCGACACCGGCAAATTCCTGGTGAATATTGACGCCGTGCAGCTCGACATGCTGGCCATTGAGGAAAAACCCCTTGTCGGGGTCGAACACGACCGTGCGGATACCGAAGGGCTGGCTATACAGGTCCGACAGGCCGTCCTTCGTGCGTATCCGCGTCACGGCGGTATAGAGTTGCGGCGTTTCCAATGACCAAAGCTTGGGCGTGGTTACGTTGAGATGCTGTTTTACCTTGACGGTGTCACCATCGCCGACCGTCTGTTCCGGGCCGACAGCGGTCGCCACCACCGTGCCATCGGGCGCCAGCAGTTGAACCTCTACGCTGAAGCTCTGTTGCGTGCGACCCTCATTGACCACCGTGGTCTCGACCGCCACGTCGGCCGCGTCGCCGGTCACTGTGCTGTCGACGAAACTGCCCCATGGGGCGACATGGACCGGCTGGGTCTTGTCCAGCCAGACATGGCGATAGATCCCTGCCCCTTCGTAGAACCACCCCTCCTCGACCGTGGCGTCAACGCGCAGGACGATGACATTGTCACCGCCATAGTTGAGGTAGTCGCTGATGTCGTATCTGAAACTGGTATAGCCGCTGGGTTCCGTGCCGATATAGTGCCCGTTCACCCACAAGACGCTGTCGCGGTAGACGCCGTCGAAGGTCAAGGAAATGCGCCGGCCACGGTCGCTTTCCGGTATGGTCAGGGTCTTGCGGTACCAGCCAATGCTGTTTTCCGGGAAGTTGCCACCGATTGCCTTGGAACCGTGATTGGTATTGCCACGGCCGTCGAAGGGCAGTTCGACCGCCCAGTCGTGCGGCAGGTCGACCTTGCGCCAGCCGGCGTCGTTGAAACCGGGCCCGGCCGGCCCATCGCCATAGCCGGCCTTGGCGAAGAAGAAGGCGCGCTGACCATAGCCGAAATCGTGTGCCGAGTCGGTGGCGTGGCCATAGGCAAACCGCCAGCCGGCGTCGATATTGGTGTGTTCGCGCGCCGCAGGCTCGGCCTGAGCCACAACCGCGCCGATCAGGCAAGCCAGAAGCGTCAACCACAGCGTAGACAAAAGTCGTTTCATATCAACACCCACTTCAGACCTCCCGTTCGGCATGGCCGAATCCTGTTATTTGTAGTACAATTAAACCATTCGAAAGCTATGGCAAGGGCCTGAAATTTTCCTGTTGACACTTATCCACAATGAGAACAAAATAGGAACATCATCAAGGAATGTTGCCATGCCTCATCTCAGCACCTGGACCCGTCAGCCGCAGCTCAAGGATTTGCAGCGCGACAGCACCATTGCCGTAACGTGCAAAGCCTGCGCAAAAGGCTGGTCACTGGATGTGCGCGACATGGTCGAAACGCAACGCCTGGGCGGACAATTCATGGATTTGCTGGAATGGGAGACGCGCTGCCAGGACGCTGCCTGCAACGGCGCCGTCGTTTTCGTCTATGACGGCAAGCCCGAAGTCGCCCCCTATGTCGCCGAGGTGGTGACGCCGCCACGTCCGAAGGCCGAGCGTCCGTTGTGGCCGGTCAAGGCGGTTGTCAGGCCACGTCAGCACCCCGTGCCCCAGTACAGCTTGCCGCAATATACCTTGCCCATGTCGATGCCGCGCACGGTCCAGCCGGCGCGGATGGCATCGCATGCAGGTCGGTAGTTGATATTAATTTTGGGAACTCTTAAATCCCCCTCTTCCCGTCACTTTACGGGGAGAGGACGAGAGCTGAGCATAGCGAAAGCGATCGGGTGAGGGGCATTCTACTGCATTTGCAACGGCTCGGTCAGTAAACGTAAGTCTCCGCCAAACCTTTCCACGGGCTGATAACCTGAATGCTGGAATCCTCGTGGTGGTGGAGGCCGCTTCGACCGTGGGATTTGCCCCTCACCCGGTCCTCTGGACCGACCTCTCCCCGTAAAGCGACGGGAAGAGGTGGATTCAATGGGTACGCTTCTCACCCTACCCGCAGGTCGCCGGGGCATTCCTGACGATATCGCGCACCAGCTTTCCCGACTCGGTCAGGTCGTCATCTGTCCAGGGTCCGGTCGCCGAAGCCCCCGGTTTGAACAGCGACGCGGATTCCTTCTTGTCGCTGACCGACCAGTTGACCTGAGACAGGCAGTTGGCGCGCATATAGTCCTGCCAGCGCTGCGTTTCACCCGTCGCGACGCCGCCCTTGCCGTCAGCATTGACCGTGCCCCATTCCGAGACGAACAGAGACGCGCCCAGGTCCATGGCCTTGGTTGCCTTGTCACGCAGGGATTGCCCGTGTGATCCGGCATAGAAATGCAGGGTATAGGTGATGTTGCGCCCGACGACCGGATCGGCGGCGGCGATATCGACATCCTGCGACCAGGTCGGCGATCCGACGACGATAAGGTTATCAGGATCGACGGCGCGGATGGCGTCGACCACGGTCTGGGCATAGGGTTTGACGTCGCTGGACCAGTCGGTGCTGTTCAGCGGCTCGTTATAGATCTCGTAGATGACATTGGGCGTGTTGCCGTACTTTTTCGCCATGGCGGTAAAGAAGGTGACCGCCGCCTGCGGGTTCTTCTCGGCGTGATGCGAATGCCAGTCGATCAGCACATAGATGCCGTTGGCGATGGCCGCGTCGACAATGGTCTCGGCGCGCGCCTGGTTGCCGGCCGGATCCTGCAGGTAATCGCCTCCGAAGTCCGCGCCCATGGCAGCCCGCACCAGCGAGACATGCCAGTCCTGGGCGAAACTCTTCACCGCGGCGGCATTGTAGAAGCGTTCCTGCCCCCAGCCGGTATTCGACCAGAAGAAACTGACTCCGGCCAGGGCGACCGGATTGCTATGCTCGTCGATGATGCGATTGGCCTTGACCGAGAGGGCACCGTGGTCAGAGACCGGTGTTGCCGCGCAGGCAACACCGGTACTCGATAAAAGCAGGGATGCGGCCACACCTAAGATGTGGCGCGCAATCGAACCTTGCATTTGGCGTCTTCTCCCCCGGCTGTTTTTATGGGTCAGACCTAAGCCTGCCAGCGACCGGTTAAAATGGTCATACCAAATTTTTACGTGATTCGCCTTTCATGAATAAAAATCGCGATCACAATCCCGTAACCGGCAAAATGCGGGTCAGGCCTCGACCAGGCCCAGGCGCTGTTCCAGGTCGGCGAAATCCTCACGCGACAGGACATTGCGCGCGATCACCTCCATGACCGCGTCGAAGGCCGGCTTGGGTGCATGGGCCTTCATGCCGCCCAGCAGAATGGCGCGTTCGTCGCGATTGATCGCCGGGATCATCAGTTTCATCGACAACATGGCCTTTTCCGGCGTCAGGCTGGCGACGATGGCGCGCTCTATCTGGTGCAACTCATCATCGCTGAACAACGCCCATAGCTGCGCATTGCCTACGGTTTCCTCCTCCAGCATATGTTCCAGGTCGTGAGCAACAAAGGCGCTGTAAGTCAGGTAAAGCCGGCGGCCGAACGCGGCCTTCTCGTCGGCCGGCGCGACTGCGAGCTGGGCAATCAGATCCTCCAGGGTTTCGAAAGCCGCCCGGTGGCTGCCGTGCTGGGCGTCCAGAGCGTCTGTGGCGCCCGGCGCCCGCGCCTTCAATACCGGATGGACGAAGACCTCTTCATGGGCGATGTGCTGGCTGCCGAAGGTCAGGAGCTGGCGCAGGTCGGTCAGCAGGCTCGTGGTTGCCGGGTTCTTGAAATCGGCCTGGCCCAGGCGGACCAGCATGTCGCACTGCGCCTTGCGCAGGGCCTTGTGGATCAGGGCATAGGGATCGAAACGGCCCTGGGTCGGGGCGACAACCGGAAGGGCGGGGCTAGCGATGTGAGCGTGGATCATGTGGGTCTCTCCTTTGTGATGACGCTGTCATAGGCGACCTCCCAAAAAGGGCATCCTAAATGCTTGCTAAGCCCCGCCCCGTTTCCTAAAAGAATCCTAACCCGATCCTGTTCGCCTATCAGGGACGCCGCTTGCCCGAGCCCACCAACCTCTCCGTTGCCCTTCCCGCGGACCTCGCCGAAGCGATGGCTGGCCCGGTGATGATCCTCGTTTCGGTGTGCAATGACCGTTTTCGCGCCACCATCGGGCGCGGCGCCGGAGCGGTGTGCGATACGTCTGGCGACGGCGGCAGCTTCGTCGATGTCTTCGTCTCGGCGGCCCAATGGCCCGACACGGTTGCCAATGCCAATCTCGGCCAGCGCATAGCCGTCACCTTCGGCGATGTGTCCGATTACCGCTGCTGGCAGGTCAAGGGCGTGATCGAAGACGCCAGGCCCGCCACGGCGATCGAGGTCGCGCGCAGCAACCTCTATATCGAGCGCGCCCTGGCCTTGCTGATGGGGTGGGACGTCAGCCGCACGCAATTGTCGGACACCTTCTGCACCACCGACCTGTGGCGGTTGCGTCTGTCACCGCGTGAAGTTTTCAACCAGACACCTGGCGCCGGCGCCGGCAAGCTGATCGCCGCGGCCTCCGCATGATCCGTCTGAACGATTTGCGTGACAGTTTCGAAGGCGTCATCCCGTCGGTTATCGCCACGCTGGACGAGGCCGGCCAGCCCAATATCTCCTACCTGTCGCACGTCCACTATGTCGACGACAGCCACGTCGCCCTGTCGAACCAGTATTTCTCCAAGACGGCCGCCAATGTCCGCCGCCACGGCGTCGCCACCCTGGCGGTTATCGACGGCCGTACCGGCGTGCAACACATACTCGACCTGCAATTCATCCGTTCCCAGGACAATGGCGAGATATTCGAACGCATCTCAACCCATCTCGATGCCGCCAGCGCCCTGCAGGGCGTCAGCGGCATGATGAAGCTGAAGGCTGCCGACATCTATCGCGTCACGGCCATGCGCGTCGTGCCGCCCGCCGACCCGCACGCCACGCCGCTGGCGCCCTTGCCGCGCTGCGACCGCCTCAGCCGCGCGGCGCGTATCGCCGCAGCGATCAGCGCGGAAGAAGATGCCGACACCATTCTCGATGTCGCGCTCGATGGCCTGCATGACGCCATGATGTTCCCTCACGTCGTGGTGCTGTTGCCCGATGCGGATGGTGAATGGCTGAGCACCGTGGCCAGCCGCGGCTACGACCGCTACGGCGCCGGCGCCCAGGTCCACATCGGTGAGGGCTTGATCGGCATGGCCGCCTCGACGCGTCGGGCCATGCGCCTGGCCGACCTGCGCCGCGCCACCACCTATGCCCAGGCCGCGGCCGGCGAAATTCCCGCCATCCCCCTGCCCGGCCTCAGCCGGCCGAAATGCCAGATGGCGGTGCCCATGCTGACCAAGGGCCAGTTGCGTGGTGTCATTTTCGCCGAATCTCCGACCAGTTTTGCCTTCGGTCACGAGGACGAGTCCGCGCTTAGCCTGATCGCCGGTCAATTGGCGGCCGCCCTGCAACTGGCCGAACTGCAGGCCCAGGCGGCCGCCCCCGCCCCGCCTACGCCGCCCGTCTCGACGGCGTCCGGGCCACCGTTTCGCCTGCGCTACTATCCGTTCGACGACAGCGTCTTCATCGACGACGACTACCTGATCAAGGGCGTTCCCGGCCGTTTGCTGTATCACTTTATCAAGGGTTATGTCGAAACCGGGCGCACGGACTATACCAACCGCGAGATCCGCCGCGAGGCTGCGCTGAAACTGCCGGACCTGAAGGATAATCTGGAAACGCGTCTGATCCTGCTGCGCCGCCGTCTCGACGACAAGGCGGGCCCGATCCGCCTGACACGTCCGGAACGCGGCCAGATCCGTTTGGAGCTCACCGGCACGCCGCGGATCGAGGTCATGACCGGGTAGTCGCGCAGAGCAACGAGTGAGATGGCTTGTCTTGCTTGGCACCTGCGACCGGTTGTGAGGATGCTGAAAAACCCTATACCGCCCCGCGAGCGGGGCGGGGGACCGCCCGAGTGAAGATTGACACGACGCGATAGCGACGTGAAAAGTCTTCACATCGGGTGGTGGTGGGGGCCTTGCAGAAGCGGAGACTCCTATGTCAGGCGGAGTCGAAATACAGACCTGTCAAGGCAATACGGCGAGCAATTACTCCACCAGAAATTTTGCGTTAGAAACGCTTTCACGCAACGCGAATATGGCGATCCTGCTTATCATCAGCACTATGTTTTCGCCAGCGCGCTTCCATTGACTGTCGAGCTATTAAGCGGCCTGTAAGGCCCCCACCACCACCCGATGCGAAGACATTCGCCATCGCTTTCGCGCCGGCTTGGTCCTCGCTCGGGCGGTCCCCCGCCCCGCTCACGGGGCGGTATAACTTTCGGCGACCTCTGCGGCGGCCGACGGGGCCCTTCCTAGGCAGCGCCGCAGCACTTCTTGAACTTCGCGCCCGAACCGCAGGGACATGGATCATTGCGTCCGACCTTGGCTTCTTTTGTCGCCTGTGTCCTTTTGCGGTATTTGGCGCCGGACAGCACGTCGGTACATTTGACGATCAGATCGGCCGCATTGGCCAGGATTTCGGAGTCTATCGCCTCGGCCGGAAGCTCGACATCCGTGCGTCCATGCGCCCACAGGCGCAGCAAGGCTGTCGTGGCCGTTGCGATGTCGAGATTGCGGCTATTCGTCAGGCGCTTCCAGGTGTCGCTGCGCAAGGAAAAGGTCAGCGCAAAACCGTTCAGCCACGGACGCCATTCGACACCATCGGGCTCATCTTCACTGTAGCCATAGATTGGATTGTAGATTCCCGCCCGCATTTCCTGCTCGATCTCGGCATGACGCTCCCGGATCAACTCCACGACTTCGGCCGGCGCAGGCTCATCATACGATCCGTCCGGGTCTTCCGGAATCAGAAGGCTTGCCTTCGAAAGCCATTCGTCTTCGTCAATTTCGTCCGGACATATGGCGACGCCAGCCAAAATACCGTCGACGACCATGATCGGCAAGCCGCCCGCTTTACTCAAGGCGCGGTCGAGGCGATCAGAGATACCTTCCAGATCGGTATAGGCAACCTGTTGCACCATGGTGCAGTCCTCCCGGCAAGGCAGCGGAATCACAAAAAGGACGCCGACCATAGCAAGCGCCGTCCCTGCCCCAAAAGAAAAAACGGCCCCGTCTCCGGAGCCGTTCTTAGGTTCATTATTCCACTATCGGCATAAGCGAGAGATTTGAGTCGTATAGCAGGAGCCGAGCGCCGCAGGTACACGTAGTACCTGCCAGCGATGGCGACGCACTAGACGGCGGCACGGGCCGCCCCGCAAAGACCTCGATTATGCGTCGGCCTTGACGCGCTTCTTGCGGAAGCTCGGGTTCAATTCTTTTTTCCGCAGACGAATGCTCTTCGGCGTCACTTCGACCAGTTCATCGTCGTCGATATAGGCGATGGCCTGTTCCAGGGTCGGACGGCGCGGCGGCGTCAGGCGAATGGCTTCGTCCGTGCCCGAAGCGCGGATATTGGTCAACTGCTTGGTCTTCATCGGATTGACATCGAGATCGTCAAAGCGCGAATTCTCGCCGATGATCATGCCCATATAGGTCTTTTCGTTGCCGCCGACGAACATGGTGCCGCGTTCTTCCAGCTTCCACAGGGCGAACGAAGAGGTTTCGCCGTCGCCGTTGGAAATCAGCACGCCCTTGCGGTTCTGGTCGATCAGGCCCTTGTAGCTTTCATAATGCGAGAACACGCGGTTCAGCACGCCAGAACCGCGCGTATCGGTCAGGAACTCGCCCTGATAACCGATCAGCGAGCGCGACGGGCTCTTCAGCGTGATACGCGTCTTGCCGGCGCCCGACGGGCCCATGTCCTTCAGCTCGGCCTTGCGCGCCGACAGCTTTTCGATGACCACGCCGGTATATTCGTCGTCGACATCGATCATGACGTCTTCGATCGGCTCCAGCTTTTCGCCAGTGGCTTCATCCGTCTGGAACACGACGCGCGGACGCGAAATGGCGACTTCGAAGCCTTCGCGGCGCATGTTTTCGATCAGCACGCCCAGTTGCAGTTCGCCACGACCGGCGACCTCAAAGGCGTCCTTTTCTTCCGTTTCGGTGACGCGGATGGCAACGTTCGATTCGGCTTCCTTCAGCAGGCGCTCACGGATGATACGCGACTGCACCTTGGTGCCTTCACGGCCGGCCAGGGGGCTGTCGTTGACCGACACGGTCATCGAGATGGTCGGCGGATCGATCGGTTGCGCCGGCAGGGCTTCGACCAGTGCCATGTCGCACAGTGTATCGGCCACTGTCGCCTTGGACAAGCCGGCAATGGCGATGATGTCGCCGGCTTCGGCTTCTTCGACCGGCTGGCGCTTCAGGCCGCGGAAGGCCAGGACCTTGGTGATGCGGCCGCGTTCGATTTCGTTGCCGTTGCGGTCCAGAGCCTTGATGGCCAGGCCGGGAACGGCCTTGCCCTGGGCGATCTGGCCGGTCAGCAGGCGGCCGAGGAACGGATCGGATTCGATCAGCACGGACAGCATCTGGAAGGGCTGGTCGGCCTTGGACTGCGCCTTGGGCGCCGGGACGTGATCGACGATCAGGTCGAACAGGGGCGCCAGGGTATCATTGGGCTGCGCCATATCCATGGTCGCCCAGCCGTTCTTGCCCGACGCATAGATGTGCGGGAAGTCGAGCTGTTCGTCGGTCGCGCCCATGGCGGCGAACAGATCGAAGGCTTCGTTGTGGACGCGGTCGGGATCGGCGTGCGGGCGGTCGACCTTGTTGAGGCACAGGATCGGACGCAGGCCCAGCTTCAAAGCCTTGCCCAGCACGAACTTGGTTTGCGGCATGACGCCTTCTTCGGCGTCGACCAGCAGCACGCAGCCGTCGACCATGCCGAGGATGCGTTCGACTTCACCGCCGAAGTCGGCGTGGCCCGGGGTGTCGATGATATTGATGCGGGTGTCGCCGGCCTTGCCGTGCCACATGACCGAGGTGCACTTGGCCAGGATGGTGATTCCGCGTTCGCGTTCCTGGTCGTTGCTGTCCATGGCGCGCTCGGTCTGCGCTTCATTGGCTCGGAAGACGCCCGACTGGGCCAGAAGCTGGTCGACGAGTGTGGTTTTGCCGTGGTCGACGTGGGCGATGATGGCGATATTACGCAGGTTCATAAGGGGCCTTTAAACGCACAAAAGCCTCTCTGCTGCGAGAGGCCATGGGGGTGTCATATGTCTGAATCGGGCGGTGTATAACCGAATCCGGGGCATAAAGCCACCCCACACGCCGATTATTTTTTGCGGATGCGAAGAACTATCGATTAATAATCACGCGGCCTTCATGAACCTCAATGTAAACCCGCGCTTCGACGGCTAGCCGTTGATGTATCTCGAACTCAACCAGATCGATCACTTCAGCTAGTCGACGCCGAGTTTCTGGACCGGCATCACAAATCCACAGCAGATGCACGTCTCGGAAGGCTTGGCGTTGAGAATGCCTTCCCCTTTGAAAGGACCTGAAATCAGTATCCTGCGTCAACAGTACCAACTTCCCGACGATCGCTGTCTGAGCTACCATGGGATCAGGGGTATCAGGTGGTAATACATTGCGAAGCCGCGTCACAATATGATTACGCGCCTCCAACAGGTCGCAAACATTTTCGTTGCAGTTATGGTCAGCCAGAAAATCCAATCGTCTCCCCGGCCCCCTCAGGCCGCGTCCAACTGACGAACGGCTGCGATATCCGCGAGCGTCAGATCCGGATAAGCCTTTATAATTTCAGTGTCCGAACTTCCGGCCTCAATATAAGACTTGACGGCAGACACTGGTATCCTGGTGCCTGAGATACGCTGTGCGTTGTGAAGCACAAATTTGGACCTCTCAACCTTCCCAACTGTTTCTGCCGATCTCTGACGGAGATCGATAGCCTTTTGACGCAAGTCCTCAATGATAGATTTCAACGGTATGAGAGCAATCTGACCGTCACGCGGAGCGACTCCCTGTCCCTCAGGGCCCACTACAACGACGTCCCCTTTCAGAACAGAAAGTTTAAGCTCGGACCACGGTCGGGATGTAATGTGAGCCAGCTTGTCGGCGACTTCCCGAAGCTTGGAGAGACCTATCCGGTAATCTTTTCGCAAGACGGCGAGAGTTTTCAGGCCAACAATGTCGCGAAAGGAGTAAGCACGGCTGTACGGCAGACGTCTGTTGGCTTCAGCATACTCAGGTGGGAAGAAAGCGATCTTGTCCCATTCAGCCAGTTGGCCAACAGACAATCCCGTCAATCGCGCGGCCTGTTCGGCACTATAGGCAGCGATCACATTATCTAATTTTTCCATCGCCTCCCATCCTGTCAGTTGTTAGCCAGCGTCGCACAGATATCATTTACACCATAAATGGTAAACGTGGTCATTTTATGCTAACAGCAATGACCCATCCCCCAAAATTCCGGCCATGAATTTGCAGGGTCCCCGAAAGAGGGGATGACCAATACGCAAGAGCAAATTTTCGGAACGGCAGATCATAGCGATGACCAGTGAACACGACGCTGGACTCCCCCTGCAACGTGCACCGCAGGCAGGACGAGTTGAAAAGATTCACGGACTGGGAACGACAGCGACCCTGATCTTGTCGAAATAATCCCGGCCGTAGGCCACCAGCTGTCCCTCCGTCGGATGGTCGACGGTTTCATAACCGACAATATGGTTCACCAGGGCCGGACGGTGGTTGGTCACATAGTGTTTGAATTCGCTCAGGCCGGTATGACCGCCAGTGACCAGAACCTGATCCAGTCCGGCCAGGTCATCGCACACCGCAGCGAAAAATTCGTGCGTATGACGGACCTCGCTGTTGTGCTGGCGGGTGGATTGGGTGCTGGCTTCAAGAAAGCGGGCATGATGCGCTTCGTCGTTCAGGCGTATGATCTTGGCCTTATGGCTATCGACGGTGATGACGGCACGGGAATAGGCGGGTTCTGTAGACATGACAGGCTCCTGTAAAACGGGGCGCAAGCCTTAGGCCTCTTTTCATCAGGATGTGATGGGGATTGTCGGAATGCGATCGGTGCGGAAGAACGCGGCGATAACTTATGTCCTTCGGTCTATAAACATAAGCAGGCCAGGCGCGCCGAACGTCCCGACATACCGTCGGTCGATCACCGGGCACGCTGCTGCACCTTCCGAAAGACCCTATGAAAACCGTCGCTACTCTGCTCGCCGTGTCCCTGCTGATGGCAGGCTGCGCGAAATCGTCACCTGATGTCGCCGTCAGTCCCGGCTTTACGTTCCGCACCCTCACCCAGAACCAGACCCTGCATACCGCCATGCCGGCCCTCAACCCTTGCGGCGCTGAACAATCGAACGCCGAGCGGTCATGCCCGCTGAAGGAAACCCTGATCGCCGGCGCCCAGTCGCAGGACGCCGCTGCCCTGTTCGACCAAAGCGGCTTTCGCGAGCTTCGGGTGTCGTGGGAAACGACTGATTACACTCGGGTCACCCACGACCTGACCCAAGCCTATGGCGAGCCGTGCAGCCTGGAGACGAAAAGCGTCAGGACCGCGCACTACACCACGGTCGACAATGTCATCACCACTTGGTGCTTTAGCGGTGGCCAGCTGACTCTGGAAAAATATGCCGATCAGTTCACGGTAACGCGGCTCAGCTACCTGTCCAGCCCACGCATCCCGAAGTCGGCCGACATCTGACGGCCAAGTTCGCAACGGTGCATGAAGGGTTGAAACCTTTCAAAATTACAGAGCCGAAATAGCCCTGCCCTATTGGGCCGCTAGACTGAAACCATAGGTATCCTCTCCCGACGATGCCTACTGACTTGGGACGCCGCGTCCGAGATCCGCGGCGTCCCTTTTTTATGTCCGAAGTTCCTGGTCACAGCCTGGTCAATGCGTCCCTTGACCGCGCACAGCCGCCAGATTACCCGTTAAAGAACTGACCGTACCGCGCCAGAGCGCAATCCGATAAAGTGGATACCACTTTTCGGTTAAATTGCGCGACAAAACAAAAAGTTAGAGCGAAATGACGATTCCATCTAAAGTCATTTCGCTCTAGCCCTTCGATCCAGACTGTTCCCAGCGGAGAACCCGATGCCTTTCTACGTGATCCGCGCGTGTGCCACGAAGGCCAGGCCGTTGAAAAAGGTCGACTTTGAACTGGCCCTGTCGCGCTCGGATGTGAACGGCGATCGTACCCGTCGCAAAGCCAGATTAATGAACGCGCCTCGGTGAAAGCCCTGCCGCATCACAGTCTGAAATCCCTGATGTGTGCCGGCCTCCTCGCCCTTTCGGCGTGCGCCTATGGCCCGCGGTCGTTTGCACCTGATCCCATGGCCGGAGCGGAAATGCCGGACTATCCGCGGCACATGGTCACCGCCCCGCCGGCCTTGCTTGGGCTCGATCCCTTTTACGCCAAATACGCCGATGCCGAGGGCATTCCTGTCACGGGCTCGGCAAAGGTGCCGGATACGGCCATACTGGCGGCGCGACATCGTCATGTCCATGCTGGCGCAACGCCCCGACGTACGCGATGAACTGATGGCCCAGGGTGTACGCGTCGGCGTCATGGCGATCTCGGAAACGACCACCGACATGCCGGAGCAACACGACTGGAAAAAGCCCGCGATCGATGATCCACGCCTGTCGAAATGCGATGTGCGCGACTATGCGACGACCATCGGCCTGCAGAGCGACCGCCAATACTGGGCGGCCCGCGCTCGCGGCATGGGCGGACGCTTTACCACCGGCGCCGCGGAAAACCTGATGGGCGTCCCCGGCACGCGTTATTACGGCGAAAACATTCTGGTCCACGAATTCTCGCACGCCATCATGGAAGCCTTGCGGATCACGGACCCCGCCCTGATTGCCCGGCTCGAAACCGCCTACGCTCATGCGAAGGAGAAGCGGCTGTGGCAAGGCGCCTATATGGCCAATACGCTCGCGGAATACTGGGCGGAGGGCACGCAGTTCTGGTTCAATTCCAACAAGGCCTATATCACCGATGCCTTGACGGTGGTCGAGTCCGACGACTTCGCGGCTCATGATCCGGAACTGGCCGCCATCCTGTCCGAGGTCTACGGCCAGAACCACCGCATTGCGGCGGACATCTATTACAAACATCCCGCTCGCATGAACAGCGCCCGCATAAACCTCGACGCCGCCGGAAAAGCCGTCAATGACTGCTATTCCTGAAGCGTATCGGCGATAATCTCCGCCACGCGCGCCGCGCAGGCTGCGGCCGCCCGCGCATCCAGCAGGGTGGCGCGCAGCCGTCGCGCCAGCACATCCTCGACCGTCCTGGCCTGCTCATAACGCACCGCCCAGCGCACTTGGGCCTCGACATAGGGCAGGTCCGGATGGAGCAGAACATCGGCGCCCGGCAAGGCCCTGACCGCCGCCGCATCGCTGCCATAGACGCCCCACGGCTCATCGAGCGTACCGTCCGTCCAGCCGTGCAGCTGCAAGTCTTCCGTAACGCACGGCCGTGCCGCCAACCCGCCGACCTCGGCTGCCCGGTCGATCGTATCCTGGCCCATCCGGCGATAGGTCGTCCATTTCCCGCCGGTCAGAGTTACCAAACCGCTGTCCGACACCACAATCACGTGCTCGCGCGATAGTTCCTTGGTATCCGCCACCGATCCCGCCTTGACCAGCGGCCGCAGACCGGCAAACACACTCAAAATATCGGCCCGTGTCGGCGCCGGATCGAGATAGTCCGCCGCCGTGCGCAGGATAAAATCGATCTCTTCCTCAAGCGCCTTTGGTTCCAGAGAAATTTCCGCGACGGGTGTATCGGTGGTGCCGATGACGGTGCGGCCATGCCACGGCACGGCGAACAGCACCCGGCCGTCCGAGGTTCGCGGCACCATGACCGCGCTGTCGCCAGGCAGAAATCGCTTGGCGACCACCACATGCACACCCTGGCTGGGCGTCAGCATGACATCGGCGTCGGGCTCATCCATCCGCCGTACACCATCGGCAAAGATGCCGGTGGCATTGATCACCACCCTGGCCCGCCCGTCGTGCATAATCCCGCTTTCGTCGTCGCGGAAGGCCACACCGGTCACCCGGCCGTCGGCCTTAAGGACCGCTGTCACCGGCGCCGCATTCAGCGCCACGCCGCCGTGCGCCTCGAAGGTTCGCAGCAAGGTCACCGCCAGCCGGCTGTCGTCGAACTGGCCGTCGAAATAGAGAACGCCGCCCTTCAGCCCTTGTCGTTTCAGGGTCGGCGCCCGCGCCAGGGCCTCGCGCACGCTCAGGAAACGGCTGGGCTTAAGTCCCAGCTTTCCTGCCAGCAGGTCATAGATCTTCAGGCCCACGCCATAGAAGGGCAACCGCCAAGCCTGATAGACCCCGATGACAAAGCCCAGATCGTGGACCAGATGGGGCGCATTGCGCTTTAGCACGCCGCGCTCGTGCAGCGACTCCTGCACCAGATGGATATGGCCCTGCGCCAGGTAGCGGACTCCGCCGTGGACCAGTTTGGTGCTGCGGCTGCTGGTCCCCTTGGCGTAATCATGGGCCTCCAGTAACAGGGTCCTGTATCCCCGCGTCACGGCGTCGACGGCGCAACCCAGGCCCGAGGCGCCGCCACCGATGACGATGACGTCCCATGGGCCCGCTTCTGTCGCCGCCCGGACGGCCTCAGGCCTCGGATCGGTCATGCCTGCGCCCAGCCAGCGCTGCGCCCGACCGCCTTGCGCCACAGGCTCATGCGGCTTTCGCGCATCTCAGCATCCATGGCTGGCTCGAACACCCGGTCGACCTGCCAGTGGGCGGCCACCTCCTCGACCGAAGACCACACCCCGACCGCCAGCCCGGCCAGATAGGCCGCGCCCAGGGCTGTGGTCTCGATCACCTTGGGCCGCACCACCGCCACGCCCAATATATCGGCCTGGAACTGCATCAGCAGGTCGTTGCACGACGCGCCGCCGTCGACGCGCAATTCTTTCAGGGCGATCCCACTGTCCTTTTCCATCGCCGACAACACTTCGGCCGACTGAAAGGCTATTGCCTCCAATGCCGCCCGGGCGATATGCGCCTTTGTGCTGCCGCGTGTCAGCCCCAGAATGGACCCGCGGGCATACGGATCCCAATGCGGGGCGCCCAGCCCGACAAAGGCCGGGACCACATAGACTCCGCCGCTGTCCGCTACCGATGTGGCCAGCCCCTCGACCTCGCTGCTCGAGCGGATGATGCCCAGCCCATCGCGCAGCCATTGGATCAGCGCGCCGGCGACGAAGACCGAGCCTTCCAGGGCATAGCTGCGCACGCCGGCGATTTGCCACGCCACCGTCGTCAAAAGGCGGTTGCGGCTCGGCACCGCCTCATTCGCTGTGTTCATCAGCATGAAACAGCCGGTGCCATAGGTGTTTTTGGCCATGCCGCGCACGTTGCAAGCCTGGCCGAAGGTCGCCGCCTGCTGATCGCCCGCCATGCCGGCAATCGGTATCCGCGCCCCGAAAAGACCCTCCGCTGTCTCGCCATAGCGCTGCGAACACCCCACGACCTCGGGCAGGATCGCCCTGGGCACATTCAGAATCCCAAGCAGTTCATCGTCCCAGGCGCCACTATGGATATTATAGAGCAAGGTCCGTGAGGCATTGCTGGCGTCGGTGATATGCAGGGCGCCACCGCTCAGATTCCACACCAGCCAGCTGTCGATCGTCCCGAAACACAGCTCGCCGCGCTCGGCCCGCCCCCGCGCCCCCGGCACGGTGTCCAGTATCCAGGCGATCTTGGTGCCGCTGAAATAGGCGTCCAGCCGCAACCCGGTCAGCCGTTCGAACAAAGGCTCATGACCGGCTTCGCGCAAGGCATCGCACATGCCCGCCGTCCGCCGGTCCTGCCAGACAATGGCGTTGTGGATTGGCTGACCCGTCGCCCGTTCCCACACGACGGTGGTTTCGCGCTGATTGGTAATGCCGATGGCGGCTATATCGCCGCCGCGCAGACCGGCCCCGGCAATGGCTTCCTGGGCCACACCCATCTGGGTGGCCCAGATCTCCATGGCGTCGTGCTCGACCCATCCCGGTTGCGGGAAGACCTGGCGGAATTCCTTCTGCGCCACCTTCACGATGCGGCCTTCGCGGTCAAAGACGATGGCGCGACTGCTGGTCGTGCCCTGATCGAAGGCCAGTATATGAGTCGTCATGGCCCGAGCTTAGGCCGCCCGATCCTGCACGCAACTGACAATTTCGCGAACGCGGCGTCGCAACACCGCTACCACACCATATGGCTCAGCACATCAGACTGCGCCGCACCGACAATCGTTACCATATTGCCACCGCCGAGATTGATCACGGTATCACCACCGACCTGGCTGAAGGTAATGCCGGCCCTATTGACCACGCCGTGGGCGAGAGCATGAACATTGATCCGGTCGTTCTGCGCCACGCTGAAATCACTGACGATATCGACACCCGATCCGACGCCGAAGACGAACTGATCCGCCCCAAGCCCGCCGTTGATAGTATCGTTGCCGCCGCCACCGGTCAGCAGGTTATTGCCGCTGTTGCCGGTCAGATGATTGGCCAAGCCATTGCCGACGCCGTTGATATTGCCGGTCCCGGTAAGGATCAGGTTCTCGAAATAGTCCTTCAGCGAATGGGAGACCGATGCGCGCACCTCATCGACGCCGCCGGCATCGCCACCGCCCAGCAGTTCCGAAATCCCCATATTGGCGTTGTCGACGATATAGGTGTCGTTACCGCCGCGTCCGTAAAGCTTGTCCGCGCCGCCACCGCCCATCAGGAAATTTGCGCCGGCATTGCCGTAGATCGTATTGGCCAGGGCATTGCCGGTACCGTTGATGGCGCCTGAACCCGCCAGAGTCAGGTTTTCGACATTGTCACCGAGCACGAACGATACGGCCGACTGGACCGTATCGGTACCGGCGTTCAGGCCTTCGACAACGAGATCGCCGAGGTTTTCGACGATATAGATATCGTGCCCGGCGCCGCCGGACATGGTGTCCGGTCCCGATCCGCCGTTCAGCGTATTGTTGCCGCTGTTGCCATTCAGGACGTTGGCAGAGGCATTACCGCTGGCATTGATATGCTGCGGCCCGGTCAGGGTCAGGGTCTCGATCGACGAGGCATTGCTAAGCGTCCACGACACGGACGACAGCAACATATCCGTCCCTTGGCCGTTCAGTTCGATGACGACATCGCCGGCATTATCGACCGTATAGGTATCGCTGCCCTGACCGCCAATCATCGTATCCGTGCCCAGACCGCCATTGAGCGCGTCACTACCGCCCAAGCCCGTCAACTGATTGTTGCCCGAATTGCCGGTCAGACTGTTGTCGCCACTCGTGCCTGTGCCGTTCAGCGCTGCCGTTTCCGTCAGGATCAGGTTCTCGATGTTACCCGACAGGGTGGTGGTGAACACGGTCTGGAGGGTATCGTTACCTTCATTGGCCTTCTCCATCACCAAGTCGCCGGCATTGTCGACCATATAGGTGTCGTCGCCCAGGTCGCCGGTCAGGCTATCGGCGCCGACGCCACCGTCCAGCCTGTTGTTGCCGCCATTGCCGTTCAGCGCATTGTTGATGGAATTGCCCTTGGCATCGATATTCGCCGTCCCCGTCAGGGTCAGCACCTCGATATAGGTCGCCCCTATAGCATAGCTGACGCTGGCCAGCACGGTATCGGTACCCTGGCCATTGCTTTCGGTGCAGATGTCGCCAGTATTGTCGACGATGAAGGTGTCATTGCCCAGCCCGCCGGCCATCGTGTCGGCGCCCAATCCACCGTCGAAATAGTCATTGCCGGCTAGGCCGCTAAGGTAATTGTCGATGGCGTTGCCGGCAATAGTATTGTTGGAGGCATTTCCTAAACCATTGATCGCTGTATCGCCAGCCAAGATCAGATTTTCCAAATGACTACCAAGACCGAGGTCGTTGCTAGCTATCACCGTGTCAATACCGCCCCCGGCCGCCTCGATTATAACGTCGCCATTTTCACTTACCACATAAGTATCGTCGCCCCCTCCGCCGGACAGGGTATCATTGCCGAGACCTCCGGTGAGGAAATTGGCCTCCGAATTGCCGGTAACAACATTGTTCAGGGCATTTCCAGTCCCGAAAACCGCCGAACCTATCAGGTTCAGGATCTGAACATTGTCCGGAAGAACGAAATCGACCGTCGATACGACTATATGCGCCCCTCCTGGCGTCGGAACGAAAATCCGATCGCCGGGATCATTAACATAGTATGTTTCTGCGCCTTGTCCGCCGTACACGAGATCGGCGCCAGCGCCACCGTCGATCACCAGGATGTCTGTCGTATCGTCCTGTCTCACGGTAATGACGTCATCACCATCCCCCCCGTCGACATCCTTGTTTCCCGCGCCAATGTAGATAATGTCGCGCCCAGTCGTCCCCACTACGTTCATATCGCCATCGCCGGCATCGGCGTAGTCGTATTCACCTGAAATGAAGAAGGTTGGAAGATTGGGGTTTGAATTCAGAACAAAAAGATCGGAAGACGCCGGAAATAAATTCGGACGTTCCACCGTCGCCGTCCGTCCGAGCCAAACAGGATTATCCAAGAATACAACGCACTCGATACGATACAGCGCGCCAATTTCGAATCCGAGTTGGGTGCTCAAATGATAAGCACCGGAGTTGCTGTCGAACGTGGCTTCGCAAAATGTCGACAACAATGGCAGCGCCAGAAAATCGGTACCCTCACCGCCGTCGAACACCCGGTTCGCATTCGACAGCCAAAGGCCCATATCAGTGACGGATATTACGTCGTTGCTGTTATTATTGCCCAGAATATAGTCGTCATCACCGTGAATCCCAATGCTGGCGCTGAACTCTACCTCATACCGCGAATCGCCATAGTCGATTGGCGAAGTGTTGTTGCTGTTGCCAGCAGGCCGACCGAGTGCGATATGCACTGGTGAACCGCGATAGATCAGATTCCCGATAAGCGCCTTCGCCAGTTCAGAGGTATGAAAGGGACTATCGATATCCCGGGCAAATTCAAGTAATTTAATAGTGTTCTGCACATACAGTGCGGAATTGTGCTCTGCGAGCGAGACCATACTGCCAACGTCGCTATCGATATAAACCGAAGCGCCTTCGCGCGGCTTGGGGCGCATGCTTGCAATCAGAAACGCAATTCCAGTTGCAACCGTTCCTCCGTAAACTGATGTCAGCACCGCAAGGATATCGTCTCCCAGGGTTACGTCACCCAAAATTGGCACTAGGTCATTCGTATTAATAAAGTTCATGATGGCGTTATCAGGGGCACTGACCTCGGAACCTGGTGAACCATCCGTGAAGGCGCTAAACCAATGATCGGGCGCGGCCGCCCACGTCGCTAAATCCGCGCTAAAGTATTCCACCATACCCGCGCCAAGGCTGTGGCCGGAAACCAGAACCTGCTCAACATTCGTGTGATCATGCAGAAATGTTTTGATGGCCTGAATTAAGGGCTGAAATTTGTCGTAGTGCCTTTGAAAGTCAGGATAGTTGGCCCAATCCGCGTATTGATCTGTGCCGCGAAATATAACGGCCAGAGTCCTCTTACCATCGACCGTCCCCGCCAATACAAGAGCAGATGCCTCCGGTTTGTCACCGCCAAACAGCCACGGCCATTCGGAGGTGTCAGTAGCCCTGTAAAGACCGCCGGACATGACGAATTGTAATGTTCCTGTGCCATCGGACACCAAATTCGGAGCATACCATTGCCGTGCTTCTGCGAACGAAGAGACCTGGTCGAGAGCGGGATCATGGAGATCTTCCGCTGCATGGCTCAGTGGTGCATTGGGGCCGTACACTTCGTCAGCCAACCGTAGCATCTCTACCGCAATATTGTCGTGAAACAGTTGCACCTGGGGGAAGATATCAAATCCCGTCCGCCATCCGTTTCCCACCTCCCCATCGGGCCGGTTGAAGTCGTCGAAAAACGTGCCTGACTTCGACGTTATAGTAACATCGTCCAATGTCGCTACAACTGTCGAAGCGTGGTCCTGAATAATCGCTATCGATGAGTTCGTGCGATCCAAAGTATGGGCGTCGAATGCGAAATCGAATTTGTTACCGCCGCCTGTAATTGTGCCGCGAATAGCGCCGTTGGTACTGAGCGAAACGGAAAACTTGATCGAGGCACCGAACTGAAAATTCGACGACATTCGCCCAATTGCCACTCCATTATATAAAAGATATACTCTTGAGTCTGAGTAATTATTATCCCCCCTTGCTATCTGAATCCCCAGACCCGAAGAATAATCTCCGGCACTCCCAAATAGTATTGTCGTTACGTACCGCCCCAACAGATCGGGGTAGTATCCGTTCATCTGCGTCAAGGTGCCGGCTATGTTTACCGTTCCGCTAAGGTCGGTCGGCCGCGACAGAAACGACCACCCGGTCACCGTCGCGCGATGATTGGATATAATGAACATGCCGTCATTTGGCACGGTTGATGTCGGGCCATCGGCACCGATTTCCGCATGTGTCGCCACGTCCAGCATCGCCCAGCCTCCCGCCCGAATGCCGCGAAATATGGATAGCAAATTTACCCGGGGTTGAACAGGCCGAAACCTGCACCGAAATACTTTGCCATTGGCGACATCATAATGGGCATCGACGCTCGGCTTGTTTAGCGAAGATTTTCGCATTACGGCCAGCAAGATTAACAAAACACAAATACATAACGTTAATTTATATTTATAAGTATTAAATCATATTAACTTAATACATTTCAAATTATTGGTGCAGTAATTGCTTATAGAAACGCACTTGTCGCGAAAACATGCCGCAACGCATCATTTCGGGACGATTGTGTGCTTCATTTTACTCCATCGGGTCGGTCGATCATGTTCCGTGCGTTCAAGTCCCGCTTCGCCGCCAACCAGTCCGGCGGCGCCCTCGTGGTCTTCGCGTTGTCGACGACCATCATCTGCCTGGCAGTCGGAGTCGCCATCGATATGTCGCGCGTCATGGCCGCCCGCCGCGCCATCCAGGACTCGGCGGACGCTGCCGTTCTACGCGCCGTCGGCCTGCCGTCCAATACGGTGTTCAGCGCCCGGACCGCTCAGGCCGATTCTGCCTTTGCCAAGGATCTCTCCGCCCCGGAAGCCACGATCGTCACCAAGAAGCTGAGCGATCTGTCGACCGGCAGCACGGTCAATCTCAAATATACCGTCACCGCCCGGGTCGACGGCTTCTTTTCGAAACTGATCGGCAAGAGCTATTACGACCTGACGGTCACCGCCGAAAGCCTGTCGCGCCTGCAGAAGTCCGAGATCGCCTTCGTCCTCGATTCGACGGGTTCGATGACGATCGATAACCGCATAGGCAATCTGAAGTCGGCGGTCGACAGCGTCCTGGCCAGCATGGTCGATTCCTCCGGCAAGAACATCAGCGGCACCCAGGTCGCCATCGTCCCATTCAATACCCAGGTCCGCCTGGGCGCCGCCTCGACCTATAGCTATGTCGATTACGGCACCGAAAACGTCTCAGAATCGTGCTCGGGCCTGAATGGCACGGTCTGTACCGTGGCCTGGGACGTGCTGGACAAGATCTGTGTCAGCGCCTCGAACATGGCGACCTGCCGCACCAACAGCCGTGGCTGGTACACGACCTCGACTGCGAGCAATGGCGATATCTATTACGGCGTCACCTACAAGGCGTGGGAGTCGGCCAGCGGCGGCTACAAGACCTACGCCTATACCGAAACCTATTACACCCACAACTCGACCACCACGACCGCGCCCTATTACTATACCGACGAAACCGGCACCCACTACAATGCCGGCGGCACATCGACCTCGACCTCGACCAACTATTACAGCCAGGCCGCGACCGCGCCTGTGGTCTACAGCAATCTCAATACCTTCAACACAGCGCCCGCCGGCGGCACGGCTATCGCTACGGGCGCCCTGACCTGGACCGTCGGCAATGGTAACGGCTTTGGCGCCGCCACGGCCACCAACACGACGACCAAGAGCAACGGCGTTACGCGCATCTATACCTATCCCGCCGCCGCCGACACCAAGGCGAAATGGCTGGGCTGCGTCATCGACCGCACCCAGCCCTATGACACAACAGCCGACGCGCCCAATCCTTCGGTCCTCGCCACCCTCTATCCGGCACGCGCCTGCTCCACCACAAACCTGAAACCGGTCCAGGGGCTCAGCACCGACATCAAGTCGGCCCGCGCCTTTGTCCAGACCCTGACCCCCGGCGGCAATACCAACATCACCATCGGCGTGCAGTGGGGCATGGAAGTCCTGTCGCCGACCCAGCCCTTCACCGGCGGGGTCGCTTTCAAGGACGACGTGACGCATAAATACATGATCGTGGTCACCGACGGCACCAATACGGCCAACCGCACCACCACCAATGCCGCAACGATCGATGCCCGCACCGCCATCGCCTGCGACAATGCCAAGAAGCTCGGCATCACGGTATTTGTCGTCAAGGTCGTCGAGGGCAATTCGAACATGCTCAAGAAATGCGCCTCGGACCCGGCCTATTTCTACGACCTGACCAGCGCCAGCCAGATCAACACGGCCCTGACCTCAGCTTTCGAAAGCATCAAGAAGACCCGCCTGACGAAGTAAGGCATCGAATAATACCGGAAATGTTATAGTTCCTGTACTTCATTGCGGCCGAGGCACATCTCGTTGACACCCTATAAAGTGCAGTCCTCCACCGCTTGCGGCTAGGGTATGCACAGATCTGCTTGGTTTGAGTGACTGAACTACTGAAGGCCCCCACCACCACCCTTCGCCAAAGCTGCGCTACGCTTCGCAATGTCTCGGGCGGTCCCCCGCCCCGCTCACGGGGCGGTATAAGTATTTGTTTTTCTTATACTCCACCGCCACGCGGGGGAGGTGGCGCGGCGCTCGCGCGTCTTCGGCGCGTAAGCCGTGACGGTGGGGGCCTTAGCTACTGCGTAAACATGGCTCCGGATTTTAGCGTCGAAGCCCTGACATCTCACACCAAAATCTTACTGAGTTTACTTGCCTTTTTGAGATGTGCGAATCGCCTAGCCGCTTGCGGGGGACGTGCCGCCGAAGGCGGCGGAGGGGGCAATTTCTGACCTTTAATACAGCGTGACTATTGCCGGCAAGAACATCATTCTCAGTCAACAAAATGTGGTCGAGGATGGTCCCAAAATAGCGCCCCCTCCGCCGCCTTCGGCGGCACCTCCCCCGTCACGCCCTGCGGGCTACGGTGGAGGACTGGCTTCATTTGATGGGCGTCAATACCCGACGAGAAGTGCAAGCACCTGAATTTAGCGGCGGGCAGCTCTTGCTCCCGGCTAAACTGGCTTCAGCAGATAGTGCCCGATCGGCCATTCGCTGCCGCCGTCATGACCGAACAACCCGGCCGTCGCCAGGAAAAACAACCGCCAGCGCCGGCGCCACAGGCCTGCGTCCCTGCCGTAGACAGATCGCAGGATCGGGTCGATGCGATCGATATTGTCGTCGAAATTGTCGAGCCAATCCATGGCGGTGCGGCGGTAATGCGTCCCCGACCAGCGCCATTCGTTCTCGACGGCGAACAGGTCGGAAAAGCGGTGGGCCAGGTCGGCGGCCGGCATGATACCGCCGGTAAAGAAATACTTGCCGATCCAATCCGCTGGGTCGTCATGGTGAAAGCGGTAGGACCGGCTCCTATGGGTAAAGACGTGAATGAACAGACGTCCGTCGGCCACGAGCCAGCCCCGTGCCCGTTCCAGCAGGGCACGCCAGTTCGACATGTGCTCGAACATCTCGACACTGACGATGCGGTCGAACCTTTGGGCCGTGGCAAAGTCGTTCATGTCGGCCGTTATGACGGTCAGGTTGCGTAAGTTCCGACGCGCCGCCACGCCTTCGATATAGGCGCGCTGGGACTGCGAATTGGATACCGAGGTGATCCTGGCATTGGGATAGGCTTGCGCCATATAAAGCGACAGCGAACCCCAGCCGCAGCCCAGTTCGAGAATGTCCTGGCCGTCCAGCAGTCCGGCGTGGGCACAGGTCTCGCGCAGTGCGTGGATTTCAGCCTCATCCAGGGTCGTGGTCTCGTCCGGATACAGGCAGCACGAATATTTGCGCTGTGCCCCGAGGACCAGGCCAAAAAAGGCTTGCGGCAGTTCATAATGCTGGGCGTTGGCGGCATCGCTATGGGCGGCCACCGGATAGTCGCCCATGGCCGCGACAAAGGCGTCCTCGTCCTGGCGAACATGGGCGTGTTCTCGCTCCAGACGCCGCTTGGTCCGCTCGACGAGCCACGAAATGCCCGCCAGGGTGACGCCATCGGGCAAGGGGGCGCGCTCAGCGGCGCCGATCGTACTGGCAATCAAATTCATGTCTTTTCCTTATGTGGAAGACCGGGAAAGAAGGCGTTAGTTCGTGCCTGGTAAGTGCGAAAAAGGTCACCGCGCGAAGCCAGCATATGGGCCTCCAGCGGTGGGATACCTGAGGCAAAAACGAGCAGATAGTACATCAGGGCCGGCGCCCCGATCGCCAGCCAGCCCCACGGCTGGACGATGGCGATCACCGCCCAGGCCACCCAGCCAAGCCACTCGAAAAAGTAGTTGGGATGGCGAGAATATTTCCACAGGCCGATATCACAAACCGCCCCCTTGTGGGCCTTGCCGAACGCGCGCAGTTGCCCGTCGGCAATCGTCTCACCGGCAATGGCGATAAGCAGCAGGACGATACCGCAGATATCGAAAAGACCAGGAAACGGCAGTGGATTGATCGCCGCCAGTCGCACGGCCAGCACCAGGACAAACGCCGCAGCGGCCTGAGCCTGCAGGAAGATAAACAGGTTGAGCGATGCCCTGGTGCCCCACTCCTGCATCAGCCTGGCGTATCGGGGATCGTCCTCAGCCCCATGGGTGCGCGACGCGATATGCAGGGCCAGGCGCAAGGCCCAGACAGCCACCAGGATGGAGACCACGATACGCCGTTGATAGATCGCACCGTCATCGGGCAGCAAGGTCGCCGCAACCCCGCCAATACCAACCGCGCACGACCAGATGGCGTCGATCCACCCGCTCGATCCGGTCATTCGCTGCACACCCCAGGCGAGGGTCATGATCAGGCTTAAGCCGACGGCGATACTGATCAGCGAAACGAAATCCATGGCAATCTTCCAAATAATGCCACTGTTACGCCCCGCTCTTCCGCCCGGTTCACCCGGTTTTTAAATTTTGCTCCAGGTCATCCATCCGGCTTTTCAACACGTATGCGCTACAGGTCCGGGTTTGGAGACAGCGATGAAGACACTGATTTTGATGGTCGCCGCCCTCAGCTTGATGGCCGGCGCTGCGACAGCGCAAACCCCATCCCCGCAAGGCACTTGGTCACGCGGTGACGGCAAGGCAAGGGTGCAGATTGCGCCCTGCGGCAACGATCTGTGCGCCATCAATACCTGGATACGCGAAGGCGTGCGCGATGAAAAGGTCGGTGACAAGCTGGTCATGACCGTGGCGCCGTCCAACGCCGGCCAATGGCTCGGCAAGGCGTTCGATCCGCAGCGCAACCTGCACTACAAGCTGACCATCGACGTCGCCGACAGGACCATGACGACCAGTGGCTGCGTGTTGGGCGGCCTGATCTGCAAGAAGATGGCGTGGACGCGCCTCGACGGTTAGGTTTTGCGCAATACCGGCAAGATGGCCACCAGCGCAATCAAAATCATCGGAACCAGGGCCACCATAACCGTGCCGGCGCTCTGGCCAGCGACCAGCAATACCCCGGCGAACAACGGGCCAACCACCGAACCCAGGCGGCCGACTCCGACCGCAAAGCCGACGCCCGTGCCGCGGACCTGTACCGGATAACGTTCTGCCGCCAGACCGTAGAGCAGGAACAGCCCGCCGGTAACGCAGAAGCCGGCAAACCCTGCCGCAACCACGGCCAGGGTCAGATCATGCGGTACCAGTCCCAGCCACGCCATGCCTGCCGCCATACCCAGCCAGGTCAGGATATAGACGACCCTCCGGCCTTTGCGACGATCCAGCAGACCGAGACCCACGCCACCCGCAGCACCACCCAGCGTAAAGGCCAGGGCTGCGCCGATTGCTTCCGGGCGCGTAAAACCCTTGCCGACGAGCAAGGACGGCAGCCAGTTCAGCATCAGATGCAACACAAGCACCGTAAAGAAGAAGCCGACCCACAGCAGCAGGCTGGTGATCAGCCGCCCCTCCCCAGCCAGGGCCTGGCGAATATTCGCTTTGTCTTCACGACGAAACACCGGTGATTCCGCCAGTGCGAACAGCATGACGATCGCCAGACCTATCGGCGCAAATCCGCCGATCCAGAAAACGATCCGCCAGTCCATGGCCGGCGCCAGTACCATCAGAACGGCCGCAACCGCCCCGCCGAGCGGCATGCCGGCCGACAACAAGGTGACCCTGCGCGCCGCCGTTTCCGGCGCCGAGGCCTCCGCCGTCAGGGCTATGAAATTGGGAAAGGCCCCGCCCAGCCCAAGTCCGGTAAGGAAGCGCATGGCGATGAACAGGCCGCCGTCATAGCTCAGCGCCGTGGCAAGGCTGAACACGCCGAACACGGCCAGGGAACCGATCAGCACACGCCGCCGCCCGATGCGATCGGCCAGCCGTCCTCCGATAATGGCCCCCAGGAACAAACCGAAGGTATTGGCGCTGAATACCCAGCTCAGCACACCTGGATCGAAATGGAAGACGGCGCTAAATCGCGGGGCGGTCACGCCGGCAGATTGCAGGTCAAAGCCTTCGACCATCGCCGCCACGAAACACAACAGGACGTTCATTCCCCGGACGGATCTGGTCATGTTGCGCTCCCTTTTGGGGCTCCCTTTTGTAGAAACATTATCCATTACTCGCCAAAAAGCCAGCGGCCTTCATATCGCAATTTTATATCCACTTTTTCATATTTGCCTGTGTGGTGGGCGGCCCAGTCATTGCGCCTGACCGATATCTATACAGGCTTTGCATGACCAATCGCGACAGCGCTTTATTCATTAAGACCGGCATTCACCATCTCGACACCGTCCTGGGGGGTGGTTTACGCCCTAACCGCGTTTATCTGCTCCACGGTACGCCCGGTTCCGGCAAGACAACCCTGTCCCTGCAATTTCTGCTGGAAGGCGTGCGCAAGGGCGAAAAGTGCCTTTACATCACACTGTCGGAAACCGCCGAGGAACTGACATCGGTGGCCGCATCGCACGACCTCTCGCTCGACGGCATCCATATCTTCGAACTGATTGCCGAAGAACGAGACCTGGAACCCGACAGCCAATACACCATGTTCCAGCCGTCCGAAATGGAGTTGAACGTCACGACCCGGGCTATCCTGGACGAGGTCGACCGTTACAAACCCAGCCGGGTCATCATCGACTCCCTGTCGGAGATCAAGCTTCTGGCCCAGAACGCCTTGCGTTTCCGCCGCCAGGTCCTGGCGCTGAAGCAGTTCTTCGCCGGCCGCGACTGCACGGTCTTCTTCCTCGACGACAAGACGACGACCGGCGAGGAGGACCTGCAGCTCGAAAGCATCGCCCATGGCGTCATCAGCCTGGAGCAGCTGTCGCCGGAATACGGTTCCGAGCGCCGCCGCCTGCGTATCACCAAGCTGCGGGGCCAGAAATACCGCGGCGGCTATCACGACTTCAACATTACCCGGGGCGGTCTGCAGGTTTTTCCACGTATCATTGCCGGCGAGCACCTCTCCGAGCGTCCGATCACCGAGACCAAGAGCGGCCTGCCCGCCATGGATGCGTTGCTGGGTGGCGGCCTGGACAGCGGGACCAGCACACTCCTGTTGGGGCCGGCGGGTGTCGGCAAGTCGACCCTGGCCATCCAGTACGCCTGTGAAGCTGCGAGCAAGGGCCACCGCAGCATCTTCTTCTCCTTCGATGAACGCCTCGATACCATGCTGAAACGCGCTGATGGCCTGGGTCTGCCGCTACGCGCCCATGTGGCGTCCGGCCTGATCGAAATCCGCAGCATCGATCCGGCCGAACTATCGCCCGGAGAGTTCGGTCACGCCGTCCGGCTGGCGGCGAACGACGGTGACCGTGGCGCAGTCAAGATCGTCGTTATCGACAGTCTTAACGGCTATCTCAACGCAATGCCGGAAGAACGCTTCCTGACGGCGCAACTGCATGAATTGCTCACCTATCTCGGTCATCTCGGCGTTGTGACCTTCCTGGTGGTTGCGCAGCATGGTTTGCTGGGCCAGGCCATGACGACCGTCATCGACACCAGCTACCTCGCCGACAATGTCATTCTGTTCCGTTACTTCGAAAATAGCGGCGAGGTCCGGCAACTGATCTCGGTCCTCAAAAAGCGCAGTGGTCAACACGAACGGGCTATTCGTGAATTCTCGATGAGCAGCCAGGGCATCCATATCGGCCAACCGTTGAAAGATTTCCAGGGCGTCCTGACCGGCACACCGTTCAAGGTGCCCACAGGCGAAGCGGCATTCGCAACGTGAGCACCACACACCCCAGCGAAGCGCGTGTCCTGCTCCTTCCGCCAACGGCGCGCGACGGCGACATGACCTGCAAACTGTTGCACGACGCAGGCGTTGTGTGCATCGTCTGCCCGAATATAGAGGCGATTTGCGCGGAGCTGGAACGCGGTGCTGCTGTGCTGATCCTGACGCAGGAACACGTGCTGGCCGACCGCGACGGCTGCCTTCGCCGCACCCTGTATGACCAGCCGGCATGGTCCGACGTGCCGGTCATATTGCTGACAGCACCCGGCCCCGATACGGTGGAAATGCTCAATCGCATTGGCGCTGTCGGTCACATGACGCTCATCAAGCGTCCCGTCCAGTTGAACAACTTCCTCAGCACCGTACGTACAGCCCTGCGCGACCGCGAACGCCAGTACGGAATCCGCGATTACCTCAATGAGCGCACGCAGCAGGCTGAAGCGCTTCGGGTTGCCGTCGACAAGGCCAATGCCGCCAATGTCGCCAAGAGCGAATTCCTGGCCAATATGAGCCACGAAATACGCACGCCGATGAACGCCATTATCGGCCTGTCGCATATCCTGGCACGCAGCCAGCCCCTGACGGCCAACCAGACGAAATATATCGCCACCTTGCTGACCAGCGGCGAAAGCATGATGATGCTGATCAACGACCTGCTCGATATCGCCCGCATCGAAGCCAGCGGCATCGAAATCGAGGCCATTCCGTTCCAGCTTGATACGATCATCGCCGAAGTTGCCGGCATGATGTCGGTCAAGGCTACGGAAAAACGCCTGTCCCTGACCGTCTCGGCCAACGCCCTGACCGGCCGCTGGTTCCGTGGCGATCCCAACCGCCTGCGCCAGATCCTGACCAACCTGGTCAGCAATGCCATCAAGTTCACGCACAGCGGCGGGGTCCGTATCAGCGCGACCCTGAAGCCAAGCGTGGGTGCGCTGCGCCAGGTCGAGATCGCCGTCACCGACACCGGCGTCGGTATTCCAGCCGACCAACTGAGCCGCATCTTCAACAAGTTCACCCAGGCCGACAATACGATCAGCCGCAAGTTCGGCGGCACCGGCCTTGGCCTGGCAATCAGCAAGAGCCTGGCGGAACTGATGGGCGGCGCCCTGAGCGTGACCAGCGAGGAAACCAAGGGATCGTGTTTCCGCATCTCTGTACCGCTGGCCGAAATGTCGATCCAGCCGGCCACCGGCGAAATCGCTGAAGACAGCGTAGCCCCACACGATGCGCCCTACGGCCGCGTTCTGCTGGCCGAGGATTACCAACCCAATGTTCTGGTGGCCAAGACCTTTGTCGAAATGTTCGGCTATGCAGTCGATGTCGCCGACAATGGCGCCGCCGCCGTGCGCATGCACCAGTCGACGCCGTACAGGCTGATCCTGATGGACGTCCAGATGCCGGAGATGGACGGGCTGAGCGCCACCCGGATAATACGCGAACACGAACGCGCGCAGGGCGGGACGCCGGTGCCCATTATCGGCATGACCGCTCATGCGCTGGACAGTGCGCGCGACCGCTGCCTGGCCGTGGGCATGAACGACTATATCTCAAAGCCGTTCACGCCCGCCGAACTGGAAAAGAAGATCGCGCAGCTCGTCACTGCCTGATCCTGCTATTTTTTCTGCACCACGTCTTCAACGGGCCGACAGCGAAGGCCAACCTGGCGACAAGTTTTCATAAGACACCCGTTATGCGAAACATGGGTTGGTTTTGAAACTTCACGGGGCGACGAGCACAAATCTGCAATCCTGGGCATAGATCAAGACTGGACTCCTCGCGCGTGGCTATCGGCTTCGCGCATCACTAAACAACCGCTTCAAAACATGGCCTGAGGGCGGTTTCTCCCCCTCCTCCCTGTCGAGCGAAGCGATGATGGGGAGGTGGCGGCGTAGCCGCCGGAGGGGTCATGTTACCAACCCATTAGCCTCTCAGGCGTTTGGAGACGGCCCGACGGTCGCGTCATATGATTGCAGCCATGTTTGAAACGCCGGTGAGGCCTGTCCCGTCGATAAACCCCTCCGCCGCCTACGGCGGCACCTCCCCATCCTTCGCACAGGGAGGAGGGCGAAAGCCGTTCCCGGCAGATCAAACATGACGAGACAAGCGAAATAAAAACCGCCAACTATATATTATTGAACTGGATACTACGGCAAGCTTGACGTCCGTCCCATCTGTCCGTCGGCCCATTTGAGGAAATGGACCATGTTCGGCGCGTCGGTATGACCGCCGTCGTGCTGGCGCCAGGCCAGTTGCCCGCCCAGCAGGCCGGTATTTACAGGCGGCATCTTCGCCGTCTTATAGTCGTTACCCACACCCAGATCCTTTGCGCCCAGCAGCTTCCAGGCGGCGCCGGCGGCGACAGTCGCCATATAACTACCCTGCTGGTCCAGCCATTTGGCGTCACCGGCTTCGGGCACGCCATACGAGATGAAGGTCAGGCGCGGGGCGCACAGCGCGATGAGCTCATGGGAATCGACCGGCAGGTCGTTGGCGTTTTTCGGCCCGCCATATTTCAGGAAATTGCCGGCCATCCAGTGATATCCGCCCGAACCTGTCAGGTTCTCGACCGCCTCGCCGAAATTGCGGCGATGCGGTTTGGCGCCGCCCTCACCCGACGATCCGACCAGGACCAAGGCAAAACGCTGGTCGAAGGCTATGGTGACCAGAGCCGCCTTGCCCCAGCGCGACACGCCTTCGATCCCGACATGTTTCGCATCGACCTCAGGCCGGGTCTCGAGATAATCCAGCACGCGTGACGCTCCCCAGCCCCAGGCACGCAATGCGCCCCAGTCGTCGGGCTTGCGCGGCTGGCCCTTGTTGGTCAGGCCGATAATGCCGCGCGTCAGGCCGGCGCCATTGTCGGCCTGGATCGACGCCGTATCCAGCATGACCACGCCCCAGCCGTCGTTGACTAAGGTCTGGATACGCTCTTCCGGACCGGCGCCGGGTGGCGGCGGGAACGGAGTCGCCCGCGCGATCTCATAGGCCGGATAACGGTTAAAGACATCGGCCAGGGCCGGGTCGCGATCGATCAGTTCGGCCCTGATCGCTGCATTGATCTTCGCCAGCTCATCGCCACCCGGCTGCATCGGCGCCGGAAACTTCGCCGGTCCAAACATGATCAGCAGGGGGACGGGGCCCTTCACGTCCTGGGGCAGGATCAACATGGCGCGAATATCGACGGCGATCTGCGGCGCGGCGCTATTATCGGCATGACCGATCAGTTGCGTGGCGGTGACGCGCTTGAAGCCGACATATTCTGTTTCCGACACACCTGTCGTCCAGGTGACGCCCGGCACATTGGCGGGAATGCGTCCCACGACCTCGTGTTCGAAGGCGGCGACGATCTGCGGCCGGCGCGCCTGCCACCACTGTTCGGAAGTGGACACCGGCTTGCCATTGTCCAGCGTCACAATGTCGGGCCAGTCGGGATAGGGATTGGCCAGGGCTTCATCATAATTGGCGTGGTTGGGCGCCTTATCATCACCGCTGAACCCAGGACGCAGGGTCTTGATGCCCAGCTGGTCCATCATGTTCTGATGGTCCTGCTCGGCCGTGAAGGTGACCGGCTCTTGCGCCGCGCAAGGCGTTGCCAGGACTGGGACCAGCAAGACAAAGGCCGCGATCAGCGGGTGCAAATTGCGGGTCATGATGTCCTCCGGTCAGCCTGATTTTTATACCGCAATGTTCCACAAAATGGGTCTGACGCAAAGTCATATTTGGTCAGACTAACCAATTAAGGCGTGCGTCTTTTTCCGGACATGATCGCCACAATCGCGGTCTTATTTTGCGCGCAATACGGGCACAGCTTTTAAGGCGCGGCGTTCGTGAGGTCACGGACGAAAGGCCCGGGCGGACGGGCCACAGGGAGGTTATTATGCGCGGACTTTTGTTCAGCGGCGCAGCAGCCATGGTGCTGAGCGCCAGCGTACCCGTACAGCTTACAGTGGCTTCGGCCAAAACCCTGCCGGCGGAAGTGTCGCCGGTGCACTGCAATCAGGTCGACGATGAGTCGGACCAGCTCAGAATCATGAACAACCGCGCTCCCAAAGTCGCGCCGCCTGCCTTAGCCATGGCGTCGCCCCCGCTGCAACCTTCAGCGCCGCCACCGCCACCACCACCTCCTCCTCCACCATCGCCGCATTCAATGCCGGCGCCGGTAGCGAGTGCCGACTTGTCGGGCGGCTTTATCGCACCTTCGGCGCAATACAGCGCCAACCGCAGCCGCGCGGAGGTCTTCGCCGAGCAACCCAATACCGAAAAATATGCCGGCGAAGCTGTATCCAACGTGATGCGCGTTGCCGAGTCACCCGTTTCGACCTTTGCCGTCGATGTCGATACCGGCGCCTATGCCAATGTCCGTCGAATGCTGACCTCAGGCCAGACGCCGCCGGCGGCTGCCGTGCGGACCGAGGAGATGCTCAACTATTTCCGCTACGACTATCCCCTGCCCCAGGATCGATCGAAGCCGTTCTCGATCACCACAGACGTTTCCCAGACACCGTGGAACGCGCAATCACGTCTGCTCCGCGTCGGCCTGCGGGCCTATGACGTGCCGCGCAGTGAACGTCCTGCGGCCAATCTCGTCTTCCTGGTCGATGTCTCGGGCTCGATGAACCAGCAGGACAAGCTGCCCCTGGTCAAGACCGCCCTGTCGATGCTGGCCGACAATCTGCGCCCCGACGACAAGGTGTCGATCGTCGTCTATGCCGGGGCGGCCGGCATGGTCCTGTCACCGACCCACGACGCCCGCTATGTCAAGCAGGCCCTGACCTGCCTTAGTGCCGGCGGATCGACGGCTGGCGGCCAAGGCATCGCCCTGGCCTATGCGACGGCCAAGGCCAACTTTATCGAAGGCGGCGTCAATCGCGTCATCCTGGCGACAGACGGTGATTTCAATGTCGGCATCTCGGCGACCGATGACCTGGAAGCTCTGGTCAAGCAGAACCGCGACTCCGGCGTGACCCTGACAACACTGGGTTTCGGCGAAGGCAACTATAATGAGGCCGCCATGGAGCATATGGCCGATGTCGGCAACGGCAACTACGCCTATATCGACAGCGCCCTGGAGGCGCGCAAGGTGCTGGACGACGAACTGCAGGCCACCCTTTTCACGGTCGCCAAGGACGTCAAGATCCAGGTCGAGTTCAACCCGGCCCAGGTCGCGCAATATCGCCTTATCGGCTATGAAAACCGCGCCCTGGCGGAACAGGACTTCAACAATGACAAGGTCGATGCCGGCGATATCGGCGCTGGCCACCAGGTGACGGCCATCTACGAGATCGTTCCGACCGGCGTCCAGGGCTGGCTGCCCGACCGTCATTTCGAGGCCAATAACAGCAGCACGACCAACACTGGCGACCAACTTGTGTGGTTGAAACTGCGTTACAAGCTGCCGGGCGAGGACACGTCGCGGCTGATCGAGCAGGCCATACCGTCCAGCGCGGTGGCCAATGCCAAGCCTGTCCGCGGCGACATGGCCTTCGCGACGGCGGTGGCGGCCTATGGCCAGATCTTGCGCGGCGACAGCTATCTCGGCACCTATTCGATGGCCGACGTGCGCAAGCTGGCCGGAAACCAGGACGATTACCGCCGGCAGGAGTTCATCCAGTTGACGGGCCTGGCGGAACACGCCGTGGTCAGGCGTTGATGCTGAGCAGCTAGTTGTTAAAGGAGAGGCGCCTTCCGCTACCGGAAGGCGCCTGTAATTTTAGTAGCCGCTGCCGTGATGCATGCCACCGTGGCCCCGATGATGACCGCCGCCACGATAGGTGCCGCCGGTGGAATAGCCGTCCTGATAATAGCCGCTGCCGTAACCGGACGAAGACGACGACGACGACGAATAGGTCGTCGAGCTATAGACCGAGCCCGTATAGGGCTGCTGGGTATAGCCATAGCTATATTGGGTATAGGGCACCGCCGTCGAATAGGACTGGCTCGAATAGTAGACCGGCGAGCTATAGCTCTGGCTGCTATAGGTCGGTTGCGCGGTCACATAGCCGCAGGTGCACGGATCATAACGGGCGACCGGAGCCGGCTGGGCATAGCCGTCGTCGTAATAGCCATCGTCAGAGCTGTATTGGGTATAGGGCTGGCTATAGTAGCCGTCGTCCTTGTAGGTCTGGGTTTGATACGGTTGGCTGTAATAACCGTCATTGGCGTAGGTCTGCTGGCTGTAATAGGGCTGGCTGCTGTAGCCGCCCTGATAATAGCCGCCCTGGACCGGCTGTGTGTAGTAGCCATCATCGCCATAGGTTTGATAGCCGGAATTGGGCTGGCTGTAATAGCGGCCATCCTGCGACGCATAACCATTGTCGTACTGAACCGGACGATTATCATAATAGGCATCGTTATAGCCGCGATTATATTGCCGGTCGTAGCTGCCGCCGACCTTGGAGCCGACCACGCCACCGATCACCGCACCGGCAACCGTGCCCAGGCCGCGCTCGTTCTTCGACACCTGACTACCCAGCAACCCGCCGGCGACAGCGCCGACAACGGCGCCGGTATTCCGGCCCTTATGCGAGTCGCGATAATAGCCATCGTCATAGGTCTGGGCGTGGACCAGGGCGGGCAGTCCAAGACCCAGTACGAGCGCCACGGCCACACCGGCTTTAATGGGGGATTTCAGCGACATAACAGCCTCTCCACAGCAAGATTGAGATCATATTAACCATAAGCCGTGCGCCGCCTCGCGTAAAAATACAATATGACGCGCCTGACACGCGAAATAGTGCCGGCCTTATGGCGGGTTGATAAATCTGCTGCCTGATCGGCACGGCGTGCGAACTTTTTTGTCGACATAATTCAGCTCAAGCGCCGCATGGCTCGCCGCATCAGCGGCGACGGGCGGTCGCCCTTGCCGAGTTGCCAAAGCAACTCGGAAATGTCGCGTCCTTATCTCAATTCAGGAGATGTCCATGCGTGCTGCCGTCATGAAGCTTGCCCCCGCCCTTGTCGCCATCGCCGCTGTCGCGACGGTCGCCGCCTGTTCGAAGACCGGCGAAGAACACGTCACCGCCACCGGCGACGAACTATCGGCGGAGTTCTCCGCCCAGGCCGTTTCGACCTCGGCTGAGAGTTACGAGTCGCCCCTGCCCTCGGTCAACCTGCCGACCGTCGACGCCACCTCGGGTACGACCTCGTCCTGACGGCCGCTGAGACCGGCTTTCAGCCTGTCCTTGTCCAGTTCACCCTCCCAGCGTGATATGACCACGCAGGCGACACCGTTGCCGACAAAGTTGGTCAGGGCGCGGCATTCGCTCATGAACTTGTCGATACCCAGGACGATGGCCATGCCCGGCACCAGGGCCTGGTTATGAACGACGGCCAGGGTGGCGCCGAGCGTGATGAATCCCGCCCCCGTCACACCTGAGGCACCCTTCGAGGTCAGCATGGCCACGCCCAACAGGGTCAGTTGCTGCATCAGGGTCAGATCGATCCCCATGGCCTGGGCGATAAACAGCGACGCCAGGGTCATATAGATATTGGTGCCATCGAGATTGAAGCTGTAGCCCGTCGGCACGACCAGCCCGACCACCGGCTTGGAACAACCGATCGCCTCCATCTTGCGCATCAGGTTGGGCAGGGCGCTTTCCGATGAGGAGGTGCCGAGCACGATCAGCAGTTCGTCCTTGAGATAGGCGACAAAGCGGAAGATCGAGAACCCTGTCAGCCAGGCTATGATACCCAGCACGCCGAAGACGAACAGGGCCGCCGTGGCGTAAAAGGTGCCGATCAGGAATAGCAGCGACCCCAGGGCCGAGGCGCCATACTTGCCGAGCGTAAAGGCCATGGCGGCACCCGCTCCGACCGGCGCCAGTTTCATGACCATGGTGATGATGTCGAAAACGACCTTAGCGCCTTCGTCGATCAGGTTGCGCAGGCCCTGGACCGGTGGACCAATGCGTTGCAAGGCAAAGCCGGTCAGGACGGCGACCAGCAGGACCTGAAGGATATTGCCCTCGGCAAAGCCGCTGACGAAGGTGGCCGGAATGATATGCAGCAGGAATTCGCTTAAGCTTTGATGCGTTTCGGGCGCTATATATTTGGCGATGGCAGCGGCATTGCCCGTGGCGTGCATGCCGGCGCCGGGCTTCACCACATTGGCGACGATCAGGCCCAGGATCAGGGCAAAGGTCGAGACGACTTCGAAATAGAGGATCGATTTCAGGCCTACGCGACCGACCTGCTTGGCTTCATTGACCTGGCCTATCCCTGAGACCACCGTGCAGAAGATAAGCACGGCGATGGTCATCTTGATCAGGTTGACGAAGCCGTCGCCGATCGCCTTCATCCACGGCTGGGAGGCGACCTGCGGCCAGATCAGCCCTATGAAGGCGCCGATGACGACGCCGATCAGGACCTGGACATAGAGGTGCCGCCAGAAGGGTTTTTTAGCCGTTGTCGTCATGGTTTGCCCCTGCTTGGCCCTGATTTGCCGGCAGCCTACAGGGCTTGGCGGTGCCTCACAATGGGGATTCATGATGGTCTTGTCGTGGGCATCGATCAGGTGGACATGGTCTCGCGGCCGTCTATAGTCGCCCGATGAGCAACCATCGAGTCCTGACTGCCGCGGAGATCGCCGGCCTGCCGCCTGGCCTGGTCGCGGCGATCGATGTGGCCGAAGTCGAACTGGTGGATGCCCATCATCCCTTGTCGCGCCTGTCGCAGGCGCTGCGTGGCTATGCGGTGATCCTGGTCCGCGGTCGCCGGGTCTTCTGGCCGGGCCTGCCCGTCGACCTCAGCAACAACCCGCTGCTCATGTCGGTGCTGGGCCACGAACTGGTCCATATCTGGCAGTACCGAACCGGCATGAACCTGCTGATCTATATCCTGCGCGATGTCATCGCCCGTATGGGCCGCTATGCCTACCGCATCGTTCCCGGCAAACCCTATCGCGCCTATGGCTACGAACAACAGGCGGCTATGGTCGAGGACTGGATGCGACTGCGCGCCGGCCATGGTCCGCGCCACGGTCCGGCCGGGCTTGACACAGCGACGCTGGAAGCGATTGTGCCCTTCCTATGACGAGCGACAATTCCCCCGACCTGTGGCTAAGCGCCCTGCCCCGCCCGGCGGCTGATGGCAGCAAGTACGACCGTGGCCACGCCGTCATCCTGGGCGGACCGATGGCCGCGACGGGGGCGGCCCGGCTGGCGGCGCGTGCAGCTTTACGCATCGGCGCCGGCCTGGTCAGCATCGCCTGCGATCCGTCTAGCTTGATGGTCTATGCGACGGCTCTGCAAGCCGTCATGACCAAGGTCGTTCGTGATGTCGGCGCCTTTGCCGATCTGGTCGCCGATCGGCGCGTCACGGCGGTGTTGATCGGGCCGGCCGCCGGGGTCAATGACCGGACCAGAGCGTTGGTCCTGGCCGCGCTGGCCGCCGACAAGAGTTGCGTGCTCGATGCCGACGCCCTGACCGTGTTCCAGGACGCGCCGGCTACGCTGTTCGCGGCGATCGCCTCGCCTGTCCTGCTAACGCCACATGCCGGTGAATATGCCCGTTTATTCGGCGCGGTCACCGACCGCGAAGCCGATGCCTTGCACGCAGCCAGGCTTTCCGGGGCCGTGGTTTTGCTGAAGGGCAAGGACACCGTCGTCGCCGCACCCGACGGACGCGTCGTCGTCAATCGCGATGCGCCGCCATGGCTGGCTACAGCCGGGTCGGGCGACGTTCTGGCGGGACTGGCCAGCGGCCTTGTCGCCCAGGGCATGCCGGTCTTCGAAGCGGCCTGTGCCGCGACGTGGATTCACGCCCAGTGTGCCCGCGTGTTCGGGCCGGGCCTGATCGCCGAAGACCTCAGTGAGCAGGTGCCGCCGGTTCTGGGTGATCTTCTGCCATAGGCGCATGTTTGCCATGAACGACGATCAGGAAGGCCGCCGCCAAGACGCTTTCCAGCCCGATGGCGAAGAATATGCCCCGACCGACGTGGCCGGTGCCGTGCTCATACAGCGCCAGTCCGATCAGCGACAGGCAGGCAGCGATGATGCCGTTTGCCACCGCCTGGCGCGCTAGCTGTGAGCGCGTGCTGCGCAGCGTCATCAGGATCACGGCCAGCGCCACGAACAGGCAGGCCATGCGCCGCGCCACAAACCCGCCGTCATAATTATAGCTGAGGCTCCAGTGGGTCAGGATCCAGGCCGGCTCGGCGAACCAGGCAGCGGCCAGGCCGAGGCACAGAAGCGATGTCATCGTCGCGAGTGTTTTGAACTTAACCATGTCCTGTATACGGCGCCTTGGCCGGACCGGTTCACCCGACAGGCGAATTATACAAACATTAGCAGCCTTGAACTCCTTAGACCAGTCCTCCACCGCCTGCGGCTAGGGTATGCACATATCTGCTTGGTTTGAGTGACTGAACTACTGAAGGCCCCCACCACCACCCTTCGCCAAAGCTGCGCTACGCTTCGCAATGTCTCGGGCGGTCCCCCGCCCCGCTCACTGGGCGGTATAAGTATTTGTTTTTCTTATACTCCACCGCCACGCGGGGGAGCGGGGCGCCCCGTGGCGTGGCGCGGCGCTCGCGCGTCTTCGGCGCGTAAGCCGTGACGGTGGGGGGCCTTAGCTACTGCGTAAACATGGCTCCGGATTTTAGCGTCGAAGCCCTGACATCTCACACCAAAATCTTACTGAGTTTACTTGCCTTTTTGAGATGTGTGAATCGCCTAGCCGCCTGCGGGGGAGGTGCCGCTGAAAAGCGGCGGAGGGGGCGCTCTTATCCCGCCGTCAGGCTGATAAAGCCCACGGCCAGGATCAGCACGCCAAAGGCAATCCCCGTCATGGCCCACAAGATGATCGACTTCAGCGCCGCGCCCAGGATGGAGGACTGATAGGCGCCACGCAGGGTGAAGAAGAAGGTGGCCAGGGTCCACAGCGCCAGGACAACCTTGCCCCACGGCATCATGATCGTATCCGGCAGCAGGAAGCCGATGGCCGTCGACAGGAAGACGAAGGACAGCAGGTTCATGCTGACCAACAGATGATCATAGAGGAAGAAGCGCCGTTTGCGTTTGCGGCCACTGTACAGCGCGCCCAGCGACAGGCCGACGATCGGCAGGGCCAGCAAGGCCAGGCGATGTCCCCAGGTGAACATGGCATGGAAGAAGCCCTCCCGATTGGTCAGCGCCCTGGTAAGGTCCGCCTTGAGCCATGCCGGCTGAATGTCCGCTTTCTGGACGACGTCCGCCAGATATTTGGCGTCGGCTTCCGACAAGGTGAATATCTGGAGATTGCGGGTCACATTGCGCTCGACCGTGCCATCCGGCTTGCGTTCGGTGGTCACGATCAGGCTGGGTGACACGTGGGTCATCAGCCTGATGCCGGGTTTGTCCGGTACCGGAGCCTTATCTATCGCCGCCTGCATATCCTCCAGATGGGCAGCGTGCGGCGCATGATGGCGCATCTCTTCGGTCTTGTGCTCGGCCACCAGCATGAAGACCAGCAGGCTGACCAGGAAGATGCGCAAGGGCGGCACGTGACGCGCCATGCGGCCGTCGATCATGTCGCGGGCCAGCCTGCCAGGCGCGAAGAACAGCGGCGGCAGGGTCTGCCAGATGCGACCGTCGAGATGGAACAGGCCTTCGAAGGCTTCGGCGATCAGGTGGAAGATATTGCGATGGTGGGTATCGGCGTCCTGGCCGCAGGCGTGGCAATAGCGGCCGGCCAGCTCGGTTTCACAATTCAGACACGCCTGGCCGGGTTGCAGCACAAAGGGATGCGGCTTGGTGCGCTTGAACCAGCCGCCCAACCCATCCAGCGAAAAAAGCTCGAGTTCCTTGCTCATGCTGCCCCGGCACCAAAAGACCCGCCGTCAGGTTGTGACGGCGGGCCCGATTTGTAAAGTAGAATTAACAGCAACTATATGGCGCAGACGGCGCCCGTGCCCTTCAGGCCGCAATAGCCGTCCGGGTTCTTGGCGAGATAGCCCTGGTGGTAGCCTTCGGCGAAATAGAAGGGATGACCGGTGTCCGGCGCGAAGATTTCGCTGGTGATGGCGCCCTTGCCGATAGCCGACAACGACCTCTGATATTCGGCCTTGCTGGCAGTGGCTGCCGCGTATTGCTCAGGCGTGGTGGTAAAGATGCCCGAGCGGTACTGCGTGCCGATATCATTGCCCTGGCGATGCCCCTGGGTCGGGTCATGGCTTTCCCAGAACAGCTTCAGCAATTGCGCGAAGCTGATCTTCACCGGATCGTAGACGACCAGGACGCCTTCGGTATGACCGGTCTGGCCGGTGCAGACCTCCTTATAGGTCGGGTTGGGCGTATAGCCGCCGATATAGCCGGCGGCCGTGACAAAGACGCCGTCTTGCTGCCAGAACTTGCGCTCGACGCCCCAGAAACAGCCCATGGCGAAAACGACCTGCTCCGTACCGGCCGGATAGGGCCCCTTTAACGGCGTCCCCAGCACAAAATGGGTGGCTTCGGTGGGGATGGCGTCGCTGCGTCCCGGTAAGGCCTGGTTGGGCGGGATCATCTGGGTTTTGAGACCGAACATGTTGGGTTTCCCTTTCGTTGCCGCCGTTATACGCGTCGGAAAGCTATATAGTTACAAAAAAAGCTTGGATAAGGGGGTTGCTCAATCGTCCGACATAGTTATAAAGACCGCCTTCCTGCGAATGGCTTTGAGCCGGTTGCATGATTTGCGGACAGGTGGCGGAGTGGTCGATCGCGCACGCTTGGAAAGCGTGTGTACGTGAAAGCGTACCGAGGGTTCGAATCCCTCCCTGTCCGCCAGATATTTTCATCAAGCATATGAATATATTGATATAATTAAGTAATCGGCTTCTCGCTACTCACACTTCTACTCACACTTTTTGATGCGGTACAGTGCGGCACGGAGCGGCACGGGATGCCCCTACAGCAAGCTTTCCTGCACCGGACCCGTATCACCTTCCGGCGTCACATCCTCATCCTGCTTGCCGCCGATCCGTCCAACGCGTAGCGCGCCGTCCGGCAACGGCCGTTGGAGTTTCTTCGCTGCCGCCCAGAGCGCCGTCAACCAGATGCGGATCTCATCAGGCGACGTCAATATGACCGGCATGGCCTTGGGATGGACGGCGCCGTCCCTCTCTGCGGCAAACGCCTATCCGTACATCATCCTGCACAAGCCTCGCAAGTCCTCGGCAACCTCGTCGGAACTTTCAAAATCCAAACCCGTGATGTCTTCATATTCCTTCAAGCCGATAATATGCTGCTCTATCGCAGCCGTAAGCAGGCTCTTGAAGGTCTGCTCGTCAATCCCATGATTGGGGTGACTAAGCGCACGAAGCAATCGAGTGCCCGTGTTTGCTTCGCGTACCTCACAATGCCAATAGGTTTCCAAGTCCTTCAAAAAATACTTATTAATCTCGCTCATTGCGGCTCCGGGAACATCGTGTGCAAATGCCAGCTTCCATCTGGAGCGAGTGTATATACAGCACGGTATGTGCCGCCAGTAAAATCTATCTTGGCTGTCCCGGTAGGATGGGCCGCAGTACCAAGCCTGCTCTTCCCGAACACCATAGACTGATAGTTCGAACCCAGGGCAGCTTCGAGAGAAAGCCCTTTGACTGCGAACGCGTCATCGCCTCGTGAAAGAGCATCGTTCATCCCAGATGCAAATTCCGGCGAAGTTCTGGCAAAGGCGTCCGCCTTAACCATAGCGTCTTTGGACGTGAATTGCGTTGCGTTCTTAGACGCCTTGTGAGGTTGCCCAGTATAGAAATCGGTAGTGGTTCCGGTCATCGGATCGATCTTGTACATCGCGCGGTTGTCCAGAGCGTTTTCCGTCAGCCGTGGGCCATGCCGGCCAGGAGCGTGCCCGGTCCTTGCGAACTCATCCATCCGTCTTTGCACAGCTGCATCCGGCGCGCCTCTCAGGTTAATGTCTGCATTCAGATCTCCCGTGCGCCCAAATTTCTGATTTAGATAATCGCGGCGCGAGCCCGTTCCGGCCGCTGCAGCAGCCATTCTAGTCTGGAGCGTTCTGACCGACGCAGTTTGTGGCGTTGCTTCCACTCCAGCTAAGGCAAATTTAGGTGCTGTTAGCTCCGGCTCTGGCTCCGCATTTGGCACCCTTGCCCGTGACTTGGTTCCCCTTAATGAACCGTTGTGGATGTTGCTATACGAATTATCTAATGACCCTGCCGTCGCATAGCCTGTTGACCAGCATTCTTGCTGATGCTTTTCTTTTGGTAAAGTAAATACATCTTCCTGGCCTGACGCGTAATGAGACACCATATAATATGAGAATCCAGAACCGCGCTCCCTGCTGCATTCAGTGGCATCCGTCTTGGGACTAATACTAGTGCCATAGTCACCAAAATCTACGTAATATTCTTTGCCACGTATCTCTTCCACAACAGATACAACAACGTGCCCAAGATTTGACTCATCTCTGTAATCAGAATAAATTACTTCATTCTGATGAGATATCTTATACCATTCCGAATATGGTACGGTTTCTGTCTTTGTGTTGCTGCCATAAAGAGTACCGTAGATTCCAGTGCTGTCACACACAGTGATTCCGGGAGCATTGTCCGGTATTCCGACCGTTATCGACTTCCCGTCGGGCCAAACAACAAAGCAGTCTCCGCCAGATATTGGCTGCTCAACATATGGCTTCATATTAAAATAGGTCGGCTCGTCGCTATTGACATCGCCTGAACCACCGCCTGACAGTTCATCGGTCGAACTTCCTCCAGACAAGCTACCTTGTCCGCCGTTTTCGAATGCCGACCGCTCGACACTTAAGTTTAAGTCAAAGTTCAGATTTCCGATTTCCCTTCCAATTTTTTCTAAGCTCTCGTTAAAGAAATATGGATTGGTAAGGGGCGAGTCCTTCGGATTCACGACTGTGGCCGGACCTCTGCTCATTCCGTCTTGAGAGGCGACGATATCAGCTGAATTTGTAGTCGCCTGCTGCGCAGTTTCAGAATGAGCCTGCCCGGATGCATTAGTTTGCCTGCTGTCAACAGCGGCCACCGCTGTCTGCACTTGTTCGGCGATGAGATTGCCGATCGTGCCGGCAACGACTCCAGGCAGATATTCCATAACGCTCTTACCGAACGACTGTCCGGTCAGAGCGCTCTTTGTCACTGCGCTGGACAGGACATCGGCAGCGCCAATCAGCACATTCTGGGTCAATGAGCCATATTTTGCCACCTGTACCTGGGTGTTGTCCGACAGGGTCACCGTATTGGTCTGAGCATGCAGCCATTGTGCAGCCTCGCTTGTCGCAGCGGCCGATACACCGGCTACCGCCAGACCGGCCCAGTCGAACTTCTTCTGCAATCCGACGGCCATGCTGAAGCTCTGAGTTGCAGCATTACTCGCCATGCCGCGTGCGACGGCACCGCCCGTCTGGCCCAAGCTACCGAATTTACCAGCGAAACCGCCACCTATACCGCCAGCGATCGCCCCCTTGGCCACGGCACCCCAGTCGAACTTGTCCTGAATGCCCGTCGCCACTGCGAATGCCTGGCTGGCCAGACCACCCGCGAGACCGGCAATGGCTCCGCCGGCCACAGCAGCAATCATCGATGCACTGGCTACGGCGGTGGCCAAAGCCGCGGTGGCCGAGACTGCCGCCGCGGCTGCGAAAGTCGCAGTCGCTGCCGCGGCAGCTGTGCCGCTGATGGCGGCGGCGGCGGCAGCAGCCGTCGCGGTCGCTGTGGCTGTGGCGGCGGTAGCCGCTGCGCCCGCCGTCAGGTGACCGAGTACCGCTCCTGTCGCGTAGGGCGCAACGATGGCCGTCACTACGACAGCGACGATCATCACCAGGATCATGCCCACCGTACCGCAACCGTGCTTTTGCGCCGGGGGTTGCGGTTGGGTCGGGGTCGTATTGCCGATGGTGTCGTTCGGATTATACGGCTTGAACGTGCTTGAGGTGTTATGGTTGTTGGTGGCCTTGCCCGGAATGGTCAAGACCTGCCCCGCCGCCAGGGTGGTGCCGGCCCCCAGGCCATTGGCATCGGCCAGCACGTACCACAGGCTGGCGTCGCCCCATACGCTCAGGGCGATCGCCTGCAGCGTGTCTCCGGCATTGGCCGTATAGCTCGATCCGGTCTGGTTCGTGCCGGCATTGATCGCCTGGTAACTAGCGTCGAAGTCGGCATTGAGGCCCACGACCGGCGTTGCATTGCCGTTCGACGACGAGCCGCTGTTGTTGCGGGCCTTCGACAGTTGCTGCGCGTAGTCGACTGAACTCGGCAACTGGTCGGTGCCGACATCGCCCACCGCCAGGCCGTTGAAATAGTAGAAACTGCGCTGGGCCCCCGTGGCCAGGTCGTTCGTTTCCGATCGTTTGGTAATCAGGCCCAGGATATCGGTCCTGAAATAGACGTCCCGGTGCCCACCGGCATCCCATACCTGGGTCAGGTTGCCGTCGACATTGTAGGCATACTGCGTCTCGGCGAATGGGGATCCGTTCAGCTTCGCCGTCGCCGACTTGGCTGAGTTCCACCATGTATAGGTATAGTCGGTCGTCGTAGTGGTCGAAGAACCGCCATTGCGGCTCTGCGCGCTGGTGCTGCGCGTCAGCGAGCCCTGGTCCTTGTTCAAGGTGGCGGACTGGCTGGTGTCGTGGCTGATATAGTCGTTGGTCAACACATTGGACAGCGTATCGCCATTTGTCAGGACACTGGTATCGGTCTCGGACACGATGCGGTTGTCGTTGTCATAAATAATCGCGTCGCGCGTCGTCACCGGCGTAATACCGTTAGTCTTGTATTCAATATAGTTGGTCATCCGGCCCAGCACGTCGCTGACGCGTTTGACGCTCATGACGCCATCGATGGTGTCGCTCTTCAGATAACCGTCGGCGGTATATTCATAGGCCTCCGTATGGGCGCCAGTTGCGGTCGTGTAGGCCGCGCTCTTGCGGTCGCCGCGCTCTGTGTAGGTGATGGTAATACCCGTCGTCCCCTGGACGACGGCGTTGCCCGACAGCGCACCCTTGGTCACCACGAACCGGTTCAGGTTGTCGTACTTGTACCAGTAGTCCTGGGCCGTGCTCGACTGGATATAGACGGTATGGGCATTGCGGATATTGTTGTTGGCGTCATAGGCGTAGGTGATGTCGTACTCGATGTCCTTGATTTCGGTCACCCGGTTCATTGCGTCATAGGTCGCCGTGGCGTTTTCGTAATAGGCCGGCGCCGTGCTGGCGGTATAGTAGGTCTCCGCCGTCCGGTTGCCGGCCTTGTCATAGGCATAGGCCGCCGTCATCAATGTCGCACGGTCGGCAATACCGGCGATCTGGCCGGTATAGGTGTAGTTGTAATCGATCGACTGGCCAAGGCTGTTCGACTGGTGGACGATCTGTCCGTCCAGGTTATAGGCGTAGGTGGTCGTGTGACCGCCGAAATCGCTGCTCAGGAACAGCTTGCCGAAGTAGTCGGTGTTCATCGAAGACGACACGCCCGCCGACAGCGCCGCCGTCCGGGTCCATGAACCGGCATTGGCCTGTCCTGCCGAAACCCGGCCGGTCGCCGTCAACAGATTCCACGTGTAGCCGTAGCTGGTCGTCTGTCCGCCGAAGCTGACCGTCTTTTTGACCCGGCCCTGCAGATCGTATTCGGTCGTCTCCTTGACCGAAGCGCCCAGCACATTGTTCGTATGGGTGATCCTCTGCCCCAGGCTGTCATAGCCGTAGGTGTCGATCAGCCGCGACGGCGTATAGTTGGTGGTATAGTTGGTGACGTCGCCGCTGCTCCGCTCAGCGTGGCTGACCTGGATCAGCCGGTTGTCGAGATCATAGCTGAAGTCGGTCTCGTAACCATTCGCGTCGAACTGCTTCGATACATTGCCGAAGAGGTCGTACTGCGTATTGACCGAGGCGCCGCCGTTGGGATTGTACTGGACGGTCACCAGCGCATCATGGCCATCATAGCCCGTGCCGGCCAGCAACGCCAGGGTGGACAGCCTGCCGCTGGCCAGCATAGTGTTAGTGCCCGTGACCGCCGCCTGGGTATTGGCGTCCATATGCCCGACCTGGCGTCCCGACTTGTCATAGTAATAATAGTCCGTCGGCGTGGTGGTGGTGCTGTCGATGATCTGGCCGGTGCTGGCATCGGTGCCGATCGTCCTGACCGCCGGCCCGGCCTTGACCGTCACGTTGCCCATCACGTCATAGCCGAAGGTGGTCGTATTGTTCCGCGCGTCGGTCTGGCTGACAACGTCGCCAAACGCGTTGAAGGCCTGCTTCTGGTCGTCGAAGCCAAACACGGCCGGAGTTGAAGCCAGCTTGTAGGTCGAATCGGCCTGGACGGTCGCCGCGAAAGCGGGCACCTCGACAAAGTCAACGGCCGTCGGAATGGCAGGGGCCCCGGTGCCGAAGGTAATCGCACCGGCGCGAGCGTCGACCACATTGCCTGCAGCGTCGGTCGCCACGTACTTGACGTCCCACTTGGAATTGGCCGTACCGCTAAACGGCAAGGCGGTGGAGTCACACAGGAACAGGCCGGACCCGGACGAAGTGGGAAGCAGCGTGACCTGGGTATAGGTACCGGTCGAACCAGCGGCGCGCACATACGCCTTCAGCGCGGTCGCCGTCGCGGGCACATTCTGGAACTGCACCAGCGAGCCTATCTTCTTGGTCTCGCCCACCGTCGCATTGATCGAGAAGGATCCCAACGACCCAACGCCTTCCTGCCAGACGCTGACGTAAAAATTCGGCGGGGGCGAGCCTGAGCCCTGGAAGGTCGCGGCAAACGTCCCGAGATCGGTCGTGCCGGCAGCCTTGGTCCAACTGGGGGTCACCCCGGTGCCGCCGGACGCATAGACATCCACGTGGATCAGGCCGGGATAGCGGCTGGTAATCAGGGAGCTGCTGAGCTGGACGCCGTATTGGTACCAGATATAGGTTGTGCCGCCGCCGCCGCCGCCGGTCTGGCCGATATAATTGACCGAAGCTGAGGTCGGGAGCCCGGTGACGGTGCTGAGATTGGCCAGGGTCGTCGGTTGCAACACGTCCGTCACCTGGTTGCGGCGGTCATAGACATTGACCTTCTGGCTTACCTCGACCATGGCCCGGGCGGTATCGAGGTCCGCCACGGTGCTGAGGTCGACCGTACCGAGGCCCTGCACCTGCAGCGTCACATTGCCGTTGCCGTCGTAGCCGTAGATCTTGGTGACGCCGTCGCCCGAGTTGCTGCGCCACACCCGTCCGGCATTGTCGTAGTCGAAAAATTCCTGCGCATTGGCAGCATTGCCGGCGGTATTGGTTCCGCGCGCGACCACCTCGCCGAACGCGTCGTAATAGGTGTCGCTGGTCGTGTCGCCCATCGTCCAGGTGGTCGAGGTCGCTGTCGTCCGTGACGCCCTGGCCGTCGAGATCACCTGGCCCTGGGCATCGTAACTGGTCAGGGTGCCCTCATAGACCGTCGGGCTGTCCGCCTTAACTCGCGAATAGGTTTCCAGCGTCTGCCGCCCGTTGGCGTCGTAGCCATAGGTGAATGTATTGCCGGCTGCATCGAGTTTGCTGAGCAACCGTCCGGCGACATCATAGGTGTAGACCGTTTGCTCACGCAATGCAGAAGCCAGTTCCATACCGGCGGTCGTCGTCGCCACGTTGCCCAGCTTGTCATAGGTCGTCAGTGTCGTCATCGCATTGGCGGCACCGCTGGCCGTGGTCGTCTTCGCCAGCCGGCCCATCTCGTCATACACATAACTGGTGATATCGTCGGTTGCCTCGGTCTTGGTGATGATCTGGCCCAGGGCGTTATAGGCGAATTGCACCTTGCTGACGACGGTCGCCGTGGTCAGGGTATTGCCGCTGACCGTTGCGGCCGTCATGCCGGAGCGCGACTCGCTCGTGCGCTGACCCTTGTGGTCGTAAGTAAAGCTGGTGATCCGGTCACCGCTGTTGTCCGATGGTGCAGCCGTGCTGCTGCCCGGTGCGAAAGTACCCGTAAGCCGCAGCAGATATAGTGTCTGGCTCACCACGGCGCCGGAGGTATCCAGCGTATTGAGGGTGATATTGCCTGACGAATCAAGTTGAGCGACGGTATGATTTGCCTTGTCGGAAACGCTGTAGGTGGTGACGCCGGCGATGGTCTGCATGACGATATTGCCGGCATACTGGCTCTGGGTCAGCACATTGCCTTCGGTATCGCGAACATAGGTCGTCAGATACCCGCCAGTGTCGAGTTGCGCCACCTGGCGGCCGAGCTTGTCGTACCAATTGTAGGTGATATTGCCGTTGGCGTCGGTCTGGTTGATGACGTTGCCGTTGAGGTCGTATTCGGCGCGGTTGACCACCTTGGTGGCCGCAACCCCGGTGACCGGATCGATGGTCCATGCCCAGTTGCCGCTGCTCCAGCTACCACTCTTCACGTTCAGGACCGATGTCGTGAGCAGCCGGCTTTCCTTGTCGTAGCTGTAGTCGGTCTCGCGGAAGGTCTTGTTGGTCAGGTCCGGCAGGACGGCGGGATCCGCCGGCATGGCGACCTTGCTGTCATACGACTTCTGCGTCAGGACATTGCCGTTGGCGTCATAGGTCCAGGCCGTGGCGTAGCCCAGGGCGTCGACCTGCAGCGACTTGCGGTTCATCTTGTCGTAATAGGTGACGGTGACGCCGCCATTGGCCAGGCCGGCATTGGCATTGGCGTCCTTGATGCGAATGAGGTTGCCGCGTTTGTCGTATTCGAACGTCTGGGTCGGCGTGACCGTCGCCGTGCCGCCGTTGAGCGGGACCGTGTCGCCGTACTGCTTCTTCAGCCGGTTACGGACGTCGTATTCATAGTAGGTGGTGCGCGGTTCCGTCGCACCCGCGGCCTCGGTCATTTTGGTCCGGTTGCCGAAGCTGTCATATTCGTAAGCCGTGGTCGAAGCCGGCGCGATCTGCACCGTACCGATCTTGGTCTCGGGCCGTTCCTCGCTTTTCAGCAGGCCATTGGTGTAGTAGGTGTAGGTCGTTACCGCGAGCGAGGCGTTGGTCATCTTTGTGCGATTGCCCAGGCCGTCGTATTCGTAGGTCGTGGTATTGTTTTCGCCGTCAATACTGGTCAGGACGCGACCGTCGCCGTCACGGGTAAATTTGGTTTCGTTGTAGGTGTCGTTGACAGCCGTAGCCGGCCGATTGGTCGTGCTGATGGCGCCGAGGTCGACGGGCGTG